>JBKHVG010000027.1:0-40405 GCA_046570205.1 Acidimicrobiia bacterium
GATGAAGGTGATGACCTGACCCTCGGAGTCGGTGATCTCCTTGAGGACGGCCTTCAGCCGCTCCTCGAACTCGCCCCGGTACTTCGCGCCGGCGACCATGGCCGACACGTCGAGGCTGACGACCTTCTTGTCCTTCAGCGTCTCGGGCACGTCGCCCTCGACCACCCGGCGGGCCAGGCCCTCGACGATGGCGGTCTTGCCCACGCCCGGCTCGCCGATCAGCACCGGGTTGTTCTTGGTCCGGCGGGACAGCACCTGGATGACCCGGCGGATCTCCTCGTCACGGCCGATGACCGGGTCGAGCTTGCCGGCGCGGGCCGCCGCGGTGAGGTCGCGGCCGTACTTCTCCAGCGCCTGGTACTGGTCCTCGGGGTTCTGGCTGGTGACCCGATGCGACCCGCGGACCTCACGCATGCCGCCGAGCAGCTCGTCCTTGGAGACGCCCAGCTTCTCGGTCAGCCCGAGCAGCAGGTGCTCGACGGAGAGGTACTCGTCGCCCAGCTCGGTCTTGGCCGCCTCGGCCGTCGACATGACGGAGGACAGCTCACGGGACAGGCGGGGATCGGAGCCGCCGTAGGCCTTGGGCAGCTTGGCCACGGCCTCGTCCGCCGCGTTCCGCACGGCGCGGTGGTCGACGCCGACCTTCTCCAGGATCGGCAGCGCGATGCCGCCGTCGGTCTGGCGCAACAGGGCGGCCAGGAGATGATCAGCCGTCACCTCGGGGTTGTTCAGCGACTTGGCCTGCTCGACGGCGGCAGAGAACGCTTCCTGGGTCTTCAGAGTCCACTTGTTCGGGTCCAACGCCATGCCCGCAGTCTACTCCCGCTCAGGAAACCTGACAACACCCCACTCAACTCTGGTGCTTCACCGCTCGGGGAGGTCGATGCGCCCGAAGATCGTCAGCTCCTGGTGCAACGGCACGAGGTCACGCCGGTACTGGCGGTGCGTCGACTCGACGGCCTCCCCCACGGCCCGACGGGCCTCGGCCAGCTCCTCCCGGAGGGCCTCCAGCTCGGCCTCGAGCGCCAGCACCTTCTTCACGCCGGCGAGGTTGAGGCCCTCGTCGGTGAGCTCGGAGATGCGGCGGAGCTGTTCGATGTCGGCGTCGGAGTACCGGCGGCTGCCGCCGCTGGTGCGAGCCGGGTCGACCAGGCCCTTGCGCTCGTAGATGCGCAGCGTCTGGGGGTGGACGCCGGCCAGCTCGGCCGCCACGGAGATGACGTAGACGGCCCGTGCGTGGAAGCGGCCCTGCGGTTGCGGTTCGATCGACATGGTCCTCCTCCCGGTCAGACGCCCAGGTGCTTGCGGGGCGATTCGGTCTCGAGCGAGGCCAGCGTCTCGATGGCCTTGCGCTCCTCCTTGGAGAGGTTCGCCGGTACGGCGACCTCGATGGTCACGAGCAGCGAACCGGTCTTGCCGTTGCGGGCCACCCCCTTGCCGGCCACCCGGAACACCTTGCCCGACTTGGTGCCGGCGGGCACGCGGATCTTCACCGGCTCGTCCAGCGTGGGCACCTCGATGTCGGCGCCGAGGGCGGCCTCGGCGTAGGTGACGGGCACGGTGAGGGTGAGGTCGTCGCCGGAGCGGCCGAACAGGCGGTGGGGGGCGACGTGCACGATGACGTGGAGGTCGCCGGTGGGTCCGCCGTTGCGACCCGGCGCCCCCCGGCCCTTGAGCCGGATGCGCTGGCCATCCTGCACGCCGGCGGGGACCCGGACCTTCACCTCTCGGGGCCGGTGCTCCACGCCGCTGCCCCGGCAGTTGCTGCAGGGCGTCTCGACGATGGTGCCCCGGCCCTGACAGGTGGGACAGGGCTGCGAGAAGGAGAAGAACCCCTGGTTGTCGTCGAGCACGCCCCGCCCGCCGCAGTTCGTGCACACCAGCGGTGACGTGCCGGGCTCGGCGCCGTTGCCGCCGCAGCGGGAGCACGCCGCCTCGGAGGTCAGGTGGACCGCGGTGGTGACGCCGGTGACCGCGTCCTCGAAGGAGAGGTGCAGCTCGGCCTGGAGGTCGGCGCCCCGCTGAGGGCCGGTCCCCCGGCGCGGCCGGCCGGCACCACCGGCGGCGCCTCGACCCCGGTTGAAGAGGCCGCCGAACAGGTCGCCGAGGTCGCCGACGTCTTCGAAGCGGAAGCCGCCGGGCTGGCCGCCCATGCCGCCGCCGCCCATGCCCCCGAGGGGGCCCATCCGGCGGACGTCGTCGTACTCCTTGCGCTTGGCGTCGTCGCCGAGCACGTCGTAGGCCGCCGCGATCGCCTTGAAGCGCTCCTCGGCCGCGGCGTCGCCGGGATGCTTGTCCGGGTGGCTGTCACGGGCGAGCTTGCGGTACGCCTTGGTGATCTCGGCCTTGGTGGCGGAGTCGGACACCCCGAGCACCTTGTAGTAGTCCTTCTCGAACCATTCACGCTGGGGCGCCACGACTCACCTCCTCGGTTGTGCGCTCATTGGACCAGGTGGAGCTGCGTCAGCCGGCGACCTTCACCATGGCGGGCCGGATGACCCGGCCCTGCCACAGGTAGCCGGTGCGCAGCACCTCGGTGACGGTGGGCTCACCCTCGCCGGGCTCGTGCATGACGGCCTCGGCCAGGTTGGGGTCGAAGGGCTCGCCGGCCGGGGCGACCCGCTCGAGGCCCTCCTTCTCGAGGAACCCGAACAGCGCCTTGGACACCGCCTCGACGCCCGTGTCGTCCGGCCCGGCGTGGGCCTGCGCCGCCTCGATGGCATCGAGGACGGGCAGCATCCGCTCGACGAAGCCGCCCTGGCTGCGGGCGACCTCGTCGGTCAGCCGCTTCTGGGACTGCTTGCGGTAGTTGTCGAAGTCGGCTGCCGTGCGCCGGTACGCGTCGAGGAACTCGTCGCGCTCGGCCACCAGGGCGTCGATCTGCTCCGGCGTGAAGTCGGCCGGCTCGTCGGCGAGGTGGTGGTCGGCGTCCGGGTGGGAGTCGACCTGGTCGGCGACCTCCGCCGCGTCCGAGGCCAGCGCCTCGGACACGTGGGCGGGGTCGTCGACGTCGGTCACCGGGGTGAGGTCGTCGTCGGCCACGTCGATCACTCGTCGACGATCTCGGCGTCGACGACCTCGTCGTCGTCCGCCGACGAGGCACCCGCACCACCGGCGGCGCCGGCGGCACCCTCGGACTGGGCGGCCGACTCGTAGAGCTTCTGGGTGAACTCCTGCGACGCCGTCATGAGGGCCTCGGTGGCCTCCTTGATGGCGGCGATGTCGTCACCGCCGAGCGCCGTCTTCAGCGAGGCGAGGGCGTCCTCGACCTTCTGCTTCTCGTCGCCGGAGAGCTTCTCGCCCTGGTCCTTGAGCAGCTTCTCGGTCTGGTACACGAGCGTGTCGCCCTGGTTGCGGGCCTCGGCCTCCTCACGGCGGCGGGCGTCCTCCTCGGCGTGGGCCTCGGCGTCCTTGACCATGCGCTCGATGTCGTCCTTGGCCAGCGAGCTCTGCCCGGTGATGGTCATGGACTGGGTCTTGTCGGTGGCCCGGTCCTTGGCCGACACGTGGACGATGCCGTTGGCGTCGATGTCGAAGGTGACCTCGATCTGGGGCACGCCACGGGGGGCGGGGGGCAGGTCGACGAGCTGGAACTTGCCGAGCGTCTTGTTGAACGACGCCATCTCGCGCTCGCCCTGCAGCACGTGGATCTCCACCGACGGCTGCATGTCCTCGGCGGTGGTGAACACCTCGGTGCGCTTGGTGGGGATGGTGGTGTTGCGCTCGATGAGGCGGGTCATCACGCCGCCCTTGGTCTCGATGCCGAGAGACAGCGGCGTGACGTCGAGCAGGAGCACGTCCTTGACGTCGCCCTTGAGCACGCCGGCCTGGACGGCGGCGCCGATGGCCACGACCTCGTCGGGGTTGACCGACTTGTTCGGGTCCTTGCCGGTGAACTCCTTGACCAGATCGGTCACCGCCGGCATGCGGGTGGAACCGCCGACGAGGATCACGTGGTCGATGTCGCCCTTGGACAGGCCGGCGTCGCTGATGGCCTGCTCGAACGGCGCCTTGCAGCGGTCGAGCAGATCCTGGGTGAGCTCCTGGAACTTGGCCCGGGTGAGCTGCTCGTCGAGGTGGAGCGGGCCGTCCTGCGTGGCGGTGATGAACGGCAGGTTGATCTGGGTCTGCTGGACCTGGGACAGCTCGATCTTGGCCTTCTCGGCGGCCTCCTTGAGACGCTGCTCGGCCATGTTGTCCTTGCTCAGGTCGACGCCGTGGGCGGCCTTGAACTGGGCGACCAGCCAGTCGATGATCTTCTGGTCCCAGTCGTCGCCACCGAGGTTGGTGTCGCCGTGGGTGGACTTGACCTCGAACACGCCGTCGCCGATCTCGAGGACCGACACGTCGAAGGTGCCGCCGCCGAGGTCGAAGACGAGCACGGTCTGGTCGGCCTCGCCCTCCTTGTCGAGCCCGTAGGCCAGGGCGGCCGCGGTGGGCTCGTTGATGATGCGCAGGACCTCGAGCCCGGCGATCTGGCCGGCTTCCTTGGTGGCGGTGCGCTGGGCGTCGTCGAAGTAGGCCGGCACGGTGATGACGGCCTGGGTGACGGTGTCGCCCAGGTAGGCCTCGGCGTCACGCTTCAGCTTCATCAGCGTGCGGGCCGAGATCTCCTGGGACGTGTAGTCCTTGTCGTCGATCTTGATGGTCCAGTTCGTGCCGATGTGGCGCTTGACGGACCGGATCGTGCGATCGGGGTTGGTGATCGCCTGGCGCTTGGCGACCTCGCCCACCAGGACCTCGCCGCCCTTGGAGAAGGCCACGACGGACGGGGTGGTGCGAGCGCCCTCGCTGTTGGGGATGACGACGGGGTCGCCGGCCTCGAGGACCGAGACGACGGAGTTGGTGGTGCCGAGATCGATGCCGACGGCCTTGGGCATGGGGTTCCTCCACTGGAACGGGACTGCGGTTTGGGTCAGGGAAGTGGCGCCGACCCTCGGTTCCAGGCCGGTTGCGCATCGCCAGCATAAAAGTTGAGTGCGGCGTTGACAACCTCGACGGAGTGGTCCACTCGGACTGGGGCTTCCGGCCCATCTCCGGTTCCGCCCTATCAACGCGCCCTGCTCAGAGGTACCCTCGCGTTCGACTGTCACCCACAGTGGTCGGGTGGCGCGCGAGGAGCGGGAGATCATGGCCAACCTGCGTGTGCAGCGACGCCGAGGCAAGAGGAGCGATGACGGCGCGTCGCTCGTCGAGTTCGCACTTCTTGCACCGCTCATCTTCGCGTTGTTGCTTGGGATGCTCACCGGTGGTCTTTCGCTGAGCCGCAAGAACTCTGCGGAGAACGCAGTACGGGAGGGCGCCCGCCTCGGTGCCACCTTGCCGAATGCCGCAACCTGGGCCGCAGCCGTCCAGACACGCGTACGTGAGGTCGCAGGTGGTGACCTCACGAATGACGAGATCTGCGTGGAACTCGTCCTCACGACCGGACTGATCTTCGCCGACCCGTTCAGTCTGGTGCTGGGGCGGATCGTCGGGGGGGTACTCGGGATCGCAGTTGTGCGGCGCCCGCCTCCCGTGAAGGCGGCGTTCAACGCAGGGTTGTTCTCGCTCGAGGTGGGGGTCGCTCTGACCCTCTACTACTGGGTTCTGGGCTCCGCGAATCCGATCGACCCACACGGCTGGCTCGCCGCAGCGATTGCGATTGCCGCGACGCACTTGGTCACGTGGGGTTGCGTCTCCACGGTGATGCGGCTCGCCGGCGCCCCCGTCACCATGCGATCCGCTCTGACCGTGCTGGCCGTGGCGGGTTCAGCGGCCGTCGCAGAGTGTGCGGTGGCGCTGGGCGCGGCGGCGGTCCTTTGGCGCGATGGCCGTGCATGGATCCTCCTGCTCGGTATCGGTACGGCCTTCGGTTACTTCTTCATCTCGTATCTCAGCATCAAAGAACGTCACCAAGCCCTCGCTCGACTCAATGCCTTCACTAACTCACTCGAGGATGGCAGTGCGTCAGATCTCGGGCGTGACATCGCCCTCCGGCTTGCCGAGCTGCTGAACGCTGAGCGCGTTGCCCTCTCAGTGGCGACTGGAGAGGGTGGTGCGGTCTACGAGTGTGTGAACGGTGTGGTCCAGCGCAGCGACGGAGCACACGCGGCGCTTCGGATCGAGTTCGAGGCGTCGGCGCCACTGAGGGAGCCTCCGCCCCGTGCGTTGCTCAGGACCAAGATCGACCCCAGGCTTAGTCGAGGTGCCCAGCGGATTGCTGTCCGACTTCCTAACTCGACGGGGATTGCCTTGGTCGACGGCCGCTTGTCCGAGGCACGAGGGTTCGACCACGAAGACCGGCAGCTTCTCGAGACAGCTGCCGGTCATGCGGCATCTGCGATGCAGAACGCCGCGCTAGTGAACGAGCTAAGGGAGGAGGCGACCCTCCGCGCCCGCCAGGCCCTGCACGATGAGGTCACCGACCTGCAGAACTCCCGTGGGTTGGCAGAGTCGCTGCAGCTGCCGCTGGTTGCGGGTACCCGCCTGGCGATCCTGACGATCCGCATCGACTCCCTGCGCGAGGTGAACGAGACGCTCGGTCGGGCGATGGGCGACGAGCTGCTGCAGCAGGCGGCGGCCCGGCTCGACCCGCTGGCCGAAGACGGCTGGTGCGCCAAGACGGCCACGGACGAGTTCACCGTCGTGGTGCGGGGCGGCAACGACGAGGCGCAGGCCGTGGCCGAGCAGGTCATCGGTGCCTTCGACGCTCCCGTGCTGTGCGCCGACGTGGCGCTGGCCATCACCGCCGGCATCGGCATCGTCCTCACCCCCGACCACGGTCGCGAGACCGAGATCCTCCTCCGGCGGGCGAGCCTGGCCGCCAGCCGGTCCCGGGTGGAGGGCACGAAGGTCACCACATGGGCGGCCGATCGTGATCCCTACGACCCGCAGCGCCTGGCGATCGCCGCCGACCTGCGCGACGCCATCCCCGCCGGCGAGCTGCAGGTGCACTTCCAACCCCAGGTCGACATCGACAGCGGCCTGGTGACCGGCGCAGAGGCGCTCGTCCGCTGGCGCCACCCGCGTCTCGGGGAGCTGCGCCCCGACCAGTTCATCGCCGCGGCCGAGTACACCGGCGCCATCGACGCACTGACGGAGCACGTGCTGTCGGTGGCCGCCCGGACGTGCGCCGGCTGGCGACAGCAGGGGTGGGACCTCGACGTCTCGGTCAACCTGTCAGCTCGGAACCTCGCCAACGCCGCCTTCGCCGAGCTGGTCGCCGGCATTCTCGATGACACCGGCCTCGATGCGGCGGCGCTGACCCTCGAGCTCACCGAGTCCAGCATCATGACCGAGGCCGAAGGTGCCATGAGCACGCTCGCGGCCATCCACGACCTCGGCGTGTCGCTCTCCATCGACGACTTCGGCACGGGTTACTCGTCGCTGGCCCACCTGCGGAAGCTGCCGGTGTCGGAGATCAAGATCGACAAGTCGTTCGTGTTCGACCTCACGACCAGCCAGAGCGACGAGGCGATCGTGCGCTCGATGGTCGACCTCGGCCACCACCTGGGACTCACCGTGGTCGTCGAAGGGGTGGAGACGGTGGAGGTGCGCCGCCGGCTGGCCGAGCTCGGCGCCGACCGCATCCAGGGTTACCTGCTCAGCCGGCCGATGCCCGTGACCGCCTTCGAGCAGTGGATCGCCGACCGCCCGGTGCGGATGGCCGAGCTGTCGACGAGCGACGCCGAGGCGGGCGCACCGAGTCGCATCGAGGACCGCGAGCGCTGACGCCCGCTACCGGAGCACTGCCAGTTCCGGGGGGAGCGCTGCTCGTGCGGGCGGCAGTGCTACCGGAGCACTGCCAGTTCCGGGAGGGGGTGCTCAGACGAGCGGCCACGGGTAGCGGTGGCCGGTCTCGTCGAGCGGGAAGTGCTCCAGGCGCAGGAGCAGGTCGATGCGGTCGAGCACCGCCTCCTGCTCGTGCGACTCGAGCAAAGCGCGCAGCGACTCCGGGAGGCCGCAGGCCCGGAGGCGGGCCAGGTCCTCGATCACACCGTCGGGCATGGGCTCGCCGGCGAACTCCCAGATGACCGTGCGCAGCTTGAAGTCCTCGTGGAAGCACAGGCCGTGGTCGATGCCGAACAGCTCGTCGCCCACGGACACGAGGCAGTGGCCGCTCTTGCGGTCGGTGTTGTTGGCCACGATGTCGAAGGCGCACATGGCCCGCATGCGGTCGTGGTGCCGGCCCGCCTCGTAGAGCGTGAAGTAGTGCTGCTCGAAGTCCGCCTCGACGAAGCGCTGCACCGACCCTGGCCCGAGCGGGCCGTCGCGGAGCACGGTGTGGGGAACCAGACCCCAGCCCAGGGCCTCGCTCAGCTCGTGCGCCGCCACCTCGCGGCGGTCGAGGCCGCTCGGGAAGTCCCACAGCGGGCGCTCGCCTCGCCGGGGCTTGTAGATGGCCCGCAGCCATTGGTCCTCGTGGGTGACCGTGACGAGGAAGGTGCCGTTCGACGACCACGGCATCCGGCCCTCGATCTCGATCTCACCCGCCTCGAGGACGGCACGCACGGGGTCCTGCATCGGAACGATCCTGGCGCGTGGGGGCTCGAGATCGCGAGCGGATCAGTTGGACCGGGGACAGGCGTGTCCCTCGGGGTCCATGGGCGCGCCGCAGATCCGGCACGGCGGGCGGCCACCGGCGAGCAGCTCCCCGGCACGCTCGATGAAGGCCCGGACCTGGGATCGGCTGATGACGACCCGCAGGGTGTGGCCGTCGGGCTCGTCCTCGGGGACCAGCTCCTCGGCCACGATGATGATGCGGTCGAGGTCGTTGTCGTACGCCACCCCGATGTTGCCCACCGTCCACTCGGCCTGGACCGGCTCGGCGAGCTCTGGTGCGGCCGGCACGTCGCTCGGCGCCGGCAGGTCGTGGAGCATGCCCGCGAGGTACTCGGCCAACGCGCTCACCTGCTGCTTCTCCAGGCGGACAGAGCTCACCGAGGAGTCGTCGCAGGCCTGGAGGTAGAAGACGCGCTGCCCGGGCGGGCCGATGGCACCGGCCGTGAACGCGTTGGGGTCGAGGTACTCGCTCATGCCGCGCTCCTCACGACGGGACGAGGGAGACGAGGTCGCCGGTGTGGTTCACGGCGAGGACGGTGGGGCCCTGGGACCCGTACAGGATCGCCGACACCGAGCACTGCCCGATGACGATGCGCTGGAACAGGTCGAGCGGCGTGCCGAGCGCCGAGGCGACGGCGGCCTTGATCGTGTCGGCGTGGGACACCGCGATGACGATCTCGCCGGGGTGGGCGGTGACGAGGTCGTTGACGGCGTCGACCATGCGGGTCTGCATCTCGCTGAACGACTCACCCTTCGGGAAGCGGAACCCCGACGGATGGCGCTGCACGGTCTGCCACTCGGGGAGCTTGTAGAGCTCGGCGAGCTTCTTGCCGGTCCACTGGCCGAAGTCGCACTCGACCAGCCCGGCGCGGGTGCGGGTCCGCAGACCGAGCGCCTTGGCGATGGGGGCGGCGGTCTCTTGGGTGCGTTCCATGGGCGAGGCGTAGATGGCGGTGATGCCGACGCCGCCCTCGGCGGCCGTGCGGGCGTCGTGCAGGGCCTTGATCCGCTGGGCGACGGCCTCGGCCTGGGCCCGACCGTCGTCGGCGAGGTGCAACCCCTTGGCCCGGCCGGGCAGCACGCTGCCGGTGGTGGGGGTGCGACCGTGCCGGACCAGCAGCACCATCGTGGGCTTCGGGGCGCTGTCGCTCTTCTTGGACCTTGTCGCCGAGGTCTCGGGCGTGCGGGTCGCGGCCATGCAATGGGCCACGCTATCGGTGATGGATCCGTTCCAGACCTTGGCCGACGACGTGGCCGGCTGCTTCGCCTGCCCCCGGCTGGTGGCCTGGCGAGAGCAGGTGGCGACCGAGAAGCGTGCTGCGTTCCGGGACGAGGAGTACTGGGGTCGACCGGTGCCGGGGTGGGGTGACCCCGCGGCACGGGTCGTGATCGTCGGGCTCGCACCCGCCGCCCACGGCGCCAACCGGACCGGGCGCATGTTCACCGGCGACCGCTCCGGGGACTTCCTCTACGCCGCGCTGCACCGCACCGGCTTCGCCAACCAGCCCCATTCGATCCGGCCCGGCGACGGGCTCGAGCTCGACGGCGTGTGGATCACCTCGCCGGTGAAGTGCGCGCCGCCGGCGAACAAGCCGTCACCGCTCGAGCGGGACACCTGCGCAACGTTCCTCGAGCGTGAGCTGACGTTGCTCACCGAGGTCAGGGTGTTCGTGCCGCTCGGGCAGTTCGGGTACGAGGCGACGTGCCGGTTCCTCGGCGTGCGGCCCCGCCCGAGGTTCGGTCACGGCATCGAGGTGGAGGTGCCCGGGCCGGAGCACGAACGGCCCCGGTGGATCGTGCCCAGCTACCACGTCAGCCAGCAGAACACCTTCACCGGCACGCTCACCGAGCCGATGCTCGACGCCGTGCTGGTCCGGGCCCGCGAGCTGGCCGCCGACTGAAACTGCCGACGAGAAGCCCTCGGATACCGAAGTCTTCTCGCAGCGATTTTCCCACTGGTTGCCGCTGGTCCCTACTGGTCGGCGAAGGTGACGTCGCGCTTGGCCTTGGGGAAGTCGACGGCGAACTCGGGCCAGCGGTTGCGGGACTTGGCGGCCAGCTTGTGCATGAGGGCGATGGCCCCCGGGTCCTCGTCGCCGGGCCGGGCCTCGATGACGCCGGCGCTGATCATGCGGGAGATGACCTCACGACCGAGATCGGTGCGGACGATGGTGAGCGTCCAGTCGTTCTCCTTGCCGATGCCGCCGGTGGACACATCCGCGTGCTCGGCGGCGAAGTCGGGACAGTGGGTACAGCCCTCCCGGGTCCAGGCGTGGCACTCCTTCAGTGGGATCTCGTGGTAGCCGCCGTCGTCGGTCCAGAGCTGGAACACGCCCTTGATGTTCATCTTCGTGATCCGCTGCTTGGGGATGCCGTACTTCGTCTCGAACAGCTCCTCGAAGATGGCGTCGTCGAAGGTCTTCGAGCAGAGCAGGCCGAGCACGAACTTGATCGGCTTGGCGACCTTGCCGATCTTGCGGTGCCACATCACCGGCGGCACCGATGTCATGCAGCTCATGCCCACGAGGGCGAGGTTGGACAGGCCCCGCTCGACGGCCTCGTCGATGGCGAGGGTGTTCGCCGAGTACGTGTACCGGCTGCCGGCGGCCTCGAGGACCTCGTCCTTGGTGGCGGCCACGCCGGGACGGGCCTTCCAGTCGGAGCGCTCGCCCTCGACGTAGCTGACGAGGGCACCGTCGATGTAGCCCTCCTCGAGCAGCCAGATCAGCATCGCCGAGACCAGGCCGCCGTCCTGGCCCATCTTGTGGACCGTCTCGTCCGACGCCTTGGTCAGCAGGATGTCCTGGTAGATCCCGGACAGCTCGTCGTCGGTGCGGTACCGGGCGAAGAGGTGCTCGTCGGCCTCCGGCTCCCAGTTGCGAAAGCGCGGGCAGGCCCGGGTGCAGGAGGTGCAGCCCTTCTCCCCGTGGATGCAGTTGTCGGGGCCGAGCTCCTCCTCGAGGTGGAAGGGCTTGTAGCCCCCGGAGCCGTGCTCGTAGCCGATGACGTCGTGGGGGCAGGAGATCACGCAGCCGGCGCAGCCGGTGCACAGGCTGGTGTCGATGACCTCGGCCTTGAGCTCGAGCCATTGGTTGGTCCAGCGGGCGGTCTCTCCGGTGACGACGTCGGTCAGAGCCATGGCCGGACTCTAGGGCCAGCGCCCCAGACGCTCGGACTTGACCCGCTGTCGCGACGCCTCCCACGATTGGCGCGTGGCTCCCGGCGCGCTGCCCCCCGGGGCCCTCGCCGTCGGCGGTGGTCTCGTCGCCGCCAGCGCCACCACCTACGGCTTCCTCGCCGTCTCGGCCCGGGCCCTCGGTCCGCAGGGCTACGCGCCGATCTCGGTGCTGTGGTCGGCCGTGTTCATCGTCACCGCCACCGTCTGGATGCCGGTGGAGCAGGAGGTGGCGCGCCTCGTGGGAGCGCGGGCGGCCCGAGGGGAGGGGGCACGGCCGGTCTCGATCGCCGGAGCTCGCACGGCGATCGGTCTCGGGCTCCCCGCCGTGGGGATCGTCGCCGCGGTCGCCTTCGCCGGGTCCGAGGCGCTCTTCGGTGCTCGCCCCGGGGTGGCCGCCGGCCTCGTGCTCGCGGTGGTGGCCTTCGCGCCGAACCACCTGACCCGGGCCGCCCTGGCCGGCACCGGGTCCTTCGGTCGCTACGGGGCCTGCATCGCGCTCGACTCGGCCACCCGCCTCGCCGTCGCCGTGGCGCTGGCCGCCTCCGGCGTCGACGACCCGGTCCCGTACGCGCTCGCAGTCGCGGTGGCGCCGCTGGTCCCCGTGGTGGTCTTCCACCGTCGATGGGGCGCGGCCGCGACCGCAGGACCTCCCGTGCCGCCGCTGCACCGCCAGGTCGCCCCGCTCGTGGGCGGACAGGCTTTGGCCCAGCTGCTGGTGAACGGCGGCCCCATCGCCGTGGCGCTGCTGGCCGCACCCGGCGAGGAGGCAGCCGCCAGCCGGTTCCTGGCCGCGCTGCTCATCGCCCGCATCCCCCTGTTCTTCTTCCAGGCGGTGCAGTCATCGCTCCTCCCCGGCCTGGCTCGCCTGGAGGCAGTCGGCGATCGGGATGGCTTCGTCGGGCTGGTGCGCCGGCTCGTCTCCGTGGTGGCCGGCCTGGGGGTCGCCGCCGTGGTCGGTGCGTGGGTGCTCGGCCCGTGGGCCGTGCGGGTCGGGTTCGGCGCCGACTTCGTGCTCGACCGCCGCGACCTGTCGCTGCTGGCGGCGGCGGCCGCTGCGGTGATGCTCGCCCACGTGCTCGGGCACGCCGGCATCGCCCTCGCCGGGCACCTGCGGGTGACCGCCGGCTGGGGGATCGGTGTGGCCGTCGCGCTGGTGGTGCTCGCCCTCGGAGACGACCTCCTCCTGCGGGTGGAGCTCGCCCTGCTGGCCGGCTCGATGGCTGCCGCCGCGGCCCACGCGTCCGCGCTGCTGGCGAGGCTCCAGGCGTGGTCGGCGACTGGGTGACGCCCCGGAGGCGGCAGTACCGTCGTCCGACGTGTCGGGCAAGCACCTGGCCGCGCACCAGCGGCGTTCCCTCGGCCAGCGCGCCCTCGTCGCCGCCGGTGCGCTGCTCACCTTCGTGCTGCTGCTGTCGGCCGCCGGCGCGTCCTACCTCAACGTCCGGTTCGGCCAGATCTCCCGCTTCGACGTCACCATCGACGTGCCGCCCGCGTCGGGGGAGCCCCGCAACTACCTGCTGGTGGGCTCCGACACGCGCGACGGGCTCGACCCGGACGACCCCGCCGATGCCGGCTTCTTCGACGACGACGGGACCTTCACCGAAGGTGTGGTGCAGCGCACCGACACGATCATGGTGCTCAGGGTCGACCCCGACGCCGGCGAGGCCTACCTGCTGTCGCTGCCCCGCGACCTGTGGGTCCCGATCGCCGACACGGGCGAGAGCAACCGCATCAACGTGGCGTTCTCCCGGGGACGCGAGGTCCTGGTCGACACGATCCGCCAGAACTTCGGGATCCCGATCCACCACTACGTCGAGGTGGACCTGGTCGGCTTCCGGGGTCTGGTGCAGGCCATCGGCGGCGTGCCGATCTACTTCAGCGATCCCGTCCGTGACGACTTCTCCGGTCTCCGGGTCGACTCGGCGGGGTGCGTGAACCTCGACGGCCAGCAGGCCCTGGCCTTCGCCCGGTCCCGTCACCTCGAGATCCAGGACACGGACACCGGCCGCTGGCGCACGGATCCGAGCGGTGACCTCGGCCGCATGACGCGCCAGCAGGAGTTCATCCGCAAGGCGATCAGCAAGGCCGTCTCGAAGGGGCTCACGAACCCGGTCACGCTCAACGAGCTCGTCGGCGTGGGGGTCGACTTCGTGGGGCTCGACCCGACGCTCAGCGCCAGCGACATCGTGTCCCTCGGCCGCCGGTTCGCGTCCTTCGATGCGGAATCCCTGCGCACCTTCAGCACGCCGGCGGAGCCGTTCCGGACCGCGGGTGGGGCCTCGGTGCTCGAGCTCGACGCCGCCGAGGCCGAGCCGATCTTCAACATCTTCCGGGGACTCGATCCCGACGAGCTGACCCCTGGGCTCGTGGAGGTCACCGTCCTGAACGGCATCGGCGTCGCCGGCCTGGCCGGCGACGTGACGGCCGCCCTCGAGGAGATCGGGTTCTCCACCGGGACGCCAGGTGACACGACCGAGCCGGCCACGGCCACGGCGATCCACCACGCTCCCGGCGACGAGGCCCGGGCCGTGCTCCTCGCCCGGTACGTCACCGGCTCCGTGCGGTTCGGCGTCGACGAGGACCTGGAGCTGGGCGAGGTCGTGCTCGTCGCCGGGCCCGACTTCACGACGCTGCACGAGCAGCCGTCACCCACCGTCCCCGAGCTGCCGTCCAGCACGACGGAGGCTGGCGAGGAGACCACGACGAGCACGACCACGACGACACAGGTGGGATACGTGCCCGAGGAACCGGCGGGCGCGGCCTGCGGCTGAGGGGTCGCCCCGTGGGTCGCCCGGCCCAGCGTCAGGCCGGCGGGTCGAAGCGGATGAGACCCCGGCGCACGCCGACGTTCACCGCCTCCAGGCGGGATCGCACGCCCAGCTTCGACAGCACGTGGGTGATGTGGTTGCGAATGGTGTTCACCGAGAGGAGGAGCCGGTCGGCGACCTCGACGGTGCTGAGCCCGTCGGAGAGCAGCTGGAGGACTTCGAGCTCGCGCCGGGAGAGCGCGGTGGCGTCGTTCCCGGCCGCCCTCCTCGTCAGGGCCGGCAGGAACCGGGGGGCCACCACGACCTCGCCGCGGGCCACCTTGCGCACGGCGTCGACGAACTCCTCGAACGGGCTCGCCTTGTCGAGGAACCCCGATGCCCCGGCCGACATCGCCTCGAGGAAGCTGTTCTCGTCGGGCCAGGCGGTGAACACCAGGACCCGGGTGCGGGGGGAGGCGGCCAGGATCTCGCCGAGCCGGCTCGGCACGTCGCCGTCCGAGAGCCGGTAGTCGCTCACCAGCACGTCGGGCTGCAGCCCGCCCACCAGCTCCAGGCCGCTGGTCAGCGACGCGGCGCACCCGACCACCTCGAGGTCCCCCGTCATCGACAGGGACCGCTGGATGGCGCCGGCGAGGACCTGCTGGTCCTCGATGAGGGCCACGCTCGTCGTCCGGGCCGCCAGGTCGGTTCCGCCGGACGGGGACGCGCTGTCATGCACGTCGTCAGTCTCCGTGCACCTCCGCGTCCCCACAAGGCACGGATGAGTCATGTGATCCCGGGACGTCGGACCGCCTCAGGGATGCCGGGGCGCGGTCAGCACGACGCGCGTGCCCCGGTCCGGGCGGCTGTCGATGTGCAGCGTGCCGCCCACCAGCCAGATCCGCTCGTGCATGGCCCGGATGCCCCCGTTGCCCGTGCCCGCCGTGGACACGTGCGGCGGGATGCCCACGCCGTCGTCGGACACGACCACCGTCACGGTGCCGTCGTCGCAGCGCACGCGGAGCCACACGCTCGTGGCCCGCGCGTGCTGACGGGCGTTGGCGAGCGCCTCCTGCACGACGCGCTCGACGGTGAGCTGGGTCTCCTCGCTGACGTCGTCGACGCCGTCGCCGGCCTCGAACGAGGTCTGCCACGACGCCACCGAGCCGTTCGTCTCGAGCAGCGACCGGAGCGCGTTGGTGAGCACGGTGTGACCCGTCATGGTGTCCAGGTCGAGGATCAGTGCCCGGAGGTCGTCGCGGGCGGCCTCCACGTACTCGGCGAGCCGGTGCAGGTCGTCGGCGAGCTGGGCGTCGCAGTCGCGCTCGAGCATCTGGAGCCGCATGCGCAGCGACACGAGGATCTGCTGGGGGCCGTCGTGCAGGCGGTTCGCGATCCGTCGCCGGTTGCGCTGCTCCGTCAGCAGCTCCCGCGACAGCACCTCGGCGCCGTCCGTGCGGAGCCGCTCGGCGAGCAGCACGTGGGCGGCCATGTTGGCGAGGCCCGCGAGCGTGTCCGCGGTCAGGTCGTCGACCTGCTGGACGCCGGCGGGATCGCCCTCGACGCAGATGCAGCCGAGGAGGTCTCCCTCGAGCGTCATGGGGGCGAGGGCGATCTCGCCCCTCCCGGGCGGCCGGTCGGCACCGGAGAGGACCACGACCTCGCGCCGCACCAACCGCTCCAGCACCGCACCGTCCCGGAGCAGGACCTGCTCTGCCTCCTCCGCGCCGGGCTCCATCGCGGGCCCGATCCGATGTTGGGCCCGGAACGGGGTGCTCCCGCCGGCGACCAGGGCCGCCGTGCGGTGCGCGGCCACGGCGTGGTGGGCGGCCTCGCACAGCCGTCGGAGCCGGCCGGCCGCCGTCAGACCCGGGCGGGCGAGGACGTCGCTGGCCGCCACCAGCCCGCGCACGTGCCGGGCATGGCGGTCCCGGCCGTCGTCCATGGCCCGGACCGTACCGCCGGCGGGGCCGACCCCGTTTGGTGCCGACGCCACCCGGATACCCTCGTCGCTGTGGGGACGGCTGCGAGGAGCATGGAGATCGCAGCCGGCGCGGAGACCTGCCGGGTGGTCATCGTCGATGACCACGCCATGGTCCGCGAGTCGATCGGCATGGCGCTCGGCCGGGCCGATGGCATCGAGGTCGTCGGATCCGCGGCGTCGGTGGCCGAGGGCCACGCGGTCGTCCTGGACGTCCACCCCGACGTCGCCGTCCTCGACTACACGCTTCCCGACGGCACCGGGGTCGACCTCGCCCGCAGCATCGAAGGCCTCGAGGGACCCGTCCGGTCCGTCATCCTCACGGCGAGCGAGGGCGTGCAGGCCGCGGCCGAGGCGGTCGCCGCCGGCTGCGCCGGGTTCGTGCGCAAGTCCGCCGACCTCGACGACCTGGCCGAGGGCGTGCTGCGCGTCCACGCCGGCGAGGCGCTGTTCGACGCCCAGACGCTGTCGGCGGCGATCAGCTGGCTGAACCGTCCCACCACGGCGCCGGTGGGCCTCACCGAGCGCGAGCTCGACGTCCTCCGCGGCCTGGCCGAGGGCCGGACGACGGTGGACATCAGCGGGCTGCTGTACCTCAGCCACCACACCGTGCGGAACCACGTGCGCAACATCCTCGGCAAGCTCGACGCCCGTTCCCAGCTCGAGGCCGTCGTGATCGCGTCGTCGATGGGGCTGGTGTCGGTCGGTCGGGACGCGCCGCACTGACCGTGCCGCTCAGGCGAGCGGCATCCGTGCCTCCACCGTGGTCCGTCCCGGACGGGACCGGATCTCGACGTGGCCGCCGAGGGTTTCGAGGCGCTCCCGCATGGACACCAAGCCGAGGTGTCCGGCCAGGCCCCGCACGGAGTCCACGTCGAAGCCCCGGCCGTCGTCGGTCACGGCGACGTGCACCCAGCCGTCGTGCAGGTGCCACCGCACCTCGGCGCGAGCCGCATCGGCGTGCTTGCGCACGTTGTGCAGCGCCTCCTGCACGACCCGCAGGAGGGTCGCCTGCACCGGCGGGCGCAACGTCACGTCGGGCGCGACCTCGACGTGGACCTCGACGTCGGGCGCGGACTCGGCGGCGAGCTCCTCGACGATCTGGGCCAGCCCGACGGTGGAGGGCTCGGCCTGGATGTCGGTGAGTGTCCGGGCGAGCGACTCGATGGCCTTGCGCACCGATGCCAGACCGTCGACCCACACCTGCAGGGGCTCGTCCGGCATGTCCTCCACGAAGCGGCGCTCGATGTCGACCAGGCGTTCGATGGGCCCGCTGGCCAGGTGACGGGCGAGGCGAGCCCGCTCGATGTCGGCGGCGTCGAGCACCCGTTGGAGCAGGTCACGGCGGGCCACCTCGGTGACCCGCAACCGCCGCAGCCCGTCGAGCTCTTCGGTGCGGTCCTGCACCGCACCCACCAGGCGCACCGGGCTTCCGTCCCCGTTGCGCACGACGTCGGCAGCCAGGTGGATGCGCCGCAGCTCACCGTCGGGCCGTTGGATGCGCAGGTCGATGGCGTAGGGCCGCTCCCCGGCGAGCGCGCTGGCTCGCATCTCGAGGAAGAGCGGGCGGTCGTCGGGGTGGATCATCCCCACGAAGGCTTCGTAGGTGGGCTGGGTCCCCTCGGGCCACCGTGCGATGGCGGCGACCTCCGGCGACCACCGGAGCCGCACCTCCTTGTCCACCTCGGCCTCCCAGCTTCCCACGGCGGCCAACCGGTGGGCCCGCCGGAGATGGCCCAGGAGCCGCTGGAGCTCCAGCGTCTCAGACATGTTCCGCGCCGGCCTGGATCCGCGGCAGCAGGCACCGCACGACGGGATCGCCCTGGGAGTCCTCCAGCGTGCACCGGCCCCCGAGGCCCTCGGTGCGCTCGCGCACGCCGACCAGCCCCGCCCTCCGCAGCAGCACGCCGTCGGGCGACGCCTCTGTCGTGGCCCCGGTGAGCGTCAGATCGACGCCGTCGTCGCCGACCTCGACCCACACGTCCAGATGACGGGCCCGATCGCCCTCGCGGACGTCCCAGAGCGCCTCCTGCACGATGCCGAACACGGCGCGCGCCTCCTGGTCGGTGGTCTCGCCGCGCACCACGACCTCGACGTCGAGGTCGGGGACGATGGTGAGCGCCAGCTGGGTGAGGGTGGCATCGAGGCCATCGCCGGCACCGGCTCGGGGGTGCAGCTCGACCAGGACGTCGCGCAGCTGCACCACGGTGCCGCGCACGGTCTGCACGGCATCGGGCAGCCACGCCGGCGGATGCACCTCGACCATGCCGAGGTGCTCGAGCCGCATGGCCGCCACCGTCAGCATCTGGATGGGCCCGTCGTGGAGGTCGCCGGCCAGCTCGGCCCGCTGGTGCTCGCTCGTCCGGAGCAGGCGGTGGAGCAGCTCCCGTCGGCGGGACTCGGTCTCCACCAGGTTCCTGGTCAGGGTCATGTGGTCGGTGATGTCCTGGATGATGCCGAGCAGGCGCACGACCTGGCCGTCCTCGACCTCGACCTCGACCTCCCCGCGGACGTGCCGGATGGAACCATCCGGGCGGACCAGCCGGTGCTCCATCGAGTAGGGCGCCGGATCGGCCAGCACGTCGCGGTGGGTCTCCACCAGGCGGGCCCGGTCGTCGCGGTGCACCGTCCGCAGGAACAGCTGGAACGACGGCTCCACCGACTCCGGCAAACCGAAGATCCGGTATGCGTTGCTCGACCACCACAGCCGCTCGCTGGCGATGTCGGCCTCCCACGTGCCGATCTGCGCGATGCGCGAGACCGCCTCGAGCCGGACGCGGGCGGATGCGACCTCGCCCTCGTCGGGGATGTCCGAAAGGTCCGGCACGGCCCGATGATCGCACGCCGGGGTCGGTCCCAGCTCGCACCGTCGGGGCGGGGCACCATGTCGAGGTGCAGGGGCAGCCAGGCGAGGTGGTGCGGGTGGTCCTCGTCGACGACAGCGAGATCCTGATCGAGACGATGGTCGCCACGCTGGCCCCCCACCCGGGCGTCGCCGTCGTGGGCACCGCGCTCGACGCGGCGGGGGCGATCGACGCCGTCGACGCCCACCGACCCGACGTGGTGCTGCTCGACCTGCGCCTCGGTGCGGTCTGGGGACTCGACCTCGTGCCCGCGCTGCGCGCCGGCGACCACCCGCCGACCATCGTCGTGTTCTCGGCGGCCGCCGACGACCTGACCCGGGATGCGGTGCTGCAGGCTGGCGCCCAGGCCCAGGTCAGCAAGGGTGCCCCCATCAGCGAGGTGGTCGACGCGCTCTGCGAGGCCGCGGCGCGACGGCGCCCCGGGGCCGACGCTCGGTCGTAGTGGCAAGGGGCCAGGACGCCTCCCCGATCTCGTCGTAGACGCCCGGGTCATCGCCGTCGTCCACGCGCACCCCGTCCTCGGTGTGCCTGTCGATGCCCGGGTTCGTCCATGTGGTGCCGTCGGCGAGGACGATGGTGGGGGTCGCGGTAGTCGACGCGACCCCGCCCGGCTCGGCGCCCCGCGAGGCGCTCGGGCCCCGCAGCGGGTACAGAGGGGACGTGTCGAGATGGAGCGACCTCGTGGTGCAGCACCGACGTGGCGCCGGTGCCATCCTCGGCTGCCTGCTCCTCGGCGCCGCGGCCGGTGCCCTGAGCTTCGCCCTGCAACCCGACACGCGGGGCCCGCTCGGGCCCGGCTCGGTCACCATCGACGTGGGCGTGCGCGACAGCGACACCAACCTCGACCTCCCGCCGCTCGGCCGGTTGGTCGCCGACAGCCACCGCGGCCCGGTCGGCTTCGACGTCCGCGTCGACCGCATCGACCTGCAGCAGGCCGGGGCGCTGGCCGGCGACCTGGCCCGGGGCTCCGACCCGCTCGCGCAGGTGCGGGCCAACGTGGACGACGACATGGAGCCGCTCCTGCGCGGCCTGGTCCTCCGAAGCCTCGCCGTCGCCGTCGCTGCGGGTGTCGTCGTGGGCCTCCTCCTGCCGCGCCGGCGGCTCCGCTACGTCGGGGCCACCACGGCCGGCTCGGTCGGGTTCGTGGTGCTGGCCGGCGCGCTGGCCTTCTCGAGCTTCTCGCCCCGGTCGTTCGACCAGCCGCGGTTCGAGGGGTCGCTGGCGGCGGCGCCCGACATCGTCAACACGGTGCAGCGCCACATCGACGACGTGTCCGTGGTCGAGACGCGGCTCGAGGCGCTGTCCGCCCGCCTCGTCGGGCTGTACCGCTCCGTCGAGGGAGGCGGTTCCGCACCGACCGCCAGCGACGTGACGCTGCTCCACGTGTCCGACCTCCACTCGAACCCCGTCGGCATCGAGCTGGTGGAGCAGACGGCCGAGCGGTTCGGCGTCGACGCCATCATCGACACGGGGGACCTCACCAGCTTCGGTGCCACCCTCGAGGAGCTCGTCGTGCAGCGCATCGCCCGCATCGGCGTGCCGTACTACGTCGTCCCCGGCAACCACGACCACCCGAGGATCCGTCGTGCGCTCGCCGACGCCGGCGTCGAGGTGCTCGACCCGGGCATCGCACGGGTGGGCGACGTCCGCATCCTCGGCATGGCCGACCCCACCTTCACCGCCGACAACCGGCTGCCGCGCCGGGTCTACGACGCCCAGGTCGAGCGGGCGTCGGACGACCTGGCCCGCCGGGTCCGGTCCCAGCGCCCCGACGTCGTCGCCGTCCACAGCGCCCGTCAGCTGGCGGACGCGCTGGGCGACGTCGCCGTGGGCCTGGCCGGCCACACGCACCGCTTCGACCTGCGCTACGAGGCGGGCACCGTCGTCGTCGAGACCGGCAGCGCAGGCGCCACCGGCGTCGGTGCGCTCGCCGACGCCGAGGACCTGCCGTACCAGATGCAGCTGCTGCAGTTCGACGGCGACCGGCTCACCGCGGTCGACCGGTTGTCGTTCGAGGGCACCGAGGGGGCGTTCCGCCTCGAGCGCGTCCTCGTCGATCCGTCCCAGGTCGAGTCGTACCCCGATCCGGTCCGCGCCTCGTTCGAGCGAGGCCCGTTCGCCCCGCTCCTCCGCTTCTCCGACTGACCGTGCCCGCCCGCCGCTCCTGGCCGGCCGTGGCCGTCCCGCTCGCGATCGTCGTGGTCGCCGCCCTCCTGCGGATGGTGGACCTCGGCCACGTCGACCGGATCCAGTTCGACGAGAGCTACTACGCCAACGATGCCCATGCCATGGTCGAGCGGGGCGTGGAGATCGAGCGGCCGGCGCACCCGCCGGTCGGCAAGTGGGTGCTGGCCGCCGGCATCGCCGCTCTCGGCTTCGATCCGGTGGGGTGGCGGATCGGCTCGGCCGTCGCCGGGACGGTCACCGTCCTGGTGACCTACGGGGCCGGTCTGCTGCTCCTGCGGGACCGGTGGTTGGCAGCCGCGGCGGCGGCGTTGGTCGCACTCGACGGCCTGGCGATCACGACGAGCCGGATCGGCATGCTGGACGCCGCCCTGGCGCTCTTCGTCTCCCTCGCGCTGCTCCTCCTCCTGCGCCACCACCGGGAGCGAGCCGGTGCCCGCGTCAGCCGGCGCTTCCTGCCCGCCGGGCCGGAGCTCTGGGGGGCCGGCGTCGCCTTCGGCCTGGCGGTCGGGACCAAGTGGTCGGCGGCCCCGATGCTGGCCGCTGCGGTGCTCGTGTGCCTGTGGGGCGAGGTCCGCCGCCGGCGCCCCGAGCGGGGGTGGGTCGGCTCCTTGCTCGAAGGTGCCGTGGCGACCGCCCTGCCCCTGGTGGTGGTCCCCCTCGCCGTCTACGTCGCCAGCTACGGGGGGTTCTTCGCCAACTACACCGAGTCCAAGGTGTACGAGCAGCGCTGCCCCGAGCTCGACTGCGAAGCGCCGATCACCGAGCGGGTGGCGGGGCTCGTCTTCCACCACCGGGACCTGGTGCGCATGCACCGCGAGCTCGAGCACACCCACCCGTACCGGTCGCCGGCCCTCGGGTGGCTGGTGCTCGAGCGCCCCGTCCTGTCGTACCTCGAGCGCTGCCCCCGCACCGACGACGAGCCGTGCCAGGTCCCCGAGGGCACGACCGCCCGCGTCGTGATGGTCGGCAACCCGGCGCTGTGGTGGCCGATGCTCGCCGCCCTCCCCCTCGTCCTGTGGCAGGTGGTGCGGCGCCGGGACCGGGCCCTCGCCGTGGTCCTCGGCCTGGGCGCCGCGCTGTACCTCCCGTGGCTCGGCCTGGGGGAGGGGTACCTGTTCTACCTGGCGCCGATCGTGCCGTTCGCCGCGCTCGTCCTCGTCGCCGGCACCCGGACGCTGCCGGGGCGGGCGGGACGGGTCGCGCCGTGGGTGCTGGTGGTCGCCGCGGTGGCCCTGCTCGCCTTCCTGGCGCCGATCTGGTTCGGCACCGCCATCGACGCCGACGCCACCGACGCCCGCCTGCTCCTCGACTCCTGGCGCTGAGCCGACCCCACGGCCCTGCCGCCGGGTACGTGCTCTACAACGCGGGTCGCCGGTGAGCGATGTGTGCGCCCCCCGACCGCCTGGCGGTCGGGGCCCGCTGCACCGTGGTGCCCTCGGGGCGACTCGAACGCCCGCACACGCCTCCGGAGGGCGATGCTCTATCCGCTGAGCTACGAGGGCTGGGGGGAGCGGAGCGTAGCGCAGCCTCGCAGGCCCGCCGCATCCGCTTCGGCCGGTCCGCGCCCACACCCGTAGGCTCGTTCCATGCCTGCGCCCACCGTGCTCGTGGTCGAGGACGATCCGACGATCCTCCAGCTCCTGGAGGTGAACTTCGAGATGGAGGGGTTCATCGTGCTGCGGGCCGAGGATGGCGAGCAGGGCCTGGCCGTGGCGAAGGAGTGCCACCCCGACGTGGTGGTGTCCGACGTGATGATGCCGAAGATGTCCGGCCTCGAGCTGGTGCGCGCCCTGAAGGGGTCGCCCGACACGAGGTCGATCCCGGTGATCCTGCTGTCGGCGAAGGCCCAGGGAGCCGACGTCCGCCAGGGCCTCGAGGCCGGCGCCGACGACTACGTCACCAAGCCGTTCGAGCCGCTCGACCTCATCGATCGCGTCAGCGCCGTGCTGCTGCGCAACGGCTGAACCCGCACACCTCCCCTGACCTCTGGAGCCCCCTGTTGATCCGCGACACGCTCGCCGCAGCGGTCGAGTCGGCCGCCGCCGGCATCGGCCTCGATCCCACCGCCGTCACCTGGACGATCGAGCGTCCCGCTCGCCGGGAGCACGGCGACTGGTCGTGCAACATCGCCATGGCAGCGGCCAAGGCCGCCGGCCGGTCTCCTCGCGACCTCGCCGCCGACCTCGTCGCCGCGCTCGAGCAGGCCGGCATCGCGCACGTGGAAGCCGTCGAGATCGCCGGCCCCGGCTTCGTGAACTTCCGCCTCGCTCCGTCGTGGCTCCACGACGTGCTGGTCGAGGTCGTGGAGGGCGGCACCGACGGCTTCGCCCGCCTCGACGTCGGCACGGGTACCAAGGTGAACGTCGAGTTCGTCTCGGCCAACCCGAACGGCCCCCTGCACGCCGGACACGGCCGGGGTGCCGCCTACGGGGATTCGGTCGCCCGCGTGCTGGCCCGCGCCGGCTTCGACGTGACCCGCGAGTTCTACCTGAACGACCGCGGTGTCCAGATGGCGAACTACGCCGCCTCGCTCCTGGCCCGCAAGCGGGGGACCGACCTGCCCGAAGGCGGCTACGGCGGCGAGTACGTGGCCGACTGGGCCGCCGAGATGCCCGACGAGGTGGCCGACGCGGGCGTCGACGCGGTTCGGCGGTGGGGGTACGACCGGGCCCTGGCCGACCAGCGGGAGGTGCTCGACGCGTTCCACGTCCACTTCGACGTGTGGTCGTCCGAGCAAGCGCTGGTCGACAGCGGAGCGATGGATGCCGCGCTCACCGAGCTGCGCGAGCGCGACCACGTCTACGACGCGGACGGGGCGACCTGGCTGCGCTCGACGACGTTCGGCGACGACAAGGACCGCCCCCTCGTCAAGTCCGATGGCGAGCCGACCTACCTGCTGCCCGACATCGCCTACCACCGGGACAAGTTCTCCCGGGGCTTCGACCTGCTCATCGACGTGTGGGGTGCCGACCACCACAGCTACGTCACCCGGATGAAGGCCGCCATCCAGGCCCTCGGCCACGACCCGGCGGAGTTCGAGGTGCCCCTCGTCCAGATCGTGCGGCTCGAGCGGGACGGCAGGGAGGTCAAGCTCTCCAAGCGGGCGGGCGACATCATCGAGCTGCGCGACCTCATCGACGAGGTCGGTGCCGACGTGGCCCGCCTCACCTACCTGCTGCAGTCGGTCGACAGCCAGCAGACGATCGACCTGGACCTGGTCACCAGCCGGTCCAACGACAACCCGGTCTTCTACGTGCAGTACGCGCACGCCCGCATCCACTCCATCGGTCGCCGCGCCGAGGAGGCCGGCGTGTCCCGCTCGCCGCTCGCCGACGTGGACCTGTCGGTGCTCACCCACGAGCGCGAGATCGAGCTGCTCCGGACGCTGTCCGAGCTGCCCGAGACGGTCGCCCGGGCCGCCCGCGAGCGGGCCCCGCACACGGTCACCAACTGGGTGCGCGAGCTCGCCGACCGGTTCCACGGCTTCTACCACGACTGCTACGTCATCGGTGACGTGCCGGCCGAGCTCACGCAGGCCCGCCTGTGGCTGGTCGAGGCGGCGCGCATCGGCTTCGCCATCGGCCTGGACCTGCTCGGCGTCTCGGCCCCGGAGTCGATGTAGTGGCCGGTCCGCTGCCCACCCACCTGCTGCCCGAGCACTCGACGATCGACGAGCGCGGGCGGCTGTCCATCGGCGGCTGTGACCTGGTCGAGGTCGCCGCCGAGTTCGGCACCCCGCTGTTCGTCTACGACGAGCAGCACCTGCGCAACCGCTGCCGCGAGGCGGTCGAGGCCTTCCCCGACGGCGTGGCCTACGCCACCAAGGCGTTCCTGTGCGTCGCCATGGCCCGCCTCGTCCACGAGGAAGGCATGGACCTCGACGTCGCCACGGGCGGCGAGATGCACGTGGCCCTCACCGCCGGCGTTCCCGCCGAGAAGCTGGTGCTGCACGGCAACAACAAGTCCCTGGCCGAGCTGGCCTACGCCCGCACGGTGGGCGTCGGGCGCATCGTCGTCGACAGCTTCGACGAGCTCGAGCGCCTCACCCGCCTGCACCAGGACGACGGCCTCGCGCCCCGCATCCTGCTGCGGATCACGCCGGGCATCGAGGCCCACACGCACGAGTTCGTGATGACCGGCCAGGAGGACTCCAAGTTCGGCTTCGGCCTGCGCTCCGGCGCGGCGGGCCGCGCCATCGAGCTGGCCACGGCGTCGCCCGCCGTGGATCTGGTCGGCATCCACATGCACATCGGCTCCCAGGTGTTCGTCGCCGAGTCGTTCCACGACGCCGTCGAAGCCATGGTCCCCTTCGTCACCACCCACGACCTGCCCGAGTTCTCCATCGGCGGCGGGCTCGGCGTCCCGTACGTCGAGGGCGAGACCGCACCGACCATGGCCGACTGGGGCGGCGCCATCCAGGCCGCCGCCCGCGAGGCCGGCATCACCGCCCGCATCACCGCGGAGCCGGGTCGCTCCATCGCCGCCGCAGCGGCGGTGACGCTGTACACGGTGGGCACCATCAAGGACATCCCCGGTGTGCGCACCTTCCTCTCGGTCGACGGCGGCATGTCGGACAACCCCCGGCCGGTCCTCTACGGCTCCGGCTACGAGACCTTCCTGCCCCGGGCCGCCGACGCGGCGCGGACCAAGCCGGTGCGGGTCGTGGGCAAGCACTGCGAGTCGGGCGACCTGCTCGTACGAGAGGGCTGGGTGCCCGAGGACGTGGCGGTCGACGACGTCCTGGCCACGCCGGTCACCGGCGCCTACGGCCACTCGATGGGCTCGAACTACAACAAGGTCCTGCGGCCGGCGGTGGTCTTCTGCCGGGATGGTGACGCCCGGCTGGTGGTGCGTCGCGAGTCGTTCGACGACCTGGTGCGCAACGACGTCATCTAGGTCCGACCGGCCGGATCCGGGTGCAGCCGCCGCCGAGCGTCGTGACCACCTCGAGGGGCGTCGGCTATGCGTGCGGGGGGTCGCCGGGGGGCTGGCTACCGTGGCCGGCCATGGCCGCAACCACCATCCGCGTCGGGCTCCTGGGCTGCGGCGTGGTCGGCGGCTCGCTCGTCGACCTGCTCGCCACACGAGGCCCGGACATCGAGGCCCGCACCGGCCTGCGCTTCGAGCTGGGTCCCGTCGCCGTGCGGTCGCTCGACAAGCCCCGGGCCGGTGGGCTCGATGCCGTGCGGTTCACCACCGACCCGCTCGAGGTGGTGGACGACGCCGACGTCGACGTGGTCGTGGAGCTCATGGGCGGCGTCGAACCGGCCGGCACGCTGGTGGCCAAGGCCCTCGCCGGCGGCAAGCCGGTGGTCACGGCCAACAAGGCGCTGCTGGCGGCGTCGGGCGCCGAGCTGTTCGCCATCGCCGACGCGGCCGGCGTCGACCTCCTCTTCGAGGCGGCCGTCGCCGGTGGCATCCCCTTCATCCGGCCGCTGCGCGAGTCCCTCGCCGGCGAGCACATCGCCCGGGTCATGGGCATCGTCAACGGCACGACGAACTACATCCTCACGAAGATGACCGACGAGGGTGCCGAGTACGCCGACGCCCTGGCCGAGGCCCAGGCGCTGGGCTACGCCGAGGCCGATCCCACGGCCGACGTCGAGGGGCACGATGCGGCGGCGAAGGCGGCCATCATCGGCTCGATCGCCTACGGCAGCAGGATCGTCCTCGACGACGTCCACGTCGAGGGCATCACCGGGCTCACCCGGGCCGACATCACCCAGGCCACCAAGCTCGGCTACGTCATCAAGCTGCTCGCCATCGTGGAGTCCTTCGGCGTCGACGGCATCGCCGCCCGGGTGCACCCCACCATGGTCCCGGACACCCACCCGCTGGCCTCGGTGCGCGACTCGTTCAACGCCGTCTTCGTCGAGGGCGCCGCCGTCGGCGACCTCATGTTCTACGGCCGCGGCGCAGGTGGGGGGCCCACCGCCAGCGCCGTCCTCGGTGATCTGATCGACGCCGCCGGCAACCTGCGCAAGGGCACCCACGCCACCATCACCACCAGCGAGCCGGCCCCGATCGTGCCCATCGAGCAGCTGCGGTCGGAGTACTACCTGAACCTCGACCTCCACGACCGGCCCGGCGCCCTCGCCGCGGTGGCGGGCATCTTCGGCCAGCGCGGCGTGTCGATCCGCTCGATGGAGCAGATCGACGCCGGCGCCGACGCCCGGGTGCTCTTCATCACCCACACAGCGCGGGAGGCCGACCTCCGGGCCACCCTCGACGACCTGCGCGAGCACCCGGACGTGGGCAACGTCAACACGGTCCTGCGGGTCCTCGGCCCGTGACGACCACCACCGACGCACTGCGGTACACCTCGACCCGCGGGGACGCCCCGCAGCTCGACTTCGCCGACACCATGCTCACCGGTCTGGCGCCCGACGGCGGGCTGTACGTCCCGGTGCGGTTTCCCACCCTGCCCGACCTGACCGGCGGGGAGTCCTACGCCGAGGTGGCGTCGGCGGTGATGTGGCCGTTCCTCGCCGGGACGATCGAGCGGCCTGCCTTCGACGCCATCGTCGAGGAGGCCTACGCCACATTCGACCATCCCGACGTCTGTCCGCTGGTGCGGCTCGACGAGCGCCGCTGGCTGCTCGAGCTGTTCCACGGCCCGACGATCGCGTTCAAGGACGTCGCCCTCCAGCTGGTCGGCCGCCTCTTCGACCACTTCCTGCAGGATCGCGGCCGCCGGGCCACGATCCTGGTCGCCACGTCGGGAGACACCGGCTCCGCGGCCATGGCCGCCACCGTCGGGCGCGACGCGCTCGACTGCGTGGTCCTGTTCCCCGACGGCGGCCGCGTCTCGGAGGTCCAGCGCCGGCAGATGACCACGATCGACGCGCCCAACGTCCACGCCGTGGCCGCAGGCGGCAGCTTCGACGACTGCCAGGACATCGTGAAGGGGGCCTTCGCCGACCGGCCGTTCCGCGACGATGTCCATCTGTCGGCGATGAACTCGATCAACTGGGGCCGGGTGATGGCCCAGGTCGTCTACTACGTCACCGCTGCCCGGGCGGTCCGGGAGGCCACCGGCGACGCGCCGGTCTTCTCGGTGCCGACCGGCAACTTCGGCAACGTCCTCGCCGGCTGGGTCGCCCAGCAGATGGGCCTCGACGTGGCCGGGTTCGTCGTCGCCTCCAACCGCAACGACATCCTCACCCGCTGGCTGGAGACCGGCGCCATCACGGCCGAGCCCGTCGTGCCCACGATCAGTCCGAGCATGGACATCCAGGTCTCCTCCAACCTCGAGCGGCTGCTGTTCGACCTGCTCGACCGGGACGGGCGGGCCACCGCCGAGCTGCTGTCGGAGTTCCGGGCCACCGGTCACGTCGACGCACCCCGACCCGCCGGCTGGTGGGGCGCTCGGGTCGACGACGACGAGACCCGATCGGTCATGGCCGAGCACCACGATCGGGCCGGCGTGCTGGTCGACCCCCACACCGCGGTGGGCGTGGGCGCCGTCGACCGGGTCGAGGGCCTGCCCGACGCGCCGGTGGTGTGCCTGGCCACGGCCCACCCCGCCAAGTTCCCCGACGCCGTCGAGTCGGCCACGGGCGTCCGCCCCCCGCTGCCGGCCCACTACGCCGACCTCTACGAGCGCGAGGAGCGCGTCCTCGAGGTCACGGCCGACCTCGCCGCCGTCCAGGCCCTCGTCCGCCAGCTCGTCCGCCGCTGAGCGACCGGCCCTTCCCGGTCCCGTGGTCTGGCGCCGGCGGGGCGTGGGGATGGTCGCGGCGTGCCGCCCACCACGTCCGACGAACACTTCGCCACGTCGATCGGGCTGCGCACCGCAGACCCCGAGGAGCCCGGCATCATCCGCCGCCGGCAGGGCCGGGGGTTCAGCTTCCGGAACCCGGACGGCTCCGTCGTCACGGGGAAGCACCGTGAGCGCTGCGAGGCGCTGGTGCTCCCGCCGGCGTGGGACGACGTCTGGATCTGCCGTCACGCCGACGGGCACCTGCAAGCCATGGGCACCGACGACGCCGGTCGGCGCCAGTACCGCTACCACGACCGCTGGACCGAGGCCCGCTCCGCCTGGAACTTCGACCGCCTGGTGACGGTGGGCGAGAAACTGGCCGACGTGCGCCGGGCCGTCGAGCGCGACCTCGACTCCGACGATCGCTGGACCCGGGCCATGGCCACGATGGTCGGCCTGCTCGATCGCAGCCTCGAGCGCATCGGCAACCCCACGTCGGTCGACGTCCACGGCACACGCGGCATCTCCACCCTGGCCCCGGCCAACGTCGACGTGTCCCGCCACGCCATCCGCCTGGCCTTCACGGGCAAGGGTGGCGTCGAGCACGACGTGACCATCATCGACGAGGACCTGGCCGGTGCCATCGCCGAGCTGGAGCGCGAGTCCCGGGAGTGGCTCTTCGCAGTGGACGGCGAGGTCCTCGGCGCCGCCGCGGCGAACGAGTACCTCGATCGCCACAGCGGCGGGGAGCTCGACTGCAAGGACATCCGGACCTGGGGCGGCAGCGCCGCAGCCCTCACCGCCCGGGCGTCGGGCTCGGCCGAGAAGGAGCCCGAGATCGCCGACGCCGCCGCAGCCGCGCTCCACAACACCCGCACGGTGGCGCGCAACAGCTACGTGCACCCGCTGGTCTTCGAGGCTCCCGATGACGCCGTCGAGGATGCCTGGCGCCAGAGCCGCCGCTCGAAGTGGTACGGCCGCGGGGAGCGGGCGCTGCTCAACCTGCTCGCCGAGTCCCCGTCGCTGGTCGAGCAGTACACCGTGGCCCGCTGATCAGTGCAGGACCTCGGCGTAGCGTCCCGGTGCCAGCGCCCTGATGCTGCGGTCGAGCGGCTCGAGGCCGAAGCGGCGGCCGACCTCGTCGGCCACGGTGTGGCTGGGGTGGTCGAAGTTGGCCGGCACCTGGAACGCCAGGGTGCCGCCGGGGCGCAGGCGGTCCACGAGTGCCGGGAGCAGCGCCTCGTGGTCGGGCACCCACTGGAGCGAGGCGTTGGCGAACAGCACGTCCCACGTGCCGTCGAGCGCGGCCAGGTCACCGATCTCGAAGCGGATGCCGGCCACCTCGTCCGTGCTGCGCTCCAGCATCCGGGCGGAGCTGTCGATTGTAGACAAGTCTATGACAAGTCTGGTTGGAGCCGCCGGGGCCCGAGGGGTATCGTCGCCTGCGACTCGGTCTGGCGTGCGCGGCACACCGGCCCGGGTCCGGCGCACGGAGCCGGCCAGGGATCGTGGTCCCACGGGCGAACTCCCCTCCGTCCTCGGTCCGTCGATGGCGAGACCGCGCGGACCCCATCCGAACACGACGAAAGCACGACGAGCACGATGAGCGTGGATGCCAACGCCCTCGAGCGGGAGACCCTCGAACGCAAGGACCGCGACGAACTGCAGAAGATCGTCGGCGCGCTGGGCGGCAAGGCGACGACCCGTACGCGCAAGGCCGACCTGATCGACCAGATCCTGGAGCTGACGGGCGTGACGCCGGCCGGCGCCGGCGCCGCCGAGCAGCCTGAGCAGGGATCCGCCGACGCCAGCACCCCGGCGCCCGACGCCGCGCCCGCTGCGGCCGAGGACGCGGCCGGTGGCAGCGACGACAGCGACGACGCCTCCGGTGATGACGCTGCCGAGCCGGCACGGCGCCGCACCGGCGTCGCCGCCCGGCGGGCCGGTGGTGCTGGCTCCGCCGACCGCCCCGCCCCCGGTGGCTCCCGCACCGACCGCCAGGACGACCGGGGCGGCCAGGACCGGACCGCGGACCGCGGCCCGACCCGTCCGACCCCCGATCGCAGCGACGACCAGGACGGCCCCGGTGGCGACCAGGGCGGCGAGGGCCGCGACGGTGGTCCCCGCGACGACGGTGGCGACGACGCCGATGGTGGCAGCAAGCGCCGCCGCCGCCGCGGCCGCAACCGCGACGGCGTCCCCGGCCCGGAGGAGTACAGCGGCGACCCGGTGCCGGTGGTCGGCGTGCTGGACCTGCGTGACGACGGCTACGGCTTCCTCCGCGTCGACGGTCTCCTGCCCTCCAAGGACGACTGCTACGTGTCGGTCAAGCAGGTGCGCCAGTTCGGTCTGCGCAAGGGTGACGTGGTGGCCGGTGGCGCCCGCCCCGCCTTCCGCAACGAGAAGAACCCGGCCATCCTGCACATCGACACCGTCAACGACGTGGCCCTCGAGCCCGGCGCCGAGCGCCCTGGCTTCGAGGAGCTGACGGCGGTCTTCCCGACCGAGCGCATCGCCCTCACCCTCGACGACGAGTCCGGCGACCGCACCACCCGGGCCATCGACCTGCTGGCGCCCATCGGCAAGGGCAGCCGCGTGCTCGTCCTCGCCCCGCCCCGCTCCGGGGCCACGACGCTGCTGCAGACCGTGGCCCGCTCGGTCGAGGTGAACGAGCCCGACGCCTCGCTGGTCGTCGTGCTCCTCGACGAGCGCCCCGAGGAGATCACCGAGATGGAGCGCCTGGTCACGACCGGTTCCGTCTACGGCTCGGCGTTCGACAAGCCCGCCGACGAGCACGTCGCCGTGCTCGAGCTCGCCCTCGCCCGGGCCCAGCGCATGGCCGAGGCCGGCGACGACGTCGTCGTCCTGGTCGACGGCCTCACCCGCCTGGCTCGGGCTGCGCACGCGTCCTCGCCCGGCACGGGTCGCTCCTTGGGTGGCCTCGACGTGTCCGCTGTCCACGCCGCGAAGCGGTGCTTCGGCACCGGTCGCAAGCTGGAGGAGGGTGGCTCCGTCACCCTCGTGGCCACCGCGAGGATCGACACCGGCTCCGACGTGGACGCCGCCGTCGTCGACGCCGTCATGGGCGCGGCGACCACGCACATCCGCCTCGACCGCCACGCCGCCGAGCGCCGGGCCTTCCCGGCCATCGACGTCGGCGCCACCGGCACGCGCCACGAGGAGCGCCTGGTCGGAGACGACGGGGCCGAGGCGCGCGACGCACTCCGCCGTAGCCTTGGGGAGTTGCCCACCGACGGGGCGAGCGGTCACAGTGATGCGCTGGACGGCCTGCTCGAACGCCTGCGGAGCACCGGATCGAACGACGAGCTGCTGGAGCAGAACCGATGAAGACCGACATCCATCCCGAGTACAAGACCGTCACGGTGCACTGCTCGTGCGGCAACGAGTTCGAGACCCGCTCGACTGCCGACGAGCTCCGCGTCGAGCTCTGCAGCGAGTGCCACCCGTTCTACACCGGCAAGCAGAAGCTGGTGGACACCGGTGGTCGCATCGACCGGTTCGAGCGTCGCTACGGCCGTCGTGGCAAGGGCCCGGCCGCCGCAGAACGCAACCAGGCAGACGCCGAGGACGCAGCCGCGGCCGCGGCCGAGGCCGAGAGCGCCGACACCGAGTCCTGAGGCGCCGGTCCTGAGCGACCGAGCCCACCTCCCAGAGGAGCCGACCCCCGCCGAGGTTGCGCAGGCCGTCGAGCGCCAGGCGGCCCGCAACGCCGTCAAGCTCGCCGCCCTCGTGCGCGACCGGTGGGGCGTCGACGCGCCCCGGGCCAACGTCGGCACGGGCGCGGCCATGGCGGCCGACGGGCGTGCGTTCGTCCTGGTGGAAGGCGATCACTCGCTCGGTGCTGCGCTGGCATGGTCCCGTCGGGCCGGCGCCAGCGAGGTGCACGTCATCGCCGACGAGGCACCCGGCGTCGTGGCCCGGCAGGCGGCCGAGTTCACCACCGACATCACGGTCTGGCGCACGTCGGGCCGCGAGGTGGTGCCGGCCGAACCGGCACCGGTCGAGCCGGGTGAGGGTCCGCCGGACGCACCCGACCTGGTGACGGTCATGGAGGCCGAAGGCCTCGACGTGGTGGTCGAGGGCGACCGGCTCGCCGGTGAGTTCCGCGGGCTCGAGGTCGTCCGGGTGGTCCGGGCCCTCGACGACGGCGCCCCGATCCTCGAGGTCGGCGTCGGCAAGTACGACCGGGCCCTCACCGCGATGATGCACGGTGATCTCGACGGCCGGGCCTCGATCGCCCGCGTCGTCGACCAGCTCCGCGGCATCCGCCGTCCGCAGGGGCCTCCGAACCACCCGCTGGCCACCCTGGTCCCCGAGCGCTGGCTGCGCACGACGCTGCTCGCCGAACCGGGGCTCATCGGATGCGATCACCTGGTCGCCGCGCCGGCCGCGGAGCCCCGCGACCGCCTCCGGCCCCGAGGCGTCGCCGCGGCGACGGGCACGCGCGACGGCGAACCGGTCGTCGTGGTCTGCACGGTCGGGGTCGACCTCGAGGCCGTGGTGCTGGCCGCCGACACCCGCCTGCTCCTCGATCCCGACGCGCCGCTGCTGCTGGCCCTGCCGGCTCGCGACGTGCTGCCGGCGATCACGGCGATGGTGGACGACCTGCGCCGGCCGGCCGAGCTCGCCCCCGTCGAGGGCGACTGGCGCCGCTGATCCACAGCTGCCGTCGCCCGCTGCGCGCAGCAGCGCGCCCGGGACCGTGACGGTCTCCGGGCCCTCACCAACCGCCAGGGACCACCTCACGTTCCGGGCCGTTCCACACGCCGTGATGGCGTGCTGGGCGGCCCGGTTCCCTGACCTGTCCGTTCCGGGCCGCCCCACACGCCTCCCTCGCGTGCTCGACGGCCCACTTCGCCGGGTGCCCGGTCGAGCGGCGGCTGCCTGGCCATGCAGACCCCACCGGTAGCCTCGACCCGATGCTGGATCGCCTGGAGACGCTGGAGCGCGAGTACGTCGAGCTCCAGGCGCGCCTGGGCGATCCCGAGCTCATCGCCGACCAGACCCGCTACACGCAGGCCACCCGTCGCTACCGCGAGCTCGAGGACATCGTCGACGTCGGCGGTCGGCTCCGGGGCGCCATCGGCAACGCCGAGACGGCGCGTGAGCTGTCGAAGGAGTCCGAGGGCGACGACAAGGAGCTGTTCCGGGCCGAGGCCGAGGAGGCCGAGCTCGAGGTCGGCCGCCTCACCGAGCAGCTGAAGAACCTGCTGCTGCCCAAGGACCCCAACGAAGGTCGCAACGTCATCGTCGAGATACGCGGGGCCGAGGGCGGCGAGGAGGCCAACCTCTTCGCCAAGGACCTGTTCGAGATGTACCAGGGCTTCGCCACCCGCATGGGCTGGAACCTCGAGGTGATGAACACCGACTGGTCCGACATGGGCGGGTTCAACGAGATCACCTTCGTCGTGAAGGGCGCCAACGCCTGGACCCGCATGAAGCACGAGGGCGGCCCGCACCGCGTGCAGCGGGTGCCGGTCACCGAGGCCCAGGGTCGCATCCACACCTCGTCGGCCACCGTCACGGTGCTGCCCGAGATCGACGACGTCGAGATCGACATCGACGAGAAGAACGACCTGGAGATCCAGGTGTACCGCTCATCGGGCCCGGGCGGGCAGTCGGTGAACACCACCGACTCGGCCGTGCGCATCACCCACAAGCCCTCGGGGCTGGTGGTGTCGATGCAGGACGAGAAGAGCCAGCTGCAGAACAAGGCCAAGGCCCTGCGGGTGCTGAAGAGCCGCCTGTTCCAGCTCGAGCAGGACCGCCAGCAGGCCGAGCTGTCCTCGGCCCGCAAGGACCAGGTGGGCGGCGGCGGCCGCAGCGAGAAGATCCGGACCTACAACTTCAAGGAGAACCGGATCACCGACCACCGCATCGGCCTCACGCTCTACAAGCTCGACAAGGTGCTCTCGGGAGAGCTGGACGACGTCTCCGACGCGCTCGTGCAGGACGAGCAGGCCGAGCGCCTGGCCGACGCCGCCGCCGGCTGACCCCTCCCCGGAACTGGCAGTCGTGGTGTAGCGAGAATGGCGGGGGTGCCTCGTAGGATCGATGCCTCCATGACCGCTGCTGACATCGACACCACGAGCTGGGCAGAGCTCCACGGCCAGACGGTCGAGCGCCTCCGCTCCGCCGGCGTCGAGAACGCGGTGCACGAGGCCCGGTGGATCGTCGAGCGGGCCGCCGGGGACCCGTACCGCGTGGTGGCCGATCGGCCGGTGACGGTCCGCTCGCACCACCACTGGCGCCTCATGGTCGAGCGCCGGGAGACGGGTGAGCCCTTGCAGTACGTGCTGGAGCGGTGGCCGTTCCGCCAGCTCGAGCTCTTCGTCGATCGCCGGGTCCTGATCCCCCGCCCAGAGACCGAGGTCGTCGTGGACGCCGTGTTGGCCGAGCACGCCCGGGTCGGCGGTCCGGTGGTGGACCTCGGCACCGGCTCGGGCGCCATCGCCCTGTCGGTGGCCGCGGAGCGTCCCGGGACCGAGGTGTGGGGCGTCGAGCGCTCGTCCGCCGCCCTGGCCGTGGCCCGGGCCAACTGCACGGGCCTCGGCCGGCGGGCCCGCACGGTGCGGTTGCTGGAGGGCTCGTGGTTCTCGGCGCTGCCCGAGGAGCTGCGGGGCGAGGTGGGCGTCGTCGTCTCGAACCCGCCCTACGTGCCCGACGGCGCCCTGCTCCCCGCTGACGTGGAGGGCTGGGAGCCGCGGGAGGCCTTGCGGGCCGGCGAGGACGGCCTGGCCGACCTGCGGGTGATCATCGCCGAGGCGGTCGACTGGCTGGCTCCCGGGGGAGCACTGGTGGCCGAGCACGGTGACGACCAGGGGGCGGTCACGCGGGCCTTGGCGGCCAGCGCCGGCTTCGACGCGATCCGCACCGGCACCGACCTCACCGGCCGCGACCGCTACCTGGTGGCCCGCCGGTGAGGGCGCCCGTGGTGCCCGCCGACGACGCCGGCGTGGTGGAGCGGGCGGCGAAGGCGCTGCTCGGTGGGGGGCTCGTCGTGGTGCCCACGGAGACCGTCTACGGCCTGGCTGCCCTGGCCTCGGACCCGGACGCGACCAGGGCGCTGTTCGACCGCAAGGGCCGGGGGGCCGATGTGCCGGTGGCGGTGCTGTGCGCCGACGCCGAGCAGGCCATGGCGCTCACGCAGGCGGTCCCGCCGCTGGCCCACGAGCTGGCCGCCCGCCACTGGCCGGGGCCGCTCACCCTGGTGCTGCCCCGGCGTTCGGGCCTCGGGTGGGTGCTCGGCGAGCCGGCCGACACCATCGGCCTGCGCTGCCCCGACCACGACCTGATCCGTGCGCTCGCCGCCCGGGTCGGCCCCATCGCCACCACCAGCGCCAACCGTCACGGCCTGCCCACCCCGGCATCTGCGGCCCAGGCCGCCGACCAGCTGCTCGGAGCCGTCGACCTGGTCGTCGACGGAGGTGCCCTCACGGGCACGCCCTCGACGGTCGTGGACCTCACCGGTGACGTCCCCCGGGTGCTGCGCCAGGGAGCTGTGATGATCGACACGCTCGGGCTCCCCGGCGCCTAGCCTCCCGATCCGACTGCACCAAAGGGGAACGCCATGCCCGACATCGATCTCTCCACGATCTCCTTCTTCTCCGGCTTCGACCAGGCCGCGCTCGACAAGATCGCCGCCGTGGGGGAGCCCGTCGAGGTCGAGCGGGGAGCCGTGATCGTGGAGCAGGGCGAGGTGGGCCGCGAAGCGTTCCTGGTCGTCGACGGCGAGGTGCAGATCAAGGTCAACGGCCATGTGGTCGGCACCGCCGGCCGTGGCTCCGTGCTCGGCGAGATGGCCCTGCTCGACCTCCGGCCCCGGTCTGCGACCCTCATCGCGCTCACCGACTGCGAGCTCATCAGCTACGCCTCGAAGCAGTTCCGCTCGATCCTCGACGAGATGCCGGCCGACGCGCGGGCCGCCCTCGAGCAGCGCGACGAGCGCTTCCGTGCCGAGAACCTCGAGGTCGCCTACGACGACGACAGCCGCCCCCGCCCCTCCGGCGGCTGACGCGACGGACGCCGGTCAGCCGAGGAGGCCGACCCGGCCGTCGGCGCTGCGCTGCACCCGTCGGCCGATGACGTCCTCGGCGGCCATCGTCGCCATGTCGTCGGCGTCGTCGGTGGTCCCCCACGCCCGGCGGCCGTCGTCGAGGAGCATGGCGACGATGGCCTGCTCGGGCTCGCCGTCCTTGCCGTGCATGACGGTCCACGTCTCGATCGTGGCCCCGCCGGCGTGGTCGGCGACCACCTCGCGCGAGGGCAGGGCATCGATCTCGTCCTGCGGGTGGGCGTGGCGGAAGCCGCCCGCCGGCGGCTCCGTGGAGTAGATCCCGAACGCGTGCTTGGTCAGGTAGCCGCCGTTGGCCCACACCAGCCCCGTGGTGCCCGGATCGGCCCGCAGCGTGTCCACCATCGCAGCGATCGCGTGCATGACGTAGTTGTTCCACGGACCCCCGGCGAAGCTCAGCCCACCGGTCTGGGTCAGCTGGCGGTCGAGGTCGAGTCCGAGCTCCTCGGCACCGACCTGCACGGCCACCGGGAAGCACGAGTACAGGTCGACGTGGCCGATGTCGTCGATGGTGAGGCCGGCCTCGGCCAGTGCGGCACGGCCGGCGATGCCCACGGCCGGGGCGGTGTGGAGGGTGTCCCGGTGGGAGACGTAGGGGTGCTCCCGGGCGTCGGCACCGGCCAGCGGGAAGACCCAGCGTTCGCGGGGGACGCCCAGGCGCTCGGCCACCTCGACGCTGCACAGCACCACGGCGGCGGACTGCTCCACCGCGTTGTTGGAGTTCATGACCTTCGTGTACGGCATGCCCACCATGCGGTTGGTGGGGGAGGGGGTGACCACCTCGGCCGGGGTCATCGGCTCCTGGATCCAGGCGTGCGGGTTCTTCGCCGCGACCTCGGAGAACCGGGACCAGAGCCCGCCGACGACGGGCAGGTGCTCGTCCATCGTGCGACCCAGGTGGTGGCGGTGGGCCTGCTCGAACATGGGGTACACCTGGATCGGCAGGAAGATCCCGAGCGCGGCCTCGGCCTCGTGGTTCATCTCCACCGCGGCGCCGATCTGACGGGCGGGCCGGGTCCCCTCGGGCTCGATGGTCCAGGCGGGCCGCTCGCCGGCGGCCCGGTACTTCGAGCTCGTGCGCCACGACTCCGCACCGGCCAGCACGACGCAGGAGACGGCGCCGTCCTGGATGTCGAGCGCGGTCCGGTTGAGCAGCATCTGGGGGGAGTTGCCGCCCATCGCCGCGATGGCGCTGTCCACCGGGTGCCCCACGCCGAGGCGCTCGGCCACCAGCGAGCCCGGGTCGGTGTAACGCCAGGACAGCAGCCCGACGGTGCGGATCGAATCGACCGCCGAGGCGTCGCCCACGCCGGCATCCTCGAGCGCCGAGCGGGCGGCGACGACCATGAGATCGACCGGTTCCAGCTCCGGCTCCCCGCGGTCGACCCGCTGGCTGCGCTGGCCGACACCGATGATGACCGGGGTGCGGGGATCGAGCGACACGGGGACCTCCAGGCTTCTTGACCGAACGGTCAAGAATGTACGAGGCGGTGGCTCCGGGGACGCAACCCGTCGCCGCTACCCTCCCGCGCCATCGACGCCTCACCCGTACGCATCCTCGTCGTCTGCACGGGCAACATCTGCCGCTCGCCCATGGCCGAGGTCATGCTGCGGCACCGACTCGAGGAGCGGGGTGTGCCCGCCGAGATCTCCTCGGCCGGCTTCGTCACCCAGGATCGTCCCGCCTCACCGCCCGCCGTCCAGCTGCTGGCCGGCCGCGGCATGGACCTGCACGGGCACCGCAGCCGTCGCATCACCGCCGACGACCTCATCGAACCCGACCTGGTCCTGTGCATGGAGCGCATGCACGTCCGGGAGATCGCCGTGCTGGACCGCGACGCCTTCGCCCGCACCTTCACGCTCCCCGATCTCGCTCGCCGCGCCCGGGCCCACCGACCCCGGCGGGACGGCGAGGGCGTGCGCGACTGGCTCGCGCGCATCGGCGCCGGGCGCCGGCCCTCCGACGTCCTCGGCGTGGCGCCCGAGGACGAGGTGCCGGACCCCTACGGCCGTCCGGCCGCCGCCTACCGTCGCACGGCGGAGACCCTCGACGAGCTGCTCGACATCGTCGTCTCCCACCTGTACCCCTGACCCCGCCCCGGAGCCCCCATTGCGCATCGCCATCGGCGCCGACCACGCCGGCTACGAGCTGAAGCAGCACCTGCTCGGCACCATCGCCGCCCTCGGGCACGAGGCCATCGACCTCGGCACCCACTCCACCGAGTCCGTCGACTACCCGCCGATCATGGCGGCCGTCGGTCGCGCCGTCGTCGCCGGCGAGGCCGACCGCGGCATCGTCCTCGGCGGCTCGGGCCAGGGTGAGCAGATCGCCGCCAACAAGGTGCGCGGCGTCCGGGCCGCGCTGTGCAACGAGCTCTACACGGCGCGCATGAGCCGGGAGCACAACGACGCCAACGTGCTGGCCATGGGCGCCCGCATCGTGGCCGACGGCCTGGCCGACGAGATCCTGGCACTGTGGCTCGCCACGCCCTTCGAGGGCGGCCGGCACCAGCGCCGCGTCGACGGCATCGCTGCGATCGAGGGCGGCGAAGGTGGCATCCTGGGCTGATGGGTTGGCCCGAGATCGACGACGACGAGCTGTTCGGCCTGATCGACCGTGAGGTCGAGCGCCAGAACACCACCATCCAGCTGATCGCGTCGGAGAACTTCACGTCCCCGGCCGTCATGCGCGCCACGGGGTCGGTGCTGACGAACAAGTACTCCGAGGGCTACCCCGGCAAGCGGTACTACGGCGGCAACGAGGTCATCGACGAGGTCGAGACCCTCGCCATCGAGCGGGCCAAGTCCCTGTTCGGCGCGGCCCACGCCAACGTCCAGCCCCACGCCGGGGCCAACGCCAACATGGGCGTCTACCTCGCGCTGCTCGAGCCGGGCGACACCGTGCTCGGCCTGCGCCTCGACCAGGGCGGGCACCTCACCCACGGCAGCCCGGTCAACGCCAGCGGCAAGCTCTACGACTTCGTCTCCTACGGCGTCACCGCGTCCGACGAGCGCATCGACTTCGACCAGGTCCGCGACGTGGCCCTCGAGCACCGCCCCAAGATCATCGTCGCCGGCGCCACCGCCTACCCCCGGATCATCGACCC
>JBKHVG010000028.1:0-32889 GCA_046570205.1 Acidimicrobiia bacterium
TCGCCTCCTAAATGGTAACGGAGGCGCCCAAAGGTTCTCTCAGACTGGTTGGCAATCAGTCGTCGAGTGCAATGGCACAAGAGAGCTTGACTGTGAGACTGACAAGTCGAACAGGGACGAAAGTCGGGCATAGTGACCCGGCGGTGGCGTGTGGAAGCGCCGTCGATCAACGGATAAAAGGTACCCCGGGGATAACAGGCTTATCTTCCCCAAGAGTCCATATCGACGGGAAGGTTTGGCACCTCGATGTCGGCTCATCGCATCCTGGGGCTGAAGCAGGTCCCAAGGGTTGGGCTGTTCGCCCATTAAAGCGGTACGCGAGCTGGGTTTAGAACGTCGTGAGACAGTTCGGTCCCTATCCGCTGCAGCCGGAAGAAGCTTGAGGAAGGCTATCCCTAGTACGAGAGGACCGGGATGGACGCAGCTCTCGTGTGCCAGTTGTCCTGCCAAGGGCACGGCTGGTTAGCGACCTGCGGAAAGGATAAGCGCTGAAGGCATCTAAGCGCGAAACCTGTTCCAAGATGAGGCTTCTCACTGGGTCAACCAGGTAAGGCCCGTGGTAGACCACCACGTTGATAGGCCGGATGTGTACGCACAGCAATGTGTTCAGCAGACCGGTACTAATCGGCCGAGGGCTTGGATTCATCCATGTTCGTGCTCGCTATGGAATGCTCGAGGAACACTCGAAGTCCCTTCGGGGACTCGTGTCCTTTGACAACCAAATTCTCGGTGGTGATAGCAACGGAGATACACCCGTTCCCATTCCGAACACGGAAGTTAAGCCCGTTCGCGCCGATGGTACTTGGGGGGAGACCCCCTGGGAGAGTAGGTCGCCGCCGGTTTCTTGAAGGGCCCCCGCATCGCGGGGGCCCTTCGCCGTTTTGGCGCGCTCGCGCCGCCTTCGTGGCCCGCCGGAGGCTCCCTGTACCATCGCCCGGATGCCCTCGCGCCCCGACGACGACGACCGCCCCCGCCGGCCCGCCGGTGGTGGCGGGAGCCGCCCGCCCCGCGACGGGCGTCCCCGCTCCGATCGGGCTCGCCAGGCCGGCGAGGACCGCCGACCCCGCCCGAGCGGCGGCCGCAACGGTCGGCCGGGCGACGACCGTCGCGGTCGCAGCGGCGCCCGGGACGGGGGCGGCCGCGACGATCGGGGTCGCACCGGGCAGCGAGGCGGTGCCGCCAAGGGTCGCGCCGCCGGGCCCGACCGGCCGTACCGAGCCGACGATGGTGCGCCCGGCCGCGGTGGCGAGCGGCCCGAGCGCGGGCCGCGCCCGCCGATCAAGGGTCGCCGCCGTACCTTCGACGTCGATTCGGCGCCCAACGCCCGCGAGCGGTCCCGCGGCGAGGGCGGCGAGGACCCGAAGGGTGAGCGCTGGGTCGACGAGGGTCCTGTCCGCCGGGCGGCCGGAGATGCCGTCGACCGGGGCAGCCGCCGACCCCGACCGCCGCGGCCGCCCGCGAGTCGTGGTCGCGGCGCGCCGCCGAAGCCGTCGGGGCGCAGCTCCCAACGCCGGGCCGAGCGGGCCACCAAGCGGGTGGAGGGTGCCCTGGAGATCGACCGGGACCGCCTTCGGCGTCGCCTCGGCCAGACCCGGGCCGACCGGACGGTGGCCCGCATCGCCGAAGCGACGGCCGCCTATGCCGAGGACCGCTTCGAGGATGCCCGCCGGACGCTCAAGCCCATCGCCGAGCTGGTCCCCGAAGAGCCGGCGGTGCGCGAGCTGCTGGGGTTGTCACTGTATCGCCTGGGGAAGTGGCGCCAGGCCGTGGACGAGCTCGAGGAGTTCGCTCGGCGCTCCGGGTCGACCGAACAGCATCCCGTCCTGGCCGACTGCTACCGGGCCCTCGGCCAGCACGAGCGGGTCCAGGAGCTGTGGGACGAGATCGGCGAGGCGTCCCTCGCCGCGCCGCTCGTCGCCGAGGGCCGCATCGTCTACGCCGGTTCGCTCGCCGACCGGGGGCTGCTCGCCGAGGCCATCGCCGTCTTGGAGGCCGGTGCGCTGGGTGACAAGGCACTGAAGGACCACCACCTCCGCATGCGGTACGTGCTCGGCGATCTCTACGACCGCGCCGGGGAGCAGCAGAGCGCCAGGCGCTGGTTCGAGTCCGTGGCCTCGGCCGCACCGACCTTCTTCGACGTGCAGGACCGCCTCCGTCAGCTCTGAACGGGTTCCTGTCAGGAGCTCCGACGACAGGTTCGACCGGAGGGGCCGGTGGGGGAGAGAACGTGACCGTCCGGGCGGGCGTCGGCCAGGATGGGAGCCGCTGCGGCCCCTCGCGCGCCGGCGTCGCCGGAACTCCACCCACCGTCCCCACAGGGAGATCATCGGATGAACCAGGAGCAGTTCGACAAGGTCAAGAGCCGGCAGGGCTTCATCGCCGCGCTCGACCAGAGCGGGGGCAGCACGCCCAAGGCGCTGCGCGCCTACGGCGTCGAGGAGCACGAGTACGACGGCGACGTCGAGATGTTCGACCGCATCCACGAGATGCGAACCCGGATCATGACCTCGCCTGCGTTCACCGGCGACCGCGTGCTCGGCGCCATCCTGTTCGAGGACACGATGGACCGCAGCGTCGAGGGTCGCGAGACCGCCGACTACCTGTGGGACGTCAAGGGCATCGTGCCGTTCCTGAAGGTCGACAAGGGCCTCGACGACGAGGTCGACGGCGTGCAGGTCATGAAGCCCATCCCCGGGCTCGACGACCTCATCGCCCGGGCGGCCGGCAAGGGGATCTTCGGCACGAAGATGCGCTCGGTCATCAAGGAGGCCAACGCCAACGGCGTCGACGCCATCCTCGAGCAGCAGTTCACCGTCGGCCAGCAGATCGTCGCCGGGGGTCTGGTGCCGATCCTCGAGCCGGAGATCGACATCCACAGCGCCACCAAGGCCGAGGCCGAGGCGCTGCTCCGCGAGGGCACACTGAAGCGGCTCGAGCAGCTCGGTAGCGACGAGATCGTCATGTTGAAGCTGACCCTGCCCGAGGAGGACGGCTTCTACCAGGATCTGGTCGATCACCCGAACGTGCTCGCCGTCGTGGCGCTGTCCGGTGGCTACAGCCGCGAGGAGGCCAACGACCGGCTGAGCCGCAACCCCGGGGTCATCGCCAGCTTCTCCCGGGCCCTGACCGAGAGTCTCACCGCTCAGCAGTCGGCCGAGGAGTTCGACGCCGCCCTCGGCGAGGCCGTCGAGACCATCTATCGCGCCTCGGTCGCCTGACCTCAACGCTGCGTCGGCGCGTCAGGGGACTCGAGACCCTGCCGGCCAGGGTCTGAAGCCTCCCGCGCACCGTTCCGGCCCGCCGCTATGGTCGGCGACGTTGACAACGACGTCATCGCAGCAAGGGGGGAAGGTGTCGGACACCTCCACGAAGTCCACCGGGGCCCGAACGGAGTCGGTCGATCGGGTCATCATCCGCTTCGCCGGCGACTCGGGCGACGGGATGCAGCTCACCGGCGACCGCTTCACGAGCGCGTCGGCCCTGTTCGGCAACGACCTGGCCACGTTGCCGGACTTCCCGGCCGAGATCCGCGCTCCGGCCGGCACCATCGCCGGGGTCTCTGCGTTCCAGGTCCACATCTCCGACCACGAGATCACCACGCCCGGCGACGCGCCCGACGTGCTGGTGGCCATGAACCCCGCTGCCCTGCGCAGCGACCTCCAGCGCCTCAAGGGCAGCGGGTCGGTGATCCTGAACAGCGACGCCTTCACCGAGCGCAACCTCGACAAGGCCGGCTACGCCGCCGACCCCCGGGTGGACGGCACGCTCGACGGGTTCAAGGTCTACGAGGTCCCCATGACCGAGCTGACCAAGAAGTCGGTCGAGCACCTCGGCGTGAAGCCCCGTGACGCCGAGCGGTCGAAGAACTTCTTCGCCCTCGGACTGGTGTCGTGGATGTACACCCGTCCCGCCGAGCCCACGCTCGAGTGGATCCATCAGAAGTTCGCCAAGAACCCCCAGGTGGCCGACTCCAACGTGGCCGCGTTCAAGGCCGGGCACGCCTTCGGCGAGACCGCCGAGCTGTTCGACCACGCCTACGAGGTGAAGCCCGCGGTCCGGGTCCCGGGCACCTACACCAACATCACCGGCAACGTCGCGCTGGCCTGGGGGCTCATCGCCGCGTCGCAGCTGGCCGACATGCCGCTGTTCCTCGGCTCGTACCCGATCACGCCGGCGTCGGACATCCTCCACGAGCTGTCCAAGCACAAGAACTTCGGGGTGCGCACCCTGCAGGCCGAAGACGAGATCGCCGGCGTCGGGTCCGCCATCGGGGCGGCCTACGGCGGTCACCTCGCGGTGACCACCACGTCGGGGCCCGGCGTGGCGCTGAAGGGTGAGGCCATCGGCTTGGCCGTCAGCCTCGAGCTGCCCCTCGTCGTGGTCGACATCCAGCGCGGCGGTCCCTCCACCGGCCTGCCCACCAAGACCGAGGCATCCGACCTCCTCATGGCGCTCTACGGCCGCCACGGCGAATCACCCATGCCGATCGTGGCGGCGTCCACACCGGCGGGCTGCTTCGACGCCGCCATCGAGGCATGCCGGATCGCGCTCAAGTACCGCACGCCGGTGTTCCTCCTCTCCGACGGGTACCTGGCCAACGGCGCCGAGCCCTGGAAGCTCCCCGACGTCGAATCGCTGCCCGACATCTCGACCACCTTCGCCACGGAGGCCAACGGCACCAACGACGCCGGTGACCCCGTCCACCATCCCTACGAGCGCGATCCCGAGACGCTGGCCCGCTCCTGGGCGCTGCCGGGCACGCCGGGCCTCGAGCACCGCATCGGCGGCCTCGAGAAGGCCGACAAGACCGGCAACGTCTCCTACGACCCGGGCAACCACGAGCTCATGACGCACCTGCGCCAGGCCAAGCTCGACGGCATCGCCAAGGACATCCCCGAGGCGGTGCTCGAAGGCGACGCCGACGCCGATCTCGTCGTGGTCGGCTGGGGGTCGACGTGGGGCGCCATCTCGGGTGGCATCGACCGCATCCGGGCCCGGGGCCTCCGCGTGGCCCGGATCCACCTCACCCATCTCCACCCCTTCCCGCCGAACCTCGGCGAGCTGCTCGGCCACTTCGAGCGGGCCCTCGTGCCGGAGCTCAACCTCGGCCAGCTCACCAAGGTGCTGCGAGCCGAGTTCCTCATCGACGCCAAGGTCGTCAGCAAGGTCCGCGGCATGCCGTTCACGGCCGTGGAGATCGAGTCCGCCATCCTCGACGCCCTCGGGGTCGCCCAGAACGGAGCAGCGACGTGACCGACACCGCCGTACCCGAGACCTCCCGCAAGGACTGGATGTCGGACCAGGAGGTCCGCTGGTGCCCCGGCTGCGGTGACTACAGCATCCTCGCCGCCGTGCAGCTGGCCCTGCCCGACATGGGCGTGCGCCGGGAGGAGGTCGTGTTCGTCTCCGGCATCGGCTGCGCGGCCCGGTTCCCGTACTACATGAACACCTACGGGATGCACTCCATCCACGGCCGGGCACCGGCGATCGCCACCGGGTTGGCCATGGCCCGTCCCGACCTGCACGTCTTCGTCGTGACCGGCGACGGCGATGCCCTCTCGATCGGCGGCAACCACCTCATCCACGCCCTGCGCCGCAACGTGAACCTCACGATCCTGCTGTTCAACAACCAGATCTACGGGCTCACCAAGGGGCAGTACTCGCCCACGTCGGAGACCGGCAAGGTCACCAAGTCCACGCCGTTCGGGTCCATCGAGAAGCCGTTCAACCCGGTGTCGGTGGCCCTCGGCGCCGAGGCCAGCTTCGTGGCCCGCACCCACGACATGGACCGCAACCACATGATGGAGACCATCAAGCGGGCCCATGACCACCAGGGCGCGTCGATCGTGGAGATCTACCAGAACTGCAACGTCTTCAACGACGGGGCGTTCGGCCAGATCACCTCCAAGACCGCTCGCGACGAGATGCTGATCGACCTGCGCCACGGCGAGCCGATCCTGTTCGGCGCCAACCGCCAGCGGGGCGTGGTGCTCGACGGCGGTGGCATGCGCCTCGCCGAGGTGGCCGAGGTCGGCCTCGATGCCGTGCTGGTCCACGACGAGACGCGGCCCGACCCGTCCATCGCCTTCATGCTGTCCCGCCTGGCCACCGGACCCCACGAGCCGACCCCGGTCGGCGTGTTCCGGGCCCACCAGCGCGACGAGTACGGCACGCGCGTCCGCCAGCAGCTCGCCGCCGCCCAGGAGCAGCGGGGCCCGGGCGACCTGCATGCCCTGCTGCGGTCGGGCGCGACGTGGGACGTCGAGTGATCAGACGGTCACGACGGCGTCGCCGACGCTGATCCGGCCGCCGTCCACCACCAGGCCGCCCACGCCGAGGTTGCCGGCCCGCTCGAGGCGGACCCGGGTGAGCACCGAGCGGTCCCGGTCGAGGCCGGGCTGGGGTCGGGTGACGATGACGCAGCGATCGATCTCCTTCACCACGTCGACCACGACCGGTCCGATGGCGACGCGGCAGCCCACCAGGTCACGCTCGTCGCCGCCCCGCACCACGACGTTGGGGCGGAAGCGGCGCACGTCTTCGCCGGCCAGCGCCTCCTCGGCCACGATCGACAGGCGGGTCCGCTTGGAGTCGTGCCACACGCCGGCCGGGCCCTCCCACTGCTCCGGCGCCACGTCGTGGAGGCCGGATCCCTCGACGGCGTAGTGCCCGTGCTCGTCGGGCCCCGGCCGCCGGAGCACGACGGGCCGCCCGACCCAGTCGGAGAGGACCTCGTCGTCGGCGGTGACGGTGCCGTCGGGGAGCCGCACCGCCATGGCATCTCCCCGGGGGACCGGCTCTGCGAACAGCAGCTGGGGAACGCGCCGGGCGGTGAGGACCAGACCCGTGGCGGTGTCGACCAGACCCCACTGGCGGTCGCCGTCGATGCCGAGGGCGCCGACCTCGGCCTGGTCCAGGGACTGGCCGGTCATCGACTTCACGGGGTACCGCCACAGCTCGGTCACCAGCACCGGTCCATGGTGGCATCCCGCGTCGTGACCACCGATCGGTAGGTTCCGCGCCATGGACCTGCGCATCTTCACCGAGCCCCAGCAGGGCGCCTCCTACGACCAGCTCCTGGCCGCCGCCCGCGCCACGGAGGAGGCCGGCTTCTCGGCGTTCTTCCGCTCGGACCACTACCTGAAGATGGGTGACGTGTCGGGCGAACCGGGGCCGACCGATGCCTGGATCACCCTGGCCGGCCTGGCCCGGGAGACCGAGACGGTCCGGCTCGGCACCCTCGTCACGGCCGCCACCTTCCGCCTTCCCGGGCCGCTCGCCATCAGCGTCGCCCAGGTCGACGCGATGTCGGGAGGGCGGGTGGAGCTCGGCATCGGGACCGGCTGGTACGACGCCGAGCACGCGGCGTACGGCATCCCGTTCCCACCGCTGGCCGAGCGCTTCGCGATCCTCGAGGAGCAGCTCGAGATCCTCACCGGGCTGTGGCGCACGCCGGTGGGTGAGACCTTCGACTTCGACGGCGTGCACCACCAGATCTCCGGGTCGCCCGCACTGCCCAAGCCGGTCCAGGACGGCGGCCCACCGATCATCATCGGCGGCGGCGGACGGACCAAGACGCCGGCGCTGGCCGCCAGGTTCGCCTCGGAGTTCAACCTGCCGTTCGCTCCGAAGGACTTCTGGGTGGCGCAGCGAGCCCGCGTGCAGGACGCGTGCCGCGACCTCGGCCGGGACCCCGACGAGCTGACCTGGTCCGTGGCCATGGTGGTGTGCGTGGGCGAGGACGAGGACGAGGTCGCACGCCGGGCTGCCGCGATCGGCCGTGACGTCGACGAGCTGCGTGAGAACGGCGTGTGCGGGACCCCGGCCGAGGCGGTGGCCCGGCTGCGGGAGTGGCGTGACGCGGGGGCCGAACGGGTCTACCTGCAGGTCCTGGACGTGGACGACCTCGACCACATCGCCCTGCTCGGACGTGACGTCCGGGGACAGACCTGATGCTGCCTCCCGTCGTCGAGCTCACGCTGGAGGAGAAGTGCCGGCTGCTCGGCGGGGCGTCCACGTGGCGGACCCATCCCATCGACCGCGTCGGGCTGCCCGCGGTCAAGATGTCCGACGGTCCCAACGGCGTGCGGGGTGACGGCCTCGGCGCTCGCCGGACCCCCGGGGTCACCATCCCGGCCGGCATCGCCGTGGGTGCCTCCTGGGACCCCGAGCTCGCCGGCGCGCTCGGCGACCTCCTGGGCAAGGAGGCACGGCGCAAGGGCGCCCACGTGCTCCTGGCGCCCACGGTGAACCTGCAGCGCACCCCCGTGGGCGGCCGGGTCTTCGAGTGCATGTCCGAGGACCCCGAGCTCAGCGCCCGGATGGCCGTCCCGCTCGTGCGCGCCGTCCAGGCCCACGACGTGGCCGTCACCGTCAAGCACTTCGTCGCCAACGACACCGAGGTCGACCGGATGTCGGTCGACGTCGACGTCGACGACCGGGTGCTGCGCGAGCTCTACCTGCGACCGTTCGAGGCCGCGGTGACCGAGGCCGGTGCCTGGGGCGTCATGAGCGCCTACAACCAGGTCGCCGGCGAGCACGCGGCGGGCAACCGCCGGCTCCTCACCACCATCCTGCGGGAGGAGTGGGGCTTCGATGGCGTCGTCGTCTCCGACTGGTTCGGGTCCCACGACACCGTCGCCTCGATCCGCGCCGGGCTGACCGTGGCGATGCCGGGGCCGAAGACCATCTACGGCGACCGGCTCCGAGCTGCGGTGGAGGCCGGCGAGGTCGACGAGGCCGACGTCGACGCCCAGGTCGAGGACCTGCTGCGGCTCATGGACCGGGTCCGGGTCGCCGAGCGCGACCCCGAGCAGGTCGAGGAGACGGTGGATGATCCCGACGAGCGGGCCCTGTGCCGCGGCGCGGTCGCCGCCGGGCTCGTGCTGTGCCGCAACGAGGGCGCGGTGCTGCCGATCGACCCGGCCGCGTCGCTCGCCGTGATCGGACCGAACGCCGCGGACACCCGGATCATGGGCGGCGGCTCCGCCAGCCTCCAGCCGCTCCCGCACCTGTCGCTGCTCGAGGCCCTCGGCCAGCGCTTCGCCGCGGTGGTGCACGAGCCCGGTGCCCGCATCGATCGGCTCCCACCGCCGCTCGGCGAGCGCGTCCTGCGCACGCCCGACGGTGAGCCGGGGCTGCTGGTCGAGTACCGCAACGGCCTGGATGACTCCGGCCAGGTGGTCACGAGCGACGTGACCCCGCAGTCGATGCTCCGCTTCTTCGGCTCGACGCCCGCTGGCGTCGACCCCGAGCGCTTCCACGTGACGGTCAGCGGCTCCTTCGTCCCCGAGGCGTCGGGCCCGCACCTGTTCTCCGCCGTGCTCACCGGTGCGGGCCGGATCGAGGTGGGGGACCAGGTGGTCCTCGACGATCCCGACCACCGCCTGCCGCGCGGGCCGCTGTTCTTCGGTCTCGCGTCCGAGGAGCAGGAGGCGACCATCGACTGCGAGGGCGGTGCTCCGATCCCCGTCCGCATCACCACCACCGGGCGAGGCGGGTTCGCCGGCATCCGGCTCGGCGTCCGGGCCCCGGAGCCCGAGGACCTCGTCGAACGGGCCGTGGCCGCGGCCCGAGACGCCGACGTCGCGCTCGTGGTCGTGGGCACCAACGACGAGTGGGAGACCGAGGGCGAGGATCGCACCACGATCGCCCTGCCCGGTGACCAGGACGAGCTGGTCCGCCGGGTCGCCGCCGCCAACCCTCGGACCGTCGTCGTCGTCAACGCCGGCTCCCCGGTGTCGATGCCGTGGATCGACGACGTCGCCGGCGTCCTGCTCGCCTACTTCGGCGGCAGCGAGATGGGGGTCGGGATCGCCGACGTGCTCGCCGGCGAGGTCGATCCCGGCGGTCGGCTGCCGATCACGTACCCCGCGGCCCTCGACGACACGCCGGCCTGGCCCTGGTACGAGCCCGTCGACGGCGTCCAGCACTACGGCGAGGGCCTGTTCATGGGCTACCGGGGCTTCGACGCCACCGGCACCGTGCCGCTGTTCCCGTTCGGGCACGGCCTGTCGTACGGCTCCGCCGAGTGGGACAGCGTGCGGGCGGTGCCGCCCGCACTCCCCGGCACCGACATCGAGTCGGGCGCCGGTCTGGTGCTCGAGGTGCCGGTGCGGGCCACCGGTGACCGGGACGCCACCGTCGTGGTCCAGGCCTACCTCGCCGGCCCGGCCGGCCACGGTCGACCACCCAAGGTCCTGGGCGGCTTCGCCAAGGCCGTCGTGGCCGCCGGCACGGAGCGGGTGGTCACCGTGGCGGTGCCGGCCGAGGCGTTCCGTCGCTGGGAGGACGGGTGGGTCGTGGACCGGGGCCGGTGGATGGTCCTCATCGCCGCCTCGGCCACCGACGTCCGCATGCAGCTGGACGTCGAGGTCACCTGACCCGGGCCATCAGTGGAGGGAGCGGAAGACGATGCCGGTGGCCGGCTTCGGGGCGAAGAACGTCGTCTTCGGGGGCATCCGGTCGCCGCCGTGGGCGATGGCCTGGATCTGGGCCACCGTGGCGGGCCGCATGAGCACGGCGGCCTGGGCCCGGCCTTCGGCCACGGCCTCGACCACGTTGCCGACGCCGTGCTGGTAGCTGAGCTCGTGGGCCGGGAGGGCATCGCGGGCCTGCTCGAGGCGCACGGTGTCGAGCTCCACCTCGTCGTCGAAGACGCCCGCCTTCGGCCGGAGGAGGAACGAGCCGGTGTCGTCGACGAGGCCCATGCCGCCCAGCTCCACCAGCCGGGCGACCGCGTCGGCCCCGAACCCGTCGGTGGGCTCCACGTCGAAGTGCTCGCTCAACAGCAGGTGCGGCGCCGCGCCCTCCGGCAGCCCGGTGATCAGGCGGTGGATGGGCTGGACCGTGAGCTCGTCCTCCACCAGCTCCACGACGAAGCACATGGTGAGATCGGCAGCGGTGCCGGGACCGTCCACGACCCGGCGCTCGTCGCGGTACTGCAGGGAGGTCTCGTAGCGGTGGTGGCCGTCGGCGACCACGACGGGGTGGTCGAGGACCAGGGCCGCGATGCGGCCGTTGCGGTCCCGGTCGTGGCTCGTCCAGACGGTGTGCGTGACCCCGTCAGGATCGGTCCACTCGGCGTCGGGCGTGCCGGCGGTGGGCAGCATGTCCGTGAGTCCCCCGGCGAGGGACAGGCCCCAGATCGCGGAGAGGTTGTGGCGGGTCGACCGCAACATGTCGAGGCGGTCGGACTTGGCCTTCTTCGTCGTGTGCTCGTGGGGGAGGATCTGGCCGGCCCCGGGAGGCCACAGCTCGAGGGCCCCGATGACGCCGGTGGTGCGGCGGACCACGCCGGCCTCGTCGGTGAAGGTCATGCGGTAGATCGTGAACGTCGGATCCTCGTCGGTGACGAGGACCTCCTCCTGCTGCCACTCGGCGAGCAGTCGGGTGGCGACGGCATAGCGGTCCTCGCCCTCCTCGTCCACGGGGAGGTCGATGCGCACCACGTTGCGGTCGTTGGCGGCCAGCTGGGCCCGCTGGCGATCGTCGATCACGTCGTAGGGCGGGGCGGTGACCTCGGCCAGCGACACCCGGTCACGGTCGTAGCGGAGACCTCGGAACGGCTCGAAGCGCGGCACCGGGACATCGTGTCAGAGATGCGGGGAGCTCCCCGGATCCGGGTCCGTCACAGCCCGGGTGCCACGATGCAGCGGTGGCCTGGGTGCTCGACCTCGACGGCGTGATCCGCCTGGGCGACGAACCGATCCCCGGTGCGGCCGAGGCGGTGGCGATGCTGCGCCTCGCGGGCGAGGAGCTGGTCTTCGCCACCAACAACGCGTACCGGTCGATCCGCGACCAGGAGGCGTCCTTGGCCGCCATGGGCATCCCCGCCGCCGGCGCCGTGGTCGGCGCCGCCCAGGCCGGGGCCAGCCTGCTGCACCGGGGCGAGCGCGTCCTCGTTGTCGGCGGGCCCGGGCTGGTCGAGGAGGTCGAGGCTCGCGGGTGCACGCTGGTGGAGGACGGCCCCTGCGACGCCGTCATCTCCGGCCTGGACCGCCACTTCCACTACGACGCCCTCCGCCGGGCCGGCCTGGCCATCCGGGGCGGCGCCCGCTGGATCCTCACCAACCCCGATCCCACCTTCCCCACCCCCGACGGCCTGGAGCCGGGCGCCGGTGCCATCGGGGCGGCCATCCGAGCGGCCGGCGGGGCCGATCCGGTGATCGGGGGCAAGCCGGAGGGGGCGATGGTGGGCCTGCTGCGTGACCGCCTCGGCGACGACGGGATCGTGGTGGGGGACCGGTCCGACACCGACGGGCTCTTCGCCCACGCCCTCGGCTACCGCTTCGCGCTCGTTCTCTCCGGGGTGACCACCGCCGCAGACCTGCCCGTGCAGCCGGCGCCGTGGGCGATCGCCGACGACCTGCTCACGCTGGTCCGGCGCACCCTGGGCTGATCGCGACGACCGCGTGATCCACGCATATCATCTCGCGCCTTGACCGTGGAGCCCGGCGAGCGCTCACCCGCAGTGCGATCGGCGCATCCGCTGGGGGACATGGACGTCGTGTTCGCGCGCGCCGGCGAGATGGCCCCGCTGCTGTGCGCGTTCGACTGGGCCTCCACCGCGGTCGGCGACCCGACGACCTGGCCCCAGAGCCTGCGGTCCGCAGCCAGCATCTGCCTCGGCGCCAAGTACCCCATCGCCCTGTACTGGGGGGCCGAGCTCACGCTGCTCTACAACGACGCCTGGAGCCTCATCCCCGGCGACAAGCACCCGTGGGCCCTCGGACGACCGGCCCACGAGGTCTGGCCCGACATCTGGGACATCGTCGGCCCCGAGATCGACCGTGCCCTCGCCGGCGAGGGCATGTGGGTGGCCGACCGGATGCTGCCCATGGAGCGCCGCGGCTACGTCGAGGAGACCTACTTCAACTACAACCTCAGCCCGATCACCGCCGAGGACGGGCGCATCGAGGGCGTGTTCAACGCCGGCCTGGAGACCACGCCGCGGGTGGTGGCGTCCCGCCACCAGCGAGTGCTCATCGACCTGATCGCCGAGACGGCGTCGGCCACCTCGGTGGAGGAGGCCTTCGCCGGCGCCATCACGGCCCTGTCCGACCACCGCGAGGTCTCTCCCTTCGCGCTGCTGTACCGCCTCGACGACGGCGTGGCCCACCTCGCCGGCAGCACGGGCGTGTCCCCGGGCGGTGAGGGCACCGGACCTGCGGTCGTGCTCGGCGTCGACGACGACCCCTGGCGCATCCGCCACGCCATCGAGACCCGCCGACCCGTCACCATCGACGACATCGGTCGCTTCGCCGACGTCTGGGCGGTCGACGGCTGGCCCGAGCCGGCGCACACCGCCGTCACCCTCCCCATCGTGCGCTCGCGGCGCAAGCGGCGCCGCGTCGAGGGCGTGCTGGTGGTCGGGATGCCACCCGGGCTCCGCCTGGACGACCAGCACGAGGAGTTCCACGCCGCCCTCGCCGACCGCTTGGCGCTGTCCGTGCTCGACGCCCGGCGTGAGGAGGAGGAGCGCCGCACCTTCGAGACCGAGCACCGAATCGCCGCGACCCTGCAGCGCAGCCTCATCCCGGCCCTCCCCGAGCTCGAGATCGTGGGGCTGGCCGGCTGCTACCTCCCCGGCACCGACGGGCTCGAGGTGGGTGGCGACTGGTACGACGCCATCCCGCTGCCCGACGGCAGCGTCACCGTGGTCATCGGCGACGTGGTCGGCAAGGGCGTCGCCGCCGCGGCCCAGATGGGACAGCTGCGCAACGCGCTGCGGGCCTACGTGCTCGAGGGCTTCTCGCCCGGCGAGGTGCTCGGCAAGCTCAACCACCTCACGATGTCGCTGTCGGGGTCGACGTTCGCCACGGTGCTGTGCCTGCGCTACGAGCCCGAGGACCGCACCGTCCGCTGGTGCCGCGCCGGCCACCTGCCGGCCCTGGTCCGCCGGGCCGACGGCCGGGTCGAGCTGCTGGACGGGGCCGGATCGCCGCCGATCGGGGTCTTCGAGGGGGTCCTGTTCCGCGAGTCCGAGGACCGCCTGGAGCCCGACGACGTCGTGGTGCTCTACACCGATGGCCTGATCGAGAAGCCGGGCGAGGACATCGACGTGAGCATCGCGGCGCTGGCCGAGCGCGTCGCCGCCCTCGAGCTGGGACCATCGTTCCTCGACGCCGTCGTCGCGCCGCTGGCCCACGCCGACCGCCGCGACGACGTGGCCGTGCTGGTCCTCACCACCTAGCGCAGCCGGGCGCCCGGTCAGCGCCGGGGCTGCCAGCGGCGGTACTCCTGCACCGGGCCGACACCACCGGTGGAGTCCCAGTGGTGGGGCTGCATCTGGGCCTGGTACGCCGGCCGCCACGCCATGCGCTGCACGGCGCGCGTGGAGCGCACCAGCAGCCCGACGACCACGCCGAAGACGAACCCGCCGACGTGGGCCGCCCACGCGACGCCGGAGTTCGGGCTGGTGAAGAACTGCAGCACGAACCACACGCCGAGCAGCCACTTCGCCGAGATCGTCGCCAATATCGGGAAGCCCAGCAGGATGATCGTGCGCACCGGTGCGTTCGGGAACCAGGCCAGGTACGCGCCCATGACCGCGGCGACGGCACCGGAGGCGCCGACCACCGGGATCGTGGCGTCGGGTTGGAGCGCGACGTGTGTGGCCAGGGCTGCGAGGCCGCCCGCCAGGTAGAAGAGCAGGTACCGGACCTTCCCCAGGTGGTCCTCGATGTTGTTCCCGAAGATCCACAGGTAGAGCATGTTCGAGCCGATGTGCATCAGGCCCCCGTGCATGAACATCGACGCGAGCGCCGACAGCCACACCGACTTGTCCGGGACCCCTCGCGGTGCCTCTTCGCCGCCGATGCCGCAGGCCTCCGGATCCCCGCCGAGGGCGCCGAACGTGGCTTCGAGCTCGGGGACCGTGAGCGGGCGGCCGCGCGTGAGCTCGCAGGGGATGGCTGCGTTCTCCAGGTTGAAGACCAGGTCGTCGACCGACTCGCGCTGGGGCTCCTGCTGCCACTGCACCCAGGCGCCGATGCAGGCGACGATGAGCAGCAGGGTGACCAGCGGCCGCCTGCTCGTGGGGTTCACGTCCTTCAGCGGGAGCACGGCGAGAGCGTACGGGGGTGCCTGCCGCTTCCGTCCGGAGCCGCGCTGCCGTACCCTGCCCGGATGGCCAAGAACCCCCTGATCAAGCGGTACCTCGACGCGGGGATGGCGTTCACGCAGATGACCCAGTCCCGGGCCGAGGCGATCGTGAAGGACCTGGTGAAGCAGGGGGAGGTGAAGTCCAAGCAGGCCGAGGAGCTCATCGAGGAGCTGATCGAGCGCTCCCGCGCCAACACCGAGGGCCTGCTCGAGATGGTCCGGACCGAGGTACGCGACCAGCTCGTCTCGCTCGGCCTCCTCGACCCCGAGGACACCGCGGACACCGAGGACACCGAGGACACCGCGACCACGCCGGCCCCCACCGCCACGCCCGTCACCGACGAGGCCGCCGGCACCGGCTCGCCGGCCGGCAACGTGACCTCCAAGTCGGTGACGAAGAAGGCGACCGCCACGAAGGCGCCGGCGAAGAAGTCTCCGGCCAAGAAGGTGGTCGCCAAGAAGGCGTCCGTGAAGAAGGCCGCCACCAAGAGGGTGGCTGCGAAGAAGGCCGGACCGGGGTCCGCCGGCGGACCGTCGGCCTCGTAGGAGGGATGGCGTCCGGCACCCGCCGTCGCCTCGACCTGGAGCTGCTGCGGCGGGGTCTCACCGAGAGCCGCCAGCAGGCTCGGCACCTCATCGACGCCGGACGGGTGCTCGTGTCGAACGCGCCGGCCGACAAGGCCGGGCGCCTCGTCGCGCCCGGGGAGCCGATCCACGTCCTCGGCCCGCCGGCCCGCTACGTCGGCCGGGGCGGCGAGAAGCTCGCCGGCGCCCTCGACCGCTTCGACATCGACCCCACGGGCAAGCGGGGCCTCGATGCCGGTGCGTCCACCGGGGGCTTCACCGACGCGCTGCTCCAGGCCGGCGCCGCCTCGGTCGTCGCGGTCGACGTGGGCCGGGCGCAGCTGCACGAGCGGCTGCGCGCCGATGAGCGGGTCGAGGTCCGGGAGCAGACCGACATCCGCACGGTGCGTCCCGACGACCTGGGCGGGCCGGTCGACGTCGTCGTGGCCGATCTCTCCTTCATCTCGCTGCACGCCGTGATCGACCGGTTGTTCGAGCTGGTCGCACCCGGGGGTGACCTCGTCGTGCTGGTGAAGCCGCAGTTCGAGGCGGGTCGCGCCGAGGTGTCCAAGGGCCGGGGCGTGATCCGCGACCCGGAGGTGTGGCGCCGGGTGCTGGACGACGTGATGGTCGCCATCGCGGATGCCGGAGGGGCCATCATGGACGCCATGGTCTCCCCCCTCCGCGGGGCGGACGGGAACGCCGAGTTCCTCGTGCACGTCCGCCGCCCCGAGCTCGGCCGCGACCCGCAGCCCGCTGCGGTCCACGGTCGCGCCCCGGTCGTGGAGGCCCTGGTCGCCGAGGCGGCGGGGGAGGACGCCCGCTGATGGTCACCGCCGGCTTCGTGCTGCACGGCGAGCGCGACCGCGCCGCCTCCATCACCCACGACCTGGCCTCGTGGCTGATCCAGCGCGGGCACGACGTGCGGGTCCCCGAGGACGACGCCGCCCGGCTCGGCCTCGACGAGCACGGCGTGGCGGAGGAACACTTCGCCGACGGCCTGGACGTGGCCGTGAGCCTGGGCGGCGACGGGACGATGCTGCGCACCGTGGAGCTGGTGGCCGGCGCCGGCATCCCGGTCATCGGGATCAACGTCGGCCAGCTCGGCTACCTCACCGAGGTCGACCCCGACGGCGCCCGCATGGCCATCAAGCGGTACCTGGCCGGCGCCTACGAGATCGAGGAGCGCATGCTGCTCGCCACCCGCATCGACGGCATGGAGACCTCCGAGCACGTCGCCCTCAACGAAGCCGTGATCGAGAAGACGCCGTTGGGCCACACCGTGCGCCTGGCCGTGAGCGTCGACGGCGAGTACTTCACCACCTACGCCGCCGACGGGCTCATCGTGGCCACCCCCACCGGCTCCACCGCATACTCGTTCTCCGCCCGCGGCCCCATCGTGGCCCCCATGCACCGGTGCCTGGTGCTGACGCCGGTGTCGCCGCACATGCTCTTCGACCGGACCCTGGTGCTGGACCCGCACTCGACCGTGCACCTCGAGGTCGTGGGGCACCGCCCCGCGACCGTGTCGGCCGACGGCCGCAACCTCGGCACGCTGCGCCCCGGGGACTCCTTGACGTGCACGGCCAGTCCCCGCACGGCGCGGCTGGTCACCTTCGGCGAGCACGACTTCCTCGGCATCCTGAAGTCCAAGTTCGGGCTGTCCGACCGGTGAGGGCCCCACGATGATCGCGGAGCTGGCCGTCCGGGACCTCGGCGTGTTCGCCGACGCCCGGCTCGTGCTCGACGACGGGCTCACCGCCCTCACCGGGGAGACCGGCGCCGGCAAGTCCCTCGTCGTGGGGGCCATCCAGCTCCTGCTCGGCGCTCGCGCCGATGCCTCCGTGGTCCGGCCCGGGGCGGAGGAGGCGATCGTCGACGGCCGGTTCGTCACCGCCGAGGGTGAGGAGCTCGTGCTGTCGCGGGTGATCCCCGCGGCCACCGGCGGTCGCAGCCGCGCCTACGTGAACGGGCGCCCGGTCACGGTCGCGGAGCTGGCCGAGCGCGGCGGCGCCCTGGTCGAGCTCCACGGGCAGCACGCCCACCAGCAGCTCCTGCAGGCGGCGTCCCAACGTCACGCCCTCGACCGCTTCGCCGGCGTCGACCTCCAGCCGCTGCGCGACGCCCGCGCCCGCATCGCCGACCTCCAGGCCCAGCTGGCCGAGCTGGGCGGCGACGAGCGCAGCCGCGCCCGGGAGATCGACCTGCTCCGCTACCAGCTCGCCGAGCTCGACGATGCCGGCCTCGACGACCCCGACGAGGACGACCGCCTGGACCAGGAGGAGGACCTGCTGGCCGACGCGGTCGCCCACCGGGAGGTGGCCGCCGCCGCCGCCGAGGCGCTGGTCGGCGACGAGGGGGTCGCCCACCAGCTCCAGAGCGTCATCGGCCAGCTGGGCGGGCGTGGCCCCTTCGCCGAGCTCGAGGCCCGCCTGCGCTCGGCGGCCGCGGAGGTGACCGAGGCCGCCCACGACCTGCGTGACGCGGCGGAACGCATCGCCGACGACCCCGAGCGCCTGGTGGCGATCCGCCAGCGCCGCCAGCTGCTCGCCGAGCTGCGCCGCAAGTACGGCGACACGTTGGGCGAGGTGCTCGAGGAGCGGGAATCCATCCGGCAGCGGCTCGACGAGCTGGTCGGCCACGACGCCCGCGCCGACGCCCTCGACGCCGCCCTGGCCGACGCCCGCGCCGCCGAGGCCAGCGCCGCCGCGGCCGTGGCCAAGGCCCGGCGGGCCGCCGCCCCGGTGCTGGCCGGCGGCGTCCAGGAGCGGCTGCGGACCCTGGCCATGCCGAACGCCCGGGTCGAGGTCGTGGTCGCCGGCGACGGGCCGGCCGACGACGTGCGCTTCCTGCTCGCCGCCAACCCGGGCGGCGAGCCGGCCCCCGTCTCCAAGGTCGCCTCCGGCGGTGAGCTGTCCCGGGCCACGCTGGCGCTCCGCCTCGAGCTCACGGCCGGCCCGCCGTCGCTCGTGTTCGACGAGGTCGACGCCGGCATCGGTGGCGAGACCGCATGGGCCGTCGCGTCGGCGCTCGCCGCGCTGGCCGGACGGCACCAGATCCTGGTGGTCACGCACCTGGCCCAGGTGGCGGCCTTCGCCGACCGTCAGCTCCGGGTGTCCAAGTCGGCGACCGACACGTCGACCACCGCCTCCGTCGCCGTGCTCGACGCCGACGACCGGGTCGAGGAGCTGGCCCGGATGCTGTCGGGGCAGCCCGACAGCGAGGTCGGCCGCCAGCACGCCGTCGACCTGCTCGAGGCGGCCGCCGACGCCAGGAGACAGACATGACGCAGCCCACGAGCGTGGCGGAGCAGCCGTCCCTGTCCGGGGTGGCGCGGGTGGACCGCCGCACCAAGGCCCTGATCGCGCGGCTCCAGCCCGGCGACATCGCCGTCATCGACCACGAGGACCTCGACCGGGTGGCAGCCGAGACCCTGGTCGGCGCCCGCCCGGCCGCGGTGATCAACGCATCGTCGTCGATGACCGGGCGCTACCCGAACATCGGCCCGCTGGCCCTGACCGAGGCGGGCATCCCGCTCATCGACGCGGCCGGCGCCGACGTGATGGCCATCGAGGAGGGCAGCCGGATCACCATCCGCCACGGCACCGTCTTCGTCGGCGACGACCAGGTGGCGGTCGGCGAGCGCCAGACCCACGCCGGGCTCGAGGACAGGATCCTGGCCGCCAAGGCGTCGATGGGCGCCGAGCTCGAGCGCTTCGCGGAGAACACCCTCCGCTACATCCGGGCCGAGGGCCACCTCCTGGTCGACGAACCCGACGTGCCCGAGGTCCCCGGCGTCGACTTCCGCGGCCGGCACGTCCTGATCGTGGTGCGGGGCCTCGGGTACAAGGACGACCTGCAGCTGCTGCGGCGCTCGGGCTACATCGCCGACCAGAAGCCGGTGCTCATCGCCGTCGACGGTGGGGCCGACGCCCTGCTCGCGATGGGCCGCAAGCCCGACGTGATCATCGGCGACATGGACTCCGTGTCGGAGGAGGCGTTGTCCTGCGGCGCCCGGCTCATCGTCCACGGCTATCGCGACGGCCGGGCGCCCGGCGCGTCTCGGCTCGAGCAGCTCGGCCTCGAGTACGAGGTCTACGGGTCGGAGGGCACCAGCGAGGACATCGCCATGCTCCTGTCCTACGAGAAGGGCTGCGAGCTGATCGTGGCCGTCGGCACCCACAACTCCATGGTCGAGTTCATGGACAAGGGTCGCGCCGGCATGGCCTCCACCTTCCTCGTGCGCATGAAGGTGGGCATGATGCTGGTCGACGCCAAGGGCGTGAGCCGCCTCTACAAGTCCACCGTCCGGACGCGGGACCTGCTCCTGCTCGTCCTGGCCGCCGTCTTCACCATGGCCGTGATCGTGTTCGTCAGCGAGCCGATCCGCCTGGTCATCCGCACGTACTGGGTCCTGTTCTCCTCATGATCAACCTCCGCTACCACATCGTCTCGCTCACGGCGGTCTTCCTCGCCATCGGCATCGGCGTGACGCTCGGCTCCACGTTCCTCGACCGCGCCACGGTCGAGAACCTCAACGGCCAGCTGGAGAGCCTCGAGACCCGCCTCGGCGACCGCGACGCCCAGATCGAGGAGCTGCAGGGCGGTCTGGAGGGCGCCGAGGCGCTGCAGCAGGCACTGGACGAGCAGGGCGTCGGTCTGCTGGCCGATCGGCTCGACCCGGTGCCCGTGGTGGTCGTGGCCGCCGAGGGCGTCGACGAGGACGACCTGAACGGGGCCGTGGAATCCCTGCAGCTGGCCGGGGCCGACGTGCAGGGCGTGTGGTGGCTGACCGAGCGGATCCTGCTCAACACCGAGGCCGACGTCGCCGACCTCGCGGCCGTCCTCGACGAGACCTCGAACGACCCGGCCCGGCTGCGGCGGCTGGCGGTCGACGCCCTCGGCCGTGAGCTCCGAGCCCGCCAGCGCCTCGACGCCGAGCCGGTCGGTGAGGGTGGCCCGGGCGCGGAGGAGCCGGTCACCGATCCGGCGACGGCCGGTGACCCGAACGCCGGCGGGCCCGTCGCCGAGACGCCAGCCGAGGTGCCGCCGGGCCAGGGCACCGACGGCGGGCTGCAGGACGTCGCCCCGGCGGACGACCTGGAGTCCCAGGACGCCACGCTGAGCCAGGCCCTGACCGACGCAGGGTTCATCACGTTCCAGCCGGTCACCGGCGGACCGGAGTCCCCCACGCTGGCCGCCGGCGTGCACCTGGTCGTCGTCGGCGGCTCGTCGGCCGTGCCCGACGACGTGTTCGTCGCACCCCTGGTCGAACGGCTGGCCCAGGGCGCCAGCGAGCCGACCCGCACCGTCGTGACCTCGGCGATGGGGGCGGGCGACGCCGTCTCCGAGGTCATCTCGGTCATCCGGGCCGACGAGGTCCTGCGGTCGCTGGTGTCCACGGTGGACGGGCTCGACCACTTCCAGGGCTGGATGGCCACCGTGCTGGCCGTCGGCGACCTCGCCGACGGCGTGGTCGGCCACTACGGCCTGGGCGAGGGGGCGACGTCCCTGCTGCCCCCGCTGCGGGCGACGTGAGCCGGGCCGTCGACGAGCGGCACTCGCTGGCGAGGTCGACGGCGACGCAGACCGTGCTCACGTTGGTGAGCCGCATCACGGGCTTCGCGCGGGTGGTCGTGGTCGCCGCCGTGCTCGGCACCACGTTCCTGGGCAACACGTACCAGTCGGCGAACACGATCCCGAACGTCGTCTTCGAGCTCTTCGCCGCCGGCGCGCTCCAGGCCGTGCTCGTGCCGGCCCTCGTGGCCCGGTTCGACCGGGGCGACGACGACGAGGCCGAGCGCCTCGCCGGCTCGGTGCTCGGGCTCACGCTCGCCGTGCTGGCGGCGCTCGCCGTGCTCGGTGCCCTGGCATCGCCGCTGCTCATGCGGGCGCTCGTGTCGGGGGTCGACGACCCCGCCATCCGGGCCGACCAGGTCTCGCTCGGCACCGTCTTCCTGCTGATCTTCCTGCCCCAGATCCTGGTCTACGACGTCGGCCTCGTGGCCACGGCCGTGCTGCACGCCCGCGGCCGGTTCGGCCTGCCGGCCATCGCTCCGGCCGTCAACAACGTCGTCGTGTGCGCCGCGTACGCCGTGTTCTGGTGGATGCGCCGGGACGAGGGCACCACGCTGGACCTGAGCGCTGCGGAGATCGCCGTGCTGGCCGGGGGCACGACGCTCGGGGTGGTGGCGTTCTGCGCGCTCCCGATCGTCGGCGCGCACCGGGCCGGGTTCCGGTTCCGACCGAACCTCGACCGCACCGACCCGGCCGTGCGGGCGCTGGCCCGCCAGGGCGGCTGGGCCGCCCTCTTCCTCGCCATGACCCAGGTGCTGCTGGCCGCCGTGCTCGTCTTCGCCAACCGGTCCGAGGGCGGGGTGATCGCCTACCAGGTCGGGTTCACGTTCTTCCTCCTGCCGCACTCGCTGTTCGCCCTGCCGGTCCTGACGACCCTGTTCCCCGCCGCCGCTCGGCAGGTGCAGGTGGAGGACTGGGAGGCGGTGCGGGCGACGGTCCGTCGGGGCACCGTCGTCATCGCCCTGTTCCTGCTCCCGAGCGCGGTGGCCCTCGGGGTGCTGGCCCCGCCCCTCGCCCGGCTCGCGTCGTTCGGCGAGGTCGGCCCGGGCGGCGTCGAGCTCATCGCGGATGTCGTGCGCGGCTTCTCGCCCGGGCTCCTGGGGTACGCGCTCTTCTACTTCCTCACCCGCATGCTGTACGCCATGGACGACACGCGGACGCCGGCAACCGTGCACGCTGCCGTGGTGGCGCTCGGGGTCGCGGCGATGGTCACCGCCGCAGCGACCTCGGAGGGTGACCGGCTCGTCTCCGCGCTGGCGTGGGCGCACTCGGGCACCTACCTGGTCGGGGCCGGGCTCCTCGGTGCGGTGACCGCGCGGCGGCTCCGGCAGCGAGCCGTGCCGATCCGGCTCCCGTCCGCGCTCGCCCCACAGCTCGGTGGGGCCGCCGTCGCCACGCTCGCCACCATCGCCGTCGTTTCCGTGACGTCGTGGGACTCCCGGGTGGCTGCACTCGCCGCCGTCGTGGCGGGCGGCGCCGTCGCCGCCGGTGTGCACGTGTCGGTGCAGGCGATGCTGGGTGGCCCCCGACCGACGGCGATCGTCGCGCTGCTGCGGCGGGGACCGATGGCAGCGGAGGCGCGCAGTTGAAGCGGCCCCTCGCCGTGGAGCTGCTCGGCCCGTCAGCCGGAGGCATCCGCCGCCACGTCGCCTACCTGCGGGACCAGCTGCGTGACGCCGGTTGGGACGTGGAGACGGCTGGGCCGCCCGGCGTGCTGGACGACCTCGACCACGCCGTCCCCATCCCGGGCGGCGTGCGGCCCGGTCAGGTGCTCGCCAGTCGACGGGCGCTGCGCCCACTGCTCCAGTCCGCCGACGTGCTCCACGCCCACGGTCTCAAGGCCGGCTGGGTGGCCGCCACGGTCGCTCCGCGTCCGCCCCTGGTCGTGAGCATCCACAACCTCGTGCTCGACGAGGTCGCGGGCCGCACCGCCTTCGCGCTGCGGCGGCTCGAAGGGCAGCTCCCCGCTCGAGCCGACGTCACCATCGCCGTGTCGGCCGAAGTCGCCCGTCGGTTCGCCGGCCTTCCCGGTCACGAGCGGATCCGGGTGATCCCCCCTGCCGGGCCGCCGCCGGTCCCGAAGCGGTCGCGCGCCGCCGTCCGGGCCGAGCTCGGCATCGACGAGGGAGACGACCTCGTCGTGACCGCAGCCCGGTTGCACCCGCAAAAGGGGTTGGAGCTGCTGCTGGACGCAGCCGCCCTGGCGCGCCAGCGACGGCCGCGGCTGCGCTGGTTCGTCTTCGGCGAGGGTCCGCTGCGCCCAGCGCTCGAGCAGGACATCGCCCGTCGTGGGCTGGGGGATACCGTGTGCCTGGCCGGCCCACGCCCCGACGTCGACAGCGAGCTCGCCGCTGCAGATGTCGTCGCCGTGACGTCGCAGTGGGAGTCCGGGCCGCTCGTCGTCCTCGAGGCGCTCGCCCTCGGCCGACCCGTGGTGGCCACCGACGTCGGGCTCGTCTCCGAGGTCATCGACGCCGCCTCGGGGCGCGTCGTCGACGTGGGTGACGTCGACGGCTTCGCCGCCGCCCTGGTGCGGGCCCTCGACGATGCGTCCTCGGACCCCGGGACGGACCTGGCACGATCTGGGGGCCGATTCCGTCCGTCAGCGCTCGCGGCCGAGATCGAGGCCGTCTACCGAGAGGTCTTGGAGGCCCGATGACGTTGCCCCACTTCCTGGTCATCGGCGCGGCCCGCTCGGCCACGACCTCCCTGCACTACTACCTCGAGCAGCACCCCAGCATCTCGATGTCGTCGATCAAGGAGCCGAACTTCTTCGCCTTCGATCACGCAGACAGCCCACCGTCGGCGCTGTTCGACCCCACCTCACCCATGGTCGTCAAGTCGGTCAGCGACCGGGCTGCGTACGAGGCGCTCTTCGCCCACGCCCGGCCCGGTGACGTGGTGGGTGAGGCCTCGCCGCTGTACCTGTACGTGCGGGAGGCACCGGAGCAGATCGCCCGTCTGCTCGAACGACCTCGCTTCATCGCCGTCCTGCGCAACCCGATCGACCGCGCCTACAGCCACTGGCTGCACATCCACCGGACGTCCGCCGATGACGCCGTGGCCGGCTTCCGCGCCGCGTGCGAGCGCGAGATGGCCGGTGGTCGCGACTACACCCCGTACGGGTCGGGCACGCACGTGCTGCGCATGGGGCTCTACGACGAGCAGCTCGACCGCTACGTCGCACGGTTCGGTGCCGAGTCGCTGCTCGTCCTCGACTACGCGCTCGTCACCGGACAGCCCGACGCGGCGCTGGACCGGGTGTGCGACCACCTGGGAGTGGCCCGGCACGCCTTCGAGACGACGGTGCAGTACAACCGTTCCGGGGTGACGAGCGGCCCGGTGGGGACCAGGCTCACCGGATTGGTGCGAGCGGCCCAACCGCGGGTCAAGGCGGTGCTGCCCGTCGCAGTGGCCCGTCGACTGGGCCGGCTGCGGGCCGCCCTCGACCGCCCCCCGGCGGCACCGGAGTGCCCCCCGGACCTTCGGCGGCAGCTGGCGGAGTGGTTCCAGCCGAGCGTCGATCGCCTGGTCGAGCTCGGGTACGTGGAGCGGGCCGCCTGGAGCGACTTCGCGTGAACCTGCCCGACGCAGCTGGCTGCGTCCCAGGGCACCCGGTCGGCCATGATCGTCGGATGCCCGCACGTGGAGGGACCCGGTCCCGGCGACGGCGCGGCCCGCTCGCGGTCGTCCTGCTGGTCGTCGTGGTGCTCGCGCTCGGCTCGGCCGGGCCCGCACCGGCTGCTCCTGCGCAGCGGGCCGAGCCGGGCAAGGTGCTCGTCGTCACCGCACCCGCACTGCGCTGGGACGACCTCGTCGAGCACGACCTGCCGAACCTGGAGGGCTGGCTCGCGGACGCGTCGGTGGCGATGCTCAGCCTCCGGACCCTGGGGGCGCGGACCGGCATCGGCGAGGGCTACGTGACCATCGGCTCGGGCAACCGGGCGTCGGTGTCGGCTTCCATCGCCGGCGAGGCGCTCGAACCCAACGAGCGCTACGAGGACGGCATCGCCCGGCACGCGTACGAGCGGCGGACCGGCGTGGAGGCGACCGGCGACATCCTGCATCCGAGCTACCCCGACATCGCGCGCGCCAACACCCGCTACCGGTACGGCGCCGAGCCCGGGACGCTGGCCGCCACGCTGGCCGAGGGCGGCCGCACCGTCGGTCTCGTGGCCAACGGCGACCTGGGCCTGGGTCTGGCGCCGGATCCGACCGCGGGCGGGACGCCCGCCGAGGACGTGCCGGTCGGGGAGGACGCCGATGCCGGGATCGCCGAGGAGGAGGCGGCCGAGGAGCCATCCGCAGAGGACGAGGTCGAGGCGGACGAGGTCGTCGAGGACGAAGAGGGCGACGTGCCGGTCCTCGGACCCCAGGAGCTGGTCCTCGGCCAGCACGGTCGAGCTGCTGCCCTGGCGGCGATGGATCAGACCGGCCAGGTGGCCCGGGGTGAGGTGCGGGGGCTGCTCCGCCGGGACGTCGATGCGCCCTACGGCGTCCGCTACGACCCCGGTTCGGTGGAGCAGGCGTTCACGGACGTGTGGGCCGACGTCGACGTCGCCGTCGTGGAGCTGTCCGACCTGGACCGGGCCGACAGCTACCGCCGGGAAGCGGCATCCGGACCGGCGACGCGCATGTGGGAGGAGGCGCTCACCCGATCCGACGAGCTCTTCGGGACCCTGCTGGAGCAGGTCGAGCCCGGCACGACGGTGATCGTGGCGACGCCGGCGCCACCCCGTGCCGCAGAGACGCTGGGCGTGTTCGCCATGTCCGACGGCGACGGCCGAGGCAACCTGGCCCGGTCCGGGGCGACCCGCCGCTCCGGCTACGTGACCCTCCCGGACGTGGCGCCCACCATCGTGCGCCACTTCGACCTGGACCAGCCGACGTCGATGACCGGCACCTTGATCCGACCGGCCGAGCGGACCACCGTCGATGAGCAGCGCTTCGAGGCGTTCGCCGACACCAGCGCCGAGGCGAAGTTCCGCGACCGGGCCACCGGCCCGGTCAGCGTCGTCTTCGTCGTCGTGCAGATCGTGGCCTACGCGCTCGCTGCGGTGGCCGTGGCACGACGGCGCCGGTGGACCCGTCCGGTGTCGTATCTCGCCCTCGTGGTCCTCGCGACGCCGGCGGTGGGCTTCCTCTCCGGGCTGCTCCACGTGCGGTCGGGGAGCATCGTCGCGTTCACCCTCGGCATCTTCGGGACGGCCGTCGTGCTCGCGGCGGCCGCCGAGGGTGTCGGCGCGGCCACCGCCCGCCGCTGGGGGCGGACCCGGGCCACCGTGCCCCCGTTGCTGCTGGTCTCGCTGACGTGGCTGCTGCTGGTCGTGGACGTGGTGACGGGCGGCCGGCTCCAGATCAACACCGTCTTCGGCTACTCGCCGCTGGTCGCCGGCCGCTTCGCCGGCTTCGGGAACCTCGCCTTCGCGCTCATCGGGGTCGCCGCCGTCGTGGTCGCCACCGGCGCCTGGGCCACCGCCCGGTTGGCGCAGGCGCCGTCGGACGGCTCCGCCCGTCTCGGCGGTCTCGCGGCCGTCGCGGTCATCGCCTTCCTCGCGGTGACGGTCGTGATCGACGGCGCGCCACCGTGGGGGTCTGACGTCGGCGGCGTGCTGGCCACGGTGCCGGGCTATGCCGTGCTGGTCCTCGTCGGCATGGGCATCCGGGTGGACGTGAAGCGGGCTGCCCTCATCGCCCTCGCCACCATCGGTGCCCTCGCCGCCTTCGCCGCGATCGATCTGGCCCGTCCCGAGGAGGACCGCACGCACCTCGGCCGGCTCGTGAGCCGGGTGGCGGACGACGGCGGCGGCGGGTTCCTCGAGGTGATCGAGCGCAAGCTCGGTTCCAACATCAGCATCCTGACCAGCTCGGTCTGGACCCTCACCATCCCGTTCGCGCTCGGGTTGCTGATCTACCTCGCCCGCCGTCGCAGCGGGTTCCTGCGCGACCTCCAGGAGCAGGTGCCGGGCATCCGGGCGATGCTCGCCGGGGGGCTGCTCGTCGCCGTCCTCGGCTTCGCCCTCAACGACTCGGGCGTCGCCGTGCCGGCGATGATGTTCGCCATCCTGCTCCCGTACCTCACCTACGTGCTGCTCCGATGGGATCAGGCCCCTCGCTGATCGCGGCCGCCGTCCTGGGGCTGGTCGGTGGCGCGCTCGGGTGGTCCATGCTGCGCGAGACGTTCGCCGCGCCCCTGTTCCAGCGGACGAACTTCCGGGGCTCGGACGTACCGGTCGGCGTCGGCGTCGTGCTCCCCGTGGTGCTCGTCGCGGCGGCCGCGCTCCTGGTGCTCGCCGACCGCCTGGAGTGGGCCGAGGTCCACGACGGTGCGCTCCGCACCACCGTGGCGACGGCGACGGGGTTCGGGCTGCTCGGGCTGCTCGACGACCTGGCCGGCGACGCGACGGCGAAGGGGTTCGCCGGTCACCTGCGTGCCCTCGCCGGCCGCCGACTGACCACCGGGGCGGTGAAGCTCTTCGGTGGGGGAGCGGTCGCCGTGCTCGTCTCGTCGGCCGGCAGTGACGAGCGGCCCGGACGGCTCCTCGCCGACGCCGCGCTGATCGCCCTCGCCGCGAACCTGGCCAACCTGTTGGACCGGGCCCCCGGCCGGGCCGCCAAGGTGGTGCTGCTGGCCGCGGTGCCGGTCGCGCTGTCCGCCGGCGTCGACGGGCGCCTCGCCGGGCCGGCCGTGGTCGCCGGGGCGACCATGGCCCTCCTGTGGCCTGATCTCCGCGAGCGGCTGATGCTCGGCGACGCCGGCGCCAACGTCCTCGGTGCGGTGTGGGCGCTCAGCGTGGTGCTCACCACGGCGGCCACGACCCGGACCGGGGTCCTCGTGGCCCTCGTCGTGCTCAACCTGGCGAGCGAGCTGGTCAGCTTCTCCGCGGTGATCGATCGGACGCCGCCGCTGCGATCCCTGGACCGCCTGGGTCGGCGCCCGTGACCGTCGCCCCGGCGCCCGGTGCCGCCGGGGCCACGACGGGGGTCCGGCCGGCCGCTGGACGCCACCCGGCCAGGCGTTCCAGCGGCAGGAACGCGCTGAGGCAGGCCAGATGCGGCCAGAACGCGATGCCGAGGCACGCGAAGGTCACGGCGTGGAAGCCGGCGAAGCCGTACAGCGCCCAGCGTGCGACGCGGTGCCGCAGGAGCAGCACCGGCGACAACAGCTCCATGGTGACGAGCAGGTACTGGCTGGCGTGCAGCGTCCACGGGTTGTCCAGGAGCGGGTCGGCGAGGAAGGTGCCACGGCGCACCACGGCCTGGACGATCGTCGTCGAATCGACCCAGGTGTCCAGCCCCCGCCCGTAGCGGTGCTTGGCCAGCACGGCCAGGAGGTAGGTGCAGACCACGCCGATCTGGATGCACCGCACCGCCCACGCCGACTGGGCGTCGGCGGTCCGGTCCCGCCATCGAGCACGGCCGACCGTGGGGAGGACCGCGAGTGCGACGAGGAACGCGAAGCGGTCGTGGTCGACCTTGCCGTAGGAGAAGGCGATGACCATCCACTCCAGGTACAGCACGAACACCGCCCACCCGGCCAGGCGCGGCAGTCGGCCGGTGGCGGCCACGGCCGAACACCCCAGCAGCGCGGCGAAGACGACACCGACCATCGACTCGGTCGGGGTCGGCAGGGGGAGGAGCCGGCCGATGGCCAGCGGCTCGTAGAGCAACCCCGGCACGTCACCGTGGTCGCGCACCCACGGCCTCAGGACCAGCAGGTCGAGCCACACGAAGCCGTACAGGAACGTGCGCAGCACCGCGACCCGGGCCCGGGGCACCGGATCGAAGAACCAGGCGCCGATCGTCGTCACGGGCGCCACACCCGCTCGACCGTCGACTGCGACTCACCGGTCGGCCGGCTGCCCCGCAGCGGACGCCGGACCGTGACCAGGCGCAGCTCGTCGAGGGGGCGACCCGTCTCCTCCTCGTACTCCGCGGCCAGGGCCGGCAGGATGCCCGGGGTCCGGAACCGGTTCAGATGCCCTTCCAGCTCCGCCCGGCGGACCCCCAGCGACTGCGGGTCGATCCGGAACGCGTCGCCGTCGATCACGCCGACCAGCGCCGGCGTGCGCACGACGCCGTCGGGGCGACCGCTGGTCGAGTACATCCGGAACGGACCGAAGGGGAAGTGGTCGTCCTCGCCCCACACGCTGCCCGCGAGGAGCAGGACCAGCACGACGGCGGTGGCGGCGAGCCGAACCCGCCGGCCGGTGGCAGTCATCGCCTTCCCACGCCGGCGCACACTACGGCCCCGTCCGCGCCGGCCGTCAACGCCGCCGCGCCGTCATCCGCGCCGGGCGCGTCTCGCCCGGCCTAGGCTGTGGTCCCGTGACGAAACACATCTTCGTGACGGGTGGCGTGACGAGCAGCCTGGGCAAGGGCCTCACCGCCTCGTCGCTGGGCCGTCTGCTGAAGGCCCGGGGCCTGCGGGTGACGCTCCAGAAGCTCGACCCGTACATCAACGTCGACCCGGGGACGATGAACCCCTTCGAGCACGGCGAGGTGTTCGTCACCGACGACGGCGGCGAGACCGACCTCGACCTCGGGCACTACGAGCGGTTCATCGACGAGAGCCTCACCAAGGACTCCAACGCCACCACCGGGTCCATCTACTCGGCCGTCCTGGCCGCCGAGCGCCGCGGCGACTACCTGGGCAAGACGGTCCAGGTGATCCCGCACATCACCGACGAGATCAAGCGCCGCATCAGCCGGTTGGCCAACGACGACGTCGACGTGGTCATCACCGAGGTCGGCGGCACGGTGGGCGACATCGAGATCCTCCCGTTCCTCGAGGCGATCCGCCAGTTCCGCCTCGACGTGGGCCGGGGCAACGTGTGCTACGTCCACGTCACCCTCGTGCCCTTCATCGGCCCGTCCGGCGAGCAGAAGACCAAGCCGACGCAGCACTCCGTCACCGAGCTGCGCAGCCGGGGCATCCAGCCCGACGCCATCGTGGTCCGCTCCGCCGACCCGATCCCCGACGACCTGAAGCACAAGATCAGCCGCCTGTGCGACGTCCACGCCGACGGCGTGGTCAACGCGGCCGACGCCGGCAACATCTACGAGATCCCCCTCGTGCTCCACGAGGAGGGGCTGGACTCCGTCGTCTGCGATGTGCTCCAGCTCACCGACCTCCCCACGCCCGACCTGCGCGAGTGGGAGGCGCTGGTGGCCAAGGTCGAGGCCGCCACCCGTCCCGTGCGCATCGGCATCATCGGCAAGTACGTCGCCCTGCAGGACGCCTACCTGTCCGTCGTGGAGGCCACCAAGCACGGCGGGTTCGACATCGGCGCCGACGTGGAGTTCGAGTGGATCCAGGCCGAGGAGGTCGAGGGGCTCATGGCCGACGGGCGCCTCCGCGACCTGGACGGCGTCGTCATCCCGGGCGGCTTCGGAGAGCGGGGCACCGAAGGCAAGATCGAGGCGGCCCGCTACACCCGCGAGCACGAGATCCCCTGCCTGGGGCTGTGCCTCGGGCTGCAGATGATGGTGGTCGACTACGCCCGCAACGTCCTCGGCCTGCCCGGGGCCAACTCCACCGAGATGGAGCCGGCCGCCTCCGACCCCGTCATCACGATCATGCCCAGCCAGCACGACGTCACCGACATGGGCGGCACCATGCGCCTCGGCGCCTACGTCGCCCAGCTCAGCCCCGGCTCGAAGGTGGCCGAGGCGTACGGGTCCACCGTGGTGTCGGAGCGCCACCGGCACCGCTACGAGTTCAACCCCCGCTACCGGTCGCGCTTCGAGGCCAGCGACCTGCTCCTGTGCGGCGAGTCGCCCGACGGTCGCCTGGTCGAGTTCATCGAGCTGCAGGGCCACCCGTTCTGGGTCGGCACGCAGGCGCACCCGGAGCTGAAGAGCCGCCCGACGCGTCCCGCCCCGCTGTTCCGTGCCTTCGTCGAGGCCGCGCTGGCCCGGGCCGAGGGTCGCAAGCCCCACCTGTTCGACCTGGACGTCACGGTCGAGCAGCCCAGCACCGTCGCTGTCGACTGACGGTGGCCGGGTTCCGCCGGGTCGGCGAGGAGACCGTCCACGACGGCCACATCATCCGCGTGGTGGTCGGCACCTACGAAGGGCCCGACGGCGACACGTTCACCCGTGACGTCATCCGCCACCCCGGCGCGGTGGCGGTGCTTCCCCTCCACGACGACGGCACGGTGACCCTCGTGCGCCAGTACCGGGCCCCCATCGAGGACCAGCTCCTCGAGATCCCCGCCGGCGTGCGCGACGTGGACGACGAGCCCACCGAGGTCACCGCGGCCCGCGAACTGGCCGAGGAGGTCGGCCTCGAGGCCCACTCCCTCGAGCACCTGGTGTCGTTCCACAACGCCCCGGGCATGTCCGACGAGGTCGTGGAGGTCTTCGTGGCCAGCGGCCTGCGCGAGATCGAGGCCGCCGCGCAGGGCCCCGAGGAGGAGGCCATGTCCATCGAGCGCCACCACCTCGATGACCTGGCCGAGATGATCGCCGACGGCCGCCTCACCGACGCCAAGACGGTGATCGCCGTCGCCCTCGTGCGGGCGAGGTGAGCGACGCCGTCGACGACGAGCGGCTGCCGCTGGAGATCGAGGAGTACCTCACCTGGCTCCGGCTCGAGCGGGGCCGGGCCCGCTCGACGGTCGAGGCCTACCGGCGCGACCTGGGGGCGTGGGCCGAGCACCTGCAGCGGCTCGGTCGGCAGGTCACCGACGTCTCCGAGGACGACCTGGTGGGCTGGGTGGAGCGGCTGCGCGACCAGGGGTTGGCGCCTTCGACGACCAAGCGCCGCGTCGTCGCCGCCCGCAACCTGCACCGGTTCCTCGCCGAGGAGGGCCACGTCGACGACGACGTGGGCGCCGCCGTCGCCCCGCCACCGGTGGCGCGCGGCCTGCCGAAGGCGCTGACCGAGGACGAGGTCGATGCCCTGCTGTCCCGGGTGGTCGGCGACGATCCGGTGGCCCGCCGGGACCGGGCGATCCTGGAGACGCTCTACGGCACCGGGGTCCGCATCTCCGAGCTGGTGACGATGTCCCTGCGCGACTTGGATCTGCACGACGGCTTCGTCCGGGTCGTGGGCAAGGGCGACAAGGAGCGCGTCGTGCCCGTGCTCGGCGCGGCCGCCGACGCCCTCGGTGCGTGGCTGACGGTGGAGGGCCGCGGCGCGATGATCCCGGCCCGGTGGCGGCGGCGCGACGACGAGGGCGCCGTCTTCCTGAACCAGCGCGGCGGGCGGCTCGGCCGGCAGGGCACGTGGCTGGTGGTGAAGGCCCACGCCGCCGAAGCCGGCCTCGGCGACCGCCTGACCCCCCACGTGCTGCGCCACTCCTGTGCCACCCACCTGCTGGACCACGGCGCCGACATCCGTGCTGTCCAGGAGCTGCTCGGGCACGCGTCGATCGCGACCACGCAGGTGTACACGAAGGTCTCGACCGAGCGGCTGGTGGCCGCCTGGCGCTCGGCGCACCCGAGGGCCGGCGGCTGACCCGCGGCTGTCCCAGCTGGTCCCAGCCGTCGGGCAGCCGGAGCAGCCCGGTCGCCGGGACTCCACGGCTCCGTCATCTCCGACCGTACGGACAGCGCTCGTGGGCGCGCCGGTGACCCGGCCTGGGTGTGGTCGGGTCAGCTGGGCGTCTTGGTGGTGGGTTGGTCGGGGGCTCGGGG
>JBKHVG010000029.1:0-13423 GCA_046570205.1 Acidimicrobiia bacterium
GGCGTGGCATGACACACCTCCTGTGGTGAGTTCCTGTACGACGGCGAAGAGTGGATGTCATGGTGTGCCCGAACCTGTCGACGTAGCGGTCCGGGTCGTAGCGGGTCTCGTCACCGACGACGCCGAGTGCGGCGGCCGCGGTGAGCAGCTTGGTGACAGACGCCGGCACCACCGCGCTGTCCGGGTTGGCCTCGTAGAGAACGCGGTCGCCGGCGGTGACGCGAAGGCAGCCGCCGGGGGTGTCCCGCCAGACCGGGTCCAGCGCCGCGGCCAACGCCGGCGTGGGATCCGGGGCCGGTTCGGTCGAGGTCGGCGGGACTGCTGCGGTCGTTGTCGGTGCGGAGTCGGTCGTGCCGCTCGCGGCCGGCGACGAAGCTCTGGCTCGGGTGCCAGCGGGCCTCGTGGGTCCCGGCTGGTTCGCGGCAGGCGAGCATTTGCGCCGCCCCGTGACCAGTCGCGCCGCTTCCTTCGTCGCTCCCAGGATGCGATGGCGGCGTCGGGCGGCGAGAGCGGCCTCAGTGGAACCGTGCTATTGGTGGGTGTGGAATAGCTGACCGATTGTGGCCCAGGGCGGCCCCAGTGCCCGGCGTCCGACAGCCTGCGGAGCGGGGCAGCGTGCGGGGCCGCGCCACGTTCTCGGTCACCGCGTCCCGTCGTCGGCGAGATCGGCATGCCGCCAGCCGTGCGGCGGCGCGGTGCCTTCGGCGACATCGATGGCCCGGCACGGTCGTCGCCGGTGGTGCCACTCGAGCAGCGCCTCGACGGCGAGCAGGTAGAGCGCGCCGAGCAGGAGGGCGCCGACGACATCGGTGAACCAGTGCACGCCGAGATAGACGCGGCTGAACGCCACCGAGGTGATCACCGTGCCGGAGATCCCGACCGACCACCACCACGCGGCGCGACGGCCGTTGATCAGCGCGACGACCGGGGGCAGCAGCCCCCAGATGGCGATGGCGGCCATGACGTGACCGCTCGGGAACGATGGCCCGTTGCCGGGGACGAGGCGGTCGATGTCGGGGCGGGACCGGTCGATGAGCTCCTTCAGCAGCCACTCCACCACGGGGCGCGCCGCGGTGGCAGCCAGGAGCGTCAAGGCCAGCGGGCGGCACTCGTGCCACACGAGCAGCAACAACAGGCCGGCGACTGCGGCGACGACAGTGAGCCCGCCCAACGCGCTGACCGTCTTGACGACGCCGTCGAGCGGTCCTGACCGAAGGTCCATCAGCGCCCGGGTGACCGGTTCGTCGATGCCGCGAAGGGCAGCGCCGTCGTCGACCGCCCCGAGCGCGGCGAGGGCCAGGAAGGCTAGTGCGACCAGCGGCGTCGCCCACCGACCCCGCAGCAGCACACCCGCCGGGGTGAGCGGGGGGTGGTGGTGCAGCGACCGGTGGGTGCCAGTCGCCGTCATCGGTCGCGCCGCGAGAGCCCGGCCCGTTCCCACGCGTCGGTGCCCCCTTGCAGGAGGGCGACATCGGTGTAGCCGGCGTCGAGCAGGGCACGTCCGGCGATTGCCGACATGCGCCCGTGCCCCTCGAGGAGCCGGCCGATGCCTCCTGCGCACACCACCATGAGTCCTGCTGCGACGATGAACGTCATCTGGCTGTTCTCCGATCAGAGGCTGTCGTACGCAGTCTAACGATGAAGCTACGACGCGTTGTCGTAGCATCGCAGCGAGCCAGAAGACCTTGAGGGCATCCAAGCGAGGGCGGCGGTCACTAAGCACACGGACGACCGCCCTGTCTGACCGCAAGTGTGCTTCGGAGGAGATTCGATCGTGGACCAGATGACCGCCGCTGACGACAGCGCCCCGGAGGATGTACCCGGGAGTCTGACGTTGTCGGGGGCGGTCGCCCTCGGCACCGGGGTGATGATCGGGGCCGGGATCTTCGCGCTGACCGGGCAGACAGCCCGGCTGGCGGGCGACTGGTTCCCGCTGGCCTTCCTGGCGGCAGCCGGGGTGGTGGCTGCGAGCGCGTATTCGTACGTGAAGCTGTCCAATGCGTTCCCGTCCTCGGGTGGGGTCGCCATGTTCCTGCGAGAGGAGTACGGACCCGGGACGGCGACGGGCGTGTTCGCCATCTTCATGTACGTGTCCATGGTGATCAACGAGGCGCTCGTGGCGAGGACGTTCGGCTCGTACCTGCTCCAGGTCGTCGATCTCGAACCAGTGTCCTTCTGGGTGCCTGCCTTCGCTGTCGCCTTGCTCGTCGCCGCGTTCGGCGTGAACGTCGCCGGCAACCGGGCGATGCAGGCCGCGCAGCGGACCATGGCGGCGGTCAAGATCGTCGGCCTCGGTGCGTTCGCCGTCGCTGGGCTCTGGTTCGCATCGGCGGCCGAGTTCACCAGCGGCGCCGGGGGCGAGTACACGGCGTCGCCGGAGGGGTTCCTTGCCGCCGTCGCACTCGCGATCCTCGCCTACAAGGGGTTCACCACGATCACCAACAGCGGCGGCGAGCTCGTGGATCCGCACCGAAACACGGGACGGGCGATCGTGATCGCGCTGGCGATCTGCACGGTGGTGTACCTGGCGATCGCCGCAGCAGTGGCGGGGAACCTCGACGTGGCCGAGATCGTGACCGCCGAGGACTACTCGCTGGCCGAGGCGGCTCGTCCCGCGTTCGGTGACGGTGGGGTGAGCTTCACCGTCGCACTGGCTCTCGTGGCGACGGCCTCGGGAGTCATGGCCAGCATCTTCGCGGCGTCGCGGATGCTGGCGATGCTGACGCGCATGACCCAGGTCCCGCACCGGCATTTCGGCATGCCCGGCACGGTGCGGACCCACACCACCGTGTACACCGTGGTCTTCGCCATCGCTTTGGCGGCGACGCTGGACCTGCGTCGGATCGCTGCGCTGGGTGCCATCTACTACCTGATCATGGACATCGCCATCCACTGGGGGCTGCTGCGGCACCTGCGAGACCGCGTCGAGCACCGCCGCGCCATCGTGGTCGGTGCGATCGTCCTCGATGTCGTGGTCCTCGGTGCATTCGTGTGGGTGAATGCGTCGGTCGATCCGCTCGGCCTGTGGGTGGCGGCCGTGGGCATCGTGCTCGTCGTGCTGGGCGAGCGGCTGTTCATGGCCTCCCACACCCGACCCGACGGCACGATGGACATGTGAGCTCTCGAAACGCCGCCTGGTGAGATCTCGACCGAGGCTCGGTGCAGCCGTCAGCGGCAGTGTTCTCCGACAGGATGTCGGAGAGATCCGGAGACGTCTCGCCACGGGCAGCTGTCTCCGTCCGTAGTCCCCCGCAGCACGGATCAGCGGTCGACGCGGATGCAGCGCAGTGGTGCCGGCGCGACCATCACCCCATGACCGGAACCCGAACCCACCGCACGGCGCTGTCGAGCATGACTCGCGGCCATGTGGCGGGCGCGGCAATGCTGGTCGGCATCGCAGCTGCCGCAGGTCTGGTCGTCGTGCTGTGGCTTGCTGGTCTCGGATCCCTCGGTGTGGGCGTCGCTGCCGGGTTTCTGGTGATCACGTGCCTCGCTGTCTGCTTGATGGCCGCCTTGTCGGGTCATCGGTGCGGTCGCGACATCGATGCAGCAGCGGCCCAGCTCGTCGCCGCTCGGCATGGCCGGTACAGGGAGGGGAGATCTGAAGCCCCACAGGGTCGTCGAGGGCCTCGAACAGCTGGTCGACGGTGATGCTTGTCCCGAACCCGGGCCCTCGTCGAGGGTGCCAAACCCGCCCGGAAACACCACGAAACGCCGAGGCGTAGCGGACGAAGGCGAGCTTGCGGGCGAAGCAGTACCGGAACGGCACCTCGACGTCCGCGTAGCGTGTGGTGGCCTGCTCTTGGGCAAGCTCGATGGTCAGACCGATCGAGGTCGCGCCCGCGTCCTGGGCGCCCCTGCTGGCGGCCTCCATCAACCCGGGTCCACCCCCGGTCCCGAGAAGTCCCGCCGCCCCAGCACTGCCGCCACCTTTCGGGCGAGCGCGCACTCCGGGCCCGACGCCGGGGTGCGAGCCGAGCCGAACACCGAGACCGCTCCGGTCACCGCGGCCCGGGCATCGAAGGCGGTTGCAAGCTCGGCGGCTATTCGGCGGATCCGCTCGGGGTCGCCGCTGGCCAGTTCAGGCCCGCATGCGCACAGCAGCTCCTCGTCAGCCGTCAACCCACCCAGCTGTTTGTGGTCATGCGGGCCGACCGGTGATGGCATGCCGTGGCCGCGCGCTAGTCGAGGCAGAAACTCAGAAGTCCGAGCAGGAGGTGGTGCGACATGAGCGTCCAGGTGGCAGCTGCGGCGAGGCCGATGGTCACCGGGGCGCCGATCATCGCCACCGTCTGGGCGCGCCTGGCCGAGTTGATCCTCGGCGGGTGATCGAGGGCGGCGAGGCGGGCCAGGATTGTGTCGGCCGGAGTGAACGCGGCGACCGCACTGGCGATGGTCACCGCGGCCTTGGTCAGAGCCCCCCGAACCTCGTGGCGTTCCTCGGGGCAAGTGATCGCGTCCTCGTCGGCGGAGCGCTCCACGGCCAGACGTAGCACGCTGGTCGCACGAGCAAAGGCGGGGATGCGGGCGAAGACGGTCTCGATCTCGCAGGCGAGCACGAGCTCGCGGTGGTGGCGGCGGCGCAGGTGGCTGGTCTCGTGGCGGATCACCGCAGCCAGTTCCTCGGCGGTCATGGCATCGTGCAGGCCTTGGGACAGCACGATCTGGGGGTGGGGGCCGGGCACGGCGTAAGCCAACGCCTGGGTTGCTGGGATGACAGCCAGATCGAAACCATCGGCCTGGGTGTGGCTACCCAGCCAGGGTTCGATCCGCGCGGTGTCGGTGACCTGACGAACGTGGCGGCGGGCGTGCCAGCGAGCGAACAGCACCCAACCGAGCACGCCGAGGCTGGCCCAGCCGGTGAGGTCACCGCCGGGTGCGGGTGGCCCGAGGATCTGGTTGCAGGTGTCGGCAAGCTCGTGCGCGCCGACACCACCCAGCAACGTCGGTGCGGCGGTGGCGAGGAGACCGAACTGCACCAACCCGAGCCCGACCCGGAGGCTCACGGATGTCGCTCGGGTCCACTCGGCGGGGGAGAGCTGGGTGAGGCGGCTCCGCATGAGCCACGGGAGTAGGAGCAGGCCGAGGCCCCCGAGCGAGACGACCAGGGTCATCGTTGGGAGCGGGTTCTGCCGAGTGCCTTGCGGAGGGCAGCGCGCTGCTCATCGGGAAGCGAATCCGCGAACGCGTTGAGGGCGAGCGTGTGGTCCTCAGCGGCGCCCAGGACCGCCCGCATGCGCTGAGCGACCCGCTGTTCGCGCCCGACGACCGGTTCGTAGGCGTAGGCGCGACCCTGTTTGTCGCGGGTCAGTTCGCCCTTCTCCCACAACCGGGTGAGGATGGTCATCACCGTGGTGTAGGCGAGCTTGCGATCAGTCGCCACCACTTCGTGCACCGCACCAGGGGTCATCGGTTCAGCGGCGGCCCACAGCACATCGAGCACCTGGTTCTCGAGCTCGCCCGGGGGCAACTTCCGTCGCGGCATGGTCGCATAGCGTACCGGATGACTGCGCAACGACATGATGTAGGAATTAGCATCGGCGAAATGATCTGCGCCGGAATGCTGGTCGCCATCTCCTGTGACCCCATCGTCTTGGTCGACCTCGAACCGTCTTTGACCAGCCCGTGCTGGCGGGGGAGTCGCTCCTGATGTGGCGGGCCGCCGGCGGTCCGCCATCGGTCGAAGCGGCGAGCCGCTGCGGCTCGGCGACCGGTCAGACGGACCCCCCGAGGAGCCCAATGTCATGACCCTTCGCCGTCACGGGACCATCGTCTTGTTGGCCCTGGTACTCAGCGGCGGGGCATGCACGACCGACGACCCTCCAACGCTCGACACCGACCCCGACGCTCCCAGAATCACCTCCGACACGCTCCCCAACTGCCGCTCTGGGGGACCCGGCGAGACGACGCCGCCGGCGGGGTGTCTCGATCCCGACGGCCGGGTGATCCGACCGTGACGTCTGATCCGCAGGCAGTTGCAGCCAGCTGGGACGACGGTGCGGTTCAGCGATCGCAGGGTTGGCGTTCGGGGCCGCGTTGACGGTACGTGCGTACGAACTCGTTGATCTCGGGATCGACGGCGTCGTAGGCTTTCATCCGCCCCCATGCCGTTGCCACGACTGGCCGGTCGACATTCCCATTGGCTGAGATGATGACGTGCGTGTCCCACTCCTCGGTCGCGTCTTCGAGCTCGTCGGCCAGCTCGGGTCGCGCGGCGTCGTACCACAGCACGACCGCACCATGCTCGAGGCCGTGCACGGCCAGCGCCGGATCGAGCGGTTCCCGGTAGGTGCCACACCGTGGCGCCCGCGCATCGTGGGGCCCGCTGGTCGGGGTCGGCGAGTCGAAGGTCGCGGCCGCCACGTGGCCGCCACCGCGGTTGGAGGGTCGGATGACCCCGGCGAGCTCTGGGTCGGGCCGGAAGGCCAGCCACCCGCCCCCAGCGACCACGCCGACAGCGACCACTCCCAGGGCGATGTTGCGGATGCGGCGCAGCCGCGCCTTACGCTCCTGATGGCGCCGTCGCACGATCTGCCGCTCGAGGCGAGCTTCCTGCTTGGACGCTGCCTTGTCCGGATCTTGGGTGGTGCGTGCCTGAGCCCGTTTGGCCTTGGCCGCCTTCGCCTTCTTGCTCTGGGGGTGGGGCGACAAGGGGTTCTCCTTCGAGTCTCGGGTGTTGCGCAGTCAGACGCTGGGTGGGAGGAGCCGGTTCAGGTTCTCGAAGAACACGAACAGGACGATCAGGAAGGGGACCACGCCGAGCGCGTACGTCGTCCAGCGCCGCCACCGACGGCCGGCCAGCCAGATCGCCGCGGCTGTGCCGGCGGTGGCGAACCCCCACAGCAGGGCTGGGAACAGGGCTGCGGAGCTGCCGTCGAGCGACCCTTCGATCTCCGAACCGGCTGTGGGGGCCTCGGGCGGCGCCGTCGCCGGCGCAGCTGTCGGCGGGATCGGGCGATCGGCGGCGTCGGCCGTGGCGGCGGTCTGCGGTCGGTCGAGACGGGCGGTGACGATCAGGCGTTGCGCCGCCGAGTAGCGGGGATTGCAGGTCGTGAGGGTGAGACGGTCGTCCCCGAAGTCGTCGAGCACGTCGACTCGCGTGGGTGCGACCACCTCGCTGCCGGTCACCTCATACTCGAACACCCCGTCCCGTGTGGTGACCCGGATCACGTCGCCCGGCTTGAGCTCGTCGAGCCGGTAGAAGGGGGCTCCGTAGGTGGTCCGGTGCCCGGCGATGGCCGCGTTGCCGGCCTGGCCCGGCAGCGGAGTCCCCGGGTAGTGGCCTGGCCCGCGCCGCAGATCTGGCTGGCTCACGCCTTCCACGACGATCTTGTCCACCCCGATGGCGGGGATCTCCAGCCGGGCGACAGCGCTCCCCTCCTGAGGCAGCAGCGATTCCGGAGCGGACGTGGATGTGGTGCTTGCCGGGGCAGTCGCCGCCGGGCTCGGTTCGCTTTCCGGGGGTGGCGGTTCGGGTGCGGCGAGGACCGTTGCGAAGTCGTCCTCGAGCGCGTCCTGGGCGCGGGCTTCGACGAGCGACGTCCCCCAGAGCTGGTAGACGACGAACAACAGGACGAGCACGCCGGTGACGATGAGCACCCGCCCGACGATTCCTAGCACACGACCAAGCATCTACGACGCAACGTAGTAGAGAAGGTGCGGGCAGAGAGGGCGGCCGGGGCCCGGGCTGTGGCTGTGCCGCTACGACGTGAAGGCACCCGGGTCTGACGCGAACCGCTCGGCGCAGGCAAGGGAGCAGAACCAGTAGTCCTTTCCTCGCTGGCGCAGTCGCCCCGCGGCGCGGTCACGCTCGACCCGCATGCGACAGACCGGATCGATTCCAGCGCAGCCGTGGTCGAGCCCGAGCCGATGCTCGTAGAGATGCACCGGACCAGTGACGTTGCGGAAGTCGAACTCGCCCAGGTCGACCACTTCCATGCCGTCAGGCACCTCGGAGCGGACATCGTCGCTGAGCAGTAGCTGCCCGCCGCGGGCCTGACCGGCGATACGGGCCGCGACGTTGACCGTGGATCCGAACACGTCGCCGCCCCGGACCACCACGGGACCGCTGTGCACCCCGGCGCGGGAGAGCGGGAAACCGGGCTCGGTGCCACACCGTCGCATCAGGCGGATCGTGAACTCAAGTGCCCGCTGCCCAGACGGCGATTGGAGGAGCACGGCGTCACCGATCGACTTGACGACCCGGTCGTCCTCGGCGGCCTCCGCCTCGGCCATGGCCACGAAGCGCTCGACTAGGTCTGCTGCTTCGGTGTCGCCGTGGGCCTCGGTCAAAGCCGTGAACCCGGCGAGGTCGACGAATCCGATCCCTGCGTACATGGTCTGCCCTCAAACTTCCGGGGGCTCGCCGGACGGGGCGAACGGCGTGGCCGGCCCGGCGGATGCCAGGCTGATCGCGGCCGCCGGTTGGCGGCGAGCAGCGCCGCCGCCGCCAGAACGGACACCCCGACGAGCGCTGACAGTGACGACGCCAGCGACGACGAGCATCGGCAAACCGCAGCACACGGCGCACGCGACACCGGTTCCGAGACGCGCACCCACCAGCTCGGCGTTCACGTTCACCTCCGGGTCCCACTCGGTGTATCGGCGCGGTCCTGGTCGACTTGATTCAGAAACGACACGGCATCGTAGTATCGCCCTGTGCGCATCGGTGGTCCGCGCCGATGAACTGGCGACTCGAATGATGATGTTCCCTCCTCCGCCGCGCACGGCGACGACCAGGACAACGCCCTCTTCGCCAGTCCGATCCCGGCGACTGCCCCGGGTCGTCCTCGCAACTCGGCTGGGCGATGACACCGGGCTGCGCACCACTCACCTGTGACCCCGACGTGCCATATCCGCCTCGCCGTCGCGGTAGTCGGCCTCGTCGCAGCCGCTTGTTCCTACCAAGCCGACAACCCGGCCACGGACCCCGTCGCCGCGCCGGCGACCCAGAACAACGAGCAGCCCATGACGACAGGACCGAGCGTCACGACGCCCACGACCACGCCCGCACCGGCGGCGCCGGCAGTCTTTCGAGCCGCCGTCCACCTCATAGACGCCGCCATCGCTGATCGCATGACGTCCTCCTGGCGGTCCGGTTGTCCGGTGCCGCTCGAGGACCTCCGCCTGCTCACCATCTCCCACTGGGGATTCGACGACCAGCCGCAACAGGGCCATCTCGTCGTCCACGCCGACGACGCCGATGACATCGCGGCGGTGTTCCGCGCCCTGTACGACGCCAGGTTTCCGATCGAGCAGATCCGCCTTGTCGATGAGTTCGGCGGCGATGACGACCGATCCATGGCCGCCAACAACACCTCCGGCTTCAACTGCCGGACGGCAACGGGGTCGGACCGGTGGTCCGAACACGCCTTCGGCCGCGCCATCGACATCAACCCCATCCAGAACCCCTACGTCACCGGATCCGGTGCCGTCCTGCCGCCCATGGGGGCCGACCACATCGCCCGAGACCCGCGGACCCCTGGGTTGATCACCGCCGACGGCCCCGTCGTCGCCGCCTTCGAAGCCATCGGTTGGGTGTGGGGAGGAACGTGGGTGTCAGGCAAGGACTACCAGCACTTCTCCGCCACCGGTCGATAACGCTCATCGCTGGGTGAACGGTCGTAACTCGTCCTCCATCACCCGGAAGGAACCGGAGGAACCTTCGTCGAGGTCTGCGGTGACGGCGACCTGCCAGAACCCGGCCCGGTCGAAGTCGGCGGTGGCCTCGTACACGCCGGCGGCGCTCAGGTTCTCGTGGTCGTGGCCGTCGCTGCCATCGGCGTGCGGGCTGCTGTCCTCGAGGTGGTGGCCGCCGGCGGGTTCACCGAGGACGACAGGCTCCGGGAGATCAGTGCGTGTCGGGGTGCCCGGTACGGGCAGGAACGACCCGGTTGCCGTGGCGGAGGGGCCGGGGTCGTCGTCCGTGCCGGCGTCGTCGCCGAGGTGCGTGAAGATCATGGCGACGTTGCCGCCGCCGATCACCTGGCGGTCCGGGGTCAGGACGCCGGCCAGGAACCGCTGGTCATCGCCGACCGACAGGTCGAACGACGCGGCGGTGACCGCCAGGTCCTCCGACGATGTCGGTGTGTCCACTGTGGTGGCCTCGGTGTCGCCGGTGGAGCACCTGGCGACGAAGAGGCCGGCGGCGGCGATCAGCGCGGGCACGGATCGGAGCAACGACATGGCAGGCCATCCTCGCAGCGCCTCGACGAGGTTCCTCGTCGCCTGCTCGGTTACCGGCGGGCATCCACGTCGGCGAGGGTGTCACGGATCGCGGCGAGACACTGCTCGGGTGCGGCGAGGGGCAGGTCGTGGCCGCCGGGCAGGCGGTCGAGGGTCACGTGGTCGTGGCGGTCGGCGAGCTCGGCCAGGTACTGGTGGTCGAGGCCGTCGTCGTCGCGGCCGGCCAGGATCCGGACGGGCACGGCGATCTCGGCGAGCCAGCTGCTGGCCTCGGCGGTCAGGACGAGGTTCGAGAGGGTCTGGGAGTACGACGCCCACGAGTGCTCGACTCGGTCGTCGGCGAGCGGGCCCGGTAGGTCCGGTCGCAAGAGGCGGACTGCGGTCGCTGCGGCCGTTCGGTGGCGGCACATGAGCGCGCAGGCACGGGCGGCCAGATCGGTGTTGGCGACGAGGAGGCCGGCGAGCGGGTCGATGCGTGCGATGTGGGTTCGGGCGGACTCGGGATCTCGGTGGAGCGGCGGAGCGATCGCGACGACACCGGCAACCAGGTCGGGGTGCTGGGCGGCGAGGCGGATGGCGACGAGCGCCCCGACCGAGTGCCCGGCGACGACGATCGGGCCGTCGACGCCGCGGTGGTGGAGCGTGTCAGCGACTGCGTCGGCGTGGGCGACGGCCGTGTAGCCGTCTGAGGGTCTCGGGCCGCGCCCGAAGCCCAACAGGTCCGGTGCGACGCTGCGGCCGTCGCCGGCGACGCTGTCGTAGGCGCTGCCCCAGTAGCGACCGCTGTTGAACATCCCGTGGAGCAGTACGACACGGATGGGGCCGCGACCGACGACGTGCGCGGGGAGCGGCCCGTCGACGATCACGCCCGCCGAGGCCGACCACCCGGTCGTGTCCGTCCGGTGCCGCAATGCGAGCACGGCGATGGCCGAGGCAGTCGCCGCCATAGCGACCGTACGAGCGGCCCGCTGCGGATGTGCCATGCGGCGCTACCGCTTTCCGATGCGGTTCATCCGCTCGTCGTACTCATCGGAGGTGATGTCATCGCGTGCGTAGCGCACGTCGAGCTCGTTGCGGGCGTCGCTGCCGGCCGACGGCGAGCTCTTCATGTTCCGGCTCAACCAGACGGTGGCGGCGATGACCAGGCCGAGCAGGGCGATCCCGACGAGGAACCAGCACCGTCCACCCGCCCATCATTCCGTCATGTCCGTGCATCATCGCCATCCGGCACGGTACCGGCTGAGCCGAGCAACCACCCCACCTGGGGTGGGGTATCATCGCCTTGTGAGCGACTACGAGAAGGCTGTGACGACCCGCTTGAAGACCGCCCGCGGCCACCTCGACGGGGTGATCCGCATGGTGGAGCAGGAGGCGTACTGCCCGGACGTGATGAAGCAGCTGGCCGCCGTGCAGGGTCTCGTCGAGGCGACGAGCCGGATGGTGTTCCGCAACCACCTCGAGACCTGTGTCGCCAAGGCGATGCACGAGGGCCGCACCGCCGAGATCGTCGACGAGCTCATGGAGACCCTGAAGTACGACAAGCGCGTCCTTCGCCCCACACCGACCGACGTGGACACTCCACCGCCGACGATCTCACCCGATCGATCGGTACCGTGATCCAGGGATGAAGAAGGCTCTCCTCGTCGCCCTCGTGGTGGTCCTCGTGCTCGTGGGGCTCCCGCTGCCCGTGCCGGGCATGGGCTCGGTCGATTGCGGCGACTGCGACCAGGCGTTCGTGGTGCACACCATGTGCCTCGCCATCGTGGGACTCGGTCTCATCCTTGCCGTCGCGCTGATGAGCGAGAGCCTGACGAGAGATCGTCGACGGATCCTGAACCTGTTGCTGGCAAGCCGTCTCGAACGACCACCGAGACTGGCCTAGCCCGACCAGCCGAAGCCGCACCGCCCGGAGTACCACTTCGGCGGTAGGCGTGCTCGACGGCCGCCCAGCCGTCGCACGATGTCGACACGGCGCGCCCGCAGCGCCCCCGGTCGACACCCGTACGAACGAACGTCACCACTCTCGAAAGCAGAAGCCAATGCCTTGCATGAACTGGAAGCTCATCGCCGCCGTGATCGCCGGCGGCCTCGCCGTCGCCGTCACCTTCCCCGGCGCAGCCACCGCCGTCATCCCGCTGCTCATCCTCGCCGTCTGCCCCCTCGCCATGATCGTCGCCATGGCCGTCCTCGGACGCTCCGGCAACAAGGGAAAGGACACCAGCGAGATCGACGAGCTGCGTGCCGAAGTCGCACGCCTCCGCGGCGACGTTCCCGCCCAGGAGCGCCTCTCGTGAACACGCCCCACGCCCCACACCGAAGTCGTGGCGCGGCCCCCTGGCTCATCGGCTTCGGTGTCGCTGCGATCGTGGTGATCGCCGCCGTCATCGTCATCAACGGAACCGGCTCCGACGATGCTCAACCGGAGGCGGAGAGCGTCGCCCACGTCCACGGCCTGGGCGTGGACCCCTCCGATGGCGCTCTGCATGTCGCCACCCACAATGGCCTCTACCGCATGCCCGACGACGGTCCCGTCGAGCGGGTCAGCGCTGACCGGCACGACTTCATGGGCTTCACCGTCGCCGGCTCCGACTGGTTCCTGGCCAGTGGCCACCCCGGAATCGGGACGGCCGCGTTCCAGGAGCTCAAGCAGCCTCTGTTCGGGCTGATCGAGAGCACCGACGGCGGACGGACCTGGGAGCCGGTCTCGCTGTCGGGTGAGGTCGACTTCCACGGCCTCCAAGCCGTGCACGGCAACGTGTACGGGTTCGACTCGACCAGCGGCCGGCTCCTGGTGAGCACCGACGGCGGCAACGAGTGGGACGAACGCTCGAACATCCCCATCGCCGACCTCGCTGTCGACCCGGCCGATGAGGACCGCATCGTGGCCTCGACGGCCGACGGGCTCGCCGAGAGCACCGACGGTGGCCGCAGCTGGGAACGGCTCGAGGGCCCGGAAGTGGTGTTCCTTGACTGGCATGACGAACGCGGGCTGTGGGGTCTCGATGGTCAAGGGACGGTCCACCGCCGCGATGGCGACAACTGGCAGGCCGTCGAGGAGCTCGCTGGTTCCCCACAGGCGCTGCTCGTCTACGACGGCGGCGTCGTGGCCGCAGTCGACGATGGCTCGACCGTGATCCACACGTCCGAGGACGGGAAGGACTGGGCCGAGATGTACCGAGACGCTGCTGCCCCCTGAGCCCGCGGAGCCGCCGCTGGTGACGGCCGGAGCCGTCACCAG
>JBKHVG010000029.1:13433-32603 GCA_046570205.1 Acidimicrobiia bacterium
GCGGCCGCTTCCCTCACGGCGTGGGTGGGTCGGCACGACGCCCGCCGCCGGCCCGCCTGCACCGTGCGAAGAACGCGTCGATCACAACAGGCGTGGTAGGGCGTGAAGTCGGCCGTGGCGTGCCGTACGACGGCGAGGCCGACCGCCGAGGCAGTTGTGACGCCGATGGCGGCGAGGGACAGGTTCGGAAGTGCCGGGGGCGGGGGGTCTATGAGGTTTCGGCTCCGGATCTGCCACAGCTCGGCACCGCAGACGCCTTCAGCGCTGATGTCCCGCGCGATCGTTCGGCGGCGCGTGAGCTGGCCACCCGCAGCTTTTTCGTCGGCGGCGCCGTCGAGGCCGACGCGCAGCGCCGCCGCAGTGCGCACGCCCCGAGAACGAACACGAACGCTGTCTCCAACGCAGTGGCCTGAAGTGCGCTCCAACGGTCCCCGCCTCGGAGATGTCCAGCAACACGGCATCAGGAGGGCGCCCGCAACGAGCGGCTCGGACCGAGGCGGCGACCCAGGCACGCGGGCGATCGGGCAGCGGGGCTATCACGCACCTCCGCGGTCGACAGGCAGCAGTGCGGCCTGGAGCCACTGCGCCTGGGCGCCGATCATCTGGACGCCGTGGGGGCGGCGGTGGTCAGCCGGTGTTGGATCTCGCCGTCGAAGGTGCGGCCGGCGCTGGTGCGCGTCCAGCCCAACGACTCGTAGAAGGACACAGCGCCTACGGTGGATGTCGTGATGGTGTGGCGTCCGCTGGCCCCCGATGCTTCGACAAGCGCATCCACGAGCTGCTTGCCGAGTCCGAGACCCCGTTGCGAATCCTCGACGGCGATGTGACACAGGACTGCCGCACTGCCCGGCAAGTCCCCTCGCTCAGCCTGGTCGGTCGGGCGCAGGTTCCGCCACACGGCGCGTGCGTAGGGGCGGAGTCGGGTGCGAGCGAACCGGCACAGCAGTGCGGGGCGGACCAAAATGGCACAGAGGCCGGTGACACCGAGCCGCATCCCGTGCTTGCGCAGGGTCTCCCGTCGATGCGCCGCCGGCTCGAGGATGCCGAGCGCGAAGCCAGCAGGAACGCCGTCAACCTCGGCTACCAGTGCGATCGCCAACGATGACTCGATGAACGTTCGGTGGTAGCGGCACAGGAACCGTGGACCCAGGGAAGGGAACAGTCCTACTGCCAGTGCTCGTCGGTGGAGGCTGCCGCTCCATGCTGCATCGGACTGACCCATCGAGCGGACAGTCACGCGTGGTGTGGCAGCCTTGAGGCTCATGGGGCGACCCTACTACGACACTTGTAGAATCTAGGATGCGCAGGTGCCCCCTTCGCGCTCGACCATGAGGCCCGGTGGCGTCCAGCCGCGATGGCTGGTCGCCGTCGCCAGCGTGACCCTGATGATCGCAGCGTGCACCTCATCGTCGCCCGAGACCGGTTCTTCGTCGGAAGCGAGCGGGTCGCCTGGCGTTACGACCGCCGCCCCGACCACTGGGTCCACGACGACCACGAGTGCCCCACCTCCGCCCTACCTACTGCCAGATGACGAGGTCGAGCCGGACCTGAAGATCGCGGCCGTACGGTTCGTCGAAGCTCTTCTGTCCTACGGCCCGTCCTCGGACCCCCTGGGGGAAGCTGTCTCTCGGCTCGCTGCGGGTGCGTTCGATCCGGCGCTCGGCGCTGCTGCCGCCCCGCTGCTGGTCGCCGAAGCCACGTCCGAGGTGGTCGTCCTGTACCCACAGCTCGGTGGGCTCGAGCCCAACGAGGCGGCCGTCATGGTCGTCGCCGAGCACCGCCTGATCCCTGCTGATTGCTGCCCGTCGAGCATCGTGCGGACCTTGGACGTGCGCCTGACACGCCACGAGGCTGGGTGGGCGGTGACCGGGCTCGAGTCCGTCGGCGGTCAGCCACCCGTGGAGAGTTCCGGGGCAGCGTCCGACCTTGCACAACAGGTGCTCTCGGACGTTTCGATTCGACTGCCGGACAGCGCTCGCTGGGACATCGAAGCCGGGCTCATCGCTGACGAGATCTTGCTGATGCTGCTCGACCTGTCCGCAGCCGGACATGCCCTGGACGTCACGTCGTTCGCATCGGGACACCCGGTGAACGTCTTCGGGCGCCCTTTCGTCTCGAACCACACGCGCGGTCGGGCGGTGGACATCTGGGCGGTCGACGGCGAGCGGGTGACGGGCAGCGTGCTTGGTAGCGGCGCGCAACGGGTGGTGGAGCGGTCTCTGGCCTTCGGTGCGACCGAGGTCGGATCGCCATGGGATCCCGACGGGCCCGGCGGTGCAGCGTTCACGAACGCGCTCCACGCCGACCACCTCCATCTCGCCTTCGACCCGTGACCCCGCCGGTCGGCGGCCGGCCGGCGGTGGCGATGGCAGTGGCGACCGCGTTGAGCCGGGCTACTGGCCTGGCTCGAACCGTGGCGCTGGCCAGCGCGTTGGGGGTGACGGCGCTCGCCGACGCGTACAACGTCGCCAACACGGTTCCGACGATGGTCTTCACGTTCGTCGTCGGCGGCGTCGCGACATCGGCCCTCGTACCGTTGCTCGTGCGATCGGCTGCGTCAGGGGGCCAGGCCGAGACCGCCGGGCGACTGATGGGCGCATCGACCGCCGTCGGCGTGCTTGCGTCCGCGTTGTTGCTGTTTGCGGCCCCCGTCGTCGTCCATGTGTTGACGATCGGCGCCGGAGGTCGGGCGAACACCGACGCCTACCGGCAGCTCGCCACGACCTGGTTGCGCTGGTGTGCACCGCAGGTGGCCTTCTACGCAGTCGGCGTTGCGGCGACCAGCATTCTGAACGCGAACCGTCGACTCTTCCTCGCCGCCTTCGCTCCCGTGCTGACGAACGTGATGACGATCGCATCGGTCGCCGCTTTCGTCGGGCTGGCGAGCGGGAAGCTCGGCTCGGCATCGGCTCCGCAGGGTGCGGTGGCTGCCTTGGGTGCCGGCACGACCGCTGCTGTCGGTGCGGCGACGCTCCTCCAGGTTCTCGGCGCCCGCCGGGTCCACCGGTCGTTGCGGCCGGCATTCGATCTCCGCCATCCGGAGATCCGGGCGCTGGTTCCGAGAGCCGGATGGATGATCTTGTACGTGGCGATGAACCAGGTGGGACTCGCCGTGGTGGTCGCCATCGCGTCATCTCGTTCCGGCGCCTTGTCGGCATATCAGTGGGCGTTCGCGATGATGCAGCTCCCGTACGCGTTGATCGCGGTTTCGGTGCTGACCGCGGCGTATCCGGTATTGACCACCTCGATCAACGAGCCCGTGAGCCTGCGGCGGGTGCTACGCCAGACGGGCGCATCGATGTGGACCTTGCTCCTTCCGGCCGCAGTTGGTCTGTGGGTGCTCGCCGATCCGATCGCGGTCTCGCTGGTCGGGGCCGACGGGGCTGACTTCGTCGCAAGTGCGACCAGGGGTTTCGCCGTGTCGCTAGCCCCGTTCGCCGCCTTCCAGCTCCTGACGCGGCTGAGCTACGCCCGCGACGACACCCGCACGCCGGCGCTGGTGAACATCGCTGTCAACGGTGCCAACATCGGTGCTGCGCTGATCGCAGTGGCGATCTCGAGATCGCCGCAGTCGTTGCTGTTCGGCTTGGCAGCGGCGCATGCCACCTCCTATGTCGTCGGCTGCATCGCGATGCTGTGGAGCTTCCGAGCTACCGGACTGGTGCTGGTCGGCGACCTGCTGCACGGCACCGGTCTCGGAGTCCAAGCCGCAGCACTCGGGGGCGCAGTGGCGGTGGCCACGCGGGCTGGGTTCGGGTACGAAAGGACAACCGGTCGGCCCATCGCGGTCGTCACCGTGCTGGCCGCTGCGTCTTGTGGCGGCCTGGCAGTCGCTGTGCTGATGATGGCGCAGGGCAGGGGGCGACGGGCTGGTCCGGTGGAGCCCCTCGCTCAGGAAGGCAGCGAGCCGACCCAGTGATGGATCGGCAGCGCTGGCATCGTCATCGTCGCAGTCGTGAGGCCCGTGGTGGCGAGCAGTGTGGCCCCGGTGAGGTCGGAGGTGATCGGTGGCTCGTCGAGCATGGCTTCCACCCGCTGGAGGACGCCCGACCCGGAGAACGCAAGCACTGCGGAGTTCGTGCCGTCGAGCGCCACCCGGGCGATCGTTCTGGCAACGAGCTGCCGATCCCCGACTGCGCAGGCGGCGTCCTCGTCGGCCCAGCGCTCGACCGCGAACCGGATCTGTCGGTCGACGCCACGTAGGAACGGAACCGCAGCTGCACAGATGGTCCCGGCGACAAGGTAGCGGTGGTGTCGGTGCCGGAGGTGGGAGACCTCATGCTCGATGACCACGCGCAGCTCCGGTCGCGACAGGCGTGACCGCAGACCCTTCGACAACAGGACGCCCCCGTCGCGCCCCGGCAACGAGTAGGCCAACGGCTCGGGAGCGTCGAGGACCGTCCGCTGCCCCCTCGACAACGCCCGCCGCTCACGCCACGTCGAACGGCTTCGCCGGGCAACACTCAGCATCATGAGCCCGACCGCGACTGTGGTCGCGGCTCCCAGGGCCCGGGACACGGGGGCGTGCCCGATGACCAGCGGCGCCCCGGGCAGGTGAAGGGTTTGGTGTGGAGCGACCTGGAGGAGGAAGGCAGCAGCCACCATCCCGATGCTTGCGACGACGGCTGAGGAGGCCGCGATCGCTGCTGTCACGAGCACTCGGGCTGACCACGACGGGTGCAGCCATCGCGGGAGACCGACGAGCGCACACGCGGCCACGAGGCAGGACAGCGTCGTGATGGTGACCGTGAGGCTCACGGTCCGTGCTCCCCGTCGAGGTCCGCAAGGACCCGCCGGAGTGCCTGCTCCTCGGTGGGGCCGAGCCCTGAGACGAACTGGCCGAGGGCGCTCATGGGGTCGTGGGCATGCCGGAGCTGGACTCGCATCCGCTCCGCCACGAAATCGGCCTCGTCGACGGCGAGGGAGTAGCGGAAGGAGCGGCCCTCCCGGTTCCTGGCGGCGAGGCCCTTGTCGCAGAGCCGGTTCAGGATCGTCGCGACCGTCGTGTACGCGAGGTCTCCGCCGACGAGAGTGTGGACAGTCGCTGCGGTGACGCCGGCTTCACTCGAAGCCAGCGCCGCAAGGACCTCGGCCTCGAGCTCTCCCATGCCCCGGCGGCCACTCATCGTTCACTCCGAGAACTCGATGGTGTGGTGGGCACTGTTGCTGGCGTGTCGGGGAGCACGGGTTTCGGGCTCCGGGCCCGTCCTCGCTCGAGCGCCTGCGCCATCTGTGCCGGGGTGACGGCGCGTCGACGGTCGTCCCTGATGCGGGCGCCGATGAATGCAACTGTTGCTGCGACGAGCAACGTCAGAGCGAGCCAGATCATGAGTACCTCCGTCGCTCAGCCTAGGGGTCCGGCTACGACATCTGTCGTCGAACCGCTGCCGTCCATGCTCAGTCGGCAGCTCCCGAGCGAGCGAGATCGTCCTGTGTCGGGCTGCCGTCGTCCTGCGGCACCACCAGTGCTCCTCCGGGCTCGAGCTGTGGCTCGGGCGTCGACCCGGCGAACACGTCGAAGAGCTTGCGGGCGACGGGGGCGGCCGCGACACCACCGAAGCCTGATTCCTCCAACACCACCGCGACCGCGTAGCGGGGCTCCGGGACCGGCCCGAAAGCGGCGAACAGTGCAGTGTCCGCCTTGCCGCTGACCTGCCCCGTGCCGGTCTTGCCTGCGACCGGGAAGGCGTCGTGCGGGAAGCCCGAGAACACGCCGGTTGCGGTTCCGCCTTTGGCAGTCATGACTCCGGTGAGTCCTTCGACGAGCGGTTGACGCTGTTCGGCAGGGAGATCGATCTGGGAGGCGATCCGAGGATCGAGCGTCCGGACGACGGAGCTGGCGTTGTCTGGTCGCGTCACCTTCGACGCGATGTTGGGGGCGTACCTCGTGCCACCGTTGGCGAAGGTGGCGTATGCGTTGGCGAGCTGGAGCGGTGTGGCGGCGACGTCGCCCTCGCCGATCGCCATGTTGATGTTGTCGCCGGTGAACCAGTTGCGTTCGGCGAACATTCCGGGGTTTGCGTCGAACTGCTGGCGACGCTGCTCGGGTGTCGGGATCCTGCCGTCCTGCTCCGACGGAAGCGGGATCCCGGTCTGCTGGTCGAAGCCGAACAGCCGAGCGCTCTGCTGTAGTGCTTCGTCGCCGAGCCGATCGCGACTTCTCCAGAAGTCGGCCCCGATCGCGTAGAAGTACGCATTGGAGGAGACCGTCATCGCTCGGCGCATGTCGACGTCCCCGTACGCCTTCGAACCGGCGTTCCGGAACGTGCAACGGCCGGTGCACTCATCCAACGTGAAGGAACCGGTGTCGCGGAACAGCTCGTCCGGGTTCCGCAGCCCCGCCGCGAGCGCGGCGTAGCCGGTGACGAACTTGAAGGTGGAGCCCGGTGCGTACTGGCCCTGGATAGCTCGGTTGTTGAGCGGGTACGAGTTCGCCGGATCGTTCAGATAGGACCACTGATCCGGAGCGATGCCGTTGACGAAGTCGCTGAGGTCGAAGGTCGGGTAGCTGGCCATGGCCAATACCGATCCGTCCTGCGGGTCGAGAACGACCACCGATCCGCCGGGGGCTGCGTGCGGCGGGCCTTGCCGCGGTCGCCGCGCCCGGGCGCCGTCGAGTGCTTCGACCAACAGATCCTCCGCGTACGCCTGGACGTTGATGTCGATGGTGAGCCAGACATCGTTGCCCGGGATCGCCGGTTCGGACAGGTCCTCCACCACCCGCACCGGTCGGCCCCGGTTGTCGACCTCGTACACCATCTGTGCGGGCCGGCCGCGCAGCTCCTCCTCGAAGGTGCGCTCCACGCCGCTCTTGCCCACCCGATCTCCGGGCACGTAGGACCCGTCGCCTCCCGAGCGCGCTTGCAGCTCATCGTCGTTGATCTCGCCGATGTACCCGAGGAGGTGGGTGGCGCGTGTCCCGTAGACGTAGCGGCGCACAGGACGCCGCTCCACCGACACGGACGGGAAATCATCGAGGTGCTCGTCGATGTAGATCTTCAGCTCCTCCGTGACGTCACTGGCCACCGGGACGGGCGCGTAGCGGGAGTACCGGACGTCCCGGACCCGGTCGGTCAGATCCTCTTCGGTTGAGGGCGTCCCGTATCGGGTGAGCTCCTCGGCCAGCCGGGCGAGCAGTGCCCGCTGCTCGGGCTTCGTCAGGGCGTCGAACCTGACTCGGTCGATGGTCACCACAATCGACGCTCGGTTGTCGACGACCACCTGGCCGTCTCGGTCCAGGATCCGGCCGCGAGGCGCCTCGACCTGGACGACTCGCAAGCGGTTGGCGTCGGCCGCTTCCACGAAATCCTCAGAGGAAAGCACCTGCAGGTACCACAGCCGGACGAACAGCGCGACGAACAAGGCGACACACACCACGGCGACGATGCCCAGCCGAAGCGGCGCAGCACCCCGGGAACCTGCGATCATGATCCGACGAGCATCATGTGGTCACCTCGACGCACTGTTGCCGCACCGTCAGAACGAGCCATCAGTACGACAACTGTAGTAGGTGAGTGCTGGCACAACCCATCGGGAGCCGAGACGCAGCGAGCACGTTTCAATCACCACCCGCTCGTGATGCTCGGCCCTGGCCGCCATCCAACGCAACCACGCCCAGTCAGGGGTGCCCCCTGCGAGGTTGCCGGTCACGGTAAGAGAAGCGTTGCGCCGCCCGTGTGAACGGCTACCCCGATCGAGCGGCCCGGCTCATGAGACCGTCACCGGGCCGCTCGCATGGGACACGTCACTTCCCACCCACTGGCCGAGGCAGACGCCGGTGGAAACGTCCAACAGATCAGTCAGGGTCGCACACCGTCTCGGCGCTGACCTCGTACTTCGGGACCGGACACTCCTTCGAGATTGCCGGCGTAGACACGGAGTTCCCACCTGCCGTACCAGATGGCGTAGCCGCCGGCAGCGATCATGAGCGCGCCACCGAGGCGTGGTCCGACCCGGACGAGGCTTCGCATGGCTCGCGTGAGTGTCGTGTGGGCGACGGCGGCGGCGATGCTGATTGCAAGGATGATGCTTCCCATGCCGAGCGCATAGGCAACGTAGGTCACGATCCCGCGGGCGGCGGATTGCGTGAGGGCTACGCCGGTGACGGCGAGGAATGGGCCGATCGTGCACGACAGTGATGCGAGCGCGAAGCTCGCGCCGTAGCCGGCCATGGCGGCGACTCCACGGCGTCCCGACGCGAGGTCCGGCGCTCGCACAGCGAGTGACGGCTTCCAACCGATCACCATGGCCATGCCGGCCCCGACGAGGGCGGCGCCGATGGTGACGGTGACCCAGGGGAGGCGTTGCCAGGTTGCGCTCGTGAGCTGGTCGATGACCAAGCCGGCGGTGGCGAACACGACCACGAAGCCGAGCGACATCGCTGCGGCGACGCCGCATGCCCGAATGACTTTGGTCGACGGCGACAGGGTGCCGCACGGCCGAGGAGCTCAGCCGGGAAGTAGCCCGATGCCGTCGAGGCTCGGAGGGGATCTCGGCCCGACCCGGCAATCGAAGTTGTGCAGGACGAAGGCGAGGACGGTCAGATCGCAATCGGAGCCGGCTGGGAACGTCCGGAAGTCCGTTGCGACGAACGTTGCCTCCGGGGCGCGCCTGCGGGCCCGCAGCAGCATCGCCGGAAGCTGCTCGACTGCGACCACGTCGGCTCCGGCCGCGAGCAGGGCTTGCGTCACCTGCCCCGTGCCGCAACCGACCTCGAGGACGCGATCACCCCGACGGATCGACACCGACTCCACGAACCGGTGCCGGACCTTCAGGCTTCCGGTCGGGAAGAAGAGCAGGGAGTTGAGTCGGTCATAGGACGAGGCGGTTGACATCTCTCCAGGCTTCCGCGGATCGTTCGGCTCAGGTGGAGCGCTGTGCTCGAAAGGCGAACGCGAACTCATTGGTACGAAGGTCGGCTGTGTCGAAGCCGGCGGCGCGCAGACGGGCCTCCAGCGTGGCCGGATCGATCGGGTTGTACACGTCGTCGACGTGGAGCGCGGCGAGATCGTCGCTCTCCACGCTGTCACTGCACACGAACCATCCACCTGGACGCAGGACCCGACCCACCTCTGCGAACAGACGGTCCTGCATCGCCGGCTCCGGTACGTGGTGCAACATCGTGAAGCTGACGGCGCCGGTGAAGTGATCGTCCGGGAACGGCATCGACGTCGCATCGGCCTCAACGACGGTGACCCGGTCGGACCCGTCGTACCGACCGGAGAGGGCGTTGGCGAGTCCGGGATCGAGTTCCACTGCCGTGACGTGATCGAGTTCCTGGCTGAGCAGATCAGTGGTCAGACCTGGCCCGGGTCCGACCTCGAGAACCCGGGTACCGAGGTCGCCCGCGGGCATGGTGTCGAATGCGAACGGGAGGATGAGGTCTCGGAGCATCGTCCGCCAGTCGTCGCTGGCGAGGAGTTCGAGGTGGGCGTCGTTCATCGCCCGACAGTACGAACACTCCTGCGAGTCGTCCACAGCGTACGGTGACATCCGATGTCGCTCAACGGACAACTATCGGGTGGGCCTGGAGCGATCGTCGTCGGCTCCTTCGCCCTCGACCGGACCGACATCGACACCCACCACCACGACACCCACCAGCTGGCGTGGGCATCGAGCGGCGTCCTCACCATGGGAGTCAACGACCGGCTGTGGGTCCTGCCCCGGTCTCGCGCGCTGTGGATCCCGGCTGGAGTTGCCCACGACGTCCGTTCCGCCGCCGAGACCACCATGGTCAGCCTCTACCTCGATCCGAGGACCTGTCCGATCTCGTACGATTCGCCGACCGTGGTCGACACCTCGGGACTGCTCGGTCACCTGATCGACCACTTGTCGGGCGACGTGGGGGGCGAACCCCGACGACGCGCCGAGGCGGTGGTCTACGACCTCATCGAGCCGACGCCGGCTGCCAGCCTCCACGTGCCCCGCCCGAGCGACGATCGGGCCGCGAGGGTGGCGACGAGCCTGATCGCCCGTCCAGCCGAACAGCGAACGCTCTCCGAGTGGGGCGACCTGGTCGGGGCCAGCAGCCGGACGCTCGCCCGCGCCTTCGACCGGGACACCGGCATGACGTTCACGACGTGGCGGACGAACGTCCGCATCGCCGCATCTCTTCAACTCCTCGGCGCAGGCCGCCCCGTCAGCACCGTGGCCGGCGAGGTCGGCTACGCCACGCCGTCAGCGTTCGTCGCAGCCTTCCACCGAGTGACGGGCACCACGCCCGGGCACTACTTCGACCGGTCTCCGAACAGCCCCTGAGCCAGCGGGGTTCCGAACCGCTCGCGGGTCGCACGCGTCGGGTTCGACCGCACTGCCGTGCTCGCCGTCGGCCACACGGGCACGCCGGCGCCAGCTCGACCAGGTCGAGATGGCGACACTGATCTGCATCACGGACGGCCACACTGTCGAGGAGGACCAGGGACGGCACGTCGGAGTTGGGATCCGGTGATCGGGCGCGAGCTACAAGATCGCCAGGGCGCTCGAGCCTGAGCTGGACGTGAGCCTCGTCGACTGCGAACGCAGGCCTCACGGAAGGCCGTCGCTCAACGACTCGTGTAGGAGCCACAGGTTGAAGGGATGAGACCGGCGATCGAACGCGGATGAGCGGTCGGGTTCTGGGACGGGTTCGCCGGTGGCAGCGGGGGCCACCCCCCGGTATCGGCGCTGGGTGCGAGGGGCGTGACTGCGGAGCGGGGCGGATCGGTCCGATGCCGCTAGCGAATGGTCGACCCCCAGAACGCGCCCGCACCATGTACGAGGCGCATTGCAGCCGTTGTTCAGCCTTCTTCGGCGAAGGCGGCGGACCACTCCTTCAGGCCTGCGTCGGAGTATGAGGCCGTGAACCCGCACTCGTGGGCGATGGCGTCGTCCACGGGCTCTCCACCCCAGCGGGGCTCTCCGGCGACAAGTAGGCGGTCGCCCGGTTCGACCGATCGCTGCATCCATACTGTGACGACGTCTCCGGTTCCGCCTGCGAACCACTCGTGCACCTGGAACTCGACGTGGCCGGTGACAATGTCCTTGTCGGGAGCTCGCGGGTCCTCCTCACTACTGATGTTGACGGCGGTGCCGTCGAACGCGAACGCTCGCTCTCGCAAGGTGTCGGAGGAGTACTCCTCCACGCACCTCATCGAGGTGCTACCGGCCTGGTCCTCTGCTGCGCGGGCACTCGCTGTCGCCTCCTCAAGCCCCTCGTCGGAAGTACCGCCGGAGCCACACCCGGTGAGAACCATTACGGTGGCGAAACAGCACACGAGAAGGCGTGTCCTCATGACTGCTGGACGTCGCTTGTCCGCCGCTAGTTCCCGGTCGTCTCCACAGCAGCTACCGCACGTGCAAAATGGAGTCGACCGTACCGAAAGATTCGCCGCCAGTCCGACAAGACGCAGACGAAGTGATGCGCGCCTGCCGGTCTGCTGGGTGATCGTCGCCGGGTAGCAGTCGGTTGCGGTCGTGGAGTCGTCGAGATCCCGGACCATGGCCTGCCCCGACCGTGGGGACCAGGATCCTGGTGGACCTCTTCGCTCTCGCATCCGGCTGGAGCGGGGATGCTCTGGAGCGCCTGGCTCCGATGACCGGTCACCAGGCGCGCGGGCGTGCTTGCGTGACTCCGTGTTCCGGTTACGGGGACCCCTTCGCGTCCTCCGACATGGGCAAGTCGAGGCGGCGACGATCTCCTCGGCGGTTGCGCCCTCTTGGCGGGCGTAGGCGATGGCGTGCGCTTCCGGCGCTCGACGACCTCGACCTGGCGAACGGCATCGGCGCCAGCGCCCGACGCCTGGGTCTCAGCGTCGCGGGTACGTCGGCGGACAGCCATTGGCCGGGTAGCGACGTGCTCCCCCGCCGGGACCGCGCCACCGCTGGAATCGCGACCTTCGCAGCAAGAGATCTTGCCTCGCCGTTCGGACGCGGACAAGAAGTCCGCGGGTTGCCAAGGAGGGCGTCGCCCCGGTGGAAGCACCTCTCGCTCCCGAATTCCACCCTCCGCTCCGGTCAACGGGCTGCCGCACTCCCGCGCGTGACGGCGAGGTCGTCTTCGGTCCAGCCGTCGTCGTGCAGGTAGCTCGTGAGCAGCCGGCGGCGGCGTTCGGTGTCGGCGACGTGGGATCGATACGTCGACGCCTCCACCGGGATCCCGGCCTGCTCCAGTGGTTCGAGCGCTGCGGCGGCGATCGGGGCGGCGTCGTCGCTGATGTGGACGCCGTCGATGGTCGAGAGGAACTGGTCGAGTCCGTCCTCGACGGCGGCGAGGGTCTGGCTGTCGGGACTGACGCTGTCCCGGACGCCGTACTGCAACAACCCGACGGCCTGGACGAGGTTGGCGATGTGGATGGCAGTGGCGTCGTGGCGGGTCTGGCTGTGGAAGAAGTGAAGCACCGGGTAGGCGAGGTGCTGGAGGCGGACGGTGTGGAGGGTCGACTGGAGCATGGACAGGCTCATGCCGAGGGTCCCGAAGTCGCTGCCGTTCCAGCCGCGGAGGACGATGTCGTGGGCGGTGCCGCCGAGGCCGGCGATCTGGGCGGCGAGCTGGCGGCGTTGCACGACGGCGGACGCCACGGGGACCAGGTAAGTGATGGAGAGGGTGACCAGCACGAGCCCCGTGCCGGTCGCGAGGACGGTTGCGAGTTGCCAGATCCCCTTGCCGGGGACGAAGTTCCCCAGCCCCAAGGTCAGGACGGTGTAGCCCACGTAGAGGACGCGGTCGATGGAGTCCGCGGGAACGCCGGTGGATGCGGCGCGGACCGCTCCGTCGGTGGAGGAGAAGATCAAGGTCCAGCCGGCCAGGAGCAGTGTGATCCAGGTGATCAGCGCCGCAGCGACGATCAGGGTGCCGGCGGCGGAGAGGAACGTGTGACCCCGGGTGCGGCGATGGATGGCGAGGGCTGCCCGCCAAAGCATGCGGCTGGAACGTCTCGTGAAGGGGCCCGCGCCGCTGCCTGCGGCGACGGTGGTCCAGGTGACGTCGATCAGCACCAGGGCGATGACCGCAGCGCCGGCGAGGGCGAGGGTCATGGGTTGGTCCTCCAGCACTTCGGGGTGCAGGCGTCGGCCAGCATGTCGCTGGTCCTGTGTGTGGTCGTCATCGGGTTGGGCGCAGCTCGAGGCGGGGCAGGAGCCTGGGCGTCAAGGCGACGACGATGTCGACACGCTCATGAGCACGGCGCCGACCGCCGGTGGCAGGGTGATGCCGGCCCACGGGAGGGCGCCGTCTGCGAGTGGGACGGGTCGGGGTCCGGCCGCTGCGCACGGCCGGACCCCGACTGCTGGTGGGGGTTAGGCGCTCACCTGCTGGAGGGCTTGGGCGCAGGCCTGCTCGCAGCGCTGGCAGGCCTCGGCACAGATCCGGCAGTGCTCGTGCATGCCGGCGTGGCTGCCACACTCGTTCCCGCAGGCTGCGCACGCGGCACGGCACGCCTCGAGGAGCGCACGGATGGTCGCGCTGTCGGGCTCGACCTGGCGGCCCAGGACTGCGGCGGTCGTCCTGCACAGGTCGGCGCAGTCGAGGTTGAGGCGAATGCAGCGGCGCAGCTCGGCGACCATGTCCTCAGCGAGGCAGGCGTCCGCGCAGAGCGAACACGTCTGCGCGCACTCTTCCAGGTGGTGCAGCACCTCGGCGAGGGTGTCGACGTGCATCGTCCCGCCGGAGGACGGGTGGGTTTCGAGCATGGCTTGTGCGTGGGTCATCGGATTCTCCTTGTGCAGGGGTTCGGATTTCGGTCCTGGGGTCGTGCGGTAGGCGTTGCCGCCACCCTGGCGGTGCTCGGCAGCGTCGTCTGGCCGGCTGTGAGCCCCCGGCCCAGGCGAACGAGAAGGCCGCCAGTGGTCTGGGTGCGGACGTCAGGGTTGCGTCCTGGTGCATGTCTCGCTGACGATTGAAAGGCGCGGTGTCCAGCAGGTCAGCGGCTGACGTGAGGAAAGGGGTGTCCGTCATGGGTCCTAAAGTGTCGGTTTCGGGAACCGGTCCAGCTGGCGCCGTGGGATCGACAGCTTTGCGCCGAGGGCGCCCTCCTCTGACCGGGCGCAGCAGTGGTGGGCCCTTCCGGGCCGGTTCAGCGCAGGATCAGCGCAGGTCGACGCAGAGTGCGAGACGTGGCGGGCCGATGCCTGCGACGTGGACCACGTCGACCACCTCAGCTTGGCCCGGTCGCCGGGCGAGGTGCTCGGTCGCGACGGCAGCGGTCCCGAACCGCCCGCGTAAGCCCAACACAACCAGTGCCGCTGCGAGGATCGCGGTGCATGCACCGGCGAGGTGGACGCCCATGCCGGGGTGCTGCTCGCCGCCATGGTCGCCACCTGAGGGGGAGGTCTCGGCAGCCTCTGCGGTGACGTGATCCATCATCGACCGATGGGACGTTTGGCTGCCGATCAGCGTGGCGGCTCCGAGTGTCAACAGCAGTGCTGTTGCGACAGTGTCGGTTCCCACGAGAGCGCAGCGACGGTTCACCGGCGGGCCGTACCCGGCCGGGTCGGCTCCCATGCTCATCGGCTCCAAGCTCGCCGAGAAGGTCCGCGCCAGTGTGCCGCCCGCCGCCCGCCGCCCGCCGCCCGCCACCCGGCTCAGGCCCGGCCGCTACTACCGTGGAGGCGGTGAACTCCAGGTGGGCGAACGACAACCTGTCGAGGGCTACCTGTATCGACCAACGACGCGTAGCGAGTCGTGCTTGGTTTGGTGTGGCTGTCGCAGTCGCGGTCGGGGCGTTCGTGTCCAGTGCCTGGCTGTACACGGTCACGGCGGTGCTCGTGGTGGTCGGCGTCGCGGTCGAGATCTGGAACCGGACGAAGGCGGGCGACGACACCGACCGCCCGATCCGGTAGGCGTCGGCGCCTCCTGCGTCCCCTCCCCGACCGTTGTCTGCACTTTCGTCAGGGCGACCCCTACCGGCCGGTCCCGTCTGGCCGGCGAAGGAGTGCACCTGGGCGAGCCGTTCACCCCGGCAATTCGAGGAAAACTCCGAGAGCTTCGCTCAGCCTGGACCGTCGGCATGTTCGAATCACGACTACATCGCGTCGGGGAGGCGATCGTGCTGACGACGGGTTTTTGAGGACGCGGCGCCAGGAGCGACGAGAGATCGATTGGCCCGAGTGAGCGATGCAGCGTTGCATCGTGGAGCGACACACCGTCGAGGAGGACCAGGCATGGCACGTGGGACTTGGCATGAGGTCAAAGGGAATGGGGCGTCGGCGACAGTCCGCCCCGTCGACGGCCATACGAGAAGGCGGGTCGTGCGAGCCCGCTGACGATGGACTCCGCGCTCTGTCTGAGGCTCGCGGTCTGAGTCAGCGCAACCTCGCGGAGCGTGTCGGCACGACCCACTCGGCGATCGCCCGGCTCGAGGGCGGGCAGATCTCCGAGCCTTCCGACGCGGTGCAAGATCGCCGAGGCGCTCGAGGCCGAGCCGAGCGTGAGCCTCGTCGATTTGAGCGCCAACTGATGTCGGGTCCCGTCTCTAACGAGTTGTCTAACGAGCAGGCCAGCACGTAGCGGCACTCGGCGCACCGGGCGAATGAGCCGTCACGAGAAACCCCTGCTCAGGGGCACTGAACGACACGCGGTGATACCTGCCGGACGGGGTTCGGATCGCTCATAACCCGAAGGTCGCAGGTTCAAATCCTGCCCCCGCCACCAACTCGGGCATTTGCCCAGGTCAGAGGCCCTTTCCGAGGATTCGGGAGGGGCCTTCGCCGTTCTCGGATCGGCATGCGGAAATCATCGGCGAACGCGGCGGTGGACGTATTCGCCCTGGTCACAGTGGTGGAGACGACGTCGAACGGACCTTCGGGTTGCGTGCCGGACGAGGTCAACCCACGTGCCCCGCCGCAGGCCGCTGACCAGGGGAAACGCGTCGATCGGGATGACTCGTTCGAGCGCGTGTCTAACGAGTTGTCTAACGACGGGTGCACTTACCCGGCGACCGACTCGCCGATAGGGGGCGCTCCGGCCCGTCGCTTGCGGACACGATGAGCGTCACGACTACGTCCCGTACCCGGCGTTATACGCAGTATCGGTGTCAAGTGATGAGTTCCTGGCGTTTGTGGAGTTGGTCGATCTCGGTGTCGGTGTAGCCGGCTTCGATGGCTTCGAGGACCGCCTCGGCGAGGGCGTCACGGATGCCGGTCTCGAGCAGGCCGAGGAGCTGGAGCTGGTTGGCGGGGTCGGTCGGGCAGGCCAGTCCGGTGAGGCCGGCGAGTCGTTCGCAGGTGTCGGCGATGAGCGCGTCGAGGAGGTCGGCGTCGATGGTGAGGGCGGTCATTGGGCTTCTCCGGTGTTGTCGTCGATGAGCTTGTCGAACAGGGCGGCCCGGTCGGGCTGGTCATGGGTGCGGGCGTGGTCGCGTTGGCGGAGGAGGACGGGCACGAACTCGGGACCGGTGTCGAAGTAGGCGCAGGTTTCGCAGATGGTTTCCATGCGGCAGTCGAGCGCGACGGGCCGGGTGCACATCCCGTTGCCGAGCATGCGGGCGTGGCTCTCCTGACGGAGTCGGGCCATGGCGGCGGTCTCGATCTCGGCGGGCAACGCGCCGGGCGTGGCGGCGGTGTTGTAGAGGGCGTCGATCTGTTCGCACACGGACGCGTATTCGTCGGCGACGACCCGGTCGGTGATCTTGGCGTAGACCAAGGTCATCTCGAGCGACCGGTGACCGAGCAGCGCGGCGATGGCTTCGAGACGCATCCCACGGTTGATTGCTTGGGTCGCGAGCGTGTGACGCAAACGGTGAGGGTGCATGTCGTCGATCCCGGCAATGGCGCCGATCCGAGCGACGATTCGGTGCACGGTCCGGCGGTCGATCGGGTCGTGATGGTCGGCGAGCAGACGCCGGCTCCGACGGATGTGCTCGCTGTTGGTCGCGGTCCACTCGGCGAAGAGGTCGACGACGTCGGGGTGCATGGGGATCATGCGGTCGTTGCGAAGCTTGCCGACCGGGACCCGGAGCCAGTAGCCGTCGTTGCCGATCCGGGTGACGGCGTCGGCGGCAAGTTCGCAGAGCTCGCTGGCGCGGAGCCCGGTGCGGGCCAGGACTTGGGCGACGAGCCGATAGCGCGGGAGCGGATGGTTCCGGGCGGCGGCCATGAACGCGGCGGCTTGCTGGTCGGTGAGGAAACGTGGGATCGGCTCGGACCGGGGTGGGATGTCTCCGTGCAGGATCGGGTTCCGTCCCGGGGCCTCAGGCCAGTCCCACTCGATGAGCCGTTCGAGGAAGAGACGGATCATCCGCAGCCGGTGCCGTTGGGTGTTCTTTGCGAGGAGGTTGCCCTTCTTGCCGGGCTGGGCGGCGAGCCACACCTTGTAGTCCTCGACATGGCTTCGTGTGATCTGGTTGACGACGAGCACGTCGGTCTCGGTGGTGATCCAACGGGCGAGCTGTCGCAAACTGTCATCAGCGATGTCGACGCTTCCGGGTGCAAGGAATGTCGTGAGCTGCAGCAGGTAGCGACGCATCGTCATCACCAGCTGCGGGGCTGTGCCCGACATCTGGACCCATTCGCGGTTCGATGCGTTCGACGGGAACCACGCCTCGTCTGTGATCGGGTGTGCGGCGCTCATCGGGTCATCGCCTGCATCGCGACCAGCTCGGCTGCAGCGTCCGCATCGATCAGCTCGGCCGCGCGCTGGTACTCGCCGGCGAGCCAGTCGTCGGTGAGGTGGAGATAGATGCGGGTCGACTCGATCGAGATGTGACCGGCTTGGGCCTGGACAGCTTCGAGAGCCATGCCGGCCTCACGCAGCCGGGTCAGACAGGTGTGGCGCAACTGATGACACGTCGCTCGTCCCAGCCCGGCCCGAGCCCGGGCTGCCTGGAGGATCTTGTCGACACCGTCAGCGGTCATCGGCTTGCCCCGGTTCGGGCCCTTGAGCGTGACGAACACACGATCCGTCGCCGCGTCGGTGGGTCGTTCGTGACGCAGGTAGTCACCGACCGAGGAGAAGAACGTGTTGGAGATCGGGATCACCCGCTGGTGACCGCCCTTGCCCTCGGCGACGAACAACGACCGTGCCGGCACCTGGACGTGGTCGAGGTCGAGGCCGAGGACCTCGCAGCGGCGGAGCCCGCCCAGCACCATCGCATAGACCATCGCCCGGTCCCGATGTGTTCGCAGTGCACCCAACAAGGCGACGACCTCGGCGGGGCTGAGGATCTTCGGAAGTGTCCGCGGCACGCGCACCAGCGGCACCTGCGTGCGGCGACCGCCACGTCGACGAGTCGACAACCCACGCGGCACCGGGTTCGAGGCGACCGACGTGTCACCCCTCGCGACGAGATACGCGTAGAAGCCCGAGATCGACGAGAGCCGCCGGGCGATCGTCCGGGCCGACAACCCGGACTCGCCGTCGCTGATCCGAACCACGCTGCGGTCGCCGCGCTGGTCAGCGACGAAGTCGAAGATGTCCGCGGCGACGACCTCGACCGGGTCCTTGTCGATGACGGTGAAGAACGTCTTCAGATCGTGCGCGACCGCCCGCACCGTGTTCGGCCGACACCGGCCAGCGACGAACGCGAGATACGAATCGACCAGCGGATCGCCAAGCGCGAAGCGGGCCTCCCCACCCGCACTCGAGGATCGGATCAGACACGGGAAGTTGCTCATCCCCGCATGCTCCCGTCGCCCTGCGAAAGACACGGGGATGCCACATGGATCATCCGTGTATTAGGCGATAGGGGATACCCGACGGCGGCGAGGGCAGACCAGTCGGTTGCCTACTTGCCGGCGGGCGTGACCAGCGGAACGAGATCGTGTGGGATCGGTATCGGCTTGAAGGCGCTTACGTCGCTGCCGCCGGTGTTCCCGAGGGGGTAGCGGCCGGTCGCTGAGCCGGGTGCCGCCGCCATGATGCGGATGAGTTGGCCGATGAGCTCGCGGGGTTCGCGGTGTCGGATGGCGTAGCCGAGCATGTAGGCGTGCGTTCGGACGTGTGCGATCGTGATCGGCTGGCTCAGGATGTGCGCTCGTTCGAGGTGGCGCCATTCGTCGCTGGCTCGTCGATCGGCGCGGGCGTGGAGAGCTCGATGGATCTCGGCGCGCCAGGCAGATCGCAGCCGTTCGGGGTGCTCCGGTTTCGGGTGGCGGGCAGTCACTGGTCTGCCTCGGCGCGGGTGGTCGAGCGGTGACGGTCAAGGCAGGCAGTGGAGCAGAACCACAGCTGACCGTCGGGTGCGAGGAGTGTCGGTGTCG
>JBKHVG010000030.1:0-31942 GCA_046570205.1 Acidimicrobiia bacterium
GACAACCAAGATACGTACGCGTACTTCTGCCCCGACTCGGCTTCTCGTTGCTCCGTGGCGATGTCGATCGCCTGCAGATCGAAGCTGGCCTTCTCGTTTCCCGTGGTGGTCATCGGGTCTACAAGGACAAGCTGGGCCACTGCAGGATCGTTGATCATGAAGTACTCGCGTCCGGGAACGGCCGGTGCAGGTGGTAGCGGTGGCGGAGGAGTCACGATGGTGACGGCCTCGCTGAACGACGTGATGTCCTCGGCTTGCACGTCGAAGCTGGCCGCCGTGGCCGTGGTGAGACCCAGCAGTAGCAGGAAGGCGGCGAACAGGAGGACGCGCCGCACCTGCGATCAGCCCCCGGATTCGTCGGCGTCCGGGGTGAGCTCGCCGGCGGCCGCGCCGGCGTGCTCGGGTGCAGTCTCGTACTCGTAGGTCACCGAACCGAGGAACACGCGGTATCGATGGGCGCCGTCGCCGAGGTCCTCGTGCAGGATCACCGACTGCTCGACCTTGGCGATGCGGGCCAGCTCGTCGATGCCACCCACCATCACGACGGGGCCCGGGGGAGCGGTCGCGGCGTCGACGTGGATCATCTGGGAGCGGTAGCGGGCCGCGATCCGAGCGGGCTCGCCGAGACCGACGCCACCGAACAGCACGGAGGCGAACCAGGCGATGCCGGCGACCAACACCAGTGCCAGACCGCTGAGCACGGCCCGTGCCGCCTGCGTGGAGACGTCCCATGGCCCGATCGCGTAGCTGGCTCGCTCGTCGACCGTACGGGTGAGCTCCTCGGTGGTGGTCGCCTCCACGGCGTCTGCGGTGATGAGGTTGCCGTCGGCGGTGAACGTCATGGGTGCCGACAGCTGGTCCTCGACCACGGCGCTCTCGGCCGAAGCGCTGACGTCGAGCGTCGGGACGACCGTGATCGTGTACGAACCGCCGCCGACGCCGGTGAGCTCGGCCACCGAGGCGACCTGGGCGGCGACGGCATCGAGGTCGATCTCGACGGTCTCGGTCGTGGTGCCGGAGAACGGCGCCGGGTCGACGGAGCGCAGCTCGGTGCTCCAACCTCCCGGCGTCTCCAGTCGGACGTCGAAGCCGGCGCTCGAGCGGAGCCGGTCAGCCCCTTCGTGCTCGGCACGGAAGTCGACGGTGATGCGGAGCTGATCGAGGAGACGGCTGTAGAGCGGATCGCTCGGAGTGAGCGCGCCGGCCACGCTGCGCTCGGCTTCGACCGTGCCGTCCGGGTAGACGGCCGACGGCTCGCCGCTGAAGCGGTAGTCGAGACCGATGGCGTAGTCGACGGTGCCGAAGGACTCGATGCGAGAGGTGGTGTCGGGTGCCCGCATGGCCGACCACGTCATCGCCAGCGTCGGGATGGTCAGGAACACGGCGACGACGAGACCGACGAACGCCCAGCGCGGCTGGGTGAGGCGGGCCCACCGGGGCGCGGGCGCCCCGGAACGCTGGAGGGAGGGGGTCACGATGTCGGGCATTGGTGCCTCCGGGTCCGCCTGGTCGGGGCTGAGGTGGTGGGGGCGGCGACGTCGTCGCCGCCGGGTTCCGCCGAGGACCACCGCCGCACCGCCCATGGCGGCGAAGAACTCGGGTTGGGCGATGGCCGAGGCGATGTCGCCGGCCATCGGGATGTGGAGCTGGGCCTTGCCGATGATGTCGTCGTCGGTCGGTGTCCAGGGGTCGAGGCGATCTCGGTTGTCGCCCTGGGTCTGGAAGCCGTCGGATGTGCCGCCGACGATGCGGTGGATGATCCGGGTCGGGTCGTCGAACTGCCCGCCGGCCCGGAAGGCGATCACGTCACCGGGCCCGTAGCTGGAGGACCGACGTACGAGGACGAGGTCCCCGTCCTCGTACGTCGGTTCCATGCTCCGCCCGTCGACGATCACATAGGAGACGTCGCCGCCCATTGAGACGGGTCGCAGCCCGGCGAACCAGACCACGGTCACGAAGAGAAGGACCGCTGTCGTTAGCGTGCCGCCCCTTCGCATAGCGAAGTCAGTTCGCTAGCCCGCCGTCCCGCTCAGGGTCCCGTAGGAAGGGAGTTGCCATTCGCAAGAACCGCTACTTCAACGATCGGTCGGACGAGCGGTCCGGTGCCCTCGACGAAGTCGCACACGTAATCGAACTGCGTTCCGCTCGACCCGTTCACGGCGGCACCAGGGCCGCACTCCGCGTCCTTCCAGACGTCAGCGGTGTCGTAGTTGCCGTCGCTGTCGGTGCTGCTGTCACTCCCGATTGCGAGGTCAACGTCGGCCCCGCTGCACTCAGCACCCGTCAATCGGACCGTTGCCGCTTCGACCCTGAAGTCGGCAGTGTCGCCGGCCGGCACGACGGCTGCGTTCGTGTCGTAGCTGATCACCTCGGCGGTCCCGCAAGCGCCGACGGGTGCCTCGCCTGAGGCCACATCGTCAGCCGTGACGGAGATATTGGCGGCGAACGCCCCGACGGCGAAGAGTGCCGTCGCGACGATGGCGGCGATGATTGCTTTGCGCATTTCCTGTCTCCCTTGTTCGGATGCCGCCGAATCTCGACGAGATCGCTCGGGGCACGTCCGTGGAGGACGTGGGGCCCGCCGGAGACAAGGGGAGGTTTCGCTCTGGCTCCTCCCGGACAACGCGACCAGTCACGTCCGGGGATCAAGGCTCCCTTGCCCGCTCTGTGGCAACTGTCTCGTCGCCACCAGGCGAACGTACTGACGCAGCGGAGGCACAAACATGACGCATTTGGGCCAGAGCGTCAGGTGTCGCCCCCTGCGGTGACCCGCAGCTCGGCCCGTTTGACCGCGGTCCGCACCCGGCGGCGTCGCGCCACGCCGATGCGTGACTTCACGAGAGCCAACCCACCGACCGTACCGAGTGCCACGACGACGACCACGTCAGCCCTCGTGAGCTCGTTCTGCCCGAGGGCGGCCATGGCCAGCAGGAGACCGACCAGGGCAACCGGCGTCCAGATGGCCGCACCGATGGAGGAGCGGATGCGGGAATGACCGGAACGCAGGGGCTTCAGGCTCGACTCGAGCTCGGCGTAGGCGAGCAGGATGAGCAGCAGGGCAGCGGCGAAGGGGCCGGTCAGGAACGGGGCCTGGGTGGCGCGTGCACCGACCTCCTGGTGGGCGACGAGCTCGTCACGGGACAGGAGCCGCACGTCGGCCTCGACGGCGCCGCCGACGGCGCGCTGGGCCAGCCCCGGCTCGATGACCGCGCGCCCGTCACGCAGCGCACCGGATGCGGCGGGGGCCCCGACGCCCAGGTACGAGAACGTGATCTCGATCTCGTCGGCGGCGTCGGCCAGCGAGCGGTCGGGCACCTCCACGACCACGTCCTCGGACAGGTCGAGGTCGATGCGTGCACCGCTGCGCACGTCGATGCCGTCGATCACCACCTGCCCCGCGTCGAGGGTGCCCTCGCGGTCGTTGCCGCCGATCCCGACGATCGACACGAGGAGGGCGAGCGCGAACAGCAGGGCGGTGACCAGCACGGGGCGCCACGGCGTGCGCGGCGGGTTGAGCACGTCGCGCACGTTGATGAGGTCGGCGAGCTCGAGGCCGTACAGGTCGGCGCCCTTGATGCGCGGGTCGTTCGACGCGGCGCGGATCGCGGTGAACTCGAGATCAGCCGGCGGAGGTGACGGCACGACGTCGACGACCGGAGTCGGCTCGGCAGGGACGTCGTCTTCGACGGCGGGGATCGACGGCGTGGCAGGCGGCGGTCCGTCCGAGGTCGGCATGGCGGGTGCGGGGAAGGCGCCGGTTGCTGGCGCGGACGCCGGGGGGGTCGCGCCGGTCGCCGGCGCAGCCGCCGGGGGGACCGAGCCGGTAGCGGGCGCAGCACCAGGGCCGGCGGGACCGGTGGCGTGTGCACCCGCAGGGGCGACGGCTCCGGTGGCGGGCGCAGCGGGAGGGCCGACCGCACCGGTGGCAGGAGCGCGCGAGGCGGCGGGGCGCACCGCCGCGCCGGTCCCCGTCTCGTGGGCGCCCGCCGGCACGGCGGCCACGCCGGGCGCGCCGGTGGTGCGGGCGTCGGTGAGGTCGAGCACGGTGGTGGACTCCACGGCGACGCCCGGCCCCTGCATGCCGGCGATGTGCCCGGTGGTGCGAGCCGCCATCGACATCCGCTCCGACCCGACGATGCGGACACCGGAGTGGTCGATCCAGCTCGGCCCCCACGCTTCGGCACATGCCTCACCGATGGCGACGCCGAAGTCCTCGGCCCGGGCGAACCGGGAGTCGACGTCGCGGGACAGCGACTTCATCACGACGTCGTGCAGCGACTGCGGGACGGAGGGGACCACCTCACGCAGCGGGATCGGATCCTCGTCCAGGCGCTGCTGCAGCAGCTCCGCAGCCGTCTGGGCGCCCTGCCAGGGCAGCTGGCCGGACAGGAGCTCGTAGAGCATGACGCCGGCGGCGTACACATCCGACGACGCCGTCAGCTCCTCGCCGCGGGCCTGCTCGGGCGCCATGTACGCCGGCGTGCCGAGCACCTGGCCGTCGACCGTGCCCAGCGTGCGCCCGCCCGTGATCATCCGCGAGATGCCGAAGTCGGTGACCTTCACGGCCGACTCCGCATCGAACATCAGGTTGTCCGGCTTGACGTCCAGGTGCAGGACGCCGTTGTCGTGGGCGTGTTGGAGTGCGGCGCAGCACGCCATGACGACGGCGCACGCGGTGGGCGGCGTCAGGCCCTCGCTGGTGAACCGGTCCCAGACGGACCCGCCGGGCAGCTCCTGCATGACGATGAGGCACTCCCCATCGCGCTCCACGTAGTCGAAGATCGGGACGATGTGCGGATGGGCGAGCCCGGCGAGCGTCTGGGCTTCGGTCACGAACCGCTCGCGCACCTCGTCCTCGACCGAGATGGTGGGTGGGAGCTCCTTGATGGCGGCGCCGCGACGGAGCCGGCGGTGCCGCCCCAGGAAGACGACGCCCATGCCCCCGCGCCCGAGCTCGCGCTCGATGTCGTAGTCCGGCATCGCCTGCGCGATGCGGAGGATGTCCTCGGCGATGACCACGTTGCCTGCCCGACCTCGACGGCGGCCCCGGATGGGTCGCCCGCCGACCATCGCACAGTACCGGGATCCGCGGAAGTGCCAAGTTGGCTCCCGACGTGACGGATGTCATGTCATAGTGCAGGGGTGGATGGGGGGCGGGTCACGGCTGACGGCTTGCGCGACGAGGCGGCATCGCTGGCGCAACGCCACCTGGCGCGCACGCTCGGCGCAGATGGTCTCGCCTCGATCGAGGACGAGGTCCGGTACCTCGAGCTGGAGGCCGGCGACGTCTTGATGGTCGAGGGTGACGTCGCCGACGAGCTCTTCGTGCTGGTGACGGGTCAGCTCGAGGTCGGCATCGAAGCCGGGGACACCAGACAGACGCTGACACGCCTTCAGGCCGGTGCGACCGTGGGAGAGATCGCGCTGCTGGCCGGTGACCGGCGCTCCGCGACCGTGCGCGCCGTCGAGCCCTGCCTGGTGGCCGCCATCAGCGCGCCGGGCTTCCGGCACCTGCTGGCCGAGCACCCGGTGGAAGCCGAGGTCCTCGCCCGTGAGGCCTCGAAGCGGCTCCGCGAGACCCAGCTCGTCGGGCAGCTCAACCTGCTGTTCGGTCAGCTCGAGCCTGAGGTGCTGGCGACGATCAAGGACCTCATGGAGTGGGTGCCGGTGCGCGCCGGCACCCGGTTGTTCGAAGAGGGCGATCAGGGAGACGCCGCCTACCTCGTGGTCACCGGGCGGCTGCGCGCGTTCCGTCGCGGTCCCGACGGCGTTGAGACCGAGGTCGGCGAGGTCGGCGCGTCCGAGATGGCCGGCGAGATGGCGCTCCTCGAGGACCTGCCGCGCAGCGCCACCGTCTACGCCGTGCGCGACAGCCACCTCGTGCGCTTCTCGCGCACGGCCTTCAACGCGCTCATCTCGCGGTACCCCTCCGCAGGGCTCGTGGTGGCGCACACCGTGCTGCGGCGCGCGTCGAAGCGAGAGGAGCGCCCGCAGCACCTGTCCGTGGCCGTCGTCCCCGGCCCGGGTGGGCAGGACGTGGACGCCTTCGCACGACGGCTCAGCGAGGCGCTCGGGCCCGATGCTCGCTACCTCACGAGCGCGGACGTGGATGCCGAGCTCGGCGTCGACGGCCTCGCGCAGGTCGAGGACGACGAGGTGGGCAGCGTCCGGCTCGCCTACTGGTTGGCGGAGCTCGAGGAGCGCCACCGGTTCCTCGTCTACGCCGTCGACGACACGTGGTCGGGCTGGAGCCGGCGCGCACTGCGCTGGTCCGACCACGTCCTGGTCGTCGCCGACGCCGGTGCCGATCCCGCGCCGACGGCGTTCGAAGCACAGATGTGGCGGCTGGTCGAGCAGCAGAAGCACCCCAAGGTCAGCCTGGCACTGGTGCACCCGACCGACACCGTCCTTCCCTCCGGCACACCGCGATGGTTGGCGTCGCGTCCGCTGTCGTCGCACCACCACGTGCGCGTCGACGACCGGGTGACCATCGAGCGTCTCGGACGGCTGCTCGCCGGACGGGGCACGTCGCTGGTGCTCGGTGGGGGCGGCGCACGGGGGTTCGCCCACCTCGGCGTCCTCGTCGTGCTCGACGGTGCCGGAGTCCCCATCGACATGGTGGGCGGCACGAGCATCGGCGCCATCATGGGGGCGGGCTCGGCCATGGGGTGGAGCGCCGAGGAGGTCCGCCTGCTCGCCGTCGAGCAGTTCAGGAAGATCTTCGACTACACGCTGCCGTCCGTCGCCGTGCTCAAGGGCGAGCGCGTGGCGACCAAGCTCCGCAAGGCCTTCGGCGACGTCGACATCTCCGATCTGTGGATCCCGTTCTTCTGCGTCTCCGCCAACCTGACCACGGCCGGTGCGAGCTACCACGACCGCGGCCCCCTGGTGGACGCGGTCCGGGCCAGCATCGCCATCCCCGGTGTGCTGCCGCCGGTGCCGTTCGGCAACGAGCTGCACGTCGACGGCGGCGTGATCGACAACATGCCGGTCGACGAGATGCGTCGGCGCAATCCGACCGGCCGGGTCATCGCCGTGGACGTGGCGCCGGCCCGAGGGCCGATCACCGATCGCGACTACGGCCTGTCGATCTCGGGCTTCCGTGCCGCACTCGACCGGCGGCGCGGCGGCACCCCGCCGGCGATGCTCGCCACGCTCGTGCGGTCGAGCCTCATCGCCTCGGTGCGTGACCGGGACCGAGTCGTGCGCGACCGCGTCGCCGACCTGTACCTCGACGTGGATGTCCGCGACTGCGGGCTCCTCGACTTCTCCGCCGCTGAGCACATCGCGGCCAGCGCCGAATCGATGGCCCGCCCCATCGTCCGACGCTGGCTCCTCAGCACCGACCCCAAGGAGCTCAGCTATGTCCAGACCACCGCATCAGCTGGGACCGTCCTCTCGGACGTGTCCCCACGGTCGAGGTGGGCCGGCGTGATCCTGCTGACCCTTCGAGACCTGCAGCATCGCGCCATCCGCTTCGCCGCCGTCATCGCCGGCACCTCGGTGGTGCTCGCACTGCTGTTCCTGATGACCGGACTGATCGAGCAGTTCCACCTCGAGCCCGAGGACACGGTCGAGGCGCTCGGCGCCGAGACCTGGATGGTGCGCGACGGCGTGTCGGGCGCGTTCACCGCGGCGTCGACCATGCCCGTCGACACCGCGGACGCCCTCGGCGAGGGTGCGGCGCCGATCGTGGTCGCCCGCCACAGCATCGCCGGAGCGAGCGCAGCGACCGACGTCGTGATCATCGGCTACCAGCCGGGCGGGCTGGGTGAGCCCCCGCTCGACGAGGGCGTGCTGCCGGGCGACGGCGGTGAGGTCCTGATCGACGACTCCGCCGGCATCGCTCCCGGTGAGCAGGTCACCCTCGGGGGACAGCAGTACCTGGTGTCGGGCACCACGGACCGGACCACGATGTTCGCCGGGATGCCGCTGGTCTTCATGGACATCGGCACGGCCCAGGATCTGGTCTACCGCGGCCAGCCGCTGGCCACCGCCGTGCTGCTCCCCGACACCCCGGAGCAGGCCCCGCAGGGGTTCACGTTCATCGCTCCCGACGACATCGCCACCGACGGCCTGCGACCCCTCGACGGTGCCATCTCCTCGATCGAGATCATCAGGTTCCTGCTCTGGTTCGTCGCCGCCATGATCATCGGGACGATGATCTACCTCTCGGCCCTCGAGCGCCGCCGTGACGTCGCGGTCCTCAAGGCCGTCGGCAGCTCCACCGGCCAGATGGCTGCGTCGATCGCCCTGCAGGGGGCGCTCACCGCGCTGGCCGCCGCGCTCATCGCGTCGGTCCTGCAAGTCGCTCTGGTCCCCGTCTTCCCCTTGGAGGTCACTGTGCCCGATCGGGCCTTCTGGCAGATCCCCGTCATCGCCGTGCTCGTGTCGCTCGTCGCCGGAGGGGTCGGGTTGCGCAAGGCGGTCAGCACCGATCCCGCTCTCGCCTTCGCAGGACCGGGCTCATGAGCGCCTCCAGCGTCGAGGTCCGTGACCTCGTCATCGAGTACGCCAGCGGTGGCTACTCCGTCCGCCCCATCGACGGCCTCGACCTCGACGCCGCCCCCGGCGAGCTGGTCGTCCTGCTCGGCCCGTCGGGCTGCGGCAAGACCTCGCTGCTGTCCGTGCTGGGCGGCATCCTGCAGCCCACCGCCGGCTCGGTGCGGGTCGGTGGCGTCGCCGTCGAGTCGCTGCGCGGAGCGGCGCTCGCCCAGTACCGCAAGGAGACCGTCGGCTTCGTCTTCCAGGCCTTCAACCTCATCGCGTCCCTGAGCGCCCGGGAGAACGTGGCGATGCCGCTGATGATGGCCGGGATGAAGCGGTCCCGCGCCCTCGAGCGCGCCGACCGGCTGCTCGACCGGGTCGGTCTGGCCGAACGCGCTCGGCACAAGCCGTCGAAGCTGTCGGGCGGCCAGCAGCAGCGGGTGGCGGTGGCGCGAGGCCTCGCCGCCGACCCCGCCGTCCTGCTCGCCGACGAGCCCACGGCCAACCTCGACTACATCCAGGCCGAGGGCATCATCTCGCTGCTGCGCGACCTCCGGGCCGACGGTCGGTCGATCGTCGTGTCGAGCCATGACGACCGCCTGGTGCCGATCGCCGACCGGGTCGTGCACCTCGTGCCCGACTTCCGCGAGGACGAGCAGCCACCCCACCTCGAGGACTTCGCGCCCGGGGCGGTCATCTTCGAGCAGGGCGCGCGCGGCGAGCTCGTCTACGTCATCCGATCCGGCACGGTGGCGATCCAGCGCCAGCTGGCCGACGGCGGTGTGGAGCAGCTGGCCACCCTGGGACCCGATGACTACTTCGGGGAGCTCGGGCCCCTGCTCGGATTCCCGCGGTCGGCGACGGCGCGGGCGACGAGCCAGGTACAGCTCATGGCGTACAGCGTCCACGACTTCCGTGAGCAGGTCCTCGGCGGTGCGCGAGCAGCCAGCAACGGGCAGCCGCCGGTCGCTCCGACCGTGGCCTGACGACCGTCCTACGGACGGACGATCGCTGACAGCACCGCCTGGAACTTCGCCTCCGTCTCGGCCAGCTCGGCGAGCGGGTCGGAGTCGGCCACGACGCCGACGCCGGCGAACAGGCGGGCGGTCCGCCCCTCGACGATGGCCGAGCGGATGGCGACCGCCCACGTGCCGTTGCCGGCGCCGTCCACCCACCCGACGGCGCCGGCGTAGCGGTCGCGGTCGATGCCCTCGTGATCGGCGATGAAGCGCAGCGCCGGCGCCAGCGGCCACCCCGCCACGGCCGGCGTCGGGTGCAGCGCCGCCACCAGCTCGAGCACCGAGGCGGGCGGGTGCGACAGCCGACCCTCGACGAGCGTGGCCAGGTGCTGGACGTTGGCCACGGCCACGATCGAGGGCTCCGGCTCGGAGTCGACGTAGGACGAGAACGGCAGCAGCGTCTCCCACACCATGTCGATCGTGATCTGGTGCTCCTCGCGGTCCTTGGTCGACGCCAGCAGCCCGGCCGCCAGGCGGGCATCGGTGGTGGGGTCACCCCCGCGGGGCGTCGTCCCGGCCATGGGGTGGGCGCGGACCGTGTCGCCGGCACGGGAGACCAGGAGCTCGGGCGACGCACCCACCAGCTCGCCCACCGCGAAGGTGAAGCACCCGGGGAACGCCCGGCGCAAGCGGTCCAGCAGCGCCCGGCGGGGCAGCGCCGCGTCGCCGGTGACCCGGACCTCGCGGGCCAGGACCACCTTGTCGAGGTCGCCGGCCCCGATGCGTGCGGTGGCGTCGGCGACCGTCTGCATCCAGGCGTCGACGTCCTGCACGGCGGCCACCTCGAACCGGGACGGCCGGGCTTCGCCCGACGGCTCGGCCAGCAGGTCGGGCTCGGCGGCGTCAGCCGCACCCACGGTGGTCAGCCACCGGGTGCCGTCGGCCGCCCGGCCCACCACCACCTCGGGCACGACGAAGGCGGCGGCAGCGGTGGGGTCGAAGGGCAGGGTGGCGAAGGCCACCGGCCCCGATCCGGGCCGGCGGAGCTCGTCATCGGCGTCGATGCCCGCCAGCGCCTCCTGCACCCGGTCCAGCTGCTCGCCGTCGAGGTGCGGGATCTCGATGCGGAGCGCCTCCCCCCGGCCGGCGAGGCCGTCGGCTCCCTTCTCGAACACGACCCCGTCGGTTCCGGCCACGTCGAGGAGGTCGACGTCGGCATCGATCCGCCGGGTGCGGGCGACGACCGGCACGGTCAGCGACGGGTGCCGGTGTAGAGCTGGCTGATGCCGCCGGACAGCAACGTGCGCTCCACGTCGTCGAAGCCGGCGTCGACGATGAGCCGCCGGAGCTCCGACGGCGCGGGCAGGTACGCCACCGACTTGGGCAGGTACCGGTAGGCCGCCTTGTCCGACAGCACGCCGCCGATCAGCGGCACGACCCGCCCGAAGTAGATGGAGTGGCCCCAGCGCATGAGCGGGTTCGGCGGCTCGGCGACATCGAGCAGCGCGATGCGCCCGCCCGGACGCAGGACGCGGGCCAGCTCCTCGAGCATCGGGCCGAGGGACACGAAGTTCCGCAGCGCGAACCCGCACGTGACGCCGTCGATCGTGCCGTCGGCGAAGGGCAGCTGGAGGCCGTCACCGTGGACCAGCGGTGCGTCCGTGCGCGCCGCGGCCAGCATCCCGAACGACAGGTCGGCCCCGATGGGCCGGTGCCCACCCTCGGCGAGATCGACGCACATGTCGCCGGTGCCGCACGCCAGGTCGAGCACCACGGAGCGGGTGCCGAGGTCCAGGGCCTTGATGGCCCGCCGCCGCCACCCGACATCCATGCGGAACGTCATGATGCGGTTCACCAGGTCGTACCGCGGCGCGATGGTGTCGAACATCGCCCGCACCGCCCGCGCCTTGTCCTCACCCTGGGGGAGGTGGTCGGCGTCGGGCAGGGGGGTGGTTCCGACAGCGTCCGGGGTCACGTCGCAACGATAGGGGTGGACGTGGGCGGGCATGCAGCCGCTCCGCACGGGCCGGCGCGCGGCGCCTGCGTACCATCGGGAGGTGACCGCCAAGGCGCACTTCCACGTGCTGGGCATCCCGGTGCGGATCGAGCCGTTCTTCTGGATCGCCTCCGTGCTGCTGGCCTACGACCTCGGCGATGCCCGCCTCATCATCATGTGGGTGGCCGTCGTGCTCGTGTCGGTGCTGGTCCACGAGCTGGGGCACGCCGTGGCCCTCAAGGCGTTCGGGCAGCCCTCCGCCATCGTGCTGCACGGCTTCGGCGGGCTGACCTTGTCCCAGCGCAAGCTCGACCGCGCCCGCAGCATCGCCGTCACGCTGGCCGGTCCCTTCGCCGCCCTGGCGCTGCTCGGCATCCCCGCCCTCCTCCTGCGCGAGAGCGACTACGGCGTCGAGCTGCGCTTCGACCACCAGCTCGGCGACCAGGTGTTCGGGATCTGGCCCGTCATCGTCTTCGCCGCCTACGTCAACGTCTGGTGGTCGATCGCCAACCTGCTCCCGATCCGACCGCTCGACGGTGGCAACGTGCTGACCGAGCTGGTGGGCATCCAGCGGGCTCGGCTGGTGTCCATCGTCGTGGGCACCGGCGCCGCCGTCTGGGCCTACACCCACTCCGACGTGTTCCGCTACACCGCCTTCTTCGCCGGCTTCCTCGTGTTCATCAACCTCAGCGAGTACCGGCGGGCGAAGCAGGGCGTGCGTGCGCCCTCCGCGTTCGACGTGGACGGCCCCGCCCTGCCTGGCGGTGGCGACCGGCCCGGTCAGCACCACGCGCCCGGCGGCGGACGTCCGGAGCGCCGGGGCGGTCGGCCGACGGCGCCTCCGAGCCCTCGACACGATCCGGCGCCGGTGGTCGACCTGCCGGGGTGGATGGACGCGGGCTCGGCCGAAGCCCTGGCCTGGAACCTGCTCCGGCGAGGTGACGCATCCGGCGCCCGCCGGGTGCTGTCCCGGGCCTCGGGTCCGGTATCGCCGTTCGTGCCCGCCACCGTGGCCGTGGCCGCCGGCGACGGCATCGACCCGCTCGTCGACGCCTACCTGTCGCGCCCGTCGGGCCCGGCCAACCTCGTGCCGGCCACCGCCATCGCCGATGCCGGCGCCACCGAGGCCGTCGCCCGGCGGCTGCTGACGGCGGGGCCCGCAGGGGTGGAGGCGGCCGGCGGGCTCCAGACCCACCTGCACTACGCCGAGCGGTTCGACGACGCTGCCCTGGTCGGTGAGCTGCTGCACGACGTCGTCGCCGCCTCCCGGGCCCAGGTCGCGTTCGACACGGCGTGCGCCTGGTCGCGCGCCGGTTCCCCCGAGCGCGGCCTGCACTGGTTGTCGACCGCGCTCGACGACGGGTTCCACGCCCCGGGCCTGCTCGACGGCGAGCCGGACCTGGCGCCCCTGCGGGTCATGCCGGGCTGGCGCACGCTTCGCGCCCGGCTGCCCTGAGCGCTTTGCCCGTTCCCGGTCCCGAGATCGAGCGAGATGCGCAGTTCGTCCCGGCCTACCGCCGCCATCGCTGGGATCCGGAGCCACCGTCGAGCGCACCGGAAGATCAGGGGGGTGATGTGCCTCAGACGCTGAGCGCCTGCTCCTTGGCCCAGCGGTAGTCGGCCTTGCCAGCGGGGGAGCGGACCACCGAGTCCACGAAGACGAAGGCCTTGGGCAGCTTGAACCGGGCGACGTGGGTGGCCGCCTCCTCGAGCAGCGCCTGCTCGTCGGCGTCGGCGCCGGGCCGGAGCTGCACGACGGCGACCACCTCGTTGCCCCACTTCTCGCTCGGTCGTCCCGCGACCACGACGTCGAAGACATCGCGGTGGTGGGCCAGGGCCTGCTCGACCTCCTCGGCGAAGATCTTCTCGCCACCGGAGTTGATGGTCACGGAGTCGCGACCGAAGAGCTCGATCTCGCCCTCGGCGGTGAGGCGGGCCCGGTCACCGGGTACCGCGAGGCGGATCCCGTCGATGACGGGGAAGGTGCGCTGCGTCTTCTCCGCATCGCCCAGGTAGCCGAGCGGTACGCGGCCCTTCTGGGCCAGCCAGCCGTCGCCCGCGTGGCCGGGCTCCAGCACGGTGGACAGGTCGGCGGACACGACGGCTGCGCTCGGTCCGGGGGTGAAGCGGCCGGTCGACGACTTCGCCCCGGCGGCCGAGACATGGCTCATCTGCGAGCCCGTCTCGGATGCACCGACGGCGTCGAGCACCATGGCCGAGGGCAGCGCGGCCAGGAACCGGTCCTTCAGCGTGGAGTTGAGGGGCGCCCCGCCGGAGACGATGGCCAGGAGCGAGCTGCCGTCGTGGGTGCCGGTCTCGAGCTCCTCGATGAGCGGGCGGCCGAACGCGTCGCCGACCATCAGCAGGATGTTCACGCCCTCGCGGTCGACGGTCTCCCACACATCCTTCGGATCGAGGCGGACGACGTCGCGCTGGAGCACGATGCTGGAGCCGCCGTTGAGACCCGAGAACGCCACCCACTGCGATGCGCCGTGCATCAGGGGCGGGGCCGGCAGGACCTTCGCGCCTCCGCTGTTGAGGGCGGCGTCGACGATCTCCTCGAACGACGCCTTCTCCGCGCCGGTGGTGAGGTCGCGACCGCCCATGGAGCCCATGAAGATGTCCGCCTGGCGCCACAGCACGCCCTTGGGCATGCCGGTCGTGCCGCCGGTGCAGAGGATGTAGAGGTCGTCGGGGGAGCGCTCGAGGGCCGGCGCGGTGGTGGGTGCGGCGGCGAGCGCGTCCTCGTAGGAGATCGCACCCTCGAGCAGCGGGCCGTCGCCGACCTGGATGAGCGTGCGCAGGTCGGGCAGCTTCGGCAGCACGGCGGCGAGGGTCTCGGCGAAGCGGCTGTCGAAGACGATGGCGTTCGCCTGGCAGCTCTCGAGCAGGTAGAGCAGCTCCTCCTCGACGTAGCGGTAGTTCACGTTGAAGGGCGCAACCCGGGCCTTGAACGCGCCGAGCATGGACTCGAGGTACTCGTTGCCGTTGTAGAGGTAGATGGCGAGGTGGTCCTGGTGGGTCTCGTGCCCGCCGAGCCCCTCCCGGGACCGGTGCGCGCCGTGACCGGCGTCGTGCAGCACGTTGGCGAGCGCGTTGGCCCGCTCGTCGAGCTGGCGGTAGGTCCAGCACCGGTCGCCCCAGATGACGGCGTCGGTGTCGGGGAGCGCGGCAGCGACCGCCTCGTACACGTCGGCGAGGTTGAACTCCATCTTCCGCTACCCCCTGGCGCACCTTCGAGATCGGCGCAGGACGCTATTGAGCGGTGGGTCGACGTCCCAATCCGGACCGCGGGTCGGGCGGTTCAGGAGAACCAGATGCGCTGGTGCTCCTTGGAGTCGCGGTGCAGCAGCAGCGCGACCAGCAGGACCTCGAACATGAGGCTGATGATGCCGACGCCGAGCACGGCGTCGAGGCCACCGACGAGGAACCGGAGGACGAAGGGGGCGAAGGCCATGACCAGACCCAGCTGGTACCCCCACCGCTTCTCGTTGGCGATGCCGTAGCCGGCCGCCACCTTGCCGCCGACCAGGAGCAGGCCGAGGGCGGACAGGCTGCCGAGGGAGAAGAGGGCGTCGAAGGCGGCGCTGATGTACAACAGGAGGACCGCGTTACCGAGGGTCTGGGGCAGCGAGTGATTGATCCACCGGCGGGTCTCCATGGGTGACAGTCTCGCAGGTGTCGCGCTCGGGGCAGGAGCGGGCACCCGGCTGCGCCCCCTCTCGCTGCTGCGACCCAAGGTGCTCTGCCCGGTGGGCGAGGAGCCCCTGATCGACCACGCGATCGGGCGCCTGAGGTCGGTCGTCGACGACGTGGCGGTCAACGCCCACGAGCGCCAGCCGATGCTCGTCCAGCACCTCGACCACCGCGTCCACCTGTCCGTCGAGCGGGGCGATGCGCTCGGTACGGCCGGCGGCGTGGCCAACCTGCGGGGCTGGCTGGACGGCCGGGCAGCGGTCGTCGTGAACGGGGACACGTGGTGCCCAGGCGGGCTCGGCCACCTCGTCGACGGCTGGGACGGAGAGCGGATCCGGATCCTCGTGTCCGGAGACGAGCCCTTCGGGCCCCGCTCGAAGGTGGCGGCGTCGCTCCTGCCGTGGGCCGTGGTGCTCGGCCTGCCCGTCAGTCCCTCGGGCCTCTGGGAGGTGTCGTGGCGCGATGCCCTCGACGAAGGCCGGATCGACACGGTGCACCACCGCGGTCCCTTCGTCGACTGCGCCGACGCCGTCGACTACCTCCGGGCGAACCTGGCGGCCGCCGGCGGCAGCGTCGTGGGCGAAGGGGCCGTCGTCGACGGCACCATCGAGGAGTCCGTCGTGTGGCCCGGCGGGCGGGTGCACGCCAGCGAGCACCTCCGTCGAGCGATCCGCACCGACGCCGGCACCACCGTGCTCGTGCGCCGGGCCGGCTCCCTGCGCCTCCCCTGAACCCCGTTCTGGCCTACCGATCCGCACACATGCGGGGGAATCCGCACACCAGAACGGTCAGGGGGTCGTGGCGCGGCGCCGGCGGGGGGCGCGCACCGGCGTGGCCTCGTGCCCGGCCCGGAGCTGCCCGCATGCTGCGTCGATCTCGTTGCCCCGGTTGCGCCGGACGGTGGCGTTCACGCCCAGCTGCTCGAGGCGGTCGCGGAACTCCCGGACCCGTGCCGGAGGCGTGCCCCGCACGGCGTAGCCGGGCGTCGGGTTCAGCGGGATGAGGTTCACGTGGGCCCGGACGCGGCGGGCGGCGACGGCGAGCTCGTGGGCGTCCCGCTCCCGGTCGTTGACGCCGTCGATGAGGGCCCACTCGAACGACAGGCGCCGGTGCGTGGCATCGACGTAGTCGCCGCACGCCTGCAGGAGCCGCTCGATGGGATAGCGCCGGTTGATGGGCACCAGCTCGTCGCGCAGCTCGTCGGTGGCCGCGTGCAGCGACACGGCCAGGTTCACCGGGAGCGGCTCGCGCGTGATGCGCTCGATGCCGGGCACCAGGCCGACCGTCGAGACGGTGATGTGCCGAGCCGACAACCCGAGCGCCCCGTGGATGCGTTGCACCGCGGCCCAGGTGGCGTCGTAGTTGGCCAGCGGCTCCCCCATCCCCATGAACACCACGTTCGACAGCCGTCGGGGCGTGGCGATCCGCGCCGCCACCACGACCTGCTCGACGATCTCGCCGACGGTGAGGTGCCGCTCGAAGCCGGCCTGGCCCGTGGCGCAGAAGCTGCACGCCATGGCGCAGCCAGCCTGGCTGGACACGCAGACGGTCGAGCGGTCGGGGTAGTGCATGAGCACCGTCTCGACGCTGGCGCCGTCGGCCAGGCGCCACAACCACTTGACGGTGTCGCCGTCGTCGCTGACCGACTCGGCAGCCGGCTCGAGTGCGAGGGGCAGCTCGTCGGCCAGCCGGGCGCGGAGCGACTTGGGGAGGTTGGTGATGTCGTCGGGGTCGACGTGGTGCTCGTACAGGCCCTGCCACAGCTGGTCGAGCCGGTAGCCGGGCTCGCCGTCGAGCACGCCGGCGAGGGCGTCCCGGTCGAGCTCGTAGCGGGTGGGCACGATCGACCAGCGTAGGGCTCGCCGGGCCGCCGCCCACCGGGCTGCCGCGGTCGTAGCCTGGCGCCGTGGCCGATCCCCTCACCTCCGATCCCGACGGGATCCGCCCCGAGCCGCCGGTCGCCGAGCACCACCACCGGGACGTGCGCGGCGGTGCGGCCCGGGCCGCGGTCTTCGGCGTGAGCGACGGCCTGGTGTCCAACGTCGGGCTGATCCTCGGCGTCGCCGGCGCCGACCCCGCCCCTGCGGTGGTGCGCGTCGCCGGGCTCGCCGGCCTGGTCGCCGGGGCCATCTCGATGGCGGCGGGGGAGTACAACTCGATGCGGGTCCAAGCCGAGCTGTTCGAGCGGGAGGTCACCCTGGAGCGCATCGAGATCCGCCGCAACCCCCACGTGGAGACCGCCGAGCTCGACCAGCTGTACCAGTCGCGCGGGGTCGCACCCGCGGCAGCTCGCGCCCTGGCCGAGTCGGTCATGGCCGACGAGGACCTCGCCGTGCGGACCCACGCCCGCGAGGAGCTGGGCATCGATCCCGACGAGCTGGGGTCACCGGCCGGCGCCGCCACCTCGTCGTTCGCCGCGTTCTGCGCCGGCGCCGTGATCCCGCTCGTGCCGTGGTTCGTCACGTCGGGCGGGGCCGCCACCATCGCCTCGCTCGTCGCCGCCCTCCTGGCCTCCATCGTGATCGGCGCCGTCATCGCCCGCTTCACCGAGCGGCCGGCGTGGCGGGTCGCCGCCCGCCAGCTGGTCTTCACCGCCGTCCCCGCCGCACTCACCTACACGATCGGCACCGTGGTCGGCGTCAACGTCTGAGTGTCGCCTTCGGTCAGCGAGCGGAGCGAGCGACGTCGCCGACGAAGGCGCGGTTGGTGGAGTGCACCGTGAAGCCGAGCGCTTCGTACAGCTTCACCGCCGGGGCGTTGTCGGCGTCGACGTAGAGCATGCCCGTGTCGGTCCGCTGGCCGAGGTGGGCCAGACCCGCCACCGTGAGGGCCCGGCCCAGGCCCTGCCCGGCGAAGTCGGGGTGCACGGCGATCACGTAGATCTCGCCCACCGGCGGCTCCTCGTGGAGCTTGGTCCAGCAGAACCCGGCCAGGCGACCGTCGCGCTCGTGCAGCAGGAAGCCCTCGGGGTCGAACCACGGCTCCTCCTCCCGCTGGTGGACGTCGTCGAGGGTCCACCCACCCTGCTCGGGGTGCCAGGCGAAGGCGGCGTTGTTGACCTCCAGCCACGCCTCCTCGTCCTGGCCGGGCACGAAGGACCGCGTGACGAGGTCGGTGGTCTCGGCCAGCGGCAGCTCGACCCGCATCTGCCACAGGTCTCGACCTGGGGCGAGGCCGACCAGGTTCGCGATGCGGGTGTGGGCCTCGGTGGGCTCGTACACCCAGTAGTGCACGTGGCCGCCGCCCTCCTCGGCGATGAGGTCGACGGCGGCACCGAGCAGGCGGGGAGCGATGATGAGGGCGTCGTAGCGGTGGTGGGGGTCGATGACGAGGTCGATGGCCCACGACTGCTCGCCCCGGGTGACCTGGGAGTAGGCGACCAGGTGGTCGTGGCCCTCCTCGGTGAGCACGAGCCCGGCGAACTCCGAGCGGCCGCCGTGGGCAGCGTCGATCCAGCGGTGCTCGTCCATGGGGCGGTGGCCGTCGGCCCGGTAGACCCGGTCGATCAGGTGCTCCACCTCCCGGACGTCGACGTCGTCGAGGCGGCGCTTGATCTGGAGCTCGGCCATGGGCGGCCGAGGCTACCCACGACCGTCGGTAGCCTCCGATCCATGGCGACCCGCGTGCTGAACCAGCCGCCCCCGCCGGGCCGACGCCGCCCCCGGACGCCGACGGGACGGGCGCGGCTCGCCCACGAGATCCTGGCCGAGACCTATCCCGGCACCGCCGTGGACCTGTGCGAGCTCGACCACCGCGACCCCTTCGAGCTGCTGGTGGCCACGATCCTGTCGGCCCAGTGCACCGACGAGCGGGTCAACATGACCACCCCCGAGGTGTTCGCCCGGTGGCCCGACGCCCAGGCGCTCGCGGGCGCCGATCCCCAGCAGCTCGAGGAGGTCATCCACCCCACCGGGTTCTTCCGCCAGAAGGCCAAGTCGCTGCTCGGCATGGCGGCCCGGCTGCTGGAGCACCACGGCGGCGAGGTGCCCCACCGCATCGAGGACCTGGTCGCCCTGCCGGGCGTCGGTCGCAAGACCGCCAACGTCATCCGTTCGGTCGCCCTGGCCGAGCCGGGCCTGCCCGTCGACACCCACGTCGGCCGACTCGCCATCCGCCTCGGCCTCACCGAGGAGACCGATCCGGTCAGGGTCGAGCACGAGCTCGGCGCCATGGTGCCGGCGGCCGACCGGGGCCTGCTCAGCCTGCGGCTGATCCTCCACGGCCGCCGGACCTGCACCGCCCGCCGCCCAGCGTGCGCAGACTGCTCCCTCGCGTGGTTCTGCCCCTCCTTCGGCATCGCCGATCTCCCCACGTCACCCCACAAGCCGAAAAAATCTTCGACGCGGTCGGCGTAGTCCGCCTGGATCATGTAGCGTCGTGCGCAGTCCAGGTTCCCGCCACCTGGAACTGACGCGTCGCACGGGATCCGCCGCCCGGCGACGCCAGCGACGGCGCCCACTCCCACCCGGGCGTCGTCGCCGCGTCAAGGGGCCGAGCACATGTGCTCGGCCCCTGACCCGCGCCCGGCCGCAGGTGAGGTCGCCGACGGCGAGGCTCAGATGTTGCTGCGGAGGCGGTCGAGGCGACGGACCGCGTTGCGCAGCGACCGTTCCACCTCGAACAGCCCGGGCGAGATCGGATCGTCGGGGTCGCTGTCCCGCCGGTCGGCGATGGCGGCGACGCGCTGGCTCAGCTCCTCGAGGGTGCCCTGGATGGAGGAGAGCTCTGCGGCGTCGGTGCTCATCCGCGCCTGTCTACCCACTTCGGCCTCGAAAGGGGCCACCGGTAGCCTGCGCCGGGTGACCGGCCCCCTCACGACGCTCGACCTGCGCGGCACCGACACGTCGGACCCCCACGCGCTCCGGTCGGTGCTGCCGCGGCCCAAGGCCGCCGAGGAGCCGCCGATCGAGCAGGTCCGGGCGGTCATCGACGAGGTCCGCGCCGGCGGCGACGCCGCCCTCCGGTCGCTCACCCAGCGCTTCGACGGCGTGGCCATCGACGCCATCCGCGTCGACCCCGACGTCGTCGCCGGTGCGGTCGAGCGGATCGATCCGGCGCTGCGGACGGCGCTCGAGACGGCGCACGCCAACATCGCGGCCTACCACCGGGCCCAGATCCACGAGCCGGCTCGCTACGAACGAGACGGGCTCGTGGTCCGGGAGCTGCGGCGCCCGGTCGACCGGGCCGGCCTCTACGTGCCCTCCGCCCTGGCCCCGCTCCTGTCGACGGCGCTCATGACGGCGGTGCCGGCCAAGGTCGCCGGCGTCCCCGAGACGGTGCTGTGCACCGCGCCCGGCCCCGACGGCACGGTCGACGACGGCATCCTCGCCGCCGCGGCCATCGCCGGCGTCGACGAGGTTCACCGGGTCGCCGGGCCGGCCGCCATCGCCGCCATGGCCTACGGCACCGAGTCCATCCGGCCCGTCGACGTCATCGTCGGCCCGGGCAGCGCCCGGGTGGCCCAGGCCAAGCGCGAGGTCGCCTCCAGCGGGCTGGTCGGCGTGCCCTCCAGCTTCGCCGGTCCGTCCGAGGTCGTGGTGGTCGCCGACCGCCACGCCGTCGTGGAGGACGTCGCCATCGACATCGTGCTGCAGGCCGAGCACGGCCCCGATGGCCTGGCCTGGCTGATCTGCTGGGACGACGACGTGCGGGCTGCCGTCGACGAGGCCGTGGGACGCATCGTCGCCGCGAGCCCCCGCCGCCAGCACATCGAGGCCACCCTCGCCGATGCCGGCTATGCCGTGGTCGTCGACGGCCCCGAGTCCGCGATCGACGTCGCCAACGTCATCGCACCCGAGCACCTTGAGCTGCAGACCGCCGACGCCGAGCAGCTCCTCGTGCGGGTGAAGCACGCCGGCGCCGTGTTCTGCGGTCCCTGGGCCCCGGCCAGCGTCGGCGACTACGTGGCCGGACCCAACCACGTCCTGCCCACCTACGGCTCGGCCCGCTTCGCGGGCGCGCTGCGGGTCGACGACTTCTGCAAGCACGTCCACGTCGTGACCCTCGACGAAGCGGCCCTGCGCGGGCTCGCACCCCACGTCCAGGCCATGGCCGCCGCCGAGGGCCTCGCCGCCCACGCCGACTCGGTCCGCCAGCGGGTCGAACGATGACCGCTTCCCTGGTCCGGAACCGACCAGATCCGGTCCGATCGGGACCAGCGAACGTGGTTGTCGGCTCGTGAAGCGGCCACCCGTCCGCGACGACCTAGCCCTCCACCCCGGCTACCACTCCCCGCAGGTCGAGGTCGACGTCCGCCTCAACACCAACGAGGCGCCAGAGGCGCCTCCCGACGGCTTCCGTGACGCGCTCGCCGTGGAGCTCGGCGCGCTCAACTGGCACCGCTACCCCGACCGGGCCGCCAGTGCCCTGCGCGAGGCCATCGCCGCCCACCACGACGTCTCGCCGGCCCAGGTGTTCGTGGCCAACGGGTCCAACGAGGTCCTGCAGACGTTGTGCCTCACCTACGGCGGGCCGGGACGCACGGTGGCCACCTTCGAGCCCACGTACGCGCTGCACTCGCACATCCCCAAGATCACCAACACCGGCGTGGTGTCGGGGGAGCGCACCGAGGACTTCGCGCTCGACATGGACGAGGTCTGCCGGGTGCTCACCGAGCACGACCCCACCATCACGTTCCTGTGCTCGCCCAACAACCCCACCGGCATGGTCGAGACCGAGGAGACCGTCCGGGCCGTCGCCGAGCTCGCCCCCGGCCTGGTGGTCGTGGACGAGGCCTACGGCCAGTTCGCGCCGTGGTCCGCGCTGGAGCTGGTGGACGACACCTCGCCCATCGTCGTCACCCGCACGTACTCCAAGACTTGGTCGATGGCGGCAGCCCGGCTCGGCTACCTGATCGGGCCGACGTGGCTGGTGGAGGAGCTGTCCGAGGTCGTGCTGCCCTACCACCTCGACGCGGTGAAGCAGATCGCCGGCCGGATCGCGCTCGACTTCGAGCCACAGATGCGCCGCCGCGTCTCCGATCTGGTCGAGGAGCGAGGCCGGGTCGCCGCCGCCCTGGCCCAGCTGCCGGTCACCGTCTGGCCGTCCGGCGCCAACTTCATCCTGTTCCGCCCCGACACCGTCGACGGCGACACGGTCTGGCAGCGCCTCGTGGAGCGGTCGGTGCTGGTCCGCAACTGCGCGTCCTGGCCCCGCCTCGACGGCTGCCTGCGCATCACGCTCGGGACCCCCGGCGAGGACGACCGCTTCCTCGACGCCCTCACCGACATCCTGGAGACGACATGAGCCGCACCGCGACCATCAACCGGGAGACGAAGGAGACGACCGTCTCGGTCACGATCGACCTCGACGGCACCGGCACCACCGACGTCAGCACGGGCCTGCCGTTCTTCGACCACATGCTCGACCAGCTCGGCCGCCACGGCGGGTTCGACCTCACCGTGCAGGCCACCGGCGACCTCCACGTCGACGGGCACCACACGGTCGAGGACGTCGGCATCGTGGTGGGCCAGGCGTTCAAGGAGGCCCTCGGCGACAAGGCCGGCGTCCGGCGCTTCGCCAGCGGCCTCTACCCGCTCGACGAGGCGCTGATCGAGGTCGCCCTCGACCTCTCCGGTCGGGCCCACGCCGCCGTCGACCTGCCCTTCGGAGAGGTGCTCCCGCTCGGCGACCCGCCGTTCAACCCGGAGATGGGCGTCCACTTCCTGGAGTCCTTCGCCCAGCAGGCGCTCATCACGCTGCACATCACGAAGAAGGCTGGCGTGAACACCCATCACGTCCTCGAGGCCAGCTTCAAGGGCCTGGCCCGGTGCCTGCGGGACGCCGTCCGGGTCGAGGGCGACAGCGTGCCGTCCACGAAGGGCGCCCTGTGACCCCCACCTCCTCGTTCTGGGACGCGGGACGCGCCCCCGGGGCGCGGTCCGCGGCCCAGAACGGTGAGCTGCGGGGGTGCCGGTGACCGAGAAGCCGCTCATCGCCGTCCTCGACTACGGCATCGGGAACCTGCGTTCGGCCCAGAAGTCCCTCGAGCGCCACGGCGCCGACGCCCGCCTCACCGCCGACCCCGCCATCGTCCGCGATGCCGCCGGCGTGATCCTCCCCGGCGTCGGCGCCTTCGGCGCCTGCATGGACGCGGTCGAGCGCACCGGCGTGGCCGACCTGGCCCACGAGGTCGTCGCGGCCGAGAAGCCCTTCCTGGGGATCTGCGTCGGCATGCAGCTGCTCTACGAGGCGTCGGAGGAGACGCCGGGTCGCAAGGGGCTCGGCATCCTCCCCGGCGAGGTCCGCCTGCTGCCCGCCGGCGTGAAGCGACACCAGATGCAGTGGAACGTGGTCGACGTGGTCCGCCCCACCGCGCTGTTCGACGCGCTCGACGACCCCATCTGGATGTACTTCGTGCACAGCTACGCGGCCCCGATGTCGGACCACGTGGTCGCCACCTGCGACTACGGCGGACCGGTGGTCGCCGCCGTGGAGTACGGCCACGTCCACGCCGCGCAGTTCCACCCCGAGAAGTCCTCCACCGCCGGGCTCACGTTCATGCAGAACTTCGTCGACCTCGTCGAGCAGGGGAGGGCGTGATGGACCTGTACCCGGCCATCGACCTCCGGGGCGGCAAGGTCGTGCAGCTCGTTCAGGGCGACTTCGACCGCGAGGCCGTCCATGCCGACGACCCCGTCGAGGTCGCGCTCGGCTTCGAGGCCGCCGGGGTGCCGTGGATCCACATGGTCGACCTCGACGCGGCCCGCACCGGCGAGGCCCACAACCGCGAGCTCATCGCACGCGTGTGCGCCGCCGTGTCCGTGCCGGTGCAGGCCGGGGGTGGCGTCCGCTCCGTCGATGCCGCCCGTGCCCTCGCCGATGCCGGCGTCGCCCGCGTCGTCATGGGGACGGCTGCGATCGAGGAGCCGTCGCTCGTCGAGCAGGTCGCCGCCAGCCAGCCGGTCGCCCTCGGGCTCGACGTCCGGGGCCGCGAGGTCTCGATCAAGGGTTGGACCGAGGGTGCCGGGCTCGACATCGCCGACGCCCTGGCCGGCCTGGAGGGCTCCGGGGCCAGCGCGGTGGTCGTGACGCAGATCCGGGGTGAGGGGCTCCTGCGCGGACCGGATCTCGACGGCCTCGCCGAGATCCTCGAGCGTACCGACCTGGACGTGATCGCCTCCGGCGGCGTGGGCGCGCTCGAGCACCTGAGGCTCCTCGACTGCCTCGAGCGCGACGGGCGTCGCCTGGCCGGCGTCATCGTCGGCACCGCGATCTACGAGGGCCGGGTCGACGTCGCCGAGGCCGTCCGGGCCCTCACCCCCTGAAACTGGCAGTCGTGGCGTAGCGCGCGACACCACGACTGCCAGTTCGTGGGGGGCGCGCTACATCACAACTGCCAGTTCTTGGGAGCCCGCTACACCACGACTGCCAGTTCGTGGGGGCGCGCTACATCACGACTGCCAGTTCGTGGGGGTGCACGACCCGGCCACCGCCGGTTCCCGTGGGGTTGCGCCGCCGTGGCCCCGTAGCCTCGACGCCGTGCAGACCGCTCGTGTGATCCCGTGCCTCGACGTCGAGGGCGGCCGGGTCGTGAAGGGCGTGAACTTCGTCGACCTGGTCGACGCCGGCGATCCCGTCGAGCTGGCCGCCCGCTACGACCGGGAGGGCGCCGACGAGGTCGTCTTCCTCGACATCACCGCGTCGTCCGACCAGCGCGACACGATCCTGGAGGTGGCCCGCCGCACCGCCGAGGAGGTCTTCATCCCCTTCACGGTCGGCGGCGGCATCCGCAGCGTCGACGACGCCCGGCGCCTGCTGCGGGCCGGCGCCGACAAGGTGTCGGTCAACTCCGCCGCCGTGGCCCGCCCCGAGCTCGTGTCCGAGATCGCCACCGAGTTCGGGTCCCAGTGCGCCGTGGTGGCCATCGACGCCAAGGAGGTCACCGACGCCGACGGGCGGACGCACTTCGAGGTGTTCGTGGCCGGCGGGCGCACCCCCACCGGCATCGATGCCGTCGAGTGGGCCGCTCAGGTCGTCGCCCTCGGCGCCGGCGAGATCCTCCTGACCTCCATGGACCGGGACGGAACCAAGATCGGCTTCGACATCCCCCTCACGAGGGCCATCACCGACGCGGTCGATGTGCCCGTCATCGCCTCCGGTGGCGTGGGCACGCTCGACCACCTCGTCGCGGGCGTCACCGAGGCCCGTGCCGATGCCGTGCTCGCCGCCTCCATCTTCCACTTCGGCGAGTACACCGTGGCCGAGGCCAAGGCGCACATGGCTGCGGCCGGCATCGCGGTCCGCCCCGCCTCCTGACCGTGGTCGACGGGACGCACGGTAGCGTCGCCCCCTCATGACCGAACCTGGCACCGACGGCGACAAGCTGCCCATCAAGATGCTCAACGACCGCATCCTGGTGGAGCTCGACCGGGGTGACGCCGATCGGAAGTCGACCGGCGGGATCCTCATCCCGGCCACGGCACAGATGGGCAAGCGGCTGGCCTGGGCTCGGGTCGTGGCCACTGGTGCCAACGTCCGCAACATGGAGATCGGCGACCGGGTGCTGTTCAACCCCGAGGACCGCTACGAGGTCGAGGTCCGGGGTGCCGAGTACATCATCCTGCGCGAGCGCGACGTCCATGCGGTGGCCGCGCAGCGCCTCGAAGAGGGCAGCACGGGGCTGTACCTGTAGGTCCTGATCCGGGCGGATCGCGGCACCTGGTCCACCCGGACCAGGAGGCCCCGGGCCACCCGCGTCATGGCCCGGGACAGCAGGTCAACAGACGGCCAACACGGGCCGAGATGGCCGTCTGCGACGGTCGCGTGACCGTACGATCTCGACCACTGCAACACACCTCTCGAGGTGGGCGGCACCGGCCGGGAACGGCTCGGACGAGCTGCCGTGGTCGTGCGGGGCGGGCGCAGCGCGCCCGGGTCGGACGGTCCCGGCAGCGGGGGACCTGGTCCTGTCGCGCGCCTCACGAACCACCGGATCCGATGCTCTCCCTCCGCCCCCGCTTCCAGGTCCCCGTGCTCGCCGGCAGCCTCGCCGTCGCCGTCGGCATGGGCGTCTTCCTCAGCCCGCCGGCCAGCGTCAACGCGTTCGGCACGCTCGGCCGGGCCGAGGCCGCCACCGCACCGGTCGCCCCCGTGCAGGCGCCGGCGCAGCCGGGCATGTCCTTCCCGGGCGTGGCGGGCGTGGACCTGCTCGCCCTCGGGTACCAGGGCGTCGACCTCGACGCCGTCACCGTCGTCGACCTGGACCATCCCCTCCCGGAGCTGCCCACGGAACGGGCCACCGAGCTGCGGGCTCGCATCGAGGTGGCCACCGCGCACGTCGAGGGTCTTCGCGGCGCCGAGTACGTGCTGTACGAGACGGCGCGCTCGATGCGACGCGACGTGAAGCGCAGCGGCGAGGCGCGGGATGCAGCCGCCGCGGCGTTGGCGAAGGCGGGTCGTCGCCTGGTGTCGACCAAGGCCGAGCACGCCCACCAGGCCGCCCTGGCGCCGGGCCAGCGTGCCGTGATGTTCGAGGAGCTCGCCACCGTGGCCGACGTGCACGCCGCCGAGCTGCAGGTGCTCGCGGCGGCCGAGGCCCACGCCGCCGCCGAGGCCCACGTCCTCGAGGGCGAGTCCCGTCGCCAGGCCCACCGGGCCGCGCTCGACGTGACCCACCGGAGTGCCAACCGCATGGACGCCCACATCCGGTACCTCTACGACGAGCTGCGATCCGCCCGGGCCGGCATGCTGCCCGCCGGTCGCTGGCTGGCGGAGGCGGAGCGAGGCCGCCAGGACCTGCCCCTCGTGCGCGTGGAGGGGTTCAAGGTCCACGGCGCCATCGCCGGCTCCCTCCGCGACCTGCTCGCCGCCGCGGAGGCCGACGGCATCGATCTGCGGGGCAAGGCGTACCGGTCGACCGAGCGCCAGATCGAGCTGCGCCGGGCGCACTGCGGCCCCACCGACTACGACATCTTCGAGAAGCCGAGCGGCGCCTGCTCGCCGCCCACCGCCAAGCCGAACCGCTCGCTGCACGAGAGCGGCCTCGCCATCGACTTCATGCACGGCGACCAGAGCATCACCAGCCGCCGCTCGCCGGCCTACCGCTGGCTCGCCGCCAACGCCGCCGCCTACGGCTTCTTCAACCTCTCGAGCGAGCCGTGGCACTGGAGCGTGTCCGCGACCTGAGGTGGCGCATCGCACTTCGGGCCCCACCGGGCCCGCATCTACGATGCGGACATGACCGGCACCACGTCGACGGGCCCGACCGCCACCCCGATCGAGTTCGACGAGGGCCACCTGGCGAACATCACCTACAACGCCGACGGCCTGGTCCCCGCCATCGTCCAGGAGGAGGGCACGGGCAAGATCCTGATGCTGGCCTGGATGAACGACGAGTCGCTGCGCAAGAGCCTCGACACCGGCCGCACCTGGTTCTGGAGCCGGTCCCGCCAGGAGTACTGGTGCAAGGGGGAGACCTCCGGCGACCGCCAGTACATCCGCCACGCCAGCTACGACTGCGACGGCGACACCATCCTCCTGGTCGTCGAGCAGGAGGGCGCCGGCGCCTGCCACACCGGCGAGTACTCCTGCTTCTACCGGTCCTTCGCCGACCCCGACGTCGCCCCGAACGGGTGAACGCCGCGGTCCAGCCGTCCCGGCCGGAGTTCCACCGCCTGGCGGCCGACCACACGGTGGTCCCGGTGTGGCGCGAGCTGCTCGCCGACCTCGTCACCCCGGTCGCCGCCTTCGCCCGCCTGGTCGGTGACGAACCGGGGTTCCTCCTCGAGTCCGTGGAGCACGGCGAGCGGTGGAGTCGCTGGTCCTTCGTGGGGCGCAACCCGCTCGCCACCCTCACCAGCAAGGACGGCTCGCTCACCGTGGAGGGCGAGCTCCACCCCGACGTCCCCACCGACCAGGGCATCCTGGCCGCCGTCGAAGCGCTGCTGGCCCGGCACCGCTCGCCCCAGCTCGACGACCTCCCGCCCCTGCACGGTGGCCTGGTCGGCTACCTGGGCTACGACGTCGTGCGCGAAGTCGAACGCCTGCCCGACGTGCCCACAGACGACCGCGGCCACCCCGATGCGGTCCTGTCGATCATCGGCCAGCTCGCCGCCTTCGACCACTGGCGCCAGCGAGTCACGCTGATCGACAACGTGCTGGTCGAGGCCGGCGCCGACGAAGCCGAGCTCGACGCGGCCTACGACGCGGCCATCGAGCGGCTCGACCAGCTTGCAGCCGATGGTGCCCGGCCGCTCGACGAGCCGCTGCTGAGCCCGCCCCGGCCCGACGACGAGCCCCCCGCCGTCACGTCGTCGATGGCCGAGGGCCAGTACCAGCGCGCCGTCGAGGTGGCCCGCGAGCACGTGTTCGCCGGCGACGTGTTCCAGGTCGTGCTGTCCCAGCGGTTCGACTTCCCGCTCGAGGCCGAGCCCTTCGACGCCTACCGGGCGCTCCGCCAGGTGAACCCGAGCCCGTACATGTACTTCCTGCGGGTGCCCGGCGTGACCCTGGTCGGTGCCAGCCCCGAGCCGATGGTCCAGCTGCTCGACGGTCGGGTGATCTCCCGCCCCATCGCCGGCACGCGCAAGCGGGGCCGGTCCGAGGCCCACGACCGCCGCCTCGCCGCCGAGCTGGTCGAGCACCCCAAGGAGGTCGCCGAGCACATCATGCTCGTCGACCTGGCCCGCAACGACGTGGGCCGGGTCGTCACCTTCGGCACCTGCGAGGTCGAGGAGCTGATGACGCTGGAGCGCTACAGCCACGTGATGCACCTCACGTCCCAGGTCGCCGGCGACCTGGCCGAGGGTCGCTCGCCGGTCGACGTCCTGCGGGCCACGCTGCCGGCCGGCACGGTGTCCGGTGCGCCCAAGGTGCGGGCGATGGAGATCATCGACGCCCTCGAGCCCGTCAAGCGCGGGCCCTACGCCGGCGTCGTCGGCTACCTGGACTTCTCCGGCAACATCGACACGGCGATCGCCATCCGTACGATGGTCATCGGTGACGACGGCATGGCATCGGTGCAAGCGGGGGCCGGCATCGTGGCCGACAGCGTCCCCGACGACGAGCACCTCGAGTGCCAGAACAAGGCCCGTGCCCTCCTGGTCGCCGTCCCGGCGGCCCGGCGCATGACGGCCGAGCGGAAGGCAGCACGACCATGAGCCAGCAGCACGCCAGGGGAGCGACGACCCGCCGGGACGTCGTGCGGGTCTGGGGTCCGGACGCGGAGTCGTTCCTGCAGGGCCAGCTGAGCCAGGACGTCGGCGCCCTCGCCGTCGGCACCTCGTCGTGGACGTTCGTGCTGCAGCCGCAGGGCAAGGTCGACGCCTGGGCCCGGCTCACCCGGACGGCCGCGGACGAGCTCCTGCTCGACACCGACGCCGGCTGGGGACAGGCGCTCCACGATCGGCTGCGCCGGTTCCTCATCCGCACCAAGGCCGAGCTCGAGCTCACCGAGCAGCCGGCGGTGGCCGTCCGTGGTCCGGGTGCGCCCCACGGCGACCTGCCCGACGGCGTGGTCCGCCTGCCGGCCGCCGGGCCCGGCGTCGAGGGCTACGACCTGCTCGGCGCCGGCGCCGAGCTGCCCGCCGGCGTGGGTGCCATGTCCGCCGGTGAGCTCCGCGCCCACGACGTGGCCCACGGCGTGCCGGCCATGGGCCGGGAGCTCACCGAGAGCACGATCCCGGCCGAGGTCGGGTCGTGGATCGTCGACGAGTCGGTCAGCTTCACCAAGGGCTGCTATGTCGGCCAGGAGCTCACCGCCCGCATCGACAGCCGGGGCGGCAACGTTCCCCGCCACCTCCGGGCCCTCGTGCTCGACGCGCCGGTGGAGGAGGGGGCGGGCGTCGACTGCGATGGTCCACCGGCCACGATCACCACGGCGGCGACCTCCGAGGTGCACGGCCCCATCGCCCTCGCCTTCCTGGGCCGGGCGGTGGCGCCCGGCGCGGCGGTCACCGTCGCCGGCGTCCACGGCGTCGTCCACGAGCTCCCGCTGACCTGAGCAGCCCGTGCGGATGCCCGAGGTGCGCCATCCCGTCCGCCTCGTGGCGATCGCGGTCGGCGTGGTCCTCGTGGTCGTCGTCTTCGGCGGCACGTGCAGCGCTCCGGACCGGCGCAGCCTGCCGCCGCCGTCGTCCACGTCGAGCACCGAGGTGCAGCAGACGACCACGTCGGTCGACCGGTCGCGGACGGTCCTCCAGCCGCTCACCGGCCGCACCACCACGACCCTGGCCGAGTTCGGCGACGCCATCCTGGCGGGGTCGGTCACGGGTCCGGACGGGCCGGTGCCCGGCGCCGTCGTGCGCATCGAGCGGCTGGTGGGCGACGCCGTGCAGGTCCGAGAGGTGCGCGCCCGCGACGACGGGACGTGGGTCCTCGAGGGACTGCCCGGCGGCCGGATGCGGGTGCGGGCGTACGCGCCCCCGTCGCTGACCATGCTGGAGCCGGAGATCTTCTTCCTCACCGAGTCCCAGCCACGAGAGCTGCGCCTCACGGTGCGCGAGCACGCCGGCATCCTGGTGCTCTCCGACGTGACGCCCTCGGCGCCCACCGTCGGCAGCCCCGTCAACGTGGCCGTGCGAGTCGTCGAGAAGGTGGTCGACGACGTGGGCGTGGCCCGCACGCAGCCGATCGCCGGCGTCCCGCTGCAGATCCAGTCCTCCGGCTGGGATCTCGTGGCCGGGCCGGGCGCCACCGGCAGCGACGGCGTCGCCGTGTTCACCTTCCGGTGCGACGAGGCCGGCTCGGTGACCGCCTCCGTCGTGCTCTTCGACGGCACCCAGGACCGCAGCTTCCCCCTCGAGGTGCCCTCGTGCGGCCCCCGGCCCACCACGACCACGACCACGACCACCACGACCGCGGAGCCCGACGACGACTCGACGTCGTCGACGGGGCCGACCACGACGGAGGACGACTGAGCGCCGGCGGCCGCCTCGAGCTGCTCGCCAGGGGCTCGCACCACCTGACCCACTCCTAGAGTGGGTCGTCCATGGGTGACCAGCACGACGGCGGGGAGCCTCGGCACTACGACGAGCTGGGCGTCGCCCCGTCGGCGTCGCCGGCCGAGATCCGCACGGCCTACGTGGCTTTGGCCCGCCGGCACCACCCCGACCGCATGGGCACCGCCAGCGAGGTCGCCCGGGCCGAGGCCGCGGCCCGCATGGCACGGGTCAACGCGGCGTGGACGGTGCTGTCGGATCCGGGCAGGCGGGCGGCGTACGACGCCCGGTTCCTGCAGGGGACCACCACGTCCGGCGCCCACCTGCGCGACCCGGACAGCACGTTCCGCCCCTTCGACACCTCCGACGACGTCGACCCCCGCCTCTTCGACGACACGCCCACCGGGGCGCCCAGCATCCCACGTCTCTTCGCGATGGCTCCCGCCGCGCTGGCGGCCGTCGGCGTCACCATGGTCCTCGGCGGGGCGTTCCTCGGCTACGGCGGGCTGCTCATCGCGGGGTTCTTCCTGCTGGCCGTCGCTGGTCTCAGCTTCCTCGCCCTGCCGTTCGTCGCGCTGATCAACGCCAGCCGCTCCGACCGCGGTTGACCGGTTGCGGGCGGGGCATCCGGTAGCGTCGCCGGCCATGTCGCAGGTCACCGTGATCGCCCGCATCCAGGCCCAGGAAGGCAAGCGCGACGAGCTCGTGGCCGCCTTCCGGGAGTACTTCCCCCAGGTCGAGACCGAGGACGGCACCGTCGTCTACGCCATCAGCACCGACACCGCCGACGAGACCTCGGTCTGGGTGTACGAGCTGTACACCGGCGGCGACGCCCTCCAGGCCCACAGCGGCAGCGACGCGTTCAAGGCGTTCGGCTCCACGCTCGGTGGCCTGCTCGCCGGGGCGCCCGAGCTGCACATCTGCAC
>JBKHVG010000031.1:0-30434 GCA_046570205.1 Acidimicrobiia bacterium
CCGACGCCAAGATCATCTGCGTCCCCGCCCACGACCCCCGGTGGGAGCGCGTCCCCGAGATCGAGGACCTCCCCGCCCACCTCCGGGAGGAGATCGAGCACTTCTTCATCGTCTACAAGGACCTCGAGCCCCACAAGTTCTCCTCCACCCGCGGCTACGAGGGCTCCGAGGCGGCGTGGACCGAGATCCGGGCCGCGTTCGAGCGCTACGAGCCCTAGCGGGAGCCGGCCGAGCCCAGCGCGAGCACGGCGGCACCGATGGCGCCGGCCCGCTCGCCGAAGTGGGCCGCCACGATGGGCACGGCCGGCCGGTGACCCCGAGCCAGCACCTGGTCGGGGGTCGCCGATTCGATCCGGTGCAGCAGCACGTCCTCGGCCTCGATCACGCCACCACCGAGGACCACGACCTCGGGGTCGAGCAGGTCGACGAGGTTGGCGATGCCGGCGGCGACCCACCACACGAACTCGTCGATCACCCCCGCGGCGGCGTCGTCGCCGGCGCGCACGGCGGCCACGACGTGCTCGCCGCGGACGGCCTCGGGGTCGTCGCCCGCCAGCGCGACCACCGCCGGCAACCGGCCGGCCAGCGCGGCGTCGCGCCCCAGGCGACCGAGGCCGGATCCCGACGCGTAGCGCTCCCAGCACCCACGCCGCCCGCACGGGCACGGCGGTCCGGCCGGGTCGACGAGCATGTGCCCGGGCTCACCCGCGAAGCCGTTGGCGCCGTGGCGGACCCGTCCGCCGACGACGACGCCGCCGCCGATGCCCGTGCCGAGGGTCAGCAGGATGCCGTCGGCGTACCCGGCGCCGGCGCCGCCGTGGAACTCGGCGTAGGTGGCGCACGTGGCGTCGTTGTCGGCCGCGACGGGCCGGCCCAGCCGCGCCCCCACGACGTCGCCGACGGCCAGGTCGACCACACCGGGGAGGTTGGCACCGAAGCGGAAGACGTCGTCGCGGTCGATGAGGCCGGGGATGCCGAGCCCCACGGGGCCCCGCCCACCGGGATCGAGGGCGTCGACCAGCTCGGCGATGCCATCCACCAGCGCGGCGGGCCCCTGTGGCGTCGGTCGCCGGTCCTCGGCCAGGACGGTCGTGGGGTCGGCCGGATCCACGACGACCCCCAGCATCTTGGTGCCGCCGATGTCGATGCCGACGGCGCGCGGGGCGGATCCCGCCGCGGGAGCGACCACGTCGGTCAGTAGCGCAAGAGGGCGCCGACGCGCCCCAGCACGTCGAGGTCGGCGTTGCCGTCGCAGACCACGACCCGACACGACTGGCCGAGGGCGACGTCCACGGCCTCCTCCACGACGTCGGGCAGGCTCACCATCTCGGCACCGCACCGGCAGGTCCGGCCGACCGTGGCCAGGCGGTCGCAGGCGTCGCAGCGCCAGCCCTCGGCGGCGTAGCCATCCGACACCAGGAGCCGGTCCACCCGTCGCTCGGCGAGCGCGTCGAGCACCGGGGCGAGGCCGGCGACGCCGCGGCCCTCACCGTTGACGGCGGCCCGCAGCTCCTCGACCAGTGCGGCCTCGCGGGCGGCCTCGATGGCCCGCTCTGCCGCGAGGGCGGCCCGCCGGACCTCGGGCTCCGGGGCGCCCGGTGCCAGGTCGAGGCGGGCTCGCAGGCGCTCGGAGAGGTACGGGTGGAGATCGGCTTCGAGCTCGGACGCCACGCCCTCCGCGGCAGCGACCACCAGGTGGTCGAACCCCGTCGTCTGGTAGACGGACCAGGCCAGCTCGGCGGCGTGGCGGAGGTGCTGGTGGGTCATCTCCTCACGGTGCTGGTGCACGCCGCCCCGGTCCTGCTCCCCCACCGTGTCGTAGTCGCGGCCGATGTCGTCGGTGCGCTCGACGTGGTCGACGAGCTCCCCCAACCGGTAGACGAAGACCCGGGCGTGCTGCTTGTCGGCGGCGAGCACGGCCACCTTCTCGCTCTGCTGGAGCACCAGCTCGAGCTGGCCGACGGCCGGCGTCGGGTTGACGACGAGCTCGTTGCGGACCGGAACGGGGAGCTCGTGGACGACGAAGAGCTCGTGGGCCCGGGAGCTGAAGATCGCCACCCCTCGGGTCGTCGTCCGGTCGAACCCCTCCCCCACCCGGGCCACGATGCGGGCGATGTCGGCCTCGACGGCGCCGTCCACGACGTCGCGCCCCCGAGCCCGGCGGACCAGATCGTCCAGCGACCGCTGGTAGTCGGCGGGGCGCACGTACCGCCCGCCGTCGACGTCCAGGTAGCAGGTGGTGACGAGCGTTCCGTTGCTCCGGACGGCGGTGAGGGAGCGGATGTCGTCTTCGGTGATGACCGGCACGTTGGTCTCGTCTCCTGAGGTCGTGGTTCGGGCGCATCGTAGGGCGAGCAGCTGGTGCGGGGTCTCGCCATCGCCGGGCCCGGGAGCGGTCAGGTCGGGGGCGGTGCCTCGGCGGTGGAGGACGGACTGACGACGGCGGCTCGCCGGAACCCGACGCTGTCCGCCCACCGCTTCGCGGCCGGGTGCTCGTCGACCACGACGAGCTGGACGGCCCCGGCCAGTCCGGACGTGCGGTCGAGCAGGGCCACCACCTCGTCGGCGTCGAGGTGGCCGAGCAGGCCGTCCAGGACGAGCGGCACCGCGCCGGCGAGGCGCTCGGGCCGGTGGTGGGTCAGGCGGTCGGCCAGGTGGGCCTGGAGCGCGTCGAGGTCGGGGCGCGGCTGGTGGCGGGCCACCAGCGCAGCGTGGAGCTCGTCGACTCGCACGACGGCCTCGACGTGGGCGGCGCCGGCACGCGACGCCCGGCGCCGCACGGCCAGGGCGGCGTCGTCCTCGTCGGTGGCCGGCCCGTCGCCGGACCGCTCGATGCCTGCCAGCTCGACCGTCGCGCCGACCACCCGCTCGCCCTCGGCGTGGTGCTCCTCGAGCCAGTCCTGCGCCAGCCCGACCAGCTCGGGTACGGGAAGGCCGAGGTCGGCCACGTCCAGCCCGACGCGGGCGAGTGCGGCCTCCAGGCCGGCGGGGGCCGGGGCGACGCCGGCGCGGTCGGCGTCGCGCGCCTGATCGAGCGCGACCCGCACCGACTCGGGGTCGAGGGCCGCATGGCGGGCGATCCTGGCCCGCAGCTCCGCCGCCCGACCCGACGCCCCGGTCGTGGTCGCCACCTCCCGCCGTGCCTCCGCGATGGCCGTGCGCCCTCGGCACGCCCGCCACCGCTCGGCGGCCAGGACCAGCAGGTCGCGCTCCGCGGTCCGCAGGCGCTCGGCGGCGGCTTCGGGGATGGCGCCGGGAACGCCGGCCGCCGTGGCGACCGTGGAGGCCGGGGTGGCCGGGACCTCGAGCAGGTCGAGGTCGTCCTGCGCGGTGTCGAGGAGCAGACCGTGGGCCTCGACGAGGCCGGCCGAACGGGGTGACAGACCGGTGCCGATGGCCCGGAACCCCCGGCGCAGCGCGGTGTGCTGGCGCTCGGTCAGGCCGGTCACGACCGAGACCGACGGGTGCAGGTCGACGGCGCCGGCGTCGCCGAGTCCGAGGCGAAGCACCCGCATCAGTCCACGGTGATCCGCTCGAACCCGTCGGGGCCGTCGTCTCGCCCGTCGTCGGTGGGCGGTGCGTCCGCATCGCCGGACTGTCGGTGCGCCGGCGCCCACCGTCCGGCGGCGAAGCCGGCGAAGGCGTCGGTGGCGGTGCGGGCCACCGAACCGACCGAGCGCACCACGGACTCGGCCGCCTTCGGGTCCTGGAGCACCGATTCGGCGGCGTCGAGCATGGCCCGACCGGCCCGGATGGCCTCGAGGGCGGCCCGCTGGAACTGCTCGATGCCCACCTGGACCGGATCGGGTCCACCGGTGGCGTCCTGGGCGTCGTCCTCCTCGGGCATGCTCGGCGCCATCGTGCCAGACCGGTGGCTACCGGGTCGGCGCGAAGGTGACGCGCAGCGCGCCGTCGCGCAGCGCGGCGTCCACGACCCGCCGTCGGCGCAGCGAGTCCGGCAGCAGGATGGACCGGCGGTACGGTCCCACCCGGACGAGCAGCTCGTCGTCACGCCGGCCGAGGGACAGCTCGTCTCTGTCCGTGAACGGCAGGTCGACGGACAAGACGTCGCCCTCGTCGGTGCGCTCCAGGTGCAGCGGGGAGACGTCGGCATGGTGGCGGGCCGGGTCCTCGTCGCCGTAGAGGTGCCGGCCGAACTCGCGGAGGCGGTCGACGCCGACCAGCTCGTGGGGGGTCAGCTCCGCCCGCAGCACCGGGACGGGAGCGAAGCCCTCCTCGATGGTGGCGAGGTGGTCGATGTGGCGCTGCTTCCAGTCCTCGAACCACGGGTCGGAGATGGTGTCGGGCAGGAGGCGGTTGGCGATCACGGCGTCGACGCTGTAGCCGAAGAGCGACAGGTACGTGTAGGTGCGCCGAGCCTCGGCCACGACCACCCGCTCGGGGTTCACCACCAGGCGGGCGGTGGTGATCGACCGGTCGGTGAGGAGCTCCTTCACGCCGTCGAGACGCTCGTAGAAGCGCTCGACCGCGCCGAAGACGTCGTCGCCGGGCATCGGCATGCTCGTGACCGAGCCGAGCAGCGGGCTGACGACCTTGCTGACGCGGCGGCCCATCGGGAACAAGCGCTCCATCCACCAGGCCAGCACGCCGGGCAGTGACAGCAACCGGATCGTCTCCGCCGTGGGGGCGCAGTCGACGACGATCGTGTCCCACTCGCCCGACGCCGCACACCGCTTGATGTCGGTGAGGGCGAAGATCTCGTCGAGGCCGGGCACGACCGAGAGCTCCTCGGCCTCGATCTCGTCGACGCCGCCCCAGCGGAAGACCTCCTGGAGGTAGCCCTGGATGTCGTCCCAGGCCTCCTCCATCCGGTCCTGCGCGTCGAGCTGCTGGCCCCACAGGCCGTCGGTGATCTCGACCGTGAGGTCGCCCAACTCCACGTCGAAGGCGTCGCCGAGGGAGTGGGCCGGGTCGGTGGACAGCACGATGGTGCGCTGGCCGGCGTCGGCGCAGCGCACGGCGGTGGCCGCAGCCGTGGTGGTCTTGCCGACCCCGCCCTTGCCCGTGAACAGCAGGATGCGCACTGGCGACCCGAGCCGATCAGCGGGAGGTGGTGACGTGGGCCCGCAGCTCGCGCAGCGCGGTGGAGATGATGCGCGCCTCGGCCCGGCGCTTCACGAACGCCGGGAGCGGGATCGCCAGGTCCACCCGGAGGTGATAGGTGACGTCGGTGCCGCCCTCCACCTCAGCGAACTCGTAGGCGCCGTCGAGCACCCGCTGGATGTCACCGGTGACGAGCTTCCACGGCAGGCGGTGGGGGGCGTCGTCCCAGTCGTAGGCCAGCGTGTAGGTGGTGGAGCGCCCCATGGCCGCGGCCCGGAACCGCACCAGCGCGGCCCGGCCCTGCTCGTCGCGCTGCACGACGGTGGCCTCCTTCAGGTCGCGGGCCCACGTGGGGTACGCCTCGAAGTCGGTGAGCACCGCCCAGATCCGCTCGAGCGGCGCCTCGATGTGCATCTGCTGGGTGGCCTGGTCGGACATGGGGGCGATTCTGCCTCACCACCACGGCGGGAACCGGGTGGCGGGTCTCAGCGGGGGCTGCCCGGCGCGTTCCGGCGGATGACGACGTAGTAGTAGCCGAGGAGGATGCCGTAGCCGATCAGGACCGGGACGAGCAGCATCGCCACCACCAGCCAGCGGGTCCAGGCCGTCTTGTCCTCGGCGTCGCCCTCGAAGTGCTCGGCGGGGCGCTGGAGGCAGTCCATCATCGCGATCAGGGCGGGGAACTCGAGCCCGATCAGCACCAGCCACAGCGGTGGCGTCACCGGCCGGTGCCTGCGTCGTCCTTGGCGGCGAACGCGCCGTACCGGCCGCCCCACGTCGCCATCGCCCCGAGGCCCAGCATCGGGGCGAGCACCGCGAAGGCGACCGCGGTGTACGGCCGCACGCTGGCCGCGACGACCGCCACGGCGACCTGCACGGCGAAGGCCAGCCGCAGGCGGAACCGCACCACCTTCGGTGCGGTGCCCGACAGGAAGAACAGGCCGCCCAGGGTGATCTGTTCGTCCCGGGAGCGGGACACGCCGACGGCGTAGCCCCACAGGAACAGCACGACGCCGACGGCGAAGAGCCCGCCGGACACCCACGCGGTGACGACGCCGCCGTCGTCTGGGTTCACGATGCCGACGAGCCCGGCCACCAGCAGCGCGCCGGTGGCGACGAAGGACAGCTGGATCAGGCCGGCACCCTCCTCGGGTGCCGCATGGTCGTCGGGCTCCGGCGGGGTCGGGGCGTCGTGGGCGGGTGGCGTGTCGGTCACGGGTCCTCGATGGCAGCGGCGAGCTGAGGGGCCAGCCGGTCGTAGTCGAAGTGCTCGACCGCTCGGGCCCGGCCGGCGGCACCCATCCTGGCCCGCAGGTCGCCGTCGGCCAGCAGCCGCTCGATGGCGCCGGCGACGGCGCCCACGTCCGTGGGATCCACCACGAAGCCGGTCTCCCCGTCCACGACGGCCTCGGACGCGCCGCCGCTGTCGCCCGCCACCTGCACCACGCCGGCGGCCGCCGCCTCCAGGAAGACGATGCCGAAGCCCTCCTGCTCGAGGCCCCCCCACCGGCTGCGGCAGAGCATGGCGTAGACGTCGGCGGACCCGTGCACCAGCGCGAGGTCGTCCTCGGGGACCCGGCCGAGGAAGGTCACGGGCGCCCCGGTGGACGCGGCCCGCTTCTCCAACCGATGTCGGTCCCGCCCCGAGCCGGCGATGGCCACCTGCAGGTCGGGTACCCGGGGGGCGAGCTGGGCGGCGGCGTCGATGAGCACGTCCATGCCCTTGCGGGGCACGAGCCGGCTGAGGCTGAGGACGAGGGGGCCGTCGTGGAGGCCGTGGCGGGTCCGGACGCCGGTCCGCTCGGCGGCGGTGAGCGGGCGGAAGCGGCTGCTGTCGATGCCGCAGGGGACGACCGTGAGCGGCAGCGAGCGCCCGGCGGCCCGTTCGGCCTCGGCGGCGGGATAGCCGCCGAAGGCCACGACCCGCCGGGCCCCGACCAGCACCCGGCGCAGCGCGGGCCGGCTGACCGGGAGGCGTCCCGGGACGGTCACCTCGGCGCCGTGGAGGAGGACGTCGTAGGGGCGGGCGAGATGGGGACCGAGAAGTCCCAGGGGGAGGGCCGGGTCGAGCACGACGGTGTCGGCGCCGACCTCCTCGGCCAGGGCGTCGATGCGGCGTACCAGTCCCGGGTGCGGGAGCAGGACCCGCTCGTTGGTTCGCTCGATGCGGTACGGCTGGGACGCGTCCCATGCCTCGGCGTCCGGGTGCGGTGTCGTGAGCACCGCGAACGTGGACGGGTCCAGCCGGCGCCACAGCTCCCACAGCAGGGTCTGGATGCCGCCGATCTTGGGCGGGAAGTCGTTGGTGACGAGCAGGTGGGTCACGGCCGGGTCCCAGCGGTGGCGGTGAGGCGGCCCGACGTCACCGGAGCGCCACGCCGGTGACCACGGCGGCTCCGGGGGCGGGTGGCACCGTGGGCGCCATCGCCACCTCGGCCCGCACCAGCGGGCTCCGGTCGCCCCGCCGGGCGTCGACGAGCTCGGTGAGCCGGAGCCGGGCGGCGGCCCACACCGCGTGGGCCCGCAGGAGCTCGTCGTCGTCGTCGCACCACCGGGCGAGGGTGGCACGCTGGACGGGATCGGCGGCGTCACCGACGTTGCCGAGCACCACGAGCGCGTTGCGGCGCAGGTGGCGGGGGTCGCGGCGCGGGATGTACCACCGCCCGAAGCGGTGGAGCAGGTCCTGGTCGGTGAGTGCCGGGTCGAGCAGCTCGAGCACGGAGACCCAGGCGTCGGGCGGTGTCCGCTCCGAGCTCGGCTCCGCTCCATCGACCGCTCGGACGTCACGACGCCCCGGCGGGCAGACCTCCTGGCAGTCGTCGCAGCCGTAGATGCGGTCGCCGAGTGCGATGCGGTGCTCCCGGGGGAACACGCCGACGTCCTGGACGAGCCACGCCAGGCACCGGCGGGCGTCGATGACGCCGTCGTCCACGATCGCCCCGGTCGGGCACGCCGGCACGCACCGCGTGCACGACCGGCACCCGTCGGCCACCGGCTCCTCGGCGACCGGCAGGGCCGCGTCGGTGACCACCGATCCCAGCACGAACCAGCTGCCGGCGCCCGGCACCAGCAGGTTGCTGTTCCGACCCCACCAGCCGATGCCGGCCCGGTGCGCCGCCGCCCGATCGACCAGCGCGTTGTCGTCGGCGAACACCGCGGCCCGGTGCCCGTGCTCGCGCAGGACCGCCGCCATGGCGTCCAGGCCGACGCGGAGCTCGGCGTAGTGGTCGCGCCAGGCGTAGCGGGCCACGGCGGCGACCGGGCCGACGGGGCGCTCCGGCCTCGTCTCCAGGTACGACCGGGCCCCGACCACCAGCGTCCGGGCGTTCCGGAGGAGGCGCTCCGGCTCGGTGGAGCGCCGCGGGTTCCGGAAGGTGAAGGACATGCCGGCGTGCTGGCCCGCGCCACGCCGCTGCTCGAGGGCGCGCCGCACCTCGGGGAAGGCGGTGGTGTCGGTGCAGCCGACCGCATCGAGGCCATGGGAGCGGCCGGCGTCGTGGACCCGGTCGCGCAGCTCGGCCGCGCCCACGTGCTGCACCGGCGCGGCAGCCGGCCGGCTCACCGGGCTCGGAGCTGGCGACGCCGGCGGACGGCCGGGTCGGCGGCGCCGTCGGCCCGGGGCCCCGAGGGCCGGGGATCGGGCTCCGGCGAGCGGCGGATGGCGCCGTCGGGCCCCGTGCCCGCCGGCCGGACCGGTGCGGCCGAGCCGCTGCGGAACTGGACCGTGGGCGCGTGGCGCTCGGCGGCCCGGGCCCGACGCTCGGCGGCCGGATCGGCGGCTGCCGGCGACGGAGTCTCGACCGGACGGCCGTTGCTGGCCGGCGGCCGGGGAGCGAGCGGGACGTCGGCGATGGGGATGTCGCCGGGACGGCCGGCGACGACTCGACCGAGCTGCGGGCCCCCGGGACGAGGGTCGGCCCCGATCGGCAGCGGCTCGTCGGGCAGGTGCGACGGCGTCGCCTCGGGCACCGTGGGCGCTGGCGCAGGGCGAGCGGGAGGCGGCGTCGCCGCCCGGTCGCTGCGTCGGTCCGACAGGCCGGCATCCGACGGGCGCATGGCATCGGTCTCCACCGCCGGGACCGGACGAGCCGCCGCACCGTTGGTGGCGGCCTCGGGTGGGGAGTGATCGGGTGCGCTGTCGTCGGACGGCCGGGACCGGTCGGCGGCGCTCGTCGGTGCCACGGCACCGGCGGACACGGCGCCGGGTCTGGAGCCGGCGTGGGCCGCCGACGTGTCCTGGGCCCGCACCTCCTTCGGCGCCGCCTTCTTGGCCGCCGGGGTCGGCGCCGCTGCCTTCTTCGCTGGGGCCTTCTTCGCTACGGCCTTCTTCGATGCGGCCTTCTTCGCTGCGGCCTTCTTCGCCGCCGACCTCTTCACGGCTGCCTTCTTCTTCGCTGCCGACCTCTTCGTCGCCACCTTCCTCGCGACGGCCGTCTTCGCGGCTGCCTTCTTGGCGACAGCCTTCTTCGGCGCCGCCTTCTTCGCGACCGCCTTCTTCGCGACGGCCTTCTTCGGCGCCGCCTTCTTCGCAGCGGCCTTCTTGGCGACGGCCTTCTTCGGCGCCGCCTTCTTCGCAGCCGCGCTCTTCGTCGCCGCCTTCTTGGCGACGGACTTCTTCGCCGTCGGCGTGTCCGACGCGCCGGCCGCGGCGGACCGGTTCGGGCCGGACGGGGAGCGGGCGGACCGGCGGGTGCGTGCGTCGGGGCGCCGGCGACCAGCGTCGGCGCTCGCCGTGCCGATCTGGGTCTTGGCCTCCGGGTCGCCGATGAGGCCGTCGACGGCCTGCCCGTCATCGTCTCGCGCTGCACCCGGGGCCATGAAGCCCAGCTGGGCCGCCGTCCGATCCGTGGTGGTCAGCTCGGCAGCGGCAGCGTCGTAGGTCCAGGTCGCCGTGCGCTCCCGCCCCCGGTGACGGTACGTGAACGAGACCGCCCAGCGGTCGTGACCGAGCAGGTGCGCGGACCAGGCCGCCTCGAAGGCGTCGACGGTGTAGGCGATGCCCTTGTCCGCCAGCGACCGACCGACGGCCCGGCGCAGCGGGGCAGCCGACTCCGGCGAGCGCGAACGTCGGAGGTGGCACTCGAGGGCCTGGTCGATGATGCGGCGCTGCTCGGCCCGGACGGGCGGCGCGAACCGCTCGATCCAGTCGTCCTCCACGCCAGCCTCGGCGGCGACACGGGCGATGGGCTCACCGGCGCGCAGGCGGGCCTGGATGTCCCGGACGGACAGCTGCGACCGGGGCCGGGCGGCGGCTTCGGGTGGGGCGTCGGCGGCCGGCTCGACCCCGAAGTCGGCCTCGGTGGGCACGGACGTGGCGCGCCCGGCGGCGATCTCGGCGGCCATCTCGGCGACCAGCGAGATGAGCTCGTCGGTGACCGGCACCACGAAGCTGGCCTCGGACCGCGCACCAGCACGTGGGCGCAAGATGAGGCCACGGCGATCCGTGGTGAAGCCGACGAGCTGGAGATCGTGCATCGCATGGAGCGACAACCGGACAAGTGCCGCGGCGTGGCACGGTACCACCACATTCCGTGCTGAACCCGGCCCATCGGTCAGGCGCCCCGCTCCACCGTGCGGTGCCGCAACCGTGGGGCCAGATCGGCGTCGGCCAGCAGGCGCAGGGCCCGGGCCTCGCCCACGTCGATGACCACGGCGTCGTCCGGATCACGCTCGCACAGGAACGTGACGACGCAGTCGCCGCAGGCGCCGACGGTCGGGCCGATGCAGGTCGTGCAGTCGATCACCAGGGGCTCCGACGGGGTCATCGGTGCAGGCATGGGTCCTCCAGGTGCGATCGTCCCGGCCGATCCGGGTCCGAGGTCGCACGGTACGGAGGGGGTCCGACAAGAACCCTCGAGCCCCCGGTCAGGCGTCCGTGGGGAGCTGCTCCACGCCCTCGCCGTTGCCGCACCAACGGCACTCGACGGATTCCACCTGCTCATCGAGGACGGCGACGTCCTCGACCTGGAGCTCACCGCCCACCGAGTAGTGGTGGAACGCACGGGTCCGGCGCGTCGCGGTGACGTCGAACCGGGTGAGGTTCCCGCACCGGTTGCAGCGGTATCGGGGCGGGGCGTCGCCGCGTGGGTCGGTCACGGGGCGAGCGTACCGACGCGCAGGCGGTGGACCGAGTCCGGGGTGCGGCCGGCGGCCGCTCCCGACCACGGCCTTGACAAACCGAACGTACGTTCGGTTCACTCCGGTGCCATGGCCGCCCCCACCGCCCGAGCCGTCCGCCGAGCACGCCTCCGCACGCCCGGGCAGGGCACCTTGGACGACCTCGGCACCCCGCTCATCGACGTGACCTTCTGCGTGCTCGACCTCGAGACGACGGGCGGGTCGCCTACTGACGACGCCATCTGCGAGATCGGCGCCATCAAGGTCCGCGGTGGCGAGTGCCTCGGGACCTTCCACACCTTCGTGGACCCCGGGCGCGACATCCCGGCCCAGATCACCGTGCTCACCGGCCTGACCACGGCGATGGTCCGCCCGGCCCCGACGATCGACCACGTCCTGCCGAGCCTGCTCGAGTTCATCGGCGACGCCGTGTTCGTCGGTCACAACGTCCGATTCGACCAGGGCTTCGTCGACGCCGCCCTCGCGCGCGCCGGCCGCGACCGGCTGCCCAACCCCACCGTCGACACCTGCGCGCTGGCCCGCCGTCTCGTGCGCGACGAGGTGCCCAACTGCAAGCTGGGAACCCTGGCCGAGCGGCTCCGCCTCGACCACCGGCCCACGCACCGGGCGCTGGACGACGCGCTCGCCACGGCCGACCTGCTCCACGTGCTCCTCGAGCGGGCAGCGGGGTTCGGCGTGTCGACCCTCGACGACCTGCTCGAGCTGCCCTCCGCCGCCGCCCACCCCCAGGCCAGGAAGCTGGCGCTCACCGACCGGTTGCCCCGCGCACCCGGCGTCTACCTGTTCAAGGACGCGACCGGCCGGGTCCTCTACGTCGGCAAGGCGTCCGACCTGCGCGCCCGCGTCCGCAGCTACTTCTCGTCCGACACGCGGCGCAAGGTCGGCGGGCTCCTCCGCGAGACCGCCACCATCGACCACATCACGTCCCCCTCGCCGCTCGAGGCCGCCGTCACCGAGATCCGGCTGATCCACGAGCTGCTGCCCCGCTACAACCGGCAGGGGACCACATGGGCCAAGGCGGCCTACCTGAAGCTCACCGACGAGGCCTTCCCGCGCCTGTCCGTGGTGAAGCGGGTCCGGGCCGACGGCGCCACGTACCTGGGGCCGCTGCCATCGGCCCGGGCGGCCCGACGGGTGGCAGACGCGGTCGAGACCGTCCTGCCCGTCCGTCGCTGCACGGCGGATCCGGCGCGCCAGCCCCGCGCGGCTCCGTGTGCACCGGCCCAGCTCGGCGTGAGCACCTGCCCGTGCGCCGGCGAGGTGGACGAGGCCGGCTACGAGCCCATCGTCGAGTCCGTGCGCCGGGCGCTGAGCACGGACCCGACGACCGTGCTCGACGGTCTGCTCACCCGCATGGAGACCTTGGCCGGCCACGAGCGCTACGAGGAGGCTGCCGACATGCGAGACCGGGCCATCGCCTTCGCCGACGCCCACCGGCGGGTCCGTCGGCTCGACCTGGTGCACCGGGCCGGTCGGCTGGTGGTGCGGATCGGCGACCGGCGAGCCGTGATCGAGGACGGACGGCTCCGCCACACCGAGCACGCCGACCACCCCTCGCTGCTCGGTCAGGCCGACGCCGGTGCAGGGTCCCATCGGACGGTGCCCCGCTGGGTGGAGCCGGCGGATGCCGACGAGATCTCGGTGCTGGCCGCCTGGATCGACCGCAACGCCGAGCGCATGCGCATCGAGCACTGCGACGGGCTGCTGTGCTCGCCGCTCCCCCGGCTGCCCGATCTCCCGTCGCGCTAGGCCGGGGGGGCCTGGCCGTCCACCGGTTGCCCGAGGGCCCCCACCAGGACGGCGATGAGCTGGTCCCACGGGGCGGCCGCCGGCGGCTGGAGGTCGATGGCGCCGAACAGCAGGAAGCCGAACCCGACGGCGTGGCAGAACCGCACGACCGCCTCGGTGTCCAGCTCCTCGACCACGAGCCCGCTGGCCTTGGCGTCCTCGACCAGCGCGGCGAAGGTCGTGGCCCGCTGGTGGAGGAGGTCGCGCATCAGCTCGGCGACCTCGGGATCCCGGCGGGCGGCCACGAAGGCCTCCAGCAGCAGGGCCTGGCCGGCGTCGAAGGGATCGGTCAGCAGGTGGGAGCCGACGGTGGTGAGCACGTCGGTGGCGCGCCCCTCGAAGCGGTGGTCGGCGAACAGCTGCTCGAGCTCGTTGGTGGTGCGCGCCTCGATGGCGGCCAGCAGCAGCTCGGCCTTGCCCCGGAAGCGACCGTAGATGGCGCCGGTGGTGAACCCGGCCCGCCGCGCGATCTCCTGGACCCCGGCCCCGTCGTAGCCCTTCTCGGCGAACACCGCCGCCGCCGCCTCGATGAGCCGATCGCGCGTCGGATCGTCGCTCACGGGCGCGGCTTGGGTCATCGGCCCAGGGTAACGATGGTTATCAGTGCCGGCCACGATCGCGCTCTAGGTTCTGGCCCCCGACGGTTTCGAGAAGGGTGCGCCATGGCTGGTGGTTTGGTCGGACTGTTGGATGACGTCGCCGCGCTGGCCAAGCTCGCCGCGGCCTCGATCGACGACGTCGGTGCCGCCGCCGGACGAGCGAGCCTGAAGGCCGCGGGCGTGGTCGTCGACGACACCGCCGTGACCCCCGCGTACGTGCACGGCCTGGCCGCCGACCGCGAGCTGCCGATCATCCGGCGGATCGCCACCGGTTCGCTCCGCAACAAGCTGCTCTTCATCCTGCCGGTGGCGATCCTGCTGGCCGAGGTCGCCCCCACCGTGGTGGAGGTGATCCTCATGTTCGGCGGCGCGTTCCTCTGCTACGAGGGCGCCCACAAGGTCCTCGGCGCCCTGCAGGGCCACCACGACGACCACGCCGACGTCCCGGCGGTCGCGATCGGCGAGGACGCCGAGCAGGACACCGTCGCCGGCGCCATCCGCACGGACTTCATCCTGTCGGCCGAGATCATGGTCATCGCGCTGAAGGAGGTGATCGACGAGCCCTTCGTGTCGCGGGCGATCATCCTCGTCGTGGTCGCCGTCCTGATCACCCTCGTCGTCTACGGCCTCGTGGCCGCGATCGTGAAGATGGACGACGTCGGCCTCCGACTGTCCCAGCGCTCGTCGCCGGGCGCCCAGCAGGTCGGCCGGGGCCTCGTGCGGGGCATGCCCGTGCTGTTGCGCTGGCTGTCGCGCATCGGCACGGCAGCGATGCTGTGGGTGGGTGGGCACATCCTGCTGGTCGGCGCCGACGAGCTGGGCTGGCATGCGCCGTACGAGGCGGTCCACCACCTCGAGGAGGCGGTCCATGACACCGGTGCCGTGAGCGGCGTCCTCGAGTGGCTGGTCAACACGGCGGCGTCCGCCGTGCTGGGCATCGTGGTGGGCACCGCCATCGCGCTCGTCGTCCAGAAGGTGACCGCCAGCCGCGGCCCCGAGGCCGCCGCCCACCACTGAGCGGCGGGCGGTCAGGTCGGGGACGTCCGGGCCACGACCCGGGCAAGGACCGACTCCGCCGACCCGTCGTCGATGGCGGCACCGGCCACCGCCACGCCGTCGGCGATGCCGTCGACGAGGCCGGCGACGTAGAGCCCTGCGCCCGCGTTGAGCAGCACGATGTCGCGCGCCGGACCGGGTTCGCCGGCCAACACCCGCCGGGCGATGGCGGCGTTCTCGTCGGCGTCGCCTCCCGGCAGGTCGTCGATCGACGCGGTGGGCAGCCCGGCGTCGTCGGGGACGAACCGGTACGACGCGACCACCTCGCCGTGGCGCACCTCGCGCACGTCGGTGGGTCCGGTGAGGGCCAGCTCGTCGATGGCTCCGTCACCGTGCACGACCAGCGCGTGCTCGCTCCCCCGGGCGGCCAGGGCGCCGGCGACGAGGTCCATCGAGCGGGGATCGCCGACGCCGATGACCTGGCGGGTCACCCGGCCGGGGTGCGAGAGGGGGCCGAGGAGGTTGAAGACGGTGGGGACGCCGAGCTCGGCGCGCACCGGCCCGGCGTGACGCATGGCCGGGTGGAACGCACGGGCGAAGCAGAAGCCGACCCCCACCTCGCGGACCACGGCGGCGAGGGCAGCCCCGTCGAGGTCGTAGCCGACGCCGAGGGCGGTCAGGAGGTCGAAGGAGCCGGAGGTCGACGACGCCTTCAGGTTGCCGTGCTTGCACACGGTGGCGCCGGCGGCCGCCGACACGAGGCAGGCCATGGTGGAGACGTTGAGCGCCTTGACCCGGCGCCGAGGGGACCCGCCCGTCCCCACGATGTCGATGGTGCCATCGGGCAGTTCGAGGGGGGCGGCGGCGTCGAGCATGGCACCGACCATGCCGGCGACCTCCTCCACCGTCTCGCCCTTCACCCGCAGCGCGACGATGAACGCCGACACCTGGGCCGCGGTGGCCTCGCCGGCCAGGATCGACGCCAGCCCGGCGGCGGCTTCGTGGCCCCGGAGGTCCTGGCGGTCGACGAGGCGGCCGAGGATGGCGGGCCAGCCGCCCACCTCCTGGATGGGGGATGACGCAGCCACCTACGACGCCGTCCGGCGCCGCCGACGGAGGATGCGCCGCCGCTCACCCTCCGTGCAACCGCCCCAGACGCCCTCGCGCTCACGCTCGCCGAGCGCGTACTCGAGGCACGGCTCCCGGACGGGGCAGCGGTCGCAGATCGCCTTGGCCGGGCCGGCGTCGTCATCGTCGGAGGGGAAGAAGACCCTCGGGTCGAGACCGTGGCATGCGGCCCGTGCGCTCCAGCTGTCGTCCATGCTCGCTCCGCCGGGAAGGGGTTCCGGGAACCGGCGGCGCCGGCGGGGCGAGGTTGGCACCTGCCGCAGCGGAGGCACAAGGACGCAGGGCTCAGGCGGTGCGGTCCTCGTCGGCGAGCAGGCCGGCGACCGTGTCGGCCGGGTACCGCCGGTGGCCGCCTGGGGTGCGGATGCTCGGGATGCGTCCCTTGGTGGCCCAGTCGGTGACCGCCCGTTCCGAGACCTCGAAGAGGATCGCCACCTCGCGGGTGCGCAGGAGGCGTCCGCCCAGGCTGTCGGCGGCCCGGCCGTCGACGAGCTCTCGCACCAGCCGCTGACGCTCCGTGTCACTCTTCGTAGCCACCATCCTTCGGATAGTAGAGAAGAACCGGAACCACGGCAAGTGGTTTCGACCGCACGATGCGTGCGGAACGTGCGGACGATACGGACGGACCGGGCCGGATGAAGGCGCAGGACCGGCGGTCAGCCCCGGAGATCGGCGAGCAGCTCGGCCACCGTGTCGGGGCCCAGGACCGTGGCGTGCTCGTAGGCGGGGTGGGTGAGCGCCAGCTGGACCGGACCGGCGGCGAACGCCTCGATCTGGTCGGGGTCGAGGCGGAAGTGGATGTAGTGCACCGACGCCGTGATCTCGTCGCGCGTGAGCTGCTCCTGGTGCTCCTCGTCAGGGATGCACGGCACCACGATGGGGACGTCGGACCCGAGCCGGAGCTCGAGGGACCGCTCGATGCCGACGAGGCGGGGCAGCCAGTCCCGCAGGGCCAGCTCGGAGGTGAGCTCGATGAACAGGGTGAGGGCCAGCTCCCCCGGCTCGGGGATCAACGGGTTGTAGACCCGCAGCTCGGTCTCGATGGCCTCGTCGGTGAACAGCTTCTCGACCCGGGCCATCTCCTGGATCTGGAAGCGGATCGTCTCCCGGTTCTCGAACAGGACGGTGACGAAGGGGCCGATGCCGACGCGGCGGCGCTTCTTCAGGTCGATGACCCGGGCGCGGAACTCGGGCCGCTCGCGCTCGTACTCACGCAGGTCGGCGATGTCGGGCAGGGTCAGCTTCCGGCTCATCGTGTGCTCCTCGTCGGGGGATCTGGCGGCGGCGTCTGGGGCCGGGACGGCCGAGGGGCCGGGTGCGAGACCCGGCCCCCTGGGCGTCACGAGGTGTCGGACCGGGTCCGACGCGACGCTCAGGCGTCGAGCGACTCGAGGCCCTGCTGGAAGCGGCCGGCGTGGCTCTTCTCGGCGCGGGCCAGCGTCTCCAGCCACTCGGCGACCTCCTCGAAGCCCTCCTCGCGGGCGGTCTTGGAGAAGCCGGGGTACATCTCGGTGTACTCGTAGGTCTCACCGGCGATGGAGGACTTGAGGTTGTCGGCGGTGGTGCCGACGGCCTCGCCCGTCACCGGGTCGCCGACCTCGGCGAGGAAGTCGAAGTGACCGAACGCGTGGCCGGTCTCGCCCTCGGCGACGGAGCGGAACAGCGCGGCGACGTCGGGGTAGCCCTCGACGTCGGCCTTCTGCGCGAAGTACAGGTAGCGCCGGTTCGCCTGGCTCTCGCCGGCGAAGGCCTCCTTCAGGTTCTCTTCGGTCTTGGAGCCCTTGAGCTCAGGCATGGGTTTGCTCCTCGTTGCTTGCTTGGGGTGGTTGGGGTTCATCCGCCGGCGGCGTCGCCGCAGCTGGTGCAGCGGCCCCGCAGGACGATCTGGGTGGCGTCGACCCGGAAGCCGTCGGCCGCGTCGACATCGAGCTCGAACGGCGGCACGGCGAGGTCGATGTCCTGCACGCGGCCGCACGCGTCGCACACCAGGTGGTGGTGGTCGGACACGTTGGGGTCGAACCGGGACGACCCGGTGCCGAGGTCGAGCTGGACCAGCTCGCCCATGTCCGCCAGGTCGTGCAGGGTGGCGTAGACGGTGCGCAGGCTCACCGACGGCATGTCGGCGACGACCTCGGCGTGCACCGCCTCGGCCGTGGGGTGCGTGGGGTTGTCGTGCAGCACCCGGAAGATGCGCTCGCGCTGGGGCGTCAGCTTGCGGCCGGAGGACCGGAAGGCGTCGGCGAGGTCGGACGGGGAGCGCATCGGTCCCCCACCATAGGCCCATGGTTGGTGATCGACAATCGTTGTCGATGATCAATCTGTGCAGATGACGATCGGTTGACGGACGGGGGTGCGGTGTCTGGCGCCCGGAGGCCTCGGGTACGGCCCCTCGCAACACGCCAGCCAGCGGAAAGCACCCACCATGTCACTCCTCCGGGACCCGGGGACGACGACCGAAGCACCCGAGGCCGAGCGCGACCGGCAGCCGAACGAGCGGCACCGTGCACTCACCACAGCCGACCCATCCCGTCCCATCGACCTGACCGACCACGACCCGGCCGACGCCCCGCACCACCCGGCGGCCCACCGGCAGCGGCTGACCGGACCGGTCGACGAGCGCCCGGTCCACGGCCCGGTGCAGATCGACCCCAGTGGCCGCATCCCCTGGCGCGGCATGCGCATCCGGCGGGTGCGGCTCAGCTCGGTGGCCACCCTCTCGGCCATCTTCTGGGCGCTCGCCTTCGCCGTGCTCCTCGGCACCGCCGTCGTCGTGTGGAACGTGGCGCGGGCGCTCGGCTTCGTCACCGAGATGGAGGACGTCGTCGTCACCACCCTCGGCCTCGACGCCTTCCAGATCGACGGCGGCGCCCTCTTCGGCATCGCCGCCGCCGCCACCGCCTTCCTCACCGTGCTCGGCTGGGTCATGACCGTCCTGATGGCGGCGGTGTACAACGCCTCCTGCGCGGTCTTCGGCGGCCTGGCCGTCGAGACCGGCCCGCTCCAGCGTCGACACCGGGTCTTCTCGCTGCGCCACCGCGGCTTCGTCACGATCCGCTCCTAGGAGCAGCGTGATCACCCTCCGCCACCTGCTCGGCCGCATCGGCCACATCGCCACCCTGCTCACCACCGTCGGGGTGGTCGGCATCGTCGCCGTGCTCGTGCTGTCGGCGTCGGCCCTCGGCCTCGCCCACGTCGCCCGGGAGTCGGTGCCCGAGCTGCCCGACCCGGGCGTCGACGTCGCCGCCATCCCCGACCTCCAGTCGGCCATCGACATCGAGCTGTCGCGACCGTCGGTCGTGGTCGACTCCCGCGGGGAGGTCGTCGGTCGCTTCGCCGACGACGAGCGCTACGAGCCCTTCGCCGTCGGCGAGGTCCCCGAGATGGTGGAGCGGGTGCTCACCGCCGCCGAGGACGAGGACTTCCGCGACCACCACGGGTTCGATCCCACCGGCATCGCCCGCGCCGTGGCGCGCAACGCCAGCACCGGCGAGGTGTCCGAGGGCGGCTCCACCCTCACCCAGCAGCTGGCCAAGAACCTCTTCACCGGCGACGACCAGAGCTTCGACCGCAAGCTCCAGGAGCTGCAGGTCGCCATCGACATCGAGGAGCGGTTCTCCAAGGACGAGATCCTCACCGCCTACACCAACACCGTCTTCCTCGGGAACGGGGCCCACGGCTTCGAGGCCGCGGCCGAGGAGTACTTCGCCAAGCCGGCCGCCGAGCTCACGCTCGGCGAGACCGCCCTGCTCGTCGGCATCCTCCCGGCACCGTCGGATCGCAACCCGCGGACCGACTTCCAGGCGGCCGAGGAGGCTCGGCGGACCGTGCTCGAACGGGTGCGGGCGACGGGTGCCGCCCCGGACGCCGAGGTCGATGCCGCCCTCGCCGAGGTCCCCCGGGTCCTGCCCCCTCGGCCCCGGTTCGAGAAGTTCCCGTACTACATGGACTACGTCCGCCGGTTCCTGCTCGACACGGTGGGCATGAGCCCCACGGAGCTGTACCAGGGCGGCCTGCGCATCGAGACCGCCCTCGACTCCGACCTCCAGTACGTCGCGCAGCTGGCCGTCCAGGACCACCTCCCGGCCGACGCCGGGCCCGACGCCGCCCTGGCCGTGGTCGACCACCGCAGCGGCCTGGTGACCGCCATCGTGGGCGGCCGGTCGTTCGAGGAGGCCCAGGTGAACCTGGCGCTCGGCAGCGGTGGGGCCGGCACGGGCCGCCAGCCCGGCTCGTCGTTCAAGCCGTTCGTCCTGGCTGCGGCGCTCGAGCAGGGCTACGTGCCCCAGCAGCAGATCGGTGCGCCGGCGACCTACCTGCCCACCACCGTGCTCGACCCCGAACCCGTGCACAACTTCACCCAGCGGGGCTACGGCGCGCTGAACCTCATCGAGGCGACGATCCGTTCGATCAACACCTCCTACGTGGCGCTCACCGAGACCGTCGGCGCCGGTTCGGTCCGCGACGTGGCTGCCTCCCTCGGGGTCGGCGGCCTGCCCGGCGCGGTGGGGCCGAGCATCGGCATCGGCGCCTACGAGGTGTCGCCGCTCGACATGGCCATCGCCTACGGCGGGTTCGCGGCCGACGGGCGCCGCATCCAGGCCGGTCCCGTCACCCGCATCCTCGACGCCGCCGGCGGCCTGGTGGCCGACCTCCGACCCGATGTGCAGGACCGCCCCCGCGTCTTGTCGGCGTTCACCGCCCGCTGGGTCACGAACATCCTCGAGCAGAACGTGCAGCGGGGCACGGCCACCCGGGCCGGTTTCGGTCGACCGGCGGCGGCCAAGACGGGGACGTCGAACAACTACGGCAACGCCTGGCTCGTCGGCTACACGCCGGCGCTGTCCGCGGCCGTGTGGGTCGGGCACCCGGAGGGCAACATCTCGATGGTGGACACCGCGGGGCACGCACGGGTCACCGGCGGCAGCATCCCGGCCCTGATCTGGCACGACGTCATGGCCTTCGCCCATCGCGGCATCGAGCCCACCGCCTTCGCCGGCCCCCTGCCGACGCCGGCCCCGACCAGACCCCTCCCGGGGGCGGCGGTGCCGCCGCCGACCCGGGCCGAGCGCGTCCGGTCCTGACCTGACCCCTCAGCGGAGCGGGCGGGCGAAGCTGATCTCGTGGCCGTCGGGGTCGTCGATGTGGAAGTACCGCTCGCCCCAGGGAGCGTCGGCGGGCGGCATGGTGGGGCGCAGCCCGGCGGACAGCGCCCGCTGGTGCATGGCGTCGACGTCGTCGACGTGGAAGATGGGCCGTCCCCACCCGGTGGCGGTGCGCTCGACCAGCTGGAGGTTGAGGAAACCGCCCCCGACGGCGTAGCTGGTGAACGGCGTGCCGGGACCGCCGTGGATGGCCTCGAAGCCGAGGGCGCCGTAGAACGCGCACGATGCGGCCATGTCGGTCACGCCGAGGGTCACGGCGCTGAGCTGCTCGGGTCGGCCGGCCGTCACGCCGCCGCCCCCGCGATCTGGGCGCGCACTCGGTCCTGCACGCCGGCGAGGTCCGGCACGACGGCATCCACCGCACGGGTGCCCCGCAGGAACAAGAAGTGCACCTCGGTCACCGGTCGGCCGGTGGCGGCCTCGAGGAGCAGCGCGTACACCGCGCCCTGCGGGGCGTAGCGGTCGAGGGCTGCGTCGAGGGCCGCCTGCGACGGGACGTCGTCGGTCTTGTAGTCGACGACCACGAGGCCGTCACCGTCCTCGAAGCACAGGTCGATGAACCCCTCGACGAGCTCGCCCTCGGCGGGGTCGTGGGAGGCGCGGCCGAGCAGCACGTCGGCGGGCACCGCGACGTGGAGCTCGCGGTGCAGCCGGGGGGACCGCACGGCCCGTCGGACCAGGTCGCTGCCCACGGCGGCACGGGCCTTGGCCTCGACCACGGCCACCGCCTCGTCGGGGAGGCCCTCGACCGACGCCTGCCAGCGAGCCAGTGCCGAGATGGCGGCGCCATCGGCGTCGACCAGGTCAGCGTGCTGCAGCACCCCGTGCACGGCGCTGCCGATGCTCGTGCCGGCCCGCCCCCGACGCCACGGCTCGCGCTCGGGCACGCCGGCATCGACGAGCCCGTCGTCGCCCGGGCCAGCTCCGGCTGCCGCTACACCACCACTGCCAGTTCCGTCGGGGGTCGCCCCGGCCACGACGTGCTCGGCGAGGCGGCGGGCGATGGCGGTGGCCGAGACGGCGCCTCCACCCCGGCCAGCGGCGAGCGCGCCGGCCCGGCGCCGGCGCATGGCCTCGACCTCGGCCGTCCAGGCGGCGGCGTCGGGCACGGCGCCGGGCGTCGGCACGTGCGGCGTGGCCGTGGTGGCGACCAGCTGCGGGTCGTCGCCCCCGGCCGTCCAGCGGACCGCCAGTTGGTCGCTGCCCTCGGCCAGCTCGTCGAGGCGGGCGGCGATGCGGCCGCCGTGGCTGCGCGACGCCCCCGACCTGGTGTGGTGGGTGCTCACGATGAGGTGGTCGCGGGCCCGGGTGAGGGCGACGTAGAGCAGGCGGATCCGCTCGTGCTCGTCCATCGTCTCGTCGACGGTGCGCACCGCCTGGTAGCGGGTGGTCTCCATCCCCTTGCGCATCTTGAACTCGAAGCTGCCGTCGGGCGCGAACCGCACGGTGGCGCCGCGGCGCCCCGACGGGTCCTGCGCCGACAGCCCCGAGACCGCCGTGATGCCGAATTCGAGCCCCTTGGAGCCGTGGATGGTGAGGATGCGCACCGCATCGACGTCGGCCTCGGGGAGCACGGGGCTGGTGGCCCGCAGCTTGTCGTCGCGCTGGAGGTGGGCCCAGTGGAGGAACGAGCGAAGGCCCCCGTCGGCGGTGTCGGCGAACTGTCGGGCGTGCTCCACCACGATCCGGTACAGCCGCCACAGGTCGCGGTGGCGGCCACCGGCGAGGCAGAGCTCGAGCAGGCGCCGATCGCGGAGCACGGACTCGATGATCTCGGGCACGGCCTGGAAGGGCGCCGACCGGTTGCGGGCCCGCAGGTCGGCCAGAGCCCGCTCCACGGGGTCGACGGTGGCGAGATCGGCGGCGGCCAGCGCTTCGGGCGTGCGGACCGATGCGCCCAGGTAGGAGATGCGCCCGTTCTGGCGGGTCCAGCGCAGCAGGTCGTCGTCGCCGCAGGCGTAGGCCGGGCTGCGGAGGGCCCCGACGATGGCGATGCGATCCCCGGGATCGTCGATGGCCCGCAGGACGGACAGCAGGTCGCCGACCTCGGTGGTGCCGTAGACGAGCGTGCCGCTCTCGAGCCGGTACGGGATGCCGGCGTCGTCGAGGCAGGTGCGGAGGTGCGAGAGCGTGTTGCGGCTGGGGAGCAGGATGGCCATGTCGGACCACCGGCACGGCCGTGTCTGCGCGCCGGCGGCGACCCGCCAGCCCTCGGCGTGGGCCCGGGCCAGCACGGCGGCGACGTCGACGGCCTCGGCGGCGCGAGCCGCCTCGGCGCTCGGGTGCGGCTCGGCACCGCCCAGCACCACCACCGGGGGGCCCGGGTCTCCGGCGATGGCGGGGCGGTGGGGCTCGAGCGCGACGTAGCGGGGCTGCGCGGTCGCTTCGGTCTCGGGCTCGATCGTGTGGCGGATGAGCCCGCCATCGCCCCCACCGAACACGGCGTTGCAGAAGTCGAGCACCGGCTGCACGGTGCGGAAGTTCACCCGCAGGCTGGTGGCGCCGCCGGTGTATCGGGCCGCCGTCCGGGCGAACAGGCCGATGTCGGCCCGCCGGAACCGGTAGATGGACTGCTTGGGGTCGCCGACGAAGAACAGGCGGCCCTCGTCGACCTCGACGTCGTGCCACGGCGTGGCGGTGTCGTGGTCGGGGTCGGCGGCGATGCGGACGGCCAGCTCGATCTGGATGGGGTCGGTGTCCTGGAACTCGTCGATGAGCAGGTGGCGGTACCGGTCGTGGAACCGCCGGCGCACCGTGGGCTCGGTGCGCAGCACCTGGCGGGCGAGGACGAGCAGGTCGTGGAACTCGAGACGGCCCTCCCGACGTCGGGCGTCGGCGTCGTCGAGGGTGTAGCGCGCGATCTCGGCGCCGAGCCGGGTGAGGACCTGGTCGGTGAGCGCGGCGACGTCGCCGGCGATGGCGTCGATGAGCGCGCACCCGGCCTCGATGACCTCGGCCTTGGATCCGTTCGGCCAGCAGCCCTGCCGCCCGGCGTTCTTCGCTGGCCCCTTGAGGTCGGACGTGACCAGCAGGACCAGCTCGTGGGGATCTGCGGCGGCGGTCCGCAGCTGGTCGCGGAGCGGGAGCGCGCTCCCGGTGACCCAGCCGGCCAGGCGGTCGCCGGCGGGGTCGGTGCAGGCGGCCAGCTGGTGCTCGATGACGTCGATGCGGGCGATCCAGTCGTCGACGCGGAGCACCGAGAGGTCGACGGCGACGGCACGGTCCTGCTCGATCAGGCCCGCGGACTTGGCCTCCTCGACGAGGTCCCAGTTCTGGCCGAGGGTGTCCGCCACCGCTCGGAGGTCCTCCGGCCTGATGCCGAGCGTGAAGGACATCCGCATGGTGTCGGCCAGGTCGTCGTCGTCGAGCAGCTGGCGCTCGAAGCGACGCCATCGCTCCTCGGCGCGCAGCGAGGAGCTGATGTCGTCGTGCACGTCGACCGACGGTGGCAGGCGGGCCTCGATGGGAGCGCCCAGCAGCAGCCGCTGGGCGAAGGCGTGGAGCGTGCAGACGGTGGCCCGGTCGAGCTTGTCGAGGGCGGCCCCGGCGGCGGTCCGGGCCGCCGGCGAATCCGCCACCCACGTCACGGGCCGGCCGGCCTCGACGTCCTCGAGCGTGCGGCGGACCCGCGCCCGCAGCTCGGCGGCCGCCGCCTCGGTGAAGGTGATGGCAGCGATCCCGGTGACGTCGGCCCCGGCCAGCACGAGGGACACGACGCGGCTCACGAGCGACGACGTCTTGCCCGACCCGGCACCGGCCTCGACGAAGAGCGTGGCGTCGTGGTCCTCGGCGATGCGGCGTCGGGCCTCGTGGTCGACGACGTCGGTCACGACGCCACCTCCGGACGGTCCAGCACGGACGACGAGCCCACCTCGGCGAGGTTGCGGATCCGGTCGAGGGACGGGTCGAAGCGGACCCGCTCCCACTCCTCGTCGCGGTCCCGGGGGCAGATGTCGTCGAAGTCGCACCAGGCGCAGTGCTCGAAGTTCCCCCACTGGTAGGCGTGGGCGCCGGGCCGGGCCGGGAACCGTCCCTCGCCGATGCCATCGGCCAGCACGCCGAGCACGCGGGCGAAGCGTACCCGGAGCGCGTCGTCGACGAGGTAGCCGCGCCGTTCGTTGGTCTGGGGCGGGCGCAGGAACCAGTAGTTCGCGTGGACCTCCGGGTCGCCGGCGCCGGCCGGCAGCTCGGAGGCGGCTGCGGCCATGGCGTAGGCCACGAGCTGGATCTTGGTGCCGCCCGAGAGCGGGTCCCCGCCCTTGTCCTCGGGCTTGACGATGTCCTCGAACCCGGAGGTCCGGCTGTACTTGTAGTCCCAGACCACGACCCGGGTCCGTCCGTCGGCCGTCCGACCGGCGTCGACCCGGTCGGCCTGGCCGGAGAGCTGGAGCGAGCGCCCGTCGCCGAGGTCCACCACGAGGGGCGGCGCCCCGTTCCGACCGAAGGTGAGCTCCACGGCGATGGGCGCGGTGCCGTAACGAGCCCGCTGCTCCTCGTCGCCGGTGAGGGTGCGCTGCAGGACGCGGTGGATCTCGTCGCGGTCGTGGGCCCACCAACGGGGGTGGCCGGTGATGCCACGGGCCTCGGCGTCGTCGCACTCCTCGTCGCAGATCGCCCGCAGGCGCGCCCGGGCCGACGGAGACCAGCGCTGGCCGGGTGCGGGCGCCGAGCCCTCGGCCACGACCTCGCCGAAGAACCGCTCGAGCACCAGGTGCGCCAGGGTGCCCCGCGCCCGGCCGTCGATGCGCTCGATGTCCTCGGGTCGGTCGCTGGCCTTCAGCTGCAGGGCGTGGGTGAAGAACCACTTCCGCGGGCAGGTGGCGTAGGTCTCGATGGAGGTGGGCGACAGGACGCCCATGGCGGTGACGTCGATGCCAGCACCGTCGAGGTTCCCGTCGAAGCGGGTGAAGGCATCGGCGCGGCGGGCGGCCAGCAGCGTGGCGCCGGCGACGAGCACGGGGTCGGACGCGGCCGGGTGAGACTCGAACGACTGCGTGCGCAGCAGGGAGGCGAGCGCATGCTCCTCGGCGTGCAGCGGCGCGGCGGCACCGGCCGCCACGTCCAGCAGCCCGGCGCCGTGGCTGGCCACGAGGGCCACGCCCTCGACGTCGTGACCGGCCATCAGGGCCTCGGTGTCCGGGCGGGTGCCGCAGCTGCGCTCGATGGCCTCGACGAGCCAGCGGCTGGGGACCAGCGCTCGGCCCGATCGCTGATCGTTGCGCGCATGGGAGAGGAGGCGGCCGGTGCCGGCCGACGCCAGCGACGCGAGCAGGGCCCGGCGCTGGCCGCGCTGGTGGTCGTCGACCGCCGCCAGCCCCACCTGGCGCCGGAGATCGTCGCCGAGGAGGGCGTCGTCGCCCCCGACCCGGGGCAGGTGGCCCTCGACCAGGCCCACGACGGCCACGGTGTGCAGCGGCACGAGCGGCGGCGCGTCGACGGTGGTGACGAGCAGCCCGGTGCCGGTTCGCCCGGCCCGGGGCGCCGGCGCCTCGAGCACCGTGCGGATGGTGTCGCGGACCACGTCGGGGGCCGGTGACGGCTCGAGCTGGTCGAGTGCCGCCAGGCGGGCCAGCGCCAGGCGGATGGTGGCGTCCGCGTCGAGCTCGACCTCGGGCCAGCTGACACGGCGTGCCACCGGACCGCACAGCGTGTCGAGCACCGTGGCGGCCCAGCCGGCCACCTCGGACCACGTGGTCGGGAGCGCACCGCAGAGCTCGGCCAGGACCTCGACGGCCGCGGCCAGCTCGCCGTCCACCTCGAGGCGGTGGTGGACCCAGTCGAGGTCGGCGGGGTCGGGGCCGGTGCCGACCAGGTGGGCACGGAGTCGGACCGCCTCGGCCTCGAGCGCGCTGCGCCAGCGCTCGACCTCGCGCACGATGCCGAGGCGACGGGTGCGGTCGTCGAACGCGACGGCTGGCACCGGGCGGCCGCCGGCGTCGACGACCACACCCGTGGCCCACAGGTCGACCACCTCCTGGCGGCCGAAGCCGGACCGATCGACGTCGAGCACGCCGAGCAGCACCCGGCCGGCGACGGTCTGGGCCAGCCTCCGGGTGCTGGGGCCGGAGAACGGCACGGCGGCGGCGTGCAGGACGTCGGCCACGACCCGTGCGTAGGGCGGGCCCGCGGGGTGCACCAGCGCCATGTGGTGGAGCGGGACGCCGTCGTCGGCGAGCGCGAGGATGCGCCGCACCACGACCCGCACCTCGTCGTCGACGTCGTTGGCGGAGACGATCTCTGTCGCCACGGCCGGTGCCACCGATGCCGGCCCCGCGTCGCCGAGCGGGGCGAAGGCGGCGGCGAGTGCGTCGTCGACCGCGGGGTCGCCCGTGGCGCCGAGCAGGACCTGCACGGGGAGGTGGTGGGCCAGCGCGGCCAGCAGGCCGAGCTCGGCCGCCGACGCGCGGTCGGGCAGGTGGAGCACCACGGACCCGAGCGAACCGACGGGCGCCCGGCCGGCGGCGGCGACCTCGGTGGCCAGCGCGACCACGGCGTCGCTGCCGAGCGGACCCAGCCGCGAGCGCACCTCGTCGCGGATCCGGACGAGGTCGGCCGGGACGGCACCAGCGGCGCGGATCATCTCGAGGGAGGCCTCGTCCAGGCCGTCGACCTCGGCCACCGTGGCGGCGATGCGCTCCCAGGTCACCCGGTGGTCGGCGATGGGGGCGAAGCGGCCGGCGCGCCGGCCGAGCGCCACCCGCACGGCCGTGACGACCAGCTCCCGGTCGATGCCCGTTCCGAGCCCCCGCTCGGCCAGCAGCGGCGCCGCCAGCTGCTCGGCGACGGAACCGAGGGCGTGGAACCCGACGCCCACGGTGCCGCCGAGGTGCCGGGCCAGCGCTCGACGGGTGGCGACGGCGACCGACGGCGACGGGGTGACGACGGTGACGGGCGACAGCGGGTCGGCGGCGCGCGCCGAGCCGACGGCCGCGGCCAGCGCATCGAGGGCAGCCTCCCCGTGTGCGGTCCACCGGACGTCGCAGGTCATGGGGCGAACGTACCCGGGGGGTGTGACAGTGCCCGGGGACCGGCGCCCTTCGCTGCTCCCGGCGGTCCCGATGGAGCACACTCGGTGCATGCACGACGGTCACCCCGCTTCGACGATCCTCGTCGGCCTCGACGGCTCACCCGACAGCCACGAGGCGGTCCGGTGGGCGGCCGGTCTGGCCCGCTCGCTCGGCGCCGAGGTCGTCGCCGTCCACGCCCTCGGCATGCTCGACCAGCTCGAGCCCGACGGCCCGCTGGTGCCGACGCAGCCCCACCGCGAGGAGATCGCCGAGCGGGCCGAGGGACCCTGGACCGAGGCGCTCGCCGGCGTGGACCACCGGGTCGTGCTCCACGACGGCAGCCCGGTCGACGTGGTGCTGGAGGTCGCCACCGAGGTGGACGCCGATCTCATCGTCCTCGGCAGCCGTGGCATCGGCGGCGCCCCCGCCCTGCTCCTGGGCAGCACGAGCAGCCAGGTGGCGCAGCGGGCGGCGTGCCCGGTGGTGATCGTGCCCGGACCGGGCCGCGCCGTCGCCCAGCCCAGCTCCTGACCGTGGCCACCAGGCTCGGCGACCACCGCTTCGACGCCATCGAGCACCTCAGCCCCGCGGGCCGCTCCTAGCCTGGTGGCGTGATCCCCACCCCGGTCCTCCCCGGCGCGTTCGAGCGCAGCCGCAACCTGCGGCGCCTGGCCGACGAGGCGTTCGACGTCCTGGTGGTGGGGGGCGGCATCACCGGGGTGGGCGTGGCCCTCGACGCGGCCAGCCGCGGCCTGCGGACCGCGCTCGTCGAGCGGGGTGACTTCGCCTCGGGGACGTCGTCGAAGAGCTCCAAGCTGGTCCATGGCGGGCTCCGCTACCTCCAGAACGGTGACGTCCGCCTCGTCTACGAGGCCCTCCACGAGCGCCAGCGCCTCCTGCGCAACGCGCCCCACCTGGTGCGGGTCATGCCGTTCCTGATCCCGATGTTCGGCCAGGGCGGGGTCATCCACCCCAAGCTCGAGAAGGCACTCGGCTCGGCCATGTGGATGTACGACCTCACCGGCGGCGCCCGCATCGGCAAGCTCCACCAGCGGATCTCCAAGGAGGAGACGCTGGCCCACATGCCCACGCTGCCGGCCGACCGGGTGGGCGCCAGCTACCTCTACTACGACGCGCAGGCCGACGACGCCCGGCTCACCCTGACCATCGCCCGCACCGCCGCCGAGCTGCACGGGGCGGTGTGCGTCAACCACGCCCCCGTGGTGCAGGTCGTGCACCAGGGCGGTCGGGCCACGGGTGCGATCGTCGAGGACACCGAGGGCGGCGCCCGCTTCGAGGTGCGGGCCCGAGCGATCGTCAACGCCGCCGGCGTGTGGGCCGACGACGTCCGGGCCATGGACGAGGGGCAGCACCCGCACGCCATCCGGCCGGCGAAGGGGATCCACCTCACGGTGCCGTGGTCGCTCGTGCGCAACGACATCGCCGTGGTGGCGCCGGTGCCCAAGGACAAGCGGAGCATCTTCGTGGTGCCGTGGCCGGCTCCCGACGGGGAGGAGCCGGCGTTCACCTACATCGGCACGACCGACACCGACCACGACGGCCCCACCGAGGACCCGCAGTGCACCCGCGAGGACGTCGAGTACCTGCTGGGGGCCATCAACCACTCCACCACCACGGACATCGCCGAGCGCCACGTCGTGGGCACGTGGGCGGGGCTGCGGCCGCTGGTGAAGGCCACGACGTCGGGCCGCACCGCAGACCTGTCCCGCAACCACGCGGTGGTGACCAGCGAGTCGGGCGTCGTGAGCGTCACCGGGGGGAAGCTCACCACCTACCGGGAGATGGCGGTCGACACGATGCGGGCCGTGGCCGCCGTCCTCGACCTCCCCCGGTCCCAGCGCCGGTCCCGGACGGGACGGCTCCGGCTCCTCGGCGCGGACGGCTGGGACCCGTCCGCCACCGGCCCGGAGCAGCACCTCCAGCAGCGCTACGGCGGCGAGGCACGGGTCGTGCACGCCATGGCCGAACGGGACCCGTCGCTCGGAGAACCGCTCGTCCCCGGCCTCCCGCACCTGCGGGCCGAGGCCGTCTACGCCGTCCGCTACGAGATGGCCACCACCCTCGCCGACGTCCTCGAGCGGCGCGTGCGGGGCCTGATGCTGTCGCGCGACGCCACGTCGGACGCGGCCGCTTCGGTCGCCGAGCTGATCGCACCGGAGCTCGGCTGGTCCGACCGCCGGCGCAGCGACGAGGTGGCCGAGCTCCGGTCCCGCGCCGCCCAGCAGCGGGACGCCCCGGGCCTGCCCGACTCGGTCCTGCCCGGCATCGGCAGCTGACACCGTGTGGGGCCGGCGGCGCCGCGCCCGGCGGTGGCTGGACGGTTGGGAGCAGGTCGCGGCGACGGCCCTGCCCCAGTGGTCGCTGCTGGATGACGAGGAGCGAGCCCGGTTGGGCACCCGGGTCGAGCACCTCGTGCGCCGCAAGCACTGGGAGGCCGCGAGGGGCTTCGAGCTCACCCAGGAGGTCGTGATCACGGTCGCGGCCAGCGCCGGCCTGCTGGGCCTGGGTCTGGACCGGGACTGCTACCGCCA
>JBKHVG010000032.1:0-29503 GCA_046570205.1 Acidimicrobiia bacterium
TGGGGGGCGTGGTACTCGTCGGACAGGGCCCAGCAGACCTTCTCGGGGAACCAGGCCGGGATGGTGACCGCGATGGTCCCGCCCGGCTTGAGCACGCGGTGCAGCTCGGCGATGGCGCCCTCGTCGTCGGGGATGTGCTCGAGGACCTCGGCGGCGATGATGCGATCGAAGGTGTCGTCGGGGAAGGGCAGGAACACGCCGTCGCCTTGGGTCGTGGCGATGCTGTCCGTCGACGGGATCTCACCGGCCTCCACCATGGCCGAGGCCAGGGTGCGGGCCTGCGCCAGCTCGCCCGTGTCGTAGTCGCACAGGACGACCCGAGCGCCACGGCGCAGTGTCTCGAAGGCGTGGCGACCCGGGCCGCTGCCGAGGTCGAGGACGAGCTCCCCGGGCTGCAGGCCGAGGCGCTGGTAGTCGACGGTGAGCACTAGTGGATGCCTCCGCGGTGGGGCGGGATCTGGCCGAGGCGCATGCGGTACTGGGCCACCGTGCGCTCGGCGGTGTGGCGCCAGCTCCAGTTGTCCTGCACCCGCTTCCGCCCGGCGAGGCCGATGGCGCGGGAGCCCTCCGGGTCGTCCAGGGCGGCCTTGATGCGCGCCGCGAGCGCGTCGCTGTCCCCCGGCGGGACGAGCATCGACGTCTCCCCGTCCGGGCCCACCACCTCGGGCACCGCCCCGCCGGTGGTGGCCACGAGCGGGCAGCCGCAGGCCATGGCCTCGATGGCGGGGAGCGAGAAGCCCTCGTACAGCGACGGCACGACGGCGAGCTCGGCTTCGGAGTACAGCTCGATGATGCGGCGCTCGGGCACGCCGGTGACGAACTCGACGTGGCCGCGCAGGCCGAGCCGGTCGATGGTCTGGCTCGACGGGCCCCCCGGCTTCTCCTTGCCGATGACGACGAGGTGGACGTCGTCGCGCTCGGTGCGGATCTTGGCCAGCGCCTCGAGGAGGAACTTGAGGCCCTTCATGGTGACGTCGGCGCTGGCCGTGGTGACGAGGCGGCCCGGCACCCGCGCGACGTCGGGCAGCGGCTCGAACACGTTCGGGTCGACGCCGACGGGCACGATGGCCATGCGATCGGGGTCGACGTGGTGGTCGGCCACGATGTCCTTGAAGGAGTTCTCCGACACGGTGACGACCCGCTGCAGCCGGCGGGCGACCTGGGTCTGCATGCTCGTGAACGAGTACCAGCGGCCGAGGCTCCAGCGCTTGCGCCAGTTCGGGGCGTGCTCGAGCTCGAGACGGCGGTCGACGGTGATCGGGTGGTGGATGGTGGCCAGCACGGGCAGGCCCATGGCCTCGATGGCGAGGAGGCCGTAGCCGAGGGTCTGGTTGTCGTGGACGATGTCGAAGTCGTCCTTGCGGCGCTTCAGGTGGTCCCAGGCCCGGAGCGAGAAGGCGAGGGGTTCAGGGAACTGGCCGGCCGAGAAGCTGAGGACCTCGACCAGGTCCTTCCAGTTCTTGATCTCCCAGAAGCCGGGGGTGCGGGCCGGGAAGTGCTCGTTGTAGATGTCGAGGCTGGGCAGCTCCACCAGCTCGACGCCGTCGGGCACCTCGGGGTAGGGCTGGCCGCCGAGGATCTCGACCGAGTGTCCGAGGTCGACCAGGGCCTTGGCGAGCTGGCGGATGTAGACGCCCTGCCCGCCGACGTGGGGCTTGCCCCGGTAGGCCAGGAGGGCGATGCGGAGCGGGCCGTGCTCGGAGCCGGCGTCCTCGGTGGTTCCGTCGGCGTGCATGGCGGACAATCGTCGCCGGTCGTTGACCGGCCGGTCAAGCGGGCGCCCGGTGTCGACCTGGGCGGTTCAGCCCGGTTCCGACCACGTCCACGTCGCCCGGTGGACCAGCGGTTCGTCGGGGGTGACGATGGCGAGGTCGTGCTCGGAGTTGTGGGCGTCGGGCGGGGCCGACTGCGGCTCGACGCACAGGGCGCCGAACGGTTCGTCGAACACGACGACGTGCTCGCAGTCCGATTCGACGTAGAGGTCGACCACGCCGGGCCAGTGCAGCTCGACGGGACCGATCAGCGCCGTGAAGCAGTCGTCCCACGGGCCGGTGCTCGGGGCCACCAGGCGGCCGTCGGGGATGCCGTCGTCGTCGCGCTGCCACATCCGCTCGGCCGGCAGCACGATGCCGACGTCGGCGCCGTCGACGTTGCGCCGGAACCAGGGGTGCCAGCCGATGGTGGCCGGCATGGCGTCGTCGGTGGTCTCGACCCGCAGGGTGAGCGTCAGGGAGGTGGGGCCGAGCTCCACCAGCTGCTCGGCGTGGCCGGCCCACGGCCAGTCGGGTCCGAGCTCGCAGCGCAGGGCACCGGGTCCGGTGGCCTCCCAGGGCCGGAGGTGGGTGGTGCCGTGGATGGCGTGGGGCGGGAGGTTGGTCGGCATCTGCACGGCGCGGCCCTCGAAGGAGAAGCGGCCGTGGCGGATCCGGCCGGCGAAGGGCGCCAGCGGGAAGCACCCCCACGAGGTCGGGTCGTCCTCGCGCCCCATGGCGTCGATGAGCAGCTCGTGCCCGCCGATCACCAGCGACGAGAGGCGCCCGCCGTTCCGGTGGTCGATGGTCACCGCTGCGTCACCGGCCTCCAGGATCTCCATCGGGTCAGTCTGGCCTCGTGGCCCGCCAGCCCCTCCGGTGGGCCAGCCACCCGGCGGCGAGCGACGACGCGGCGAAGGCCAGCGCCGGCAGGTCCCCGAAGCGCACGTAGATCGTCTCGCCCTCGCGCAGCGCGACCGTGTCGTAGAGGATGGCCCGGTCGGAGACCGCCGTCCGCTGGAGCACGTCGCCGTCGGGCGTGACGACGGCGCTGAAGCCGGTGGGCGCGGCCTGCAGCACCCAGCGGCCGGTCTCGATGGCGCGCATCCGGCTGTTGGCGACCTGCTGGGTCTGCACCTGCGTGCCGGTGTAGCTGGCCCCGTTGGTGGGGTTCAGCAGGAGCTGGCCGCCGTTGCCGATGGCGTCGCGCCCCCGCTCGCCGAAGAAGATCTCCCAGCTGATGGACACACCCAGACGGCCGGCGGGCGTGTCGATCACGGCGGGCGTCCGGCCGATCTGCGCGTCCCGCTGGGGGAGGGCGTCGCCGGCGACCGGCTCGAGCAACCCGCGGAAGGGCACCCACTCCCCGAAGGGCACCCGCTCCACCTTCTCGTAGCGGCCGGTCTCGTCCCCATCGGGCGAGTAGGCGACGGCCCAGTTGCGGAACGAGTCGCTTCCCTCGTCCTCGATGACACCGGCGACGAACGTCGCGTCTGCCGACTTCGCCACATCCTGGAGCTGGGTCTCGGCCACGCTGCCCCGCAGGCGGACCACGTCGACGACGTCCTCCGGCCACACCAGCAGGTCGAGGTCACGCTCGGCGTCGAGCGCGGCCGTGGCGGCGAGGTGCCGGTCGAACACGATGCCGGGCTCCGTCGTCGCCGCCCGGGTGCCCTGCGGCCCACCGCCCTGGACGATGGCGACCTCGAGGTGCTCGCCTGTCCCCGCCCCGTCGGGGGCCAGGTGCGCCAGGCCCAGGGTGACGAGCACCACGGCGGCCAGGCCGGCGGCGACGATCGGCCTCCGCTTCCATGCCGCCGCGACCGCGAGCCCGGCCGTCATCGTCATGCCCACCACCAGCAGCGCGCCGCCGATGCGCAGGATCGGCGCCAGGGGCCCGGCGACCTGCGCGACGGCCAGGTTGGACAGCGGCACGCCGCCGAAGGGCCAGCGCCAGCGCACCCACTCGGCCAGGATGACGGCACCGGGCAGGGCCAGCCACCGCGCCGGACCCCGGGGGGTCAGGACCGTGCCGGTGGCCAGGAAGCCGGCGAAGACGGTGACGGCGATGAGGTAGCCCGGGAACGTGAGCGCCCGCATCCACAACAGGGTCGGGAACAGCAGCCCCGCCCACACGATCCACGCCCGTCCCAGGCGCTGGACCGGTCGCAGCCCGGGGTCGTCGAGCACGTGGTCCAGCAGGGCGATGCCGGCGAACGCGAGGATCCAGAACCCCCACGGGGGCGTGGCGGCGGCCAGGCAGAGCCCGGCCAGCAGCGCGACGAGGAGCGGTGGCGGGCGGCGCATGGGGCGGATCAGCGAACCGGCGGTGGTGGTGGTGCGGCGGTCAGGCGCCGGCCGGAGCCCGGATCTGGAGGGTGTCGGTGATCTGGACCGGTTGCGTCGCTGGCTTCATCGTGAAGTGCCCCACGATGCGTTGCCGGGCCGAGCCACGCGGGTGGCAGGCGAACAACGTGGCCGTGTACGCGTGGGTCTGGTCGACGATGTGCACGTCGGTGGGCGCGACGACCTCGATGCGGTCGAGGGCGTACACGTGCCGGGAGCCGTCGGCCATGGTGAAGATCAGCTCGTCGCCGGGCTGCAGCGCCTGGAGGTCCCAGAACGGGCGGGTGTAGGTGGTGCGGTGGCCCGCCACCACCACGTTGCCGAGCTCGCCGGGCATGGCCGTGCCCGGCCAGTGGCTCGGGCCCCGGTTGATGGCGGTGAGGCTCACGCCCTCGAACAGCGTCTGGTCGAGCCCGATGGCCGGGATCTCGAGCCGGCCGTGGCGGATCTCGGGCTCTCGCTCGCAGGGGTTCGCCGGTGGGTCCTCGGGCGTCGGCAGGACCGCTGTGGCGTCGATGTCGGTGGGGATCGGCGCCGAGGCGAGGGTGATGCCGGCCAGCGGATCGAGGTCGGCCTCGATGGCGGGCTCGGCGGTGGCGGCCAGGGCGACGGCAGCAGCGGCGACATCGCCCCGGGCGTCCACCAGGGTGTCGTCGCCCGGTCGGCTGACCGCACCGGTGAGCACGGCGGCGTTGGCGGCGAGGACGACGACGATGGCGACGAGCGCGACGCGCCCCCGGACGGCACGCCCGGGGAGCCGGTCGTGCGGCTGGCGTCGGGGTCGTCGGGCCATCGCTCCCAGTGAACCACGACCGGGCTCGGCCCCGTCAGGCGGCTCGGGCGGTCAGGGACGGCCGAGCAGGTGGCGCGCCGCGGTGCGCCCGCTGCGGATGCAGGCCGGGACCCCGATGCCGTCGTAGGACATGCCGGCGACCGCGACCGGCCCGGCGTGGTCGAGCGCCGACCGGACACCCGCCACCCGGTCGACGTGGCCGGGCCGGTACTGGGGGAACGAGCGCGCCCAGCGGCCGACCCGTGCGCCGACGATGGGGACGGGCGTGCCGAGCACCCGCTCCAGGTCGGCGACGGCGACCGAGGTGAGCTCGGCGTCGCTCCGGCTGCACCAGTCCACCGGGTCGCCGTCGTGGCCGAGCGAGAGGCGGAACACGACGTGGCGGCCGTCGTCCCAGTGCGCCCACTTCGACGACCCGAACGAGCAGGCCGTGATCGACAGGTCGGAGGTGCGGGCCACCACCACGCCGCTGCCGTCGAGGGGGTGGTCGACCTCACGCGAGTCGGCCACGACGGTGACCATCACCACCGAGGCGTACTCGGTGGCGGCCAGCACGTCGGCGGCATCGGGGGTGACCTCCCGGAGGAGCTTCCCCGCCACGTCTGCCGGGCTGGTCACGATCGCACCGGCGAACGTCTCGTCGCCGAGCCGTACGCCAGCCGGCGTGACGGCGAGGGGGCCGACGTCGGCGGCGAAGCGGATCTCGGCGCGGAGCCGGTCGGCCAGCTGGCGGGGGAGTGAGGCCATCCCTTCGGCCGGCACGGCGAAGACGGGCGCGTCGCCGGGTGCGGCGGCGGCCTTCACCTCGGCGGCCGCCCGGATCAGCGAGCCGCCCCGGGTGGCGCACGCCCAGATCTGCGGCGCGCACGCCTGCACCGACAGCCCGTCGGCCTCGCCGCCGTTGATGCCGCCGAGGAGCGGCTCGACCAGGTGGTCGCACACCTCGTCTCCGAGCCGGCTCCGGACGAGGTGCCCGACCGAGACGTCGTCGGTGAGGGGGGCGGCATCGCTGTCCAGGTCGGCGGCGGCCCGGGCGACCGCGCCGGGGGAGAGCAGGCCGCTGGCGGCCATGTCGTCGAGGTCGGTGGGGAGTCCGAGCAGCTGGGACTTGGGCAGCAGGTTGAGGCGATCGCGTGCCCACACCCATGCCTGGCCGGTGGCCGGGTGCACCAGGTCGTCGATGCCGAGCTCGGCGCACAGCTCGAGGGCATCGGGCACGCGGGCGAGGAAGGCGTCGGCACCGTCGTCGAGCGGGAAGGCGAGGCCGCGGACCCGGGATCGCCGCAGCTTGCCCCCGATGTCATGGTCGGCTTCGAGGACCACCACGTCGTGGCCCTCAGCCTCCAGCTGCCACGCCGCGGAGAGCCCGGCGATGCCGGCGCCGATCACGGCGAACCTGGCCATCAGGCCGGGGCCCCGTCGGCTCGGCCGTGCTCGTGGACGTGGTCGACGACCCGGGCGAGCATGTCGGGGTCGGTGTTGGGCAGCACCCCGTGGCCGAGGTTGAACACGTGCCCGGGTCGTCCGCCGTTGCGGGCCAGCACGTCGTCGACGGCTGCTCTCGTGGCGTCCCAGCCGGCGAAGGTGACGGCCGGATCGAGGTTGCCCTGCACCGCCTTGCCGGGCACGCGGGTGCGGGCCACGTCGAGGGGCACCCGCCAGTCGATGCCGACCACGTCGGCGCCGGCCTCGCCCATCAGGGTGAGGATCTCCCCGGTGCCGACGCCGAAGTGGATGCGGGGCACGCCGAGATCGGCGATGGCGGCGAAGACCTTCCGGGAGTGGGGCAGCACGTGGCGCTCGTACACGGGCGGGCTGAGCGCCCCGGCCCACGAGTCGAACAGCTGCACGGCGCTGGCCCCGGCCTCGATCTGGTCACGGAGCGAGGCGATGGCGATGTCGGCCAGGCGGTCGAGCAGGGCGGCGAACAGCTCGGGCTCGGAGAACATCATCCGCTTGGTGTGCTCGTAGGTGCGGCTGGGGCGACCCTCGATCAGGTAGCTGGCCACCGTGAACGGCGCCCCGGCGAAGCCGATGAGGGGCCGGTCGCCGAGCTCGTCCACGAGGATGCGCACGGTCTCGGCGATGTAGGGGGAGTGCTCCTCGGGGACGAGCACGGGAAGGCGCTCGAGGTCGTCCTTCGAGCGGAACGGCTGCTCGGCCACGGGCCCGACGCCGGCGACGATGTCGATGCCGAACCCGATGGCCCGGGCCGGCACCACGATGTCGCTGTAGAAGATGGCGGCATCGACGCCGTAGCGGCGGACCGGCTGGAGGGTGAGCTCGGCGGCCAGCTCGGGCCGCTCGACGGCGTCGAGGATCGACAGGTCGCCCTTGACGTCGTTGTACTCGGGCAGCGAGCGGCCGGCCTGGCGCATGAACCACACCGGCACGTGCTCGGCCGGCAGGCCCCGGCAGGCCTGCAGGAAGGGGTGGTCCGGGCGGGGCGCCATGGCCTGAACCTACTGTCGGCTCATCAGCCGCCGGGTTCCTCCCCGATCTCGACGAGGGCGTCGCGCAGCGCCACCCGCAGCCGTCGGGCGATGGCCGGCGACAGGTGGGCGGCCAGGCCGGCGCCGGGGCGCCCGATCTCCTCGACGGTCAGCACCACCCGCGGCGAGGCGTCGTCGTAGTCATCGCTGATGGCCACGGCCCACGACACCGGTTGCAGGTCCAGCTCCTCCCAGTCCGGCGGCATGTCCGCCGGCGAGAACGGGTGGTCGTCGATCGAGCGCCGCACGGTCCGAGCCTGCCCCTGCAACACCAGCACTGCCAGTTTCCCCGGGGGGACGGGGGGGCGGGGGCGGGGGGTGTCGGAGGGGCCGATTCGGAGGGCCGATAGCGTCCCGCCGTGCCCGAGACGACTCCGTCGAGCCCGCCCACGCCCCGCCGGGAGCCCGTGACCCGGGAGCGCCACGGCCGCATCGCCGTCGACGAGTACGCCTGGATGCGCGACGACGACCGCACCGATCCCGACGTGCTCGCCCACCTGGAGGCGGAGAACGCGCACACCGCCGCCGTGCTCGCCGGGGACGAGGCGCTGCGGGACGCCATCTTCTCGGAGATCAAGGGGCGGGTGCAGGAGACCGACCTCTCGGTGCCCACCCGCCAAGGGGGGTGGTGGTACTACAGCCGCACCATCGAGGGCGCGCAGTATCCCGTGCACTGCCGGCTGGCCGCCGGCGACGAGACCGACCCGCCCGATCCCGATGACGCATCGGTGCTGGAGGCCGAGCAGATCCTGCTCGACCAGAACGTCGAGGCGGCCACCCGGTCCGACCTCGAGTACTTCTCCCTCGGCGTCTTCGACGTGTCGCCCGACCACGGCACGCTGGCCTGGGCCGCCGACCGCAACGGCTCCGAGCGCCACCTGCTGCGCTTCCGCGACCTGGCCACGGGCCAGGACCGGCTCCTGCCCGACGGCACGCCCGACGAGGTGCCCGGCGTCTACTACTCCACCGCCTGGTCCGCCGACGGCAACACGTTCTTCTACACCCGGCCCGACGAGGCGACCCGTCCCCACGAGGTCTGGCGTCACCGCCTGGGCACGCCGGCGAGCGACGACGTGCTGGTGCACCGCGAGGACGACGAGCGGTTCTTCTGCCAGATCAGCGAGACCAAGGACCGCCAGTGGCTGGTGCTGGCCATGGGCTCCAAGGTGACGAGCGAGATCCGGGTCGGACCGAGCGTCGACCCGGCCGAGCCGTTCCACGTGCTCGTCCCTCGACGGCAGGGCATCGAGGCCGAGGTGGAGCACGTGGGCGGCACCTTCTTCGTCCTGACCAACGACGATGCCCTCGACTTCCGGGTCGCGTCGGCGTCGTCGGACCACCGCGACCTCGACGCCGGCCCCGACCCCGCCGCCTGGGTCGACGTCGTCCCCCACACGCCGGGGGTGCGGCTGGAGGGGATCGACGTCCTGCGCGACCACCTGCTCGTGGAGGAGCGGACCGAGGCCACCACGCGCATCCGGGTGCGCCGGCTCTCCGACGGCGAGGAGTTCCTGCTCGACCAGGCCGAGGAGGTCTCGTCGGTGGCGCTGGCGTCGAACCCCGACATGGACTGGCGCCAGCTGCGGCACAGCTACACCTCGCTGGTCACCCCGCCCACGGTGATCGACGTCGACCTCGACGCCGGGACGCGCACGGTCCGCAAGGTGCAGCCGGTCCTCGGGGGCTACGACCCCGACCAGTACGTGTCCCGCCGCCTGTGGGCCACGGCCGACGACGGCACGCGCGTCCCGATCAGCCTCGTGCACCGCCGCGACCGCGAGGCGGGCGGGCCCGTCCTGCTCTACGGATACGGGTCCTACGAGATCTCCATCGATCCCGGCTTCTCCATCTCCCGCCTGAGCCTGCTGGACCGCGGCTGGGCCTTCGCCATCGGCCACGTGCGGGGCGGCGGGGAGATGGGTCGGCGCTGGTACGAGGAGGGCAAGCTGGCCGCCAAGGCCAACACCTTCGACGACCTCATCGCCTGCGGGCGGGCCCTGCTCGAGGACGGTGTCGCCGGCACCGGCGCCGACGGGCGGCCCCGCATCGCCATCCGAGGGGGCTCGGCCGGCGGCCTGCTCGTCGGCGCCGCGCTCAACCGCGCCCCGGACCTGTGGGCCGCAGTGGTGGCCGAGGTGCCCTTCGTCGACGCCCTCAACACGATCCTCGACCCCACGCTGCCGCTCACCGTGATCGAGTGGGAGGAATGGGGCAACCCCGTCGAGTCGCGGGAGATCTTCGACGTGATGGCGTCCTATGCGCCGTACGAGAACGTCCCCGAGGCCACCCTGCCGCCGGTGCTGGCCACCGCTGGCCTGCACGATCCGAGGGTGGGGTACTGGGAGCCGGCGAAGTGGGTCGCCCGACTGCGCGACCGGGCCGAGGGCGGGCCGTTCCTGCTCAAGACCGAGCTGGGCGCCGGCCACGGCGGGCCGTCGGGCCGGTACGACGCCTGGCGCGACGAGGCCCTGGTGCTGGCGTTCCTCGTCGCCATGGTGGGGGAGGGGGCGGGCGCGTCGGGGTAGCATGTTCGATCCCTCCGAACCAGCCTCTGAGGTGATCGCGCACCGTTGAACGAGCATCCGGAACTGAGCGCCGAGCAGGCCTACGTCGACCATGCGTACGCCTGCCTGGAGACGGCGCGCGACCGGGCCAGACGGCTGCGGTCCATGGTCGAGGTCGGCAAGGGCGGCACCGAGCAGGCCCGCTGGGAGCGGGAGATGATCGAGGGCAGCATCGCCACCCGTCTCACCCAGCTGGATCTGGGCGACAGCTCGCTGGTGTTCGGCCGGCTCGACACCGACGCCGAGCACGGCGAGGACTCCTTCTACATCGGCCGCATGTCCGTGGCCGACGACGACCAGGAGCCCGTGGTCGTGGACTGGCGGGCGCCGATCTCGGAGGCGTTCTACCGAGCCACCGGGCCCCAGCCCATGGGTCTGGCCCGTCGACGCCACTTCACGGCCCGGGGTCGCACGCTGCTGAACCTCGAAGACGAGCTGTTCGGTGACGCCGTGCACGGCGCCCATGGCGGCATCGCCCTCGCCGACGACGACCGCATCCAGGGCCACGGCGCGCTCATCCGGGCGCTGGAGGAGACCCGCACGGGCCGGCTCGGCGACATCGTCGCCACCATCCAGGGCGAGCAGGACGAGATCATCCGCTCCGAGCTGTCCGGCGTGCTCGTCGTGCAGGGCGGTCCGGGAACGGGCAAGACCGTCGTGGCGCTGCACCGCGCCGCCTACCTGCTGTACACCCACCGCTTCCCCCTCGAGGGCCAGGGCGTGCTCGTCCTCGGCCCGAACCGGCTGTTCCTCGGCTACATCGACCAGGTCCTGCCCTCCCTCGGCGAGGCCGGGGTCGAGCTCGCGGTGCTGGCCGACCTCGTCGACCGGGAGGCCATCGTGGGCGAGGACGCACCCCGCGTCGCCCGGGTGAAGGGCGACGCCCGGATGGCCGACGTCATCCGCAAGGCGGTGGCCGATCGCCAGCGGGCGCTGCGCCGCGACCTCCGGGTGGGCCTGGGCGCCCAGACCCTCGTGTGCACCGTCGCCGACAGCGGCCGCATCGTGGCCGACGCCCACCGCCGCTACCACCGCCACAACGCGGGCCGCAAGCACGTCGAGCAGCGCCTCTTCGAGGTGCTGGCCGACTCGGCTCGCAACCCGGTGCGGGCCGAGGACGTGCGCGACCAGCTCCGCCGCCATCCCGACGTGGTCGAGGCGCTGGAGTGGATGTGGCCGGTCCTGACCCCGGCCCAGCTGTTGCACGACCTGTTCGGCTCCCGGGCGCTCATCGAGCTGGCGAGCCGGAAGTGGCTGCGACCGGAGGAGCAGGCGGCGCTGCACCGGCCTCGGGTCGCACCGTCGGACCAGGTCACCTTCACCTGGCAGGACGTGCCGCTCCTGGACGAGGCCCGCGAGCGCCTCGGCCCCCGCCGCCGGCGCAAGGGCGTCGACGACGAGATCCGCACCTACGGCCACATCGTGGTGGACGAAGCCCAGGACCTGTCGCCCATGCAGCTGCGCATGGTGGCCCGCCGATCCCTGTCCGGGTCCCTCACCATCGTCGGCGACATCGCCCAGGCCACCGGTGCATGGGCGCACCAGAGCTGGGACGAGATCCTCGAGCACCTGCCCACCAAGCGCGGCACCCGTCGGTCCGAGCTCACCGTCGGGTACCGCATCCCGGCCAAGAACATGGAGATGGCGGCTCGGGTGCTGCGCGTCGCCGCACCCGACCTCCGACCGCCCGTCTCGGTGCGCGAGGGCGGCGACCCGCCCGTCGTGCGCCGGGCCGCCGCCGGGGCCCTGGACCGTCTGGTCGCGCAGGTCACCGCGGCCGAAGCAGCCGAGGTCGACCCGGGCTCGCTGGCCATCATCGTGCCGGCGACCTTCGTCGAGCCGATCTCCGTCGCCCTCACCGATGCCGGCATCGAGCACGGGCGGGCCACCCGCCAGGGGTTGCGCCAGCCGGTCACGATCGTGCCCGTCGGGATGGTCAAGGGCCTCGAGGTCGATGCCTCCGTGGTGGTGGAGCCGGCTGCCATCGTCGACGAGGAGGCCCAGGGCCTGCGGGCCCTCTACGTGGCCCTCACCCGAGCGACCAAGCGGCTGGCCATCGTCCATGAGCGGCCGCTGCCCGACTTCCTGGCCGAGCCCGCTCCCGACGAGGTCGGTGGCGGCGACGTGTCGCCCGTGGTGCAGCACCTGAACGGCCACGACGCCCAGCTCCGCCTCGACCTGCCGGTGGAGGAGGCGGGCTGATGAGCGAGATCTCGGCACGGGGCATCACCGTGTCCTTCGACGGCACCGAGGTGCTCCACGGAGTGGACCTCGACGTGCCGGAAGGCAGCGTGGTGGCGCTGCTCGGGCCGTCGGGCTGCGGTAAGACCACGCTGCTGCGCTCGATCGCCGGACTCGAGCGGCCGACCGGTGGCGAGGTCCGCATCGGCCACACCGTCGTCAGCGGTCCCGGCACCTCCGTCCCGCCCGAGCGCCGCCGCATCGGGATGGTGTTCCAGGACTGGGCGCTGTTCCCCCACCTGACCGTGGGGGGCAACGTGGCGTTCGGCCTGCCGCGCGCCGAGCGCAAGGGCCCCAGGGTGGAGGCCGCGCTCGAGCTGGTGGGCCTCGAGGGCTTCGCCGACCGCACGCCCGGCACGCTCTCGGGCGGCCAGCAGCAGCGCGTCGCCCTCGCCCGCGCCCTGGCCCCGGAGCCATCGGTGCTGCTCCTCGACGAGCCGTTCTCCAACCTCGACACGACGCTGCGGGCCAGGGTCCGCACCGAGGTCCACGAGCTGCTGCACCGCGTCGGCATCACCACCGTCTTCGTCACCCACGATCAGGACGAGGCCTTCGTGCTCGGCGACGACGTCGCCGTCATGTCCGAGGGCGTCATCGTGCAGCAGGCACCGCCCCACCGCCTCTACGCCGATCCGGCCACGGCCTGGGTCGCCCACTTCGTCGGCGACGCCAACCTGGTGCCCGGCGTGGCCCGCCACGGTCGGGCGTCCACGGCCCTGGGTGACGTCGAGCTGCGCAGCGATGTCGAGGGCAGCTGCGAGGTGCTGCTCCGGCCCGAGGACCTCCGCCTCGGCACCGCGGGGCCGGGCGCCGCCGACAAGCCCGTGCAGGTCGAGCTGGTCGAGTACTACGGCCACGACACCGTGTACCTCGTCACCCTCGACGACGGCACCCGGGTCCGGGTGCGGGAGGTCTCCGTCCCGCGGTTCGACCGCGGCGACGTGGCCTCCATCCGCACGACGGGGCAGGCCGCCGTCGCGTACGCCGCGGGCTGAGGCGCCGGCGCCGGTGCACGTCGTCATCGGAGCCGGCCCGGCCGGCCTGGCCACGGCGTGGCAGCTCCAGCGCGACGGCCACGAGGTCCGGGTGCTGGAGGCCTCCGACCACGTCGGCGGGATGGCGGGGTCGCGCACGGTGGCCGGCGTGCGCGTCGACCTGGGGAGCCATCGCCTCCACCCGTCGACGCCGGCCTGGCTGCTGGCCGAGCTGTCCTCGCTCGTCGAGCTCCAGGAGCGGCCCCGGAACGGCCGCATCCGCATGGGAGGCCGCTGGCTGCCGTTCCCGCTGACGCCGCTCGGCCTGGTGCGCGGCCTGCCCGCCGGCGTGGCGGCCCGTGCCGCGATCGACGCTGCGACGTCGCCGATGCGCCGCCCGCACGCCGACACCTACGCCGAGGTCGTGCGCGCCGGGCTCGGGCCCACCGTGTGGCACCGGTTCCACGAGCCCTACGCCTGGAAGCTGTGGGACACCGACCCCCGTCGCCTGGCCGGCGAGCTCGCCCGGCGGCGGGTGTCGGCATCGTCGCCCGGCGACATCGCCCGCCGGCTCCTGCGCGGGGTGCGGGCCAGGCCCACGTTCCTGTACCCGCGGCAGGGCTTCGGCGCGATCGCCGAGGCGCTGGCCGCCCACGTGCCCGTCGACACCGGGCGGCGGGTGAACCGGCTGATCGAGCACCACGACCGCGTCATCGTCGGTCTGTCCGACGGTCGCCTCGTCAGCGCCAGCCACGTCCACGCCACGGTGCCGGCGTGGCGGGTGGCGTCGTGGCTGGGGCTGCACGAGGAGCCGCTCGGACCGCCGCCCGTGCGGGCGATGGTGCTCGTGTACCTCGTCCTCGACCGGCGCCCGTACACGACCTTCGACGCCCACTACCTGCCCGACCGCCAGGTCCTGCCGAGCCGGGTGTCCGAGCCCACCAACTACCGGGACAGCACCGACGACCCGGACGACCGCACCGTGCTGTGCGCCGAGATCCCGTGCTGGCCCGGCGACGAGGTGTGGTCGGCACCGCCGGAGGCGCTGGCCGCCCGGGTGGCCGACGACCTCGTGCGCAGCGGGCTCCCCGACCCCCGCCACGTGGCCGTCCACGTCGAGCGCCTGCCATCGGTCTACCCGGTGCTGACGCCCGGGTCCCTGGCTGCGCTCGCCCGGGCCGAGCGGGCCTTGACGCTGTCGTCGCGGGTCACGGTGCTGGGTCGGCAGGGACTGGCGACCCCGGACAACACGCACCACGTGCTGGAGATGGGCGTGCACTCGGCACGCTGCGTGCGGCCCGACGGGACCTTCGACGCCGCCGCCTGGGCCGAGGCGCGGGAGGCGTTCCGGGGCTACGTGGTCGAGGACTGAACGCTCGCCGGCACCGGCTCCGCCGATGCAGCGTCGGACCAGGATCGCCGGACGCGCCACATGGTGGGCAGCACCCGCCGCAGGTACGTGGGGAGGCGCACGAAGGAGCGGCCGACCTGCCGGTGCGCGTAGGTGATGGGCACCTCGAGGTAGCGGAAGCCCCGGCCCAGCAGGTCGAGGGTGAGCACCTGCGCGTAGTTGTAGTCATGGGCCACCACTGCGGCGGCCGCCGCCTCCCGTGACATCGCCCGGTAGCCGGACTGGCCGTCGGTGAGGGGCACGCCGCGGCGCCCGGCCGTGCTGGCCGCGGTGAGCACGGTGAGGACGCGGTTCCCGAGCTCGCGGTGGGCCTTCATCCGCCGGGGGCCGCCGAGGAACCTCGAGCCCACCACGTAGTCCGCCTCCCCGCTGAGCACCGGAGCGACCAGCGTCCCGAGCTCGGCCGGGTCGTACTCCAGGTCGGCGTCGCAGAAGGCGACGGCCGCGGCGCCCATCGAGGCGCCCCACGCCAGGCCGATGCCCACCGCGGCGCCGAGCCCCAAGCCCTCGGTGCGCACGACCTCGGCGCCGCAGGCCCGTGCCGCGTCTCCGGTGCCGTCGGTGGAGCCGTCGTCGACGACGAGGGTCCGGACCGGGTGGGAGCGGCCGTCGACGGTGATGGTGCGGGGCGCACGGGCCAGCACGTCGGCGACGGTGGCGACCTCGTCGCGAGCGGGCAGGAAGAGCACCACCGGCGCGGCAGCGACAGGCATTAGGCGGACTTTACACACCAAGGTCGGCCTCCTAGCATCCCGACGATGACCGCCCCCCGAACCCGATCCCGGCGTGCCTGGAAGGGCGTGCTGGCCGTCCTGTGCACCGTGGCGCTCGTGGCTCCGGCCTGCTCCACCGACGAGGAGCGGCTCACCATCTACAGCGGGCGCACCAGCGACCTCATCAAGCCCCTCCTCGACCAGTTCAGCGAGGAGACCGGCACGAAGATCGACGTGCGCTACGGCGACTCCGCCGACCTCGCCCTGCTCATCGACGAGGAAGGCGATCGCAGCGAGGTCGACGTGTTCATCTCCCAGTCCCCCGGTGCCGTGGGCTTCCTCGACGAACAGGGTGCGCTGCGCCGCCTCGACGCCTCGGTCCTCGACCTGGTCGACGACCAGTTCCGCGCCGGCGACGGCGAGTGGGTGGGCCTGTCGGGGCGCGTGCGCGTCCTGGTCCACAACACCGACCTGGTCGAGGAGTCCGAGCTGCCCGACTCCGTGCTGCACCTCACCGGCGAGGAGTTCGCCGGGCGGGTCGCGGTGGCCCCGAACAACGGCTCCTTCCAGGACTTCGTCACGGCCATGCGCCTGGAGCTCGGCGACGAGGTGGCGACCGAGTGGCTCGCCGGCATGGTGGCCAACGACTCCCCGACGTACTCGAACAACACCGCCATCGTCGAGGCGGTCAGCCGCGGCGAGGTCCCCATGGGCCTGGTGAACCACTACTACCTGGAGCGGGCCCAGGACGAGGACCCCGACATCCCCGCCGCCAACCACTTCTTCGCCGAGGGCGACATCGGTTCGCTGCTGATCACCACGGCCACCGCGGTGCTCGCCACCAGCGACCAGACCGAGGACGCGAAGGCGCTGGTGTCGTTCCTGCTGTCGGAGGAGGCCCAGCGGTACTTCAGCGAGGAGACGTTCGAGTACCCCCTCGCCCGTGGCGTGGCGCAGGCCGAGTCCGTGCCGCCGCTGTCGTCGATCAACACCACCACCATCGACCTCGACGGCCTCGGGGGCGGGCTGGCCCGCACCGCAGCGCTGATCCAGGACAGCGGCCTGGACGGGTAGTGCTCGGCACGCGGCGGCCCCGGGCACCGGTCGCCCTCTCGGCGACCTCGGCTCTCGTCGCGCTGGTCTTCGCCACCCCGCTGGCCTACCTGATCTCCCGCGTCGCCGTCGGCGACGTCGGGCTGTCGACGGTCGTGTCCGACGACCGGGTGCAGGATGCGCTGTGGCGGACGGTGGTCCTCGCCTCGCTCGTGGCCGCCTCCGCTGCGGTGATCGGCACGGCGCTGGCCTGGCTGGTCGCCCGCTCCGACGTGCCCTACCGGCGGGTCTTCGCCGTGCTGGTGCCCCTCCCGCTCGTGTTCCCCTCCTTCGTCGGCGCCCTCGCGCTGCGCGCCTCGGTGTCCCCCGGCGGGCTGCTCGAGTCCGTGCTCGGCCCGCTCGGCGTCGACCGGCTGCCGCAGGTGGACGGTCTGTTCGGGTCGTGGCTGGTGCTGACCCTGTTCACCTACCCCTACGTGCAGCTGCCCGTGGCGGCGCGCCTGCGCGCCCTCGGCCCCTCGGTCGAGGAGTCCGCCCGCCTGCTCGGCCGGCGCCCGCTGGCCGTGTTCTTCCAGGTGGTGCTGCCCCAGGCCCGCACCGCCATCGCCGCGGGGACGCTGCTCGTGTTCCTCTACGCCGTGTCGGACTTCGGCGCGGTCGACCTGCTCGGGTACCCGGCGATCACCCGGGTCATCTACGCCAACCGCGTCCTGCGTCGCGACCTGGCCATGGCGCTCGGCCTGGTGCTGGCGATCGTCGCCCTCCTCGTCACCGTGGCCGAGCGGCGCGTGGGCCGCAACGCATCGGTGCCGTCCGGGCTGCGCACCAAGCGGTCGCTCACGGTGCCGCTCGGACGGTGGCGGTGGCCGATCTTCGGCCTCGCCGCCTTCTTCCTGGTGAACGCCATCGTCGCCCCGGTGGCCTCGCTCATCCACTGGACCCGGCGGGGCCTCCGCTCCGGCTCCCTCGAGCTGTCCGACGCCGACCTGTGGACCCCGGTGCTCAACACCGCCGGCATCTCCATCGTGACCGCGCTGGTGGCGGTGGTGGTGGTCCTGCCCCTCGCCTTCCTGGCCACCCGCTACCGCAGCCGGGTCGCGGCTCCTGCGCTCACCCTGGTGGTGGGCGGCTTCGCGCTGCCGGGCATCGTGATCGCGCTGTCGATGGTGTTCCTGTCGCTCAACACGCCGGTGCTGGACGCCTTCTACCAGACGTTCCCCTTGCTGGTGCTGGCCTACGTGGTGCACTTCGGAGCCCAGTCCGTTCGGGCCGCCGGCGTCGCCGTCGGCTCCGTCCCGGCGCGCCTCGACGATGCCGCTCGCATGCTCGGCGCCGACCGGTGGCGCCGGCTGCTGCGCATCGACGCGCCGCTGATGGCGCCCGGCCTCGCCGCCGGCGGCGGCCTGGTGCTGCTGTCGACGATGAAGGAGCTTCCGGCCACGCTGCTGCTCGCGCCCACCGGCTTCGAGACGCTGGCCACCCGGATCTGGTCGGCCACCGAGGAGAACGCCCTGGCCGAGGCCGGGCTCGCCGCGCTGGTGCTGCTGCTCGTGTCGGGCCTGCTCACCTGGGTGCTGGTCGTGCGCCGGGCCGAGCTGCTCGACTGAGCTCACCGTGCGAACTCGACGAGATCGAGCCCATGGGCTGGGCGCCGACACGTCGAGCTCGGTCGGACGGCCGCTGCTCGCCGGAGTGTTCCTCGCCGTGACGCTCTGGGCCCTGCTGGGCGCCGGGGTCCGGGCCACCTACGGCGCCCGGATCACTGCCGATGAGCCCCAGTACCTGCTGAGCGCCATCAGCCTGGCCGAGGACGGTGACCTCGACATCGCCGACGAGCTGGCCGCCGGGCGCTGGCGGGACTTCCACGAGGCGCAGCTGCCCCGCCAGACCGAACCCCGTCGGGACGGCTCCGAGCTGAGCCCCCACGACCCGCTGCTGCCCCTGCTGCTCGCGCCGGGCGTGGTGGTTGCGCAGCTGGTGGTCGGCGACTGGCACCACGCCGAGCTCGCCGGCGCCCGCGCCGTGCTGGCACTCATGGCCGGGGCCGTGGCCGCCGTCTCGGTGTGGGTGGGGGTCGCCCGGCTCGGGGTCCGCTGCCGCACGGCGGTGGTCGCCGTGGGCGCCTTCTCCCTCGCCGCACCGCTGGCCACCTACGGCAATCAGCTCTACCCCGAGCTTCCCGCCGCGCTCGCCGTCGCAGTGGCGTCCGGCGGCCTGCTCAGCCTCGGGGCGCGAGCCACCGAGACGGGACGCCACCACGCCGGCGCATCGACCGCCTGGACCGGTGCCGTGGTCGCGCTGCCGTGGCTCGGCATCAAGTACGTCGGGGTGGCCGCCGCCATCGCCGTGCTCGGGCTCCTGCTCGACCGGCGACACCGCGTGGCGGCGGCCGCTGTCCTCGCCGTGTCCGCGGTGGTCTACCTCGTCGTGCACCAGCGGGTGTACGGCGGCTGGACCGTCTACGCCGCCGGCGACCACTTCGTCGGCGGGGAGCTCACCGTCGTGGGCAACGACCCCGACCACGTCGGCCGCAGCGTCCGCCTCGTCGGGCTGCTCGTCGACCGCCACTTCGGGCTGCTGGTCTGGGCGCCGGCGTTCCTGCTCGCCGTACCGGCCGTCGCCGGGCTGGTGCACCGGCGTGGTCGCGTCGCCGCCGTGCTGCTGCTCCCGCTCGCCGCGGGGTGGGCCACGGCCACGTGGATCGCGTTGACGATGCACGGCTGGTGGTGGCCGGGACGTCAGGTGGTGGTGGTGCTCCCGCTGCTGGTGCTGGCGATCGCGAGCTTCGTCGACCGACGTCGGCAGGCCGGGGTCGTCCTGCCGTGGCGGGTGCTGCTGGGCACCGGTGCGATCGGCGTCACCACGTGGGCCTGGCTGGCGGTCGAGGCCACGTTCGGCGACCTCCGGCTGATCGTCGACTTCGACCGCACGGCGAACCCGTGGATCCGTGCGGCGCGAGCCGCCCTACCCGACCTGCGTCGGGACGGCTCGATGACCGACGTCGTCGTGGCCGCGTGGGTGGTGGCCCTCGCCGCCCTGGCCATGTGGGGGTGGCGGAGCGACCCCGCGGCCCGGCGGTCAGGCGGCGCTGACGAGGATGCGCTCGCTGGCGAAGGCGCCGATGCCGACGGTGTGGCCGTCGATCTCGATGGTGGTCGTGCCGTCGGGTGACAGCGCGGTGACCGTCCCGGTGGTGCCGGGCGTGACCGAGGCATCCTCCAGGAAGTCGAGCAGACCGGGCGTGAACTCGAGCTCCTCGGGGATCCGGTTCACGACGAAGCGGGCGCCGACGCCGATGGTGGCCAGGGGTGCGGTGTCGGGCTCGTCGTACATCGACCCGGGGATGGGGTTGCCGTGCGGGCAGGTGGTGGGTGAGCCGAGGAGCGCGTCCATCGCCTGCTCGATCTCGGCGGACATGACGTGCTCCCAGCGACCGGCCTCCTGGTGGGCGACCGCCCACGACAGGCCGAGGATGTCGGTGATGAACCGTTCGGCCAGGCGGTGGCGGCGCACGACGCGCTCGGCCAGGTCGCGGCCGGCCGGGGTCAGGCCGATCTTGCCGGCCTCGGTGGCCACGAGTCCCTCGGTGTCGAGCTTGCGGATCATCTCGGACACCGCGGGGCGCGAGACGTCGAGGCGCTCGGCGATGCGGGCCTGGATGACGGCGATGTCGTCCTCGGCCAGCTCCCAGATCGCCTCGCAGTACTCCTCGAACGCCGGATGCCACTCGGGCGTGCTGTACTCGGCCATGGCCAGAGCCTAGGTCCGACCGGCCGTCGCCCGACCTCGCATCGTGACACCATGCACCGGTGCGCCACGGACGGCTACCGGTGACCTTCGACGACGTGACGGCCGCGCACGCCGCGATCGCCGACGCCGTCATCCGCACGCCGATGGCCCGCTCGCGCACGCTCTCGGCGATCACCGGCGCCGACGTGTGGGTGAAGTTCGAGAACCTCCAGTACACGGCGTCGTTCAAGGAGCGAGGGGCCCGCAACTTCCTGCTGCAGCTGGACCCGGGCCAGGCCCGGACCGGCGTCGTGGCCATGTCGGCCGGCAACCACGCCCAGGCCGTCGCACACCACGCCACGCTGCTCGGCATCTCGTCCACGATCGTCATGCCGGTCGGCACGCCGGCCAACAAGATCTCGGCCACCGAGGACAACGGCGCCACGGTCGTCGTGGCCGGGGCCAACCTCGACGAGGCCAAGGACGTGGCGATGCAGCTCGTCGCCGAGCAGGGCGCCACCTTCATCGCGCCCTACGACGACCCGGCCATCATCGCCGGCCAGGGCACGTGCGCCGTGGAGCTGATCGAGGACGGCCCCGAGCTCGACGCCGTCATCGTGCCCGTCGGCGGCGGCGGCCTGTTCGCCGGCACGTGCGTCGCGGCCCGCGCCCTCGCACCGGGCATCGAGCTGATCGGGGTCCAGTCCGAGCTGCACCCAGCCATGCTCACGGCCACCGGGCGCAGCGCGGCGCCGCCCGACCCGACATGGGGTCCCACCATCGCCGAAGGCATCGCGGTCAAGACGCCGGGGCGGTTGACGTCGGAGATCATCTCGGCGCTGGCCGACGACATCGTCACCGTGCCGGAGCGGCTCATCGAGGAGGCCGTGATCTGGTTCCTCGAGATCGAAAAGACGGTCAGCGAGGGGGCGGGCGCCGCGCCGCTCGCCGCGCTGCTGGCCGAGCCGGACCGCTTCGCCGGCCGCACCGTCGCCCTGGTGCTGTCGGGGGCCAACATCGACCTCCGCCTGCTGTCGGCGGTGATCATGCGCGGCCTGGCCCGCACGGGGCGCCTGTGCCGGGTGGTCATCGAGGTGCCCGACAGCCCGGGCGCGCTGGGTGAGCTCACCGCGGCGGTGGGCCGGGCCGGCGGGAACATCGTCGACCTCTGGCACCACCGGGAGTTCGGGATCCACTCGGCGCGCGTCACCGAGATCGAGCTGCTCGTCGAGACGCGCGACGGCGAGAGCGCCGACCAGCTGAAGGCCGCCCTCGCCGCGCAGGGCTACATCGTCGACGACGTGCCGCGTCGGGCCGCCGTGCGGGCCGCCGCGCCGGGCGGAGCCGACGGCCCGTGACCACGACCAGGAGGATGACCACGTGAACGGTGCCGAGCTGCTGTTGCAGACCGCTGTCGAGCAGGGCGTCGAGGTGTGCTTCGCCAACCCGGGCACCACCGAGATGGAGCTGGTCGGTGCGCTCGACCGGGTGCCGGGCATGCGGGGGGTGCTGGGGCTCTTCGAGGGCGTCGTCACCGGCGCCGCCGACGGCTACGGCCGCGTCAGGGGTCGCCCGGCGCTGACGCTGCTGCACCTCGGGCCCGGCTTCGCCAACGGCATCGCCAACCTCCACAACGCCCGGCGGGCCCACACGCCGGTGGTGAACGTCATCGGGGACCACGCCACCTGGCACCTCCACGCCGACGCCCCGCTCACCAGCGACATCGAGTCCCTCGCCCGTCCCGTCTCCCGCCACGTGGAGCGGGTCCCGGGTGCGTCCCACGCCGGCAGCGCCATGCTCGACGCGATCGCGGCGTCCATCGGGCCGCCGTCGGGCGTCGCCACCCTCATCGTCCCGCAGGACGCGGCCTGGGGGGCGGCGGACCTCCACGACGTCGGCATGCTCACCGACGTCGACTCACCCGTCGACGGCGACGCCGTCGGGGCCGCAGCCTCCAAGCTGCGGGGCGGCGACGGCGTCGCCATCCTCCTCGGCGGCGTCGTCCGGCGGCCCGAGCTCGAAGCCGCCCACCGCATCGCGGAGGCCACCGGCGCGACGGTCTGGGTCGACACGTTCACCGCCGTGCTCGAGCAGGGGCTCGGCCTGCCTCGCTTCGAGGCCATCCCGTACTTCCCCGAGCAGGCCATCGACGGGCTCGCCGGCGTGCGCACCCTCGTCTGCGCCGGCACCCGTGCGCCCGTCGCCTTCTTCGGCTACCAGTCCCTCGGCCGCAGCGACCTGCTGGACAAGGCGTGCGAGGTCCTCGAGCTGTGCCCGGCCGGCACCCGCGGCCACCTGGGCCTCGACGCACTGGTCGACGCGCTCGGGTGCCCGCCGGTGGCGATCACCGATCGTCCCACCACCGAGCTCCCCGGCGGCGACCTCGACATGTTCACGATGGGCCAGGTGGTCGCCGCCATCCAGCCCGAGGGTGCCATCGTCGTCAACGAGGCGGCCACATCGGGTCTGGGCTGGGCGATCGGCGCCGGGGGCGCACCGCCGCACGAGGCGCTCTCCCTCACGGGCGGCGCCATCGGCCAGGGCCTGCCGTGCGCCGTGGGGGCGGCGGTGGCCGCGCCCGACCGCAAGGTCATCGCCCTCCAGGCCGACGGCTCCGGGCTGTACACGCTGCAGTCGCTGTGGACCATGGCCCGCGAGGGCCTCGACGTCACCGTGGTCGTCTGCGCCAACCAGGCGTACCGCATCCTGCAGATGGAGCTGCACCGCACCGGCAACCAGGACCCCGGTCCCCAGGCCCGCTCCCTCACCGACCTGGGCTCCCCCGCCCTCGACTGGGTGTCGCTGGCCAAGGGCTTCGGCGTCGACGGCATGCAGGCCACCACGGTGGAGGAGCTGCGCGCCGGTCTCGAGCGCGGCCTCGCCACCGAGGGCCCCTACCTGGTGGAAGCGCTCATCTGACGCCCGAGGACCGGCGTAGGGTCCGGCGATGCGCATCGGCATGAACGGGTCGTCGCTGCTCGTCCGGCCCGACATCGGCACCATCACCACCGGCATCGTCACGGCGGAGGCCGAGGGTCCCATGGCGCTCGCCACCCGCGGCGTGCTGGCCGCCGCAGTCGCCGGATGACCGAGCGAGGCGTGCGCCTCATCGCCACGGACATGGACGGCACGCTGCTGCGGTCCGACGGCACCATCTCGTCACGGACGCTGGCCGCCATCCGCGACGCCCACGCCGCCGGCATCACGGTCGTGGCCGCCACCGGTCGTGGCTGGCGCTCCGCCGTGCCGCTCCTGGCGCCGGCCGGCGAGATCAGGACGGCCGTCTGCTCGAACGGCGCGCTGGTGCGCGACATCGTCGGCGAGGCGAACACCGACGTCTTCGCCTTCCCCGCCGACACGGTGGAGGCCCTCATCGACGCCGTCGTCTCCACCGTCCCCGACGCCGGCCTGGCATGGGAGCTGGCCACCGGCGGGTTCGGCTTCGACCGCACCTACGCCGAGATGCGTCCCGACGTCGCCCAGCACTACCCCGATCACGAGGGCGTCCGGCCGCCGCAGGGCGATGGCATGTTGAAGCTCCTCGTGCGCCATCCACGGCTCGACGAGGAGGCCCTGCTCGAGCTGCTCGAACCGACCATCCCGGAGGACGTCCTGGCCACCTACTCGGGCATCGACACGGTGGAGATCACCGGGGCCGGCGTGCACAAGGCCGCTGCCCTCGCCGTCGTGTGCGGCCGCTCGGGCATCGACGCGAGCCAGGTGGTCGCGCTCGGCGACAACCGCAACGACAGCGAGATGCTGCGCTGGGCGGGCCGCGGCGTGGCCATGGGCAACGCGGTCCCCGCCGCCATCGAGGCGGCCGACGAGCAGACCGAGCACCACATGGACGACGGCGTGGCCATCGTGATCGAAGGTGTCCTGGCCAGCGCCCGCGTCCGCTGACCGCCTGGCGAGGTCGTCCGGTCACGACCTGCCGATACCGTTCCTCCGATGCCCGGACCGGCCGCGCTCGACCAGTTCTCGCCCGCGGTCCGGGCCTGGTTCGAGACGTCCTTCCCGGAGCCGACGCCGCCCCAGGCCAAGGGCTGGCCCACCATCGCCTCGGGTGCCCACACCCTGATCCTCGCCCCCACCGGCTCGGGCAAGACCCTGTCCGCGTTCCTGTGGGCGATCGACCGGCTCACGTCGACGCCCCCGCCCGAGGCGCGCACCCACCGCACCCGGGTCGTCTACCTGTCGCCGCTGCGGGCCCTGGCCGTCGACGTCGAGAAGAACCTGCGGGCACCGATCCAGGGCATCCGCCTCGCCGCCGAGCGACTCGGCCTGCCGTACCACGAGCCCGTCGTGGGGATGCGCACCGGCGACACGCCGGCCGACGAGCGCCGCAAGCTGGTCCGGAACCCGCCCGACATCCTCATCACGACGCCCGAGTCGCTGTACCTGATGCTCACGTCGCAGGCCCGGGAGACGCTGCAGGGCGTCGAGGCCGTCATCGTCGACGAGATCCACGCCGTGGCCAAGACCAAGCGCGGGTCCCACCTGTCGGTGACGATGGAGCGCCTCGTCGAGGTGACCGACCGTCCCGGCGGCCCGCAGCGCATCGGCCTGTCGGCCACCCAGCGGCCGCTGGAGGAGATCGCCGAGTTCCTCGGCGGCCGCGACGACGCCGGCGCGTGGCGCCCGGTCGACATCGTCGACGCCGGCGTCCGCAAGGAGCTCGACATCGAGGTCATCGTCCCGGTCGAGGACATGGGCGACCTCGGCAAGGTCATCGACGAGCCGATCAGCGGGCCGGCGTCGCTCGGTCCGGTGCGGCGCAGCATCTGGCCGTCCATGCACCCGCGCCTGCTCGAGCTCGTCCAGGAGAACCGCTCCACGCTCATCTTCGTCAACGCCCGCCGCCTGGCCGAGCGGCTCGCCACCCGCCTGAACGAGCTGGCCCACGACGAGGGGAACGCCGGCAACGAGGCCATGGGCGTCGGCCACGTCGATGACAACAGCGACGTGCCCGAGCTGGTGAAGGCCCACCACGGGTCCATCTCGCGGGAGCGGCGCCTGCAGATCGAGGACGAGCTCAAGTCGGGGCGGTTGAAGGGGCTCGTGGCCACGTCCTCGCTGGAGCTGGGCATCGACATGGGCGCCGTCGACCTGGTCATCCAGGTGGAGTCGCCGGGCAGCGTCTCGTCGGGCCTGCAGCGCATCGGTCGTGCCGGCCATCAGGTCGGCGAGCCCAGCCGCGGCAAGCTGTTCCCCAAGCACCGGGCCGACCTGGTCGAGTCGGCCGTGGTCGTGAAGCGCATGCGCGACGGGCTCATCGAGCGCACCCGCTACCCGCGCAACCCCCTGGACGTGCTGTGCCAGCAGATCGTGGCCATGTGCGCGCTGGACGAGTGGCAGGTCGACGACCTGGCCCGGATCCTGCGTCGCAGCGCCAGCTTCTCCACCCTCGGCGACGAGGTCTTCCACGCCTGCCTGGATCTGCTGGCCGGCCGCTACCCGTCCGAGGAGTTCAGCGAGCTGCGGCCCCGGATCGTCTGGGACCGCACGGCGCCGGGCGGGGGCGGCGGCGTCGTGCGAGGGCGGGCCGGTGCCCAGCGCCTGGCCGTCACCAACCCGGGCACCATCCCCGACCGGGGCCTCTTCGGCGTGTTCCTGCCCGACGGCACCCGGGTCGGCGAGCTCGACGAGGAGATGGTGTACGAATCCCGAGCCGGGGAGACGTTCCTGCTCGGCGCATCGACGTGGCGGATCGAGGAGATCACCTTCGAGCGGGTCATCGTCACGCCCGCCCCCGGCCTGCCCGGCAAGATGCCGTTCTGGCACGGCGAGGGTCCGGGCCGACCGCTGGAGCTGGGCCAGGGCATCGGCCAGTTCGTGCGCGAGCTGCGCGACCGCGCCACGACGCCCGACCCGTTGAAGACGCTCCGGGAGGACCACGGCCTCGACGAGCTGGCCGCCCTGAACCTGGTGTCGTACCTGGACGAGCAGGCCGAGGCCACCGGTGTGGTCCCCGACGACCGCACCATCGTGGTGGAGCGGTTCCGGGACGAGATCGGTGACTGGCGGGTGTGCGTGCTCTCGCCCTTCGGCGCCCAGGTTCACGCCCCGTGGGCCATGGCGCTGCAGCAGACGCTGGGGGAGCGGTGGGGCGTCGAGGTGGAGATGATCTGGTCCGACGACGGCATCGTGCTGCGCCTGCCCGAGTCGGTCGAGGAGCTGCCGGTCGAGGAGCTGGCGATCCCGCCGGACGAGATCCGCGACATCGTCCTCGGCCAGCTGCCCAACACGGCGATGTTCGCGTCCCGGTTCCGGGAGTGCGCCGGCCGGGCCCTGCTGCTGCCTCGGCGTCGGCCCGACCGCCGCCAGCCGCTGTGGCAGCAGCGCCAGCGGGCCGCCGACCTGCTGAAGGTGGCCGCCAAGTACCCGACGTTCCCGATCCTGCTCGAGACGACGCGCGAGTGCGTGAACGACGTGTTCGACCTGCCCGCCCTCGAGGAGGTGCTGCGCGACATCCGCAACCGCAAGGTGCGGGTCGTGCCGGTGGAGACCGGCCAGGCCTCGCCGATGGCGCAGTCGCTGCTGTTCGGCTGGATCGCGGTCTACATGTACGAGGGCGACACGCCGCTGGCCGAGCGCCGGGCCGCCGCCCTGGCCCTCGACCGCGACCTGCTCCGGGAGCTGCTCGGGTCCGAGGAGCTGCGTGAGCTCATCGACCCCGAGGTGCTCGCCGACCTGGAGCTCGAGCTGCAGCGCCTGGTGGAGGGGCGCCGGGCGCGAGACGCCGACGAGGTCCACGACCTGCTCCGCCTGCTCGGCCCGCTGACGCTGGAGGAGCTCGACATCCGCTGCGAGGGCGACGCCGCCCCCCTGATCCAGGCGCTGGCCGCCGACCGGCGGGCCTACGTGGCGTCGGTCGCGGGCGAGGACCGCTGGGCGGTGACCGAGGACGCCGGCCGCCTGCGCGACGCGCTCGGCGTGACGGTGCCGGTCGGTCTGCCGGCGGCGTTCACCGACCCGGTCGACGACCCGATGGCCGATCTCGTCGCCCGCTACGCCCGGACCCATGCCCCGTTCACGGTCACCGCACTGGCCGCCCGGTACGGCGTCAGCGCCGAGCGGGTGCTGCCCTCGCTCGAACGCCTCGAGGCCGAGGGTCGGGTCATCCGGGGCGAGTTCCGACCCGACGGCCACGACCGCGAGTGGACCGATCCCGACGTGCTCCGCACCCTGCGCCGGCGCTCCCTCGCCGCCCTGCGCAAGGAGGTCGAGCCGGTCGAGTCCGACGCGCTCGGTCGCTTCCTCCCGGCCTGGCACGACATCGGCCGCGACCGCCGGGGGATCGACGCCCTCATCGACGTCCTGGCCCAGCTGCAGGGCGCGCCCATCCCGGCGTCGGTCCTCGAATCCGACATCCTCCCCGTTCGGCTGCCCGACTACGACCCCTCCCAGCTCGACCAGCTCTGCGCGGCCGGCGAGGTCGTGTGGGTCGGCAGCGGGAGCCTGGGCGCCAAGGACGGCCGGATCCGACTGCTGTTCCGGGACCACGCCGCCCTGCTCGTGCCCACCCTCGATCCCGCGCCCGACGGCGAGGCGCACCGGGTCATCCTCGACCACCTCGGCCAGCGCGGCGCCAGCTTCTGGACCGACATCGTGGCCGCGTGCCAGCAGGCCGGCGCGCCCGACGACGAGGCCACGGTGCTCGCCGCGCTCTGGGATCTGGTGTGGGCCGGCGACGTCACCAACGACGGCCTCGGCCCGCTGCGCTCGTTCCTCGGCAGCTCCCCTCGGCGTGGTGGCGGCCGCAAAGGCGGGGCCCGCCCCCGACCGCGGCCCGGTCGGCTCGCCCGGCTCGGACCGGCCGCCGGCGCCGGGAGATGGTCGCTGGTGGCGCCGCTGCTCCAGCCGACCCCCACGCCCACCGAGGCCGCGCACGCCAAGGCCCGCCAGCTGCTCGAGCGCTATGGCGTCCTCACCCGGGAGGCCGCGCTGGGCGAGGGCAGCGAGGGCGGCTTCGCCGGGGTGTACCCGGTGCTCAAGGCGCTGGAGGAGCGCGGTGAGGTCCGGCGCGGCTACTTCGTCGCCGGCCTCGGCGCGGCCCAGTTCGCCGTGGGCGGCGCCGTCGACCGGCTCCGCGCCGCACGATCCGTCGATCGGGACGAGACCGGTCAGGGCATGGTGCTGGCGGCCACCGACCCGGCCCAGCCCTATGGTGCCGCCCTGCCGTGGCCCGAGTCCGCCGGGCGCCCGGCGCGCCAGGCCGGCGCCCACGTGGTGCTGGTCGACGGCGAGCTGGTCGCCTACCTCGAGCGCGGCGGCCACTCGCTGTCGACCTTCGCCGCCACCGCGCAGCATCCCGAGTGGGCCGAGCTGCTCAAGGCGTTGGTCCGCCGCGGCCGGTACCGGAGCCTGGAGATCCGCAAGGTCGACGGCGAGCCGGTGCGGGAGTCGCCGGTGCGGGAGCTGCTGGAGGCCGCTGGCTACAAGGACGGCTACAAGGGCCTGGTCTTCCGCACCGAGTCCACGTCCCGCCCCGCCTGAACTGGCAGTGCCCACGTAGCGCGAGACCCCCGACCTCCCCCGAACTGGCAGTGCCCACGTAGCAGCGGGCGTCGAGTCCGCCCCCCGCACCTTGAACTGGCAGTGCTGACGTTGCACCCGGGCGCTTGCCTGAGCCCAGCTGCTACGCCACGACTGCCAGTTTCGGTTGGGGGGGGTCAGTCGCGGAGGGTGCCGGCTGCCTCGATGCCGCCCTGCACGACGACCGAGAGGGCCTCGACCAGCTCCTCCTTCGACAGCTCCCGGTGGGAGGTCCACGACTCGACCGCGGCGAACCCGAAGCCGAACAGGCCGTCGGTGAGCGCCCGCAGGCGGGCCGGTTCGAGGCCGGGCAGGAGCAGCCCGACGAGCACCTGGAGACGGTGCTGGATCACGCCCACCAGGGCGTTGTCGAGCAGGCCCCGGCCGTCTGTGCGGATCGCCCGGACGATGAACGAGTAGAGCTCCGGTTCGGTGTCGATCAGGTCGATCAGCGCACGGAACGTGGCGCGCACCACGGCAGCCAGCTCGATCGGCGCGCCGGCGAGGTCGGCGGCCGCTCGAGCCTCGAGTCGGTGGGCCAGGGTCACGGCGATGGCATCGGCCACGCCGCGCTTGTCGCCGAAGTGGCTGTAGAGCACCGGCTTGCTGACGCCGGCGCCGCGGGCCAGATCATCCATCGAGCAGTCGGGTCCGCGCTCGCGCACGGTGTCCATCGCCGCCTCGACCAGGCGGTCGCGCTGCTCGGCCCGCTCGGCGGGGGAGCGGCGGGGCCGCCCGCGGCGACGGTTCGTCATCGACCCGTTCCGTGCGTGCGCATCGACGAAGGATGGTCGACCTGCGCCCCCGGGACGCGGTCCGGGGTCAGGCGGCGAGCCCGGCCTCGTAGCGGGTGCGCCACTCCTGAAGCAGCTCCGCCGTGTCGTGGTCGTCCGGGTGG
>JBKHVG010000033.1:0-28527 GCA_046570205.1 Acidimicrobiia bacterium
CCGGCCGCGGTCAGCAGCCCCATGCACCTGTTCGGCCGCTTCGCCAGCTCGCCCAAGCCCTACGTCGGGCGCATCGCCGGGCACTGCGTGGCCGGCGGCATGGGGCTGGCCGCGGCCATGGACATCTCGATCGCGGTCGAGGACGCCAAGTTCGGCTTCACCGAGGTGCGCATCGGCGTGGCGCCGGCGGTGATCTCGGTGGTGTGCCTGCCCAAGCTGCGCACCGCCGATGCCCGGGCCACGTTCCTGCGGGGCCACCGCTTCACCGCCGTCGAGGCGGCCGAGATGGGCCTCATCAACGCCGCCGTGCCGGCCGACCGCCTCGACGCCGAGGTCGACGCCGTGGTCGACGACCTGCTCGCCGCCGCCCCCGGCGGCCTGGCCGCGGCCAAGGAGCTCCTCGCCCGCGTCCCGCAGCTCGGCACCGACGAGGCCTTCGAGTGGACGTCGAAGGTGTCGGCTCAGCTGTTCACCACCGACGAGGCACGTGAGGGCATGACCGCGTTCCTCGAGAAGCGGACGCCGTCGTTCTCGCGGCGTCGCAGCCCGGAGGCAGGTCGATGATCCACGCCATCGCGACATGCGTCGGAATTCGCCCCATGTCGCACCCCGTGGTCTAGGGTCCCGGCATGCGTGTTCACGTGGATCAGGAGAAGTGCCAGGGGCACAACCGCTGCGTCGTCCTTGCCCCCGACCTGTTCGAGGTCGATGAGCTCGGTATGGCGTGGGTCAAGGGTGATGGCGTCGTACCGCCAGGGCAGGAGGAGGCGGCGCAGCTCGCCGTCGACAACTGCCCGGAGTACGCGATCACCATCACCGACGACTGAACGGGCCGGGCCCAGCCCCGGCAGACCTGGCCGCCGACGCCGCCGCCCCGTGCGGCGGCGTCGGCGCGTCCGGGCCCCGGTCGACTGTGCGACACCAGACAGTACTTGTCTCGTGTGGGGTGATTGCGTAGGATGTCCACGTGACGATGACGACGGAGATCCGCTCATGACCGACACCGCCGACGCCGAGCTGCAGGTCAGGGATGGCGCCGGGGCCACCTACGGCCCTGTCACCGACTGGGCCAACGACTTCGACGTCTTCGACCCCGACTACGTCACCGACCCGACGCCGCGGTGGGCCGAGCAGCGGGAGCGCTGCCCCATCGCCTTCACCGAGCGGCGCCAGCGCACGTGGCTGCCGGTCCGCTACAAGGACCTGGCCGAGATCGCCCACGACGTGGAGCGGTTCTCGTCGCGGGACATCGCCGTGGTGTCGCCCTTCGACATCCCCATGAACGACGTGATGCCGATCCCGCCGATCAGCTCCGACCAGCCGTTCCACACCTGGGCCCGGCGCCTGCTGCTGCCCGCGTTCGGGCCGTCGGCCATCGACACGATGACCCCCATCACCCGGGCGCTGGCCAACAGCCTGATCGACGAGCACTTCAGCGACGGCCACGGCGACGCGGCCGCCGACTATGCCCAGCACATCCCCGTGCGGGTGATCGCCCAGATGATCGGCATCCCCCTCGACGACGAGGCGCTGTTCACCAGCTGGGTGGTCCGCACCCTGCAGGAAGGCTTCGAGAACCTGGCCAACATCCCCGATGTCCTCGGGGAGATGACGGGCTACTTCGTGACCCACATCGCGGCGCGCCAGGCCATGGACCCGGCCGACCGACCCGATGACATCCTCACCATGCTGCTCGGGGCCGAGACCGAGGAACCCATCACCGACCAGCACCTGCTGGGCACGTGCTTCCTGCTCTTGGTCGCCGGCATCGACACCACGTGGAGCAACATCGGGTCCAGCCTCCTGCACCTGGCCACCCACCCCGAGGACCAGCAGCGCCTGCGCGACGAGCCCGAGCTGATCCCCACCGCGGTGGAGGAGTTCCTCCGGGCCTACAGCCCCGTGACCATGGCCCGCTACGTCACCGAGGACACCGAGTTCGCCGGCTGCCCCATGAAGGAGGGCGACAAGGTCCTCATGGCCTTCCCGGCCGGCAACCACGACCCGGAGATGTTCGAGCGGGCCGACGAGGTGGTCATCGACCGGGCCAAGAACCGACACTTCGCCTTCGGCTCCGGGATCCACCGCTGCCTGGGCTCGAACCTGGCTCGCATGGAGATCCGGGTCGCGGTGGAGACGTTCCTCGAGCGGATCCCCACCTTCGAGCTGGCTGATCCGAGCGCCGTGCGGTGGAACGGCGGGCAGGTGCGCGGCCCTCGCTGCGTGCCCATCCGCTTCTGACCACCACCACGATCTCCCACCGCCCCGGCTTGACCCCGCCGGGGCGGTGGCGCGCTAGGGCACCGGCGGCGGGAAGGGCACGCCGTCCTGGCCGACGAGGGCCGACCAGGGGGCGAGCCGGGCCGGCCAGCCGACGCACAGCGCCGCCACCGTGACTCCGTCCCGGCCGTAGGCGGCCACCCAGCGGCCCTCCTCCACGGATCCCTCCACCACCTCGAACTCGTCGCCGTCGCCGCAGGTGCCGACGAACTGCAGCTTGCGGCCGAACTGGTCCGACCAGAAGTACGGGACGGGCGCGAACGGCCCGACCGACTCGGGACCGTGGACGAGCACCTTGGCGACGTGGGCCGCCTGCTCGCCGGCGTTGGTCCAGTGCTCGATGCGCGAGGACCCGTAGCGGGGGTGCGGCCACCGGGCCACGTCGCCGACGGCGGCCACCGTGCCGTCGCTGCCGAGCGCGAGACAGGTCTCGTCGCAGACGACGCCGTTCTGCAGGGTCAGCCCGGAGCCCTCGAGCCAGGCGGTGTTGGGCACGACGCCGATGCCGACCACGACCACGTCGGCCTCCACCGTGGTGCCGTCGGCGAGGCGGACGGCGCACACCCGTCCGCTGTCGTCGCCGTCGAAGCCGGCGACCCCCACGCCGAGGCGCAGCTCCACGCCGTTGGCCCGGTGCATCTCGGCGACGATCTCGCCGGCCACGGGGCCGAAGGGGGCGAGCGGCAGGGGCAGGAGGTCGACGAGGGTCACCTCGAGGTCCATGCTCCGGCACGACGAGGCGACCTCGCAGCCGATGAAGCCGGCGCCGACGACGACCACGCGGGTGGCCCCTTCGAGGTCGGCCCGCAGCGCCAGGCTGTCGTCGACGGTCCGCACGACGTGCACGCCGCCGAGGGCATCGGTTCCCGGGATGCGCCGCGGGGCGGCCCCGGTGGCGATCACGGCCGCGCCGTAGGCGAGCTCCGTCCCGTCGTCGAGGGTGACCGTGCGTCCCCCGACGTCGAGGCGCTCGGCCCGGCGCCCGGTGCGCACGTCGAGGTCGAGGTCGTCGGGGACCCGCAGCCGGACGCGGTCGGGCTCCAGGCTGCCGACGAGCACCTGCTTGGACAGCGGCGGCCGGTCGTAGGGCGGCCAGTGCGCCTCGTCGCCGACGATGGTGAGCGGTCCGTCATGGCCCTCCCGGCGGAGGGCCTGGGCGGTCCTCAGCCCGGCGAGGGAGGCGCCGACGATGACGATCGGTTCGCGAGTGTCCACGGCCGCATCGTGACACACGTCCCGTCCAACGTCGCACCTCCGCGTCGGCCACGGGCGAGTGCCGTCAGGACCGGGCTGTCGACCCCGGGGAGCTGCGCGCGGTCAGCGGAAGCAGATGCCGGGGTACCCGTCGGCCGCGCACTCCGTGATCAGCCGGCGGTACTTGGGCGTGCCGCCGTTGTAGACGAGGTAGCGGATGGTGCCCTGCTCGTGGCCCTCGACGTTGGAGTTGTAGCCGGTGAACCAGCCCTGGGCCTTGCGCATCAGCATCATCCCGTAGAGCTCCCGGACGTGCTGGTCCCAGGCCTCCTCGGCGTCGATCGCCGCCTCCACGTGCGTGGCGCCACGGTCGTTCACGTGTGTGAGCAGGTCGGTGCACCACTCGACGCACAGCTCGATGGCGCGAGGGAAGTTCGTCGACGCCGACGCGCTCTGGGGCCCGGTGGGCATCAACAGGTTCGGGAAGCCGTGGGTCAGCATCCCGAACAGCGTCTTGGGGCCGTCGCGCCACTTGTCCTGGAGCGCTTGCCCATCGACCCCGCGGATGTCGATGCGGTCGTAGGCGCCGGTCACCGCGTCGAAACCGGTGGCGTACACGATGACGTCGAGCTCGATGTGGTCCGCCGAGGTCTCGATGCCCGTCCGGGTGATCCGTCGGATCGGCGTCTCCTGGAGGTCGACGAGGCGGACGTCGTCCCGGTTGTAGGTCTCGTAGTACCCCGTCTCCATCGGCACCCGTTGCACCCCGAAGCCGTGATCCTTCGGTATCAGCTTCTCGGCGATGGCGGGATCGTCCACCCGCTCACGGATCTTGTCGGCGATGAACTCGGAGAGCTCGCCGTTGGCCGCCTCGTCCATGAAGATGTCGCGGAAGTTGGCCAGCCAGATGCCGAAGCCGGGCTCTCGGTACAGCCGTTCCCACATCGCCACACGCTCCTCGCGGGGAACCTCGAAGAACGGCCGTCGGTCCGGTCCGTGGATGAAGCTGCCCGGTGTCGTGGCGCAGATGGCGAAGATCTCGTCGTAGCGGCGCTTGACGTCCGCCATCTCCTCCGGCGAGATCGGCCCGTTGTTGAGCGGCGCGCACCAGTTCGGGCGGCGCTGGAACACCGTGAGCTCACTGACCTGCTCGGCGATCACCGGGATCAGCTGCACCGCCGTCGCCCCGGTGCCGATCACGCCCACGCGCTTGCCGGTGAGGTCGACGCCCTCGGGCCAGTCGTAGGTGTGGAACGACTCGCCGGCGAAGTCGTCCATGCCCTCGTAGCGAGGCCTCGTGGGGGCGGACAGGAGCCCGATCGCCAGCACCAGGAAGCGACAGCTCAGGTCCCGGCCGTCGTCGAGGTGGAGGTGCCACACCGATTCGGCTTCGGACCAGACCGCCCGCTCCACGGTGACGCCGAACTGCATGTGCCGGCGCAGGTCGAACCTGTCGGCCACGTGGTTCAGGTACCGGAGGTTCTCGGGCTGAGCAGAGAACCGCTCCTTCCAATCCCACTCCGCCAGCAGCTCGCGGGAGAACGAGTAGCCGTAGGTCACGCTCTCCGAGTCGAACCGGGCCCCCGGATAGCGGTTCCAGAACCAGGTGCCGCCGAGATCTTCACCGGCCTCCAGGACCGTGACGTCCACTCCGTGCTCCACCATCTGGTGCAGCGCATAGATGCCGCACACCCCAGCACCGACGACCACGACCTCGTGGTGCGTCCGGTCGGGTCGTGCACCGTGGCCGGCGGTCCGTGCGTCCGAGCTCGTGTCGAGCATCGTGGACCCTCCTGTGGGACAGTGGAAGCGGGCCCGGCGGACGCTACCCCAGTGTCTCGTCGACCGGTCTGACGCAGGATGCAACCCGACGAGCCGACCGATGTCCGAGACGACGTGGACCTCGACAAGCGCGCCCCCGACCTCCCCTCGCACCGATGAGCGGCCGCGTCGCGTTCGTCACCGGCGGGGGTGGTGGCATCGGCGCCGCCATCTGTCGCGGGCTCACCGAGGCCGGCCACCGGGTGGCCGTGGCCGATGTCGTGGAAGCCCGGGCCCGCGAGGTGGCGGGAGAGATCGGCGGGATCGGCGTGGAGGTCGACGTCACCGATCCCGGCTCGGTCGCGGCCGCAGTCGCCGGCACCGCAGAGGCCTTGGGGCCGGTCGAGATCTGCATCAACTGCGCCGGCTGGGACGAGCTGCGCCCGTTCCTCGACACCGACGAAGGGTTCCAATCGAAGGTGATCGAGGTGAACTTCGCCGGGCCCGTGCGAGTCACGCGTGCGGTGCTCCCGGGGATGGTCGAGCGCTCCTACGGCCGCATCGTCAACATCGGATCCGACGCCGGGCGGGTCGGGTCGTCGCTGGAGTCGGTGTACTCGGGTGCCAAGGGCGGTGTCATCGCCTTCACCAAGACCATCGCCCGTGAGTTCGCCCGCTACGGGATCACGGCCAACACCGTCTGCCCGGGACCGACCGACACGCCGCTGCTGAGCGCGATCGTCAAGGCGAGCGCCGACGCCGACCGCGTGATCGCCGGGATGACCAAGGCGGTGCCCATGCGGCGCGTGGGGACGCCCGATGACGTCGCCCCGGCCGTGGTGTTCCTCGCCTCCGACGAGGCCGGGTTCATCACCGGCCAGACCCTGTCGGTGAGCGGCGGGCTCACCATGGCCTGACGCCGCGTCGCGGCCTTCGTGGTGACACACGTCGCTTGTCGCGCCGTGAGATGGATTGCGTACAATGTCGCATCGTTCCATCATCGAAGGGGATTCGCTGAAATGACCGATACCGAGACGCCGTTCGGTGGCCTCCAGCCCCGAGTCGACCGGGCCCAGGACTACGGGCCGGTGGAGGACTGGGCGACCGACTTCGACATGCTCGACCCCGAGTACGTGGTCGAGCCGGAGAAGCGCTGGGCCGAGCAGCGAGAGCGGTGCCCGATCGCGTTCACCGAGCGCCGCCAGCGCACGTGGCTGCCCGTGGGCTACAAGGACCTGGCCGACATCGCCCACGACGTCGAGCATTTCTCGTCGCACGACCCCATCGTCGTGTCCCCCTTCGACGTGCCCGTCAACGACCTGCTGCCCGTGGCACCGATCAGCTCCGATCCGCCCTTCCACACCTGGGCCCGCCGGCTGCTGCTGCCCGCGTTCGGGCCGTCCGCCATCGACAGGATGAGCCCCATCACCCGGGCGCTCGCGAACAGCCTGATCGACGAGCACTTCAGCGACGGCCACGGCGACGCCGCCGCCGACTACGCCCAGCACATCCCGGTGCGGATCATCGCCCAGATGCTCGGCGTGCCCATCGAGGACGAGGCGATGTTCACCGGCTGGGTGGTGCGCACGCTCCAGAACGGCCTGCAGAACATCGACAGTGCCATGGACGCCCTCGGCGAGATGACGATGTACTTCATGACCGCCGTCGCCGAGCGCCGCCAGATGGAGCCGGGAACCCGCCCCGACGACATCATCACGATGCTGATCGAGGCCGAGACCGACGAGCCCATCACCGACCAGCACCTGCTCGGCACCTGCTTCCTGCTGCTCATCGCCGGCATCGACACGACGTGGAGCAACATCGGCTCGGCGCTGTGGCACCTGGCCACCCACCCCGAGGACCAGCAGCGCCTGCGTGACGAGCCCGAGCTCATGACCAGCGCGGTGGAGGAGTTCCTGCGCTTCTACAGCCCGGTGACCATGGCTCGCTACGTCACGGAGGACACCGAGGTCGCCGGCTGCCCCATGCAGAAGGGCGACAAGGTGCTGATGGCCTTCCCCGCCGGCAACCGCGATCCGGAGATGTTCGAGGACGGGGACCGCTTCATCATCGACCGGGCCAAGAACCGCCACTTCGCCTTCGGCTCCGGCATCCACCGCTGCCTCGGCTCCAACCTCGCCCGCATGGAGATCAAGGTCGCCCTCGAGGTGTTCCTCGAGCGCATCCCAACCTTCGAGCTGACCGACCCGGCCGCCGTCACCTGGACGGGCGGTCAGGTGCGCGGCCCACGTACGGTGCCCATCACATTCTGACCGGTACCAACAAGGGGGAACCGCTGTGAAGACCCAAGTCGCCGACATGCTCGGCGTCGAATACCCGATCCTCGCGTTCAGTCACTGCCGTGACGTCGTCGCCGCCGTCACCAACGCCGGCGGCTTCGGCGTGCTGGGGGCGGTGGCGCACACGCCGAAGCAGCTCGAGATCGACCTGTCGTGGATCGAGGAGCACGTCGACGGCCGGCCTTACGGGGTCGATCTGCTGCTGCCCCAGAAGTACGAGGGGGCCGACCAGGGCGGGCTCGACCGCGACACGCTCCGCCAGCTGCTCCCGCCCGAGCACCAGGCCTTCGTGGACGACATCCTGGCCCGCTACCAGGTCCCCGAGCTCGACGAGGAGCAGAAGGAGGCCATGTCCCGGATCGGGGGCATGAACGTCTCCCCCAAGGGCTACGGCCCGCTGCTCGACGTCGCCTTCGACCACGACATCAAGCTGATCGCCAGCGCGCTCGGCCCGCCCCCGCCCGACCTGGTCGAGCGGGCCCACAACGCCGGCGTCCTGGTCGCCGCGCTGGCCGGTACGCCCCAGCACGCCGTGGCCCACAAGGAGGTCGGGGTCGACATCATCGTGGCCCAGGGCACCGAGGGCGGCGGCCACACCGGTGAGATCGCCACCATGGTCCTGATCCCCCAGGTCGTCGACGCCGTCGCGCCCACGCCGGTGGTGGCTGCGGGCGGCATCGCCAACGGTCGCCAGGTCGCGGCATCCATGGCGCTCGGCGCCCAGGGTGTGTGGTGCGGCTCGGTGTGGCTGACCACGGAGGAGGCGGAGACCGCGCCGGTGATCAAGCAGAAGTACCTCGCCGCCGGGTCCAAGGACACGGTGCGGTCCCGGTCGATCACCGGCAAGCCGGCCCGGATGCTCAAGACGAAGTGGACCGAGGAGTGGGAGCGCACCGACGGCCCCGGCACGCTCGGCATGCCGCTGCAGCCGCTGCTCGTCTCCGAGGCCCAGGCCCGCATCAACCGGGCGGCCAACACGCCCGGATCGGGGGCCGAGGAGCTGGCCACCTACTTCGTCGGTCAGGTGGTCGGGCAGATGAACCAGACCAAGAAGGCGGGCCAGGTCGTCCTCGACATGGTCCAGGAGTACGCCGACGTGGTCGGCCGCTTCGCCGACGAGGTCGCGGCGGCCACCTGAGTCGCTCGGTCGAGCACCGGCCCGTGCGGGCCGGTGCTCAGCCGTTCGCCCGGAACCGCTCCAGGTCCACGGTGATGAACAGGGCCGTGGCCCGCACGAACACCGCACCGTCGGCGCTGCCCGTGCAGTGCAGGTGCAGCTTGCGCCCCTCGCGGCGGTCCAGCCAGGCCCGGAACTCGAGGGGAACGCCCATGGGGCACGGGCCCTCGTAGCGCAGCGACAGCTCGCCGGTGAAGGCCATCTCCCCGATGACGGGCAGCAGACCGCCGAGCGTCTCGTCGACGCACGAGGCCACGATGCCGCCGTGGCTGCGTCCGGGGGCCCCCTCCCAGCCGCGGTCGAGGGTGACCACGCCGACGGCCTGGTCGCCCTCCCGGCGGATGCGCAGGCCGATGCTCAGCGGGTTGGCCGACCCCGAGACCGGTGAGTCGTCGAACATGTCGAGGAACGCACCGCCGTCGACCACGTCGGCGAGGGTCTGGGGCTCGACGACGGCGTGGAGGAAGCCGGGGCTGGCCCCGATCTCCATGCCGCGCTGGCGGACGGGCTCCTGCTCGATGCTGGCGGCGAGCTCGTCGGCGGCGGTGGCGATCCGCTCCAAGACCTCCGGTGCGGCGCGATGGCCCACCAGCGCGTGGCTCAGCCGGTTGAGGGCTGAGGCCGCGTCGATGCGGGCCGACAGGTCGGCGTGGTCATCGCTGGTCGGATCGTTGGCACCCTCGGACATCGGGTCACTGTGGCGGCGGACGGGCGTCGCCTCCAAGACGACGCCGCCGGCGGGATCGCCCACGATCGCGCCTCACCGGCCGAGCGCAGCGGTGGACTCCGGGATCGCCAGGGCGTGGCGGCGGATCAGCTGCGCGCCCCGGACGCTGTCCTCGTGGAGGACGAAGTGACCACCGTCCACGAGCACCAGCTCAGCGCCGGCGCGCTGCGCCTGCTCGGCGAACATGTCGGGCAGGAACGAATCGCGCCCGGCCACCACGGTGGTGGGGCACGACAGCTCCGGCAGGTGGGCCCACGCTGCCGGGGCACCGTCGCCCTCACCGGACACCTCGAACACCGTGGCCTCGACCTCCGGGGCGCAGGCGAGGCGGACACCGTCGCCGTCGGCCACGGTGCCCCACCGGGCGTAGGCCTGCAACGCCTCGGGCGCCAGCTGGGACAGCGGCTCCCGCCCGGACAGCGCCTCCACCATCGCCGCCCGGTCGGCGAAGCGGGCACGGCGCCGCCGGGCGGCCGCGGCCATCGGGTTCTCCGCCGCCTCGCCGGGCCCGGTCATCCCACCGGCCGGGAACGCCACCGCCTCGGCGAGCAGCGCCCGGCTCCAGCAGCCGGGGCGGAGCCGGTCGGCCAGGATCGCCACCGCTCCGCCGAGGGAGCCACCCACGACCGCCGGCTGCCGGATCTCGAGCTGGTCGAGGGCGGCCACCACTCGCTCGGCCATGGCCCCGAAGCCGTACCCGTCCCGTTCGCCGGGGGCGGTGCTCCCCCCGTGGCCGGGGAGGTCCACGGCCACGACGCGGGCGACGTCGACCAAGCGGGTGGCGACCGGCTCGTACAGCCCGGCGCAGAACCCGTTGGGGTGCAACAGGACCACGGTCGGGCCGGAGCCGCCCCAGTCGAGGACGGCGATCCGGCCGCCGTGGACGTCGACCCGCTCGACCGCGGGCGTCACGCCCGGTGCGAGCCGGTCGCTGCGCCGCTCACGCGCCGAGCGTCTCCGCCGGCCGGGCGTCGGCCAGCAACTCGTCGACCACCGGGCCGAGCTCGGAGGGCTCCCAGCGGTCGCCCTTGTCGCGTCCCGGGCCCCGGCGCCACCCCTCGGCCACCGACACCTTGCCGCCGGCCACGTTGAAGACCTGGCCGGTCACGTGCTTCGACTGGGCGCTGCCCAGCCACACCACGAGCGGCGAGATGTTCTCCGGGGCGTACTCGTCGAACTGGCCCGGCGCCACGTCCTTGGTCGCCGGCCCGAAGCCCAGGTTCTCCGTCATGCGGGTGAGCGCCGCCGGCGCGATGGCGTTCACCGTGACGCCGTAGCGGCCCAGCTCCTTGGCCGCGATGTTGGTCATCGACGCGATGCCGGCCTTCGCCGCGCCGTAGTTCAACTGGCCGGGGTTGCCGTACAGGCCCGAGCCGGACGACGTGTTGATGATCCGGGCGTCGTTCTCCAGGCCCTCCTTGGCCCGCTCCCGCCAGTGGGCGGCGGCGAAGCGCAGGGGGGCGAAGGTGCCCTTCAGGTGCACCTTGATCACCGCGTCCCACTCGTCCTCGGACATGTTCACGAGCATCCGGTCCCGGAGGATGCCGGCGTTGTTCACCAGGGTGTCGAGGCCCCCGAAGGTGTCGAGCGCGGTCTGCACCAGGCGCTGCGCGCCCTCCCAGTCCGAGACGTCGTCGCCGTTGGCGACCGCCTCGCCGCCCATACCCCGGATGGCGTCGACGACCTCGCCGGCCGGGCCGTCCGAGGAGCCGGAGCCGTCGACCTCCGCCCCCAGATCGTTCACGACGACCTTGGCGCCTTCGGCGGCGAACGCCAGCGCATGGGCACGTCCGATGCCTCGTGCTGCTCCTGTGATGACGACCACGCGGCCGTCGCAGATCCCTGCCAACGGTGCACACCTCCCCGATGAGGACCGCCGGGTGCCGGCGATCACGATGCGACAGGGTAGCCCCGGTGTCTTGTCCGGCGCAGGGAGTGTCCGGTCGCCACCGGAGCGACATCTGCCTGCTGCACCGTCGGCCGCCCTGACCACCGGCGCCGTGGCCGGCCCCGGGCGGCGACGTACGGTGCGGTCATGAGCGGTTCGTCGACACCGGACACCGTCGTCGGCATCGGGGCGTCGGCAGGCGGGCTGGATGCGCTCAAGCGGCTGCTCCCCGCCCTCCCCGACGTGACCGGCATCGCCTACGTCGTCGTCGTGCACCTGTCGCCGGAGCACGAGAGCCACCTGGCTGAGCTCCTGCAGCCCCACTGCCGGCTGCCCGTCACCCAGGTGCAGCACACGGTCGATCTCCAGGCCGACCACGTGTACGTCATCCCGCCCGGCTGCTACCTGGAGGCCGCCGAGGGCGTCCTGCAGCTGGTCACGGGGGTCGACGGCGGCCGGCTCCGGGCGCCGATCGACCACTTCCTGCACACTCTCGGGGCCGTCCACGACGGCCGCTCCGTGGCCGTGGTGCTCACCGGCACGGGATCCGACGGCACGCTCGGCCTGGGGGCCGTCCAGTCCTGCGGTGGCGTGACCATCGTGCAGGAGCCGGCCGAGGCGGAGTTCGACGGCATGCCCCGCACCGCCATCAGCGCCGGTGCCGCCGACCAGGTCCTCCGGCTCGAGCAGATCGCGCCGGCCATCGAGGCTCTCCACCGCTCGCACCCACGGCTGCGCACCGACGAGGCCGAGGAACCGGAGCAGGAGCTGCTGGCCCGGGTGCTGCTCCACGTGTCGACCCGCACCGGTCAGGACCTGCAGGGCTACAAGCCGGCCACGATCCTGCGCCGGATCGGTCGGCGCATGCAGCTGCGCCAGATCGTCGAGCCCGAGGCCTACCTCGACGTGCTGCGCCAGGACGAGCACGAGGTCGAGCAGCTCTTCCAGGACCTGCTCATCTCCGTGACCCGCTTCTTCCGCGACCCCGAGGTGTTCGAGGCGCTGGCCCGTGACGTCCTCCCGGACGTCGTGGCGTCGAAGCCACCAGACCGGGCCGTGCGGGCCTGGTCGGCGGGCTGCGCCACCGGCGAGGAGGCGTACTCGCTGGCCATGGTGCTGGTGGAGGCGCTCGACGGGCTGGCGCGGCCGCCCGGCGTGCAGGTCTTCGCCACCGACCTGAGCCCCCAGGTGCTGCAGCGCGCTCGGGAGGGCAGCTATCCCGACACCATCGAGGACCACGTCAGCGCCGAGCGGCTCCGGCGGTTCTTCGTCCGACAGGACGGCACCTACCGCGTCGGCAGGAGCCTTCGCGAGATGGTGGTGTTCGCGCCGCACAACCTCCTGCAGGATCCGCCGTTCTCGCACGTCGACATCGTCCTGTGCCGGAACCTGCTCATCTACCTCCAACCGCCGAGCCAGCGACGGGCGATCGAGGTGTTCCACTACGCCCTCGAGCCGGGCGGCCACCTCGTGCTCGGCCCGGCGGAGACGGTGGACGGGACCGACCTCTTCCTCCCGGTGGACGTCGGGTCGCGCACCTACCGGCGGCGGCAGCGCGCGGCCATGGAGCCCGGGGTGCTGGCCATCGCGCCCACCGACGCACGACCCCCGGCGCGGCCGGGGACACCGATGACGACCCGGATCGACCGCAGCTTCGGCGCGCTCCACGAGCAGGTCGTCGAGCGCTACGCCCCGCCGAGCGTGCTGTGCAGCCTCGACGGCACGGTGCTGCACTCCTCGGCCACCGCCGGCCGGTACCTGGTGCACCCGGGCGGCGACCCCACCAGCGACCTCCTGAGCCTGGCCCGCCTCGAGCTGCGGCCCGACCTGCGGAGCGGCCTCCAGAGCGCGCGCGACCTGGGCCGCCCCACCCGTTCACGCCCCGTCCACCTGACCATCGACGGCGCCGGCACCACGGTGGTCGTGCGGGTGCACCCGACGGCGCCCGACGACGACGGCGCTCGGCTGCTGCTGGTGATCTTCGACGAGATCCAGCCCGAGGTGGACGACGTCGACCACGAGGTCCCGGCCGACCACGTGACGGTCCAGTTCCTGGAGCGGGAGCTCACGGCGACGCGACGCCGGCTGCGGTCGGTCATCGAGGAGTACGAGGCCGCCCAGGAGGAGATGCGGGCCTCGAACGAGGAGATGCAGTCCACCAACGAGGAGCTGCGTTCGACGCTGGAGGAGCTGGAGACCTCGAAGGAGGAGCTCCAGTCGATGAACGAGGAGCTCATCACCCTCAACCAGGAGAACCGCCACAAGGTCGACGAGCTGGGCCAGCTGTCCAGCGACCTGCAGAACCTGCTCATCAGCACCGACATCGCCACGCTGTTCCTCGACCGCAGCTTCCGCATCCTGCGGTTCACGCCCCGCGTGACCGAGGTGTTCAACGTGCGCCTCACCGATCGCGGCCGGCCGCTCAGCGACCTCACACACCGGCTGGGAAGCGAGGACCTGGTCGACGACGCCGAGCAGGTGCTCGCCCGGCTGGTGCCGGTGGAGCGGGAGGTGGAGAGCGACGACGGCCGCTGGTTCCTGACCCGGGTGGTGCCCTACCGGACCGCCGACGACCGGATCGAGGGCGTGGTCGTCACCTTCATCGACATCACGAAGCGCCGGCAGGCCGAGATCGAGCTCCGAGAGCTCAACGAGCAGCTCGAGCAGCGGGTCGCCCAGCAGACCCACGACGTCCGAACCCTGGCCTCGAACCTGAGCATGGCCGAGCACGATGTCCGCCGGCGCATCTCCCAGCTGCTCCACGACGACCTGCAGCAGCGGCTCCACGCCCTCCAGATGCGCACCGGGCTCGCCGCCGAGCACGCCGAACGCGGTGACGTCGACGGCGCGGCGCGGCTGATCGCGGAGGTGGAGGCCGGCATCGCCGAGGCCATCGACGTGACCCGTGGCCTCAGCGTCGACCTCAGCCCGCCGATCCTGGCCACCGAGGGCCTCGAGCAGGCGCTGGGCTGGCTGGCCAACCAGATGCGGGAGATGCACGGCCTGCAGGTGGACGTGGGAGCCGACGCAGTGCCGGTGCTGACCGACGACCTGCGCGTCTTCCTGTTCCAGGTCGTCCGGGAGCTGCTGTTCAACGTGGTGAAGCACGCCCGGGTCGACCGGGCCGAGGTCCGGGTCGAGTCCAGGCCCGACCAGGTCACCGTCGTCGTCTCGGACTCCGGGCGGGGGTTCGACGTGGGAGCGGTCCTGTCCGACGGTGCCCGGGCCGGCCACCTCGGCCTGCCGGGCGTCCGGGAGCGCCTGAGCCTGCTCGGCGGACGCCTGGAGGTGGACTCCGGCCGCGGCCGCGGGACGAGGATGCGGGTCGTCCTCCCCCTCGGTGGGGAAGAGAAACCGACATGACACCCGTGAGGCCTGTCGTGTCCCTGGTCGAGGACCACGCCGTGTTCCGCGAGACCCTCTGCACGGTGGTCGCCGCCTCCGAGGAATGGGTCCTCGACGGCGTGGCGACCTCGGGTGAGGAGGCGTTGACGATGCTCGAGGACCACCACCCCGACGTGCTGCTCGTCGACCTCTCCCTTCCGGCGATGAGCGGCCTCGACCTGGTCCGCGAGGTCCAGGGTCGCTGGCCCGAGATCCGGTGCCTCATCCTCTCCGGGCACGCCCAACCCGCCTATGCGAGCGAGGCCCTGGACGTCGGCGCTCGCGGCTACGTGCTCAAGGGCGCCCCCCGTCACCTCCGCTAGGCCATCCGGACGATCCTCGAGGGCGGCCGCTACGTGAGCGAGTCGCTGGTGCGCGACGAGGTCGACACCGGATCGGCCCAGGGGTGAGCACCGCCCCCGCCGAGCGCATCGTCGTCATCGGCACCTCGGCAGGCGGGGCGGAGACCCTCCGTCGGGTCGTGGCCGGACTCCCGGCGGACCTCCCGGCCGCGATCGTCGTCGTCATGCACCTGCACCCCACCGCCGACGACTTCCTCGCCGGCCTGTTGGACCGTTCCGGGGCCCTGCCGGCCCGCCTCGCCCGTGACGGCGACGCCCTGCTGGCCGGCGAGATCCTGGTGGCCGTGCCCGACCGGCACCTCGAGGTCCACGGCCGCACGGTGGCCGTCACCGCCGGCCCCCGGGAGAACGGCTTCCGCCCGGCCGTCGACACCACCCTGCGCACCGCGGCCAACTCCTTCGGGGTCGGCGCGGTCGGTGTCGTGCTCTCCGGCATGCTCGACGACGGGGCGTTCGGGCTGCGCCGGATCCGCGCCGCGGGCGGCACCGGGCTGGTCGAGGATCCCGCGTCGGCGCTGTACGGCGACATGCCGCAGGCCGCGATCGACGCCGGCGGCGCATCGGAGGTGCACGGCACCGACGACCTCGCCGAGGCCATCACCCGCGCCGTGGATGCGGCGTCAGCCAGGGAGGAGGGCACCATGACCGAACACGACGGTGGGCCCGACCACGTCATCCACGCCGACCGGATCGCCGGCGAGCTGGTGACCATGGCGTGCCCGAGCTGCGGGGGCAACCTCTGGGAGCAGGACGCCAGCGACGACGGCCCCTCGGCCGCCCTCCAGTACCGCTGCCGGACCGGACACCGGTTCTCGCCGACGACGCTGCTCACCACCCAGGACGGGCGGATCGAGGACGCCATGTGGGGCGCCTACCGCGCCCTCCTCGAGCGAGCGGAGATGGGCGAGCGCCTCGCCGACCGCTTCGGCCACCAGGGCATCGAGCGCTCGCAGCAGCGGTGGAGCGACCTGGCCGGCGAGGCTCGTCGTCGGGCCGAGGTGCTGCGCCAGCTCCTGGACGAAGCGGCGACGGCCTGACGCGCCCTCAGGGGCGAGCCGACGTCGACCCTGGTACCAGAGCTTCGAGCTCGCCGAGGACCCGCCGCAGCTCGGCGATGTTGGCCTCCAGCACCGCGACGGAGCGGGCGTGGAGGTCGGCGGGGAGGTCGGGGGTCGCCAGCAGCTGGGTCTGGTGGTCGAGGGCGCCGACCGCGCCGCGGAGGTCGTGGGTCAGGGCGCGCAGCCGGCCGGAGCCCGTGTCGGCGTTCGTGAGATCGTCCATGGCCACCACCCAGCCGGCCGTCGATGCGGGCCCGGAGGGTACCGCAGGTGGTGCCGCGGCTTCACCGTAGGGTGAGGAGATGTCAGACGGTCGACCACGGCGGGTGCTGGTGGTGGATGACCAGCGCAGCTTCGCCGACTCGCTCGCCCTGGTGATCGACTCGGTGGAGGACCTCACCTGCATCGGGACGGCAGCGTCGGGGGAGGAGGCCGTCGAGCGCTGCGCCGTCGATGCTCCCGACGTGGTCCTCATGGACGTGGACATGCCGGGCATCGATGGTGTCGAGGCCACCCGCCGTATCGCCGACGCCAACCCCGACGTCCACGTCGTCGTGCTGACCGGGGCTGCCGACGCCGGCACCCTCGGGCGGGCAGCGGGCGCCGGTGCCCGGGCCTTCCTCCTCAAGGACTCCGCCCTGGCCGAGATCCTCGACAGCGTCCGGTCCGTCGGTGGGCGCGGCGCCATGGGTGTCGACGATGACGTCACCGCCCGTTTGCTGGGGTCCGAGCAGGACGGGCCGGGTCCGCAGCTCACGTACCGGGAGCTGGAGGTGCTGGCGATGCTGGCGCAGGGCCGCCAGCCCAAGGAGGTCGCCCACCACCTCGGGATCTCGCTGCACACCTGCCGTGGCTACGTGAAGAACATCCTGGCCACGCTCAACTGCCACAGCGCGCTCGAAGCGGTGGTCGAGGCGCACCGACGCGGGATCATCCACCTGCCCACGGAGTGATCCCAGCGGGTCTGGTCCCCCTCCGTTTCGGGGTACGGGTCCGGCGCCCGGCCACCTACCATGGCGGCACCCCCCCAGCACGACGCCCCAGCCCCCCGGCGACCGTTCCCGCACCGATGTGCGGTCACACGAGCGGCCCGGTGACATTCGCTGAGCCGGGCCGCTCGGGCGGGGCGGCTCAGAGCGTGGTGACGTCGATGGTGTCGTCGAGGACCCCGAGGGCGACCTCGCGGACGGTGCGGTTGTTGCTGCGGGCGTGCTGGCGGATGAGGCGGAACGCCTCGTCCACCGGCAGCTCGCGCTTGGCGGCCACCACGCCCTTGGCCTGCTCGATCACCACGCGGCTGTCCAGCGCGTGCTGGAGCTGCTCGGCGGTCCGCTGCGTGCGGGCCAGCTCGCTGGCGTTCAGGACGTAGGCGGCGGCGATGTCGGCCAGCACGGTGGCGCTGTTGATCTCGGCGTCGGACCACTCCCGCGGCGCCTGCTGGTAGACGTCGAGCGACCCGATCCGCTCGTCGTCCAGGATCAGCGGGATGCCGAGGACGGCGTGCACCCCGTGTTCGAGGACGTCGGCGCAGTAGTCGGGCCAGTCGTCGGTGCGGTCGCGCAGGTCCGCGACGGGGACCGGACGTCGGTCGTGGATGGAGGCCAGGCACGGGCCGGCCTGGTGCTCCTCCTGGGCGTGCTCGGCCGCGACGGCCGTGGCGTTGGTCGCCGTCACGAACCGGAGCTTGTCCCCGTCGAGGAGGGCCACGCCGGCCGCATCGGCCCCGACGACCTCGGCGGCGTGCTCGCAGAACTCGTGGAGGATGTCGGCGAGGTCGTAGCCCCGTGCCATCGCCCGGGCGAACCGGCGCAGCACGTCGAGCAGGGGATCTTCATCAGGCACAGGACCGTGGACGGTACGGCCGGCCGCCGGCACCGTCGCCCCCCAACCCTGGGGATCCGCCGCTACGCGGGGGTGTCGTCGACGGCGGCCCGAGCGGTGAGCAGCTCGCCGACCTGGCGGAACGTGTCGTCGTCGGCGAGGAGCAGCACGGTGTCGCCGCCCTCGAGCCGGGTGCTGCCGGTCGGGACGGTGTAGGTCCCGGCCCGGTCGACCAGCACGAGCAGCGCCCGCCGGGGGAGTCGCAGGTCCACGACGGTGCGACCGTCGCCGGTGGACCCGACCGGGATGGCGAGCCGGCGAAGCGACGTGCCGTCGGGGAGGGGCTGGCCGGCCTCGAGCGGGGCCGGGGGTCGGGCGTCGGTGGGCGCGGTGGCGCCGAACAGGCGGGCCACGGAGCCGACCGTGGTCCCCTGGATCAGGACGCTGGTGAGGACGACGAAGAACACGACGTCGAACAGCAGCGCCGCGCCGGGCACGTCGTCGACCAGGGGGAAGGTGGCCAGGATGATCGGGGTGGCGCCGCGGAGACCGACCCAGGCGATGACGGCCTGGTGCCGCAGCGGGACGCGCAGCGGGGTGAGGCTCAGCAGCGTGCCGAGCGGGCGGGCCACCAGGGCCAGGACGGCTGCGATGAGCAGCGCGTCGAGGGCGACATCGGGCAGCTGGGACGGGAAGACCAGCAGACCGAGCACGAGGAACATGCCGATCTGGGCCAGCCAGGCGGTGGCGTCGTGGAACCGACCGATCGAGTTGCGGTGCAGGATCTCGCTGTTCCCGAGGATCATGCCGAGGAGGTACACGGCCAGGAAGCCGCTGCCGTGGAGCACGGCGGCCACCGAGTAGGTGAAGAAGGCGAGGGCGACGGTCAGGACCGGGTACAGCCCCTCGATCCCGAGCTGGAGGCGGTTGATCAGCCGGTGGGCCAACCACGCGACGGCCGCGCCCACCGCCACGCCCACGACGAGCTGGGTGGCGAGCATCGGGACCAGGTCGGTCCAGCTCGAGCCGGGGTCGCGCACGAGCTCGATGAGCCCGATGGTGAGGAACACCGCCATGGGGTCGTTGGCGCCGGATTCCAGCTCGAGGGTGGGCTGGATGCCGCCGGCGAGCCCGGTCCGACGGGATCGCAACACCGAGAACACGGCTGCGGCATCGGTCGATGACACGATGGCGCCGAGCAGCAGCCCGGTCTCGAGCGGGAGGTCGAGGATCCACGCCGCGGCCACGCCGGTGACGCCGGCGGTGGCGGCCACGCCGACCGTGGCGAGGGCGATGCCGTGGGGAAGGGACGGGCGGACGGTGCTCCACCGGGTGTCGAGGCCACCGTCGAACAGGATGAGGACCAGCGCCGAGATGCCCACCGCCTGGGCCAGCTCCGTGTCGGCGAAGTCGATGCCGCCGAGGCCGTCGGACCCGGCGAGCATCCCGACGGCGAGGAACAGGAGCAGGGCGGGGATGCCGAGCCGACCGGCCACCCGGGACATGAGCACCGCGGCCAGGACCAGCACGGAGCCGGCGAGCAGGAGCGGGTCGACGGCCACGGCACAACGGTAGGGCGGGGCGACGGCGGCGATGTCGAGGACCGGGACCGGCCCGGGTCCGCGCTCGAGGTGTGCCCGCCTTCACCGCGGCCACGCGCCGGACCGCACCATGCGTAGGCCGTGCTGGAGCGGGCACACTCGTCCCATGACAGACGTGATCCCCGAATCCCATCAGGACCTCCTCGAGAAGGCCGGCATCCTCCACCTGGCATCCCTCGGACCCGACGGCGAACCCCAGGTCCACCCCGTCTGGTACGGCTGGGACGGCACCCACCTGCTGGTCAGCAGCACCTCCACCCGCCAGAAGACGAAGAACGTCGAGCGCGACGGGCGGGTGGCCGGATCCATCGTCGACCCCGAGAACCCGTACCGCTACGTCGAGGTGCGCGGCACCGTCGAGGCGGTCGAGCCCGACCCCACCGGGACCCTCATCCACCAGCTGGCCAAGAAGTACCTGGATCAGGACCGCTACCCGTGGGAGGACGACAACTCGGCCCGCGTCATCGTGCGCATCCGGATGGAGAAGTCGAACACGATGGGCTGAGCCGGACAGGTCAAGGACCGTGGCCTGTGGGCCGCCCAGCTCGGCCCCGAGCTCGGCGGTCAGGGCTACGGCCAGCTGAAGCTGGCGCTGCTCAACGAGATCCTCGCCACTACGGCACCGAGGAGCAGAAGGCGAAGTACCTGCAACCCCTCCTCGACGGGCAGATCTCCTCCTGCTACTCGATGACCGAGCCGCACGCGGGGCCGACCCGACGCTGTTCACCACCCGGGCGGTGCAGGACGGCGACGAGTGGGTCATCAACGGGGAGAAGTGGTTCTCCTCCTACGCACGCTTCGCGTCCTTCTCCATCGTCATGGCGGTGACCGACCCCGACGTCTCCGCCTCGCGAGGTGCTGGCCCGCCCCGTCCAATTCGGCGACGCTCGACGTGCACTGGGCCGCACCGAGCATCCGCCGGTGGAGTCAGCTCGTGGAGCCGCTTCTCCGGCCCGAGGCCGTGGGTCGACCACTCCACCGTCGCTTCGCCGTGGTCCGCTTCGTCCACGCCGAGCTCGCCAGCCGGGCCCGTGAGCGGTGCGGGCGGGGCGACCACCGCCTCTTCGCCAGTCACCTCGTCGACCTCGTGACGGCCATGCTGGCCGCGCCGGTCATGCAGGGGACGACCAACCTGATCCGGCCCCGCCGCACCACAGGGCGCAGGCGATGAACGTCGGGATCGCCGAGGTCCGGCGCCACTCGGCTCGGTGGCGCGGCCGACCGCTCGGGTAGAACGCAGCCCCATGGGCAGCCCGGTTCCCGACGCGTTGGTGCGTGCCGCCGAGCGGCTGTTCGCCGAGCGGGGCTCGGATCAGGTGAGCCTCCGGGAGATCACGGCCGAAGCCGGCGCCACCAACGCCAGCGCCGTCCAGTACCACTTCGGCGGTCGGCGGGGCCTCATCCGCGCCGTGCTCGCCAAGCATGACATCGACGTCGAGCGGCGGCGCCACGAGCTGCTCGACGCCTACGAGGCGGGCGACCGCACCGACATACGCGTGCTGGCCCACGCCCTCGTCCAGCCGTTGGCCGACGAGCTGGGGAACGACGACGGCGGCCACGGTTACCTGCAGCTGCTGTCGGACCTGTTCAACCGACCGGACCCGCCGTACGAGCCCGGGACGGTCGAGGACCCGGCCTACAGCGTCAACCGGTGGCGTGCCCTGGTGGTGCCGCTGCTCACCCCCGAGGCCATCCGGCTGCACCGCCGCTTCGATGCGCTTCGGTTCACCGTCTCGGAGCTGGCTCGCCGGGGCCGAACCGGCCGCAAGGACCACCGGCTGTTCACCAGCCAGCTGGTCGACCTCGTCACCGGTCTGCTCCTCACGCCCGTCTCGGACGAGACCCGTCGGCTGCTGCGCTGAGACCAGCTTGACATCAATGCACCTGCATTGATCCACTGCGGGCATGGCATGGGATTTCCAGACCGAACCCGAGTTCCAGGAGAAGCTGGACTGGGTCGCCCAGTTCTGCAAGGAGAAGGTCGAGCCCCTCGACCACGTCTTCCCCTACGCGGTCCGGTCCCCGGACCCCGTGGTGAAGGCCTACGTCCGCGAGCTCCAGCAGGAGGTCAAGGACCAGGGCCTCTGGGCCATCTTCCTGGACGAGGAGCTCGGCGGCCCCGGCTTCGGCCAGCTCAAGCTCGGCCTGCTCAACGAGGTCATCGGCCGCTACTCCGGCGCCCCGCAGATGTTCGGCGCCGCCGCACCGGACACCGGGAACATGGAGATGCTGGCTGCCTACGGCACCGAGGAGCAGAAGAAGCGGTGGCTCGAGCCGCTGCTCAACCAGGAGATGTTCTCCGCATACTCGATGACCGAGCCCCAGGGCGGGTCCGACCCCAACCTGTTCCGCACCACGGCCGTGCGTGACGGCGAGGAGTGGGTCATCAACGGGGAGAAGTGGTTCACGTCCGCCGGGCGTGTCGCCGACATCCTCTTCGTCATGTGCACCAACGGCATGTTCGTGGTGCCGCGCGAGACGCCGGGGGTGGAGATCCAGCCCGAGCCCCGCAACCACAACCACATCATCTACCGCGACGTGCGGGTGCCGGCCGATCACCTGCTCGGCCCGGAGGACGGGGCCAAGGTGCTGGCCCAGCGCCGGCTCGGCGGCGGCCGCATCCACCACGCGATGCGCACCATCGCCCAGTGCACGCTGGCCTTCGACATGATGTGCGAGCGGGCGCTGTCGCGTGAGTCGCACGGCAAGATCATCGGTGAGCACCAGATGGTGCAGGAGAAGATCGCCGAGTCCTACGCCAAGCTGAAGATGCTGCGCCTGTACGTGCTCGAGACGGCGTGGAAGATGGACCAGACCTCCAGCGCCGAGGCCCGCACCGACATCGCAGCGGTGAAGTTCACCATGGCCCGGGTGCTGCGGGAGATCTCCTTCGACGCCCTGCACATCCACGGCTCGCTCGGCACCACCGACCTCACGCCGCTGCAGGCCATGTACGCGGCGGCGCCCACCATGGGTCTCGCCGACGGCGCCGACGAGGTGCACAAGTCCACCGTCGCCCGCCGGGTGCTCAAGGACTACCGGCCGCACGAGGGGTACTTCCCCCGGGAGTTCCTGCCGTACAAGCGGGACGAGGCGTGGGAGAAGATCCAGCCCGTGCTCGACGCCCGTCCCGAGCTGCGCGCGTCGGCCGAGAACTACAAGAAGTACTTCGCCGGCCGGCGCTGAGCGGCAGGGGTCACTTCCACCGGGGCTGGTCGACGAGGCGCAGCAACCAGACCAGCGCCGGCAGCACGAAGACGCACGCGGCGGCGACCACCACCAGCAACATCCGCATGGTGGCCGGGGCGCCGGCCACGTCGTCGATGGTGGCGGCGTCGACCAGCACGTCGGGGTACTGGGCGACGCCCCACCCGGCCACGACCGACGACACGGCGACGAAGGCGCCGATCCGGGCGAACGACAACCGGCGCTGCAGCAGCGCGACGGTGGTGCCGATCCCGGCCAGCACCGAGGTGGCCACCAGCGGCGCGCCGGCTCCGTGGAGTCCGTCGGCGAGTGACGGCGCGGTCGTCTCGATGGTGGCGGCGGCGGCGACCGCAGCAGCGCCGGTGACCGCAGCCGCGACGAGCGCACGACGCCGGAACCACTCCGACAGGTCGGCGTCACCCCCGCGGTCGGCGTCGACGGTCAACAGGACGGCGGCCAGGAACGCGGTGACGAGCACGGCCAGCACGCCGCCGACGAGCGACAGCGGACCGGTCCAGGACGTGAGGGGGTCACCGCCGCCGTCCACCGGCACCCGTCCGGACGCGATGGCGCCGGCGATGGTGCCGAGGAAGAACGGGGTCACCACCGACGATGCCGCGAACACCGCTCCGTGGAGCTGGGCCTGGCGGTACGTCGGCGACGCCTTGCGGAACACGAAGGCACCGCCCCGGAACACGATGCCGAGCCCGGCCAGCGACCACGGCACGGCGAGTGTGGTCATGATGGCGCTGAAGGCGCGGGGAAACCCCGTCCACAGCATGACGATCACGAAGATGAGCCAGACGTGGTTCGCCTCCCACACCGGTCCGATCGAGCGGTCGATCTGGCGGCGGACGCGGGCCGCGGTGTCGTCTCGGCCGGCGGTGAGGTCCCACACGCCGGCGCCGTAGTCGGCTCCGCCGAAGAGGGCGTAGGCGATGACCCCGGCGAACATGGCGGCGGCGACCAGCTCGGCGCTCACGTCTCGTCTCCCGGACCGGGCATCCCCGCCGGTGCGTGGACCGGTGCCTCGTCCTCGTCCTCCTCCGGTCCGTACGGGACGCGCATCTCCTCGCCCTGCCGCCACCGTCGGCTCATGGCGCGCAGCACCACGGCGCCGAAGACGGTCATCGACCCGTAGACGACGACGATGGTGGCGAAGCTCCACCAGATCCACCCGGCGTCGGTGACCGCCTCGTCGACCCGCAGGACGCCGTAGACGATCCACGGCTGGCGGCCGACCTCGGTGACGATCCAGCCGGCGATGAGGGCGGTGATCGCAGCCGGTCCGGCCAGCACGGCGGCTCGCCGGAACCAGTCACTGTGCGCCAGCAGGTCGTGACCCCGACGTCGGCGGACCCAGTACCAGAGCACCAGCGCAACGAGCGAGAAGCCGATCCCGACCATGAACTGGAACGACAGGTGGACGAGCGAGGCGGGGACCTCGGCGCCCTCGGGCACCTCGTCGATGCCGACCACGCGCCCGTCCGGGTCGCCGCTGGAGATCAGCGATCCCAGCTTCGGGATCTGGATCCCGTAGCGGACCTCGCCGTCGACGAGCACACCGCCGATGGTGAGGGGCGCACCCTCGATGGTCTCGGGCACCAGCTCGATGGCCGCGAACTTCGACGGCTGGGCATCGGCCAGCCGCTCGCCGGCGAAGTGGCCGACGACCGGCTGGAGGAGCGTGGCCACGGAGGCGAACGCGAAGGGCACGACGAAACCGAGGCGGTGGGCGCCGTCGTCGCGACCCCGCAGCCGTCCCAGTGCGTACACGCCGGCCACCGTGAACCCCACGACCATGTAGGCGGCGAACAGCATGTGGACCCACTGGAGCCACACGGCGTCGTTGAGGATGGCGGCACCGGGGTCGATGTCGGTCACCGTGCCGCCGACCAGGTCGAAGCCGGCCGGCGAGTTCATCCACGCGTTGGCCGCGATCACCGAGAAGCTGCCGCCGATGCCGGCGACGGCGACGGGGAGCAGCGTCAGCAGGTGGGTGCGGGGCGGGAGCCGGTTCCACCCGTAGAGGTAGATGCCGAGGAAGATCGCCTCGGTGAAGAAGAACAGTCCCTCGAACGCGAACGCCGGCCCGATCACGTCGCCGAAGCGACCCATCATCCCGGGCCACAGGAGGCCCAGCTCGAAGGACAGGATCGTTCCACTCACCGCGCCGAGGGCGAACAGCACGCCGCTGACCTTGGCCCAGCGCTGGGCGAGGACCAGCCCGGCCGGATCGCCACGCAGCCCCCGGCGGTGCGCCACGAAGATCATGGCCGGGAAGGCGACCCCGAACGCCGCGATGACGATGTGCCAGCCCAGGCTCACCGCCATCTGGTAGCGGGCGGGCAGCAGTGCGTCGGCGGCGAGGATCGGGAGCACCAGGGATCAGCCTCGCGCGCCGGGGCGCCTCGCCCTCGCAGCCCGCCGCGGTCGTGCGTCACCGGCGAGAATGGCCTCGTGAACGGGCAACGGGGGGTGCTGTCGCTGGAGGCCGCCGCCGATCTGGACGTGTCCCTCGTGGGCAGCAAGGCGGTCAGCCTCGTCCAGCTCACCCGGCTGGGCCTGCGTGTCCCGCCCGCATTCGTGGTCACCACCGACGTCTGGCGCGCCCACCGCCGGGACGGCCGCCTGCCCGACGGGGCGCTCCACGGGCTCCATCGGGAGGTCGCTCGGATCGAGGAGCGCACCGGTCGGCGCTTCGGCGGCTCCGTGGACCCGCTGCTGGTGTCGGTCCGGTCCGGCGCGGCCGCGTCCATGCCCGGCATGCTCGACACGCTGCTGGATGTCGGGTTCGGGCCCGGCACCCGCGACGCCCTCGCCGCGACCGCCGGCGCGGCCTTCGCCGAGCGGTGCCACCGCCGCTTCCTGTCCGGGTGGGCGGCCACCGTGCTCCACCGCCCGGTGCCCGCCGGTGCCACCGCCGACGAGCTCGTCGTCCTGCTCGGCGAGGCCGTGCCCAGCGACCCGTGGGACCAGCTACGGGATGCGGTCGTGGCCGTGCTGCGCTCGTGGGACAACGAGCGGGCGCGGAGCTACCGGGAGCACCATGGCATCGGCGAGGAGCTCGGCACGGCGGTCGTGGTGCAGGCCATGGTCTTCGGCGACCGGGGGCCGGCGAGTGGCACGGGCGTGGTGCTCAGTCGAGACCCCGACACCGGCACCCCGGGGTTGTGCGGCGACTTCCTGCCCGGCGCCCAGGGCAGCGACGTCGTGGACGGCACCCGGGATCCCCGGCCCGTGGCCGCGCTCGCCGAGGTCTCGGCCGCCGCGCTCGCCGAGCTCGAGGCTGCGGTCACGACGCTGGAGGCGGCCACCGGCGACATGGTCGACGTCGAGTTCACGGTCGAGGAGGGCGTCCTGCACCTCCTGCAGCACCGCCCCGGCCCGCGGGCGGCCGCCGCGGCCGTACGCATCGCCGTGGACCTCGTCGATGCCGGTGCCATCCCCCTCGAGGAGGCCCGCCGACGTGTGACGCCGGCGCAGCTCGCACTCGCATCGCGGCCGGCCGTGGCGGCGGACGCCCCGGACCTGATCGGCACCGGCATCGGCGCGTGCCCGGGCGTCGCCACCGGGCAGGTCTGCCTGTCGCCGCCCCACGCCGTCGACCACGACGGTCCCGTCGTGCTGGTGCGGTCCCAGACCTCACCGGACGACGTGCCGGCCATGACCGCCAGCGCCGGTCTCGTCACGGCGCACGGCGGGCTGGTCAGCCACGCCGCCCTCGTGGCCCGTGAGCTGGACCTCCCGGCCGTGGTCGGACTCGCCGGGCTCGCGATCGACGAGGTCGCCGGCACCGCCACGGTCGGGTCCGTGGTGCTGCGCGAGGGCGACGTCGTGACCCTCGACGGGTCGTCGGGGCGGGTGCACCTCGGTGCCGCACCGGTCGTGCCGTCGGCACCGGACCCCCACCTGGAGCGGTTCCGCGCCTGGTTCGGAGGCGCCGACGGCCCCGGTGGAGGTGCGTCCGGCACCGGTTGACGCATCGGCGGCCCGAGGGCCCGATCGATCTTCTGGTCCATCTGCATCATCCGGACGGGGCGGTGGCCTCGTAGTGCTCGTGACATGGCCACGACGACCCCCGCACCGAAGCTGCACGCCGCCCTCTGGGCGACGGCCGCCGCCGTGGTCGCGGTGGGCGCCGGCGAGCTCGTCGCCGGCGTGGTGCAGTCGTGGCGCTCGCCGATCGAGGCGGTCGCCGAATCGGTGATCGACCGCTCGCCGTCAGCGGTGACCCGCTTCGGCATCCGGACCTTCGGCACCAACGACAAGCTCGCCCTGATCGTCGGGATCGTGATCATCCTGGCCATCGCCGCCCCCCTCCTCGGCCTCGCGGCCCGACGACGCCCCCTCGTCGGTCCGCTCGGCTTCGCCGTCTTCGGCGTGGTGGGTGTGGCGGCGTCCCTCGACGGCGGCTCCCTGGCCGCCGCAACCCCGGCGGCACTCGCCGCCCTGATCGGCGCCGGCACGATGCTGGTCGCCCTGCGCCCGAGCTCCGGTGAGCGTCGCATCTCGTCCGATGCAGGGGTCGGGCGACGTGAGATGCTCGCCGGAGCCGGAGCACTCACCGCCCTCGGGCTGGTCATGGCCGCCGGCGGACGGGCCCTGGCGAACCGCTTCAGCGCCGCCGCCTCCCGAGCCGGCCTCGTCCTGCCCCGTGCCGCCGACCCACTCGCCGCTGCACCCGCCGCCGCCTCGTTCCAGGGCATCCAGGGCCTGTCGCCCCTCTACACCCCCAACGACCGCTTCTACCGGATCGACACCGCCCTGCTGATCCCGCAGGTGCCGGTCGAGACCTGGACGCTGCGGGTCCACGGCATGGTCGACGAGGAGTTCGAGCTCACCTTCGACGAGCTCGCCGCCCTCGGCCTGGTCGAGAAGGACATCACCCTCACCTGCGTGTCGAACCGCCTCGGCGGCGACCTCGTCGGCAACGCCCGCTGGCTCGGTGTCCCGCTGAAGACGCTGCTCGACCGGGCCGGCGTCAGCGACCGGGCCGACCAGATCGTCGGGCGATCGGTCGACGGCTACACCTGCGGTTTCCCGCTGGAGGCGGCCTACGACCGGGACGCCATCGTCGCCGTCGGGATGAACGGCGAGCCGCTGCCCCTGCAGCACGGCTTCCCCGCCCGCCTCGTGACGCCGGGCCTCTACGGCTACGTGTCGGCGACCAAGTGGCTCAGCGAGATCGAGCTCACCCGCTTCGACACCTTCGAGCAGTACTGGGTTCCCCGCGGCTACGCCGAGAAGGCACCGATCAAGACCATGTCCCGCATCGACGTCCCCCGCTCCGGGCAGATCGTCGACGCCGGGGAGACCACCATCGCCGGCGTGGCCTGGGCCCAGACCCGTGGCATCAGCAAGGTCGAGGTGAGCATCGACGGCGGCGAGTTCGCCGAAGCGGAGCTCGCCGAGGCCCTCGGCGACGACACGTGGCGGCAGTGGCGCATGCCCTGGACCGCCACGGCCGGTGCCCACCGTCTCATCGTGCGGTGCACCGACGGTGACGGCCAGCTCCAGCGCGAGGAGCGCGACGAGCCCCTGCCCGACGGGGCGTCGGGCTGGCAGTCCCTCTTCGTCACCGTCCGCGAGCCGTCATGAGCGGCTCGCTCCAGATCTCCGCCCGGGTCCGACCGTGCGGACGAAACCCCCACACCCCCAACACAGGAGAATCCCTGAAATGACCCGTTTCCGCATCTTCCGAGTGGTCGGCCTCGCGCTGTCCCTCTCCCTCGTCGCCGCAGCGTGCAGTGATGACGACGACACC
>JBKHVG010000034.1:0-27894 GCA_046570205.1 Acidimicrobiia bacterium
TGAACACGTGGCGTTCGTGGTCGTACTCGTACTTGTTCCGGCTGCCGCGCGGGATCTCCACCACGACGTCGATCGTCTGCATGGCCGCCATGATGCCGTGAGTAGCCTCGGGAGATGGAGTTCCGCCGCATCACCGGGCTGCCGCCCTACGTCTTCACCATCATCGACGGGCTGAAGAAGGACGCACGGCGAGCAGGGTCCGACGTGATCGACCTCGGCTTCGGGAACCCCGACCTGCCGTCGCCCCCGGTGGCGGTCGAGAAGCTCGCCGAGGCCGCGGCCAACCCGAAGAACCACCGGTACTCCCAGTCCAAGGGCATCCCGAAGCTGCGCCAGGCCGCCGCCGACCTCTACCTGCGCCGCTTCGGCGTGGCCCTCGACCCCGACACCGAGGTCGTCGCCACCATCGGCGCCAAGGAGGGCTACTCCCACCTGTGCTGGGTGCTCCTCGGCCCCGGCGACTCGGCCCTCGTGCCCTCGCCGAGCTACCCCATCCACCTGTGGGGGCCGCTGTTCGCCGGCGCCAGCATCCGGGAGATCCCGATGGGCGGGGCCACCGACAAGGGCGAGGAGCTGCTCGACCGGATCCGGCACCAGTTCACCTACTCCTGGCCCCGCCCCCGGGTCATCGTGGTGTCGTTCCCGCACAACCCCACCACCAAGTGCGTCGACCTCGACTTCTTCCAGGGCCTGGTCGACTTCGCCCGGGAGCAGGAGGTCGTGGTGGTCCACGACAACGCCTATGCCGACCTCGGGTTCGACGGGTTCCAGCCCCCCTCCATCCTCCAGGCCGAGGGGGCCAAGGAGTGCGCCGTCGAGCTGTACTCGATGACCAAGTCGTTCTCGATGGCGGGCTGGCGGGTCGCCTTCATGGCTGGCAACCCCGAGGTCATCGGTGCCCTCGCCAAGCTGAAGAGCTACCTCGACTACGGCACCTTCCAGCCCATCCAGATCGCAGCGACGGTCACCATGAACGAGGCCACCGAGTACCCGAAGGAGATCAACGCGATCTACCAGAGCCGGCGCGACGCCCTGTGCGACGGCCTCGACCGCATCGGGTGGGACATGCCCCGGCCGGGCGGCACCATGTTCGTCTGGGCCCCCATCCCCGAGCCCTACAAGCACATGGGCTCGGTCGAGTTCGCCAAGATGCTCGTCACCGAGGCCCACGTGGCCACGTCGCCGGGCGTCGGCTTCGGGCCGGGAGGCGAGGGCCACATCCGGTTCGCCCTCATCGAGAACGACCAGCGGATCCAGCAGGCGATCCGGGGGATGAAGAAGGCGCTGCCCGAGCTGGCCTAGGCGCTGCGGCGGGCGCGAGCCTGGCCGGTGGGCGCTCCCACCAGCCCGTGCCAGCAGAAGTCGATGACCTCGTCGGCCACCTCCTGTGCCGGGCGGGAGCGACCGAGCAGCTGGGTGCGGGCCAGGACCGAGCTGACGCCGAGGACCGCCTGGGCCACGATCGAGTCGTTGCCGTCGGCGATGGCGCCGGAGTCCATGGCCTCACGCACCAGGCGTCGGGTGTCCTCGAGCGCGACGCGCTCACCCTTGCGCACGCCGGGAGCGAAGCTGGCCTCGGTGCGGGCGAACTCGATGAGCACGTAGAGCTCGCGGTGCTCGGCCCACCACTCCATCGAGGCCCGGATGCCGAGCTCCATGCGGGCGAGCGGGTCGGACTCGTCGCCCATCGCGTCCTGCTGGGCCCGGCGCAGCCCGCGCTCGCCGGTGCGGAGGATCTCGAGGAAAAGGTCCTCCTTGGATTCGAAGTACCAGTAGAAGACGCCCTTGCCGACGCCGAGGCCGTCGACCAGCTCGGCCACCGAGGTCGGGTGGTAGCCGTTCGTGGCGAAGCGGTCGGTGGCGTACGCGAGCAGCTCACCGCGTCGTTGCTCGCCTCGGGGTGTGAGTCGCCGGCTCATGGGACCCACGGTACTTGACCACCCGGTCAAGTTGAGGACCGCACCCGCCGGGCGGCGTCCACGCGGTGCTCACGTCCCGGCCGTCAGGAGGAAACCGGCCGTTCACCGGCCTTCCGTACCGTCGGGCCCATGGAGACCTGCATCGTCCGCGTCTGGCTGCCCGACCGACCTGGAGCGCTGGGAGAGGTGGCCACCGCCATCGGCGCCGTCCAGGCCGAGATCGTGGGGATCGACATCCTCGAACGCTGCGCCGGCCGGGCCATCGACGAGCTGGCCGTCCAGCTGCCCCATGCCGCCACCGTCCCCCGGCTCGTCAGCAGCATCCGTGCCGTCCCCGGCGTGGACATCGAGGACCTGCGCCTGCTCGACGACGCCACCCACGACCCGCGTGCCGACGTCCTCGAGACCGCCGCCGTGATCATCGGGGCCACGGATCGGGCCACCCTGCTCGAGAGCGTCGTGACCCACGGCCGGCGGGTCCTCGGCGCGGAGTGGGCTGCGGTGCTGCGGCTGCACGACGGCGAGCTGCTCGCCGCCGACGGCGATGCGCCCCTCGCCCGGTGGCTGCTGGCGTTCGTCGAAGGGTCCCGCACCTCGGCCCGCGTCGCCGACGGCGAGTCGGGGCCCGACGACGTCGTGTGGGCGCCGCTGCCGGCGGCCGGCATGGCCTTGGTGGTCGGGCGGACCGGCGCACCGTTCCGCGCCCGTGAGCGCCGCCAGGTGTCAGCCCTGGCCCGCATCGTCGACACCCGGCTGCTCGACCAGTCCCGGCAGGCGCATCCGAGCGCCCAGAGGTAGGCATTCGGGACGTCGCGGCGCTGATCGCGCTCCGGTGGTCTGGTCGGCCCGCAGCCGGGGGACGGAGTCCGCCATGGCACTGACCCACCCCACCACCACGGCGGACGACGCGCTCGCCGTCGCTGCCGATCCGGAGGCGGCCCAGCGGGCCGCCGAGGCCAACGCAGCCGTCATCTTGATGGTGTGCCTGGTGGCCCTCGTCGGCGGCACGCAGCTGCTGGTCGCGGTCCTCGGCCACTTCGCCTGACCCGCTCGACCTGACCTCGCGGTCCACCTACCCGGTGGCCCACCCCCGCGACCGCTCGACGGCCCGCAGCCACACGGCATGCGCGGCATCGGCGTCCTGTCGACCCGCCGACGGCTCCACCTCGACGTCGAGCACCCAGTTGCGCGTCACCTCGTCCGGCGACGACCAGACACCCTCGGCCAGGCCGGCCAGGTAGGCCGCCCCGAGGGCGGTGGTCTCTTGCACCGTGGGTCGTGACACCGGCACCTGCAGCTGGTCGGCCTGCACCTGCAGCAGCAGCGGCATGACCGACGCACCGCCGTCGACCCGCATGGCCACCACCTCGTGCCCGCTGGCCGCCGACATGGCGTCCACCACGTCCCGGGTCTGGAACGCCATCGACTCCACCGTGGCCCGGGCCAGGTGGGCCCGCGTCGTGCCACGGGTGATGCCCACGATGGCGCCCCGCGCGTAGGGATCCCACCAGGGCGAGCCGAGGCCGGTGAACGCGGGGACGACCACGACGCCGCCGGTGTCGGGGACGGACTCGGCGAGGGGCCCGATCTCGGCGGCCTCGTCGATGACCTCGAGGCCGTCGCGCAACCACTGCACCGCGGCGCCGGTGACGAAGATGGCGCCCTCCAAGGCGTACGACGTCGAGGCGGCGTCGACGGCTTCGAGGCTCCAGGCCACCGTGGTGAGGAGGCCCTCGACCGGCTCGGGGCACTGCTGGCCCACGTTCATGAGCACGAAGGACCCGGTGCCGTAGGTGTTCTTGGTCATGCCGGGCTCGAAGCAGGCCTGTCCGAACAGCGCCGCCTGCTGGTCGCCGGCCACGCCGGAGATCGGGATGCCGGCCGGGACCCCGACGCCGACCGCCGTGGTGCCGAACCGGCCCGAGGAGGGCCGCACCTCGGGCAGGCAGGATGCGGGGACGCCGAACAGGTCGCACAGCTCGTCGGACCACCGCAGCGTCCCGATGTCGAACAGCATCGTCCGGGAGGCGTTGGACGGCTCCGTGGCGTGGACCTGCCCGCCGGTCAGCTGCCACAGCAGCCAGGTGTCGATGGTGCCGACGGCGAGGTGCTCGTCCACGGCGACGCCGCCGCCGCCCTGCTCGGCCGGTCGCAGCAGCCACTCGAGCTTGGTGCCGGAGAAGTAGGGGTCGAGGACGAGGCCGGTGGTCTCGCGGACGACGGGCAGGTGCCCGGCCTCGGCCAGCTCGTCGCAGCGGGCCGCGGTGCGCCGGTCCTGCCACACGATGGCCCGGTGCCGGGGCTGGCCGGTGCGACGGTCCCACGCCACGATCGTCTCGCGCTGGTCGGTGATGCCGATGGCGGCGATGGGCTCGTCCAGCTCGTGGAGGAGCTCGGTGAGGGTGGCGCGCACCGCCTCCCAGATCTCGGTGGCATCGTGCTCGACCCATCCCGGCCGGGGGAAGTGCTGGGTGAACTCCCGGTAGGCCATGCCGACGGGCAGGCCGGACTCGGACAGCGCCATCGATCGGACACCGGTCGTGCCGGCGTCGATGGCCACGACCACCGCCACCGCTACCGCCCCTGGGCGATGCGGGGGGAGGTGGGTGCGCAGCGGCGGCCTGGGACGTGGCGGCGAGCGGACACCCGGGCAGGATGCCACCTCACACGGCGAAGAACACCCGGGCCACGTCGTAGAGCTGGGGGTCCACCGTCTTCAGCCCGAGGCGCTTGGCGTCGGCGAGCGGGATGCTGGTGATGCAGTCGGCCTGCAGCGCCACCATCTCGCCGTAGCGGCCCTCGTGCACGAGGTCGATGGCGGCGACGCCGTAGCGGGTGGCCAGCACCCGGTCGTAGGCGTTGGGCGTGCCGCCCCGCTGGATGTGCCCGAGGATGGTCACGCGCGTCTCGAAGCCGGTGCGGCGCTCGATCTCGCCGCCGATCGTGGTGCCGATCCCGCCGAGGCGCTGGTGGCCGTACAGGTCGACCTCCGGGGGCGCGATGTCGAGCGTGCCGGGCGCCGGGACGGCTCCCTCGGCCACCACGACGATGGAGGCGAAGCGGCCCGACTCGTGGCGGCGCACGATGGCGTCGCACACCGCGTCGATGTCGAAGGGCTCCTCGGGGATGAGCGTCACCGTGGCGCCGCCCGCGATCCCGGCCCACACGGCGATGTGGCCGGCGTGGCGACCCATGACCTCGACCACCATGACCCGGTCGTGGGCCTCGGCCGTGGTGTGCAACCGGTCGATGGCGTCGGTGCAGATCTGCACGGCGGTCTGGAAGCCGAAGGTCATCTCGGTGCCGCCCATGTCGTTGTCGATCGTCTTGGGGACGCCGACCAGGGGGAAGCCGAGCTCGGCCAGGTCGCGCGCCGCGCCGAGCGTCCCCTCACCCCCGATCACGATGAGGGCGTCGACGCCGAGGTCCCCGAGCGCGGTGCGGAAGCGGTCGACGCCGTCGTCGTCCATGAAGGGCTGGTAGCGGCTGGTGCCGAGGATGGTGCCGCCGATGGGGAGCTTGCCCCGGAGGGTCTCCACGTCGAGGGGCATCGCGCGCTGGTCGACCACGCCCTGGTACCCGTCGAGGAAGCCGATGACCTCGTCGCCGTGGACGCGCGTGCCCTTGCGGACGGCGGCACGGATCACGGCGTTGAGGCCGGGGCAGTCCCCTCCACCGGTCAGGATTCCCACGCGCATGGGCGCAACCTATCGACGCCCGGAGCCGGCGCCGTCCAGCCTCGGGACGTCGAACCCTGATGGTCAGTTCTCCCGGCTGTAGTCGCGGCGCCGCACCGCGTCGGTGGTGCTCTCGAGGTTGTCGACCAGGGCCGGGCGGGGCTGGCCGTCCTGGCGGAACACGACCTCGTTGATGCCCGACTCACCCTCCGTGGCCGTCCACACGATCTGGGCCAGGGCGTCGCGCAGCTGCGCGCCCTGGACCCCTTCGCTGCCGAACAGGCCCCGGACGTCGACCACCAGGCGGTCGGGGTCGTCGGGGTCGACGTCGGCCGACAGCAGCGAGGCGCCCTCGGGGATGGCGGTGCTGAGGCCGACCTCCGCGTCCCGGTCGTTGCTCGGTCGCTGGGAGAACAGGTTGGCGAGGACACCCTGCACCCCGGAGCCGAGCTCCACGCTGCGGGGCACCGGTCGCAGGGTCGTCGTCCCGTCGATGGTGGCGAGCAGGTAGACGACCACGTCGCGGTTGCTGGCACTCGCGATGGTGGTCGAGGTGGTGGTCGTCGTCTCCGGGACGATCGAGCCGCTGAGCTCGACCGGCTCCTCGTTGGTGGGCACCGTGCACGCCCCGGCCAGCACGAGGGCGGCCACGGCGGCGAGGAGCGAGCGACGGATCCTCATGCCAGGTCCTGGTCCTGTTCCTGGTCGATCTCGATCCGGGGCAGCTCGACGGCGAAGCGGGCGCCCGCGCCGGGCGCGTCCTCCACCCAGACCCGACCGCCGTGCAGGCGGACGTGCTCGGCGACGAGGGCCAGGCCGAGGCCGACCCCCGTGCTGGCGCCGCGCCGGTTGGCCGCGCTGGCCCGGTTGAAGCGCTCGAAGATGCGGTCGCGGTCCTCCTCGGGGACCCCTTCACCGGCGTCGTCCACGTAGATCCAGACCCAGTCGTCGTCGGCGTCGAGGCGCACGGCCACGGCGCCGTCGCCGTACTTCTCGGCGTTGGTCAACAGGTTGGTGAGCACCCGGGCCATGCGACGCTTGTCGAGCGCCGTGATGACGTCGCCGAACTCGTCGTCGACGACCATGTCGGGGGAGCGCTCGACGGGGACGTGGGAGCCGTTGGCCCGCACCACCTGGCGGACGAACTCGGTGAGCAGCACCTCCTCGAGCTCGAGCAGCATCACGCCGGCGTCGAAGCGCGACATCTCCAGCAGGTCCTCGACCAGCTCCCGGAAGCGGTCGAGGTCGGCGGCGAGCAGGTCGAGGGCCGACTGGGCCCGCTCGTTGAGGTCGCCGCGGTTGTTCTCCAGCACCTCGAGCGAGGCCTGGAGGGTCATCAGCGGCGAGCGCAGCTCGTGGGACACGTCGGAGGAGAACTGGGCGTCCTTTTCGATGCGGTCCTCGAGGGCGCCGGCCATGCCGTTGAAGGAGGTGATGATGGGCTCGAGGTCCGGGTCGACGAGGGCCCGGATGCGGGTGTCGAGCTGGCCGCCGGCCAGCTTGCGCGCTGCGTCCCCGACCTCGCCGAGGGGGCGCAGGATGCGGCGGCTGGCGTACCAGCCGAGCGCGCCGCCGGCGAGGACGGTGGCGATCGACGCGCCGAAGAGCGTGAAGGAGATGGACGTCAGCGTCTCGTCGAGGGACTCGAGCGAGATGATCTCGAAGTAGGCGCCATCGAAGTCGCGGATGGGGATGCCGATGGCGAGGCTCTTCTCACCCGTCGTCGGGTGGGGGAAGCGCATCTTGGCCGGCGTGCCGGACAGGACGACCTCGCGGAGGGACTCGGGCAGCGCGGTGCGCCCGTACTCGGGGTCCTGCTGGCTCCAGCCGCTGTCGCGCTCGCACTGCTCCACGTCGGGATCGCAGCGCTGGTAGAGCACCGGCCGGGAGCCCTCGGGCGTCTGCAGGGAGCCGAGCAGCTGGGAGATGTCGGCGTCGGGGTTCACGCCCGAGCGGACCACGCGGGCGTTGAAGGAGATCTGCTGGGTGGCGCCCGACTCGCGGTTGCTGATCAGGTTGGAGCGGGCCACACCCAGCACCAGCAGCGACATGCCCATCGACAGCAGCAGGGCGCCGATGGCGAACGCGAGGGTCACCCGGGCCCGGAGGCCCAGGCGCGGCACCCGGGCCTTGGGGTCGTGCCCCGGCTCCGGGTCGTCCTGGACGGAGGGGGGTGCGGGCCGGATCAGCGGGGCCGGGACCGTGACCGGCCCGCCGGCGCTCGGCGAGGTGTCGGCAGACGACACGGCGCCGGTCAGCCCTGGAGCTTGTAGCCGAGGCCTCGGACGGTGACGACGTGTCGCGGGTTGGCCGGGTCGGCCTCGATCTTGGTGCGCAGCCGGCGGATGTGGACGTCGACCAGGCGGCCGTCGCCGAAGTAGCCGTAGCCCCAGACCCGCTCGAGGAGCACCTCACGGGAGAAGACGCGGCCCGGTGACGACGCCAGCTCGTTCAGGAGGCGGAACTCGGTCTTGGTCAGGTGGACCTCCACCTCGTCCCGCTTCACCACGCCCTCGTCCGGGATGATCTCGAGATCCCCGAAGCGCAGGTGCGTGTGCCCGTGGTCGGCGGCCCGGGTCCGGCGTAGCAGGGCGCGGATGCGGGCCGACAGCTCCTTCGGGGCGAAGGGCTTGGTGAGGTAGTCGTCGGCGCCCGCTTCGAGACCGGCCACCACGTCGTGGGTGTCGGCCCGGGCGGTGACCATCACGATGGGCACGTCGCTGATCCGCCGGACCGACCGGCACACCTCGAAGCCGTCGATGCCGGGGAGCATGATGTCGATGAGGACGACGTCGGTGGGGGCCCGCTGGAACACCTCGAGCGCGGCCTCCCCGGTGTCCGCCTCCGCCACGGTCCAGCCCTCGTCCTCGAGGGCGAGCTTGACCGCCGTGCGGATCCGTTCGTCGTCTTCGACGGTGAGGATCCTGGTCGCCATACGTCCCCATCGTGCCTCATCGGGCCCGGCCGGCGCGGGCATGGCCGAAGGATCAGCGCGAACGCCTGCGGCTCGGCTCCTCGCCGGTCAGGACGCCGGCGTCCTCCAGCAGCTCGACGAGCTCCTCGAACCGGTCGGGGTGGGCGACGATGGTGCAGTCCGGCCCGAGCCCGGTGTCGGACCGGACGCCGACGCGGGCGCCGGCCTCGCGGGCGATCACGGTGGCAGCCGTGCGGTCCCATTCGGCCAGGCCGGTCTCGTAGTAGGCGTCGAGGCGTCCGCACGCCACCGAGCACACGTCGGCGGCCGCCGCCCCGCCCCGCCGGACGTCGCGGATGCGGGCGATCAGGCGGGACAGGGCCTCGGCCTGCGCCCGGCGGGTGGCCGGGTCGTACCCGAAGCCGGTCCCGACCAGGGAGTGGGGCAGGGACGCGGCCGGTCCGATCGCGAGGGGGAGGTCGTTGCGGGTGGCGCCGAGGCCGGTGGCGGCGGCGAAGATCTCCCGCTGCGACGGCACCACCACGGCCCCGGCGGCCGGCACCCCGTCGACCGTGGCGCCGACCGAGACGTTCCAGCCCGGGTGCCGGTACAGGTAGTTCGTGGTGCCGTCGAGCGGATCGACCACCCAGACGACGCCGGACGTGCCGGGGTGCGACGCACCCTCCTCGCCGACGATGCCGTCGTCGGGGCGGAGCTGGCGGATGCGGCGCACGACGAGCGCCTCGCTGGCCCGGTCCATCTCGGTGACCATGTCGGTGGCCGTGGACTTGGTGTCGACGACGGCCCGGACGTCGTCGACCGTGGCGGCCAGCAGCTCGGCGGCCTCGACGGCCACCGAGACGGCCACGTCGCGCAGGGCGGCGAGGTCGGGCGTGGTCACGCTCAGGTGCCGGGGTCGCGGCGTTCGGCCTGGTCGCGCCCGTGCTCGATGACGCGCCACTCGCCCATGGCCCGCATGGCCAGCACCGCCACGATGCCGACCCCGACGGCGAAGGCCACGGCGCCGACGAGCCCGCCGATGCCGGCCCAGACCGTGCCGTCGCCCTCGGTCTGCATGTCGGTGAAGGCGTACCCGATGAGCCCGCCGCACAGGCCGGCGACGAGGATGGCCACGAACGCCAGGATCCGGGCGCCGGTGGAGGGCAGCGCCGACGGCGCGTACTCGGACTCGGGGAGCTGGGGCACGCGTCGAGGCTAGGTCCCGGCCCCACATGTCGCGGCTTCGCCACCACGGGTGGTCTGCAACCACGAGATTTCCCGTGGGGAGGGGCCGACCGTAGGTTGAGCGGCCGTGACCGAGGAGCAGCCGGCGGCGGCCGAGCGCTGGGGCGAGCGCCGGTTCGACCGGGCCGAGTGGGCCGCCCTGCGGGCGCACGAGTCGGTTCCCATCCACGAGGAGGACCTCGAGGAGCTCGAGGGGATCAACGAGCACCTCTCGATGCGCGAGGTCGAGGAGGTCTACGTCCCGCTCGCCCGGCTGGTGCACCTGCGCGCCGGCGTCACCCGGTCGTTGCACGACGCCACCGGCGCGTTCCTCGGCCGCTTCCGCCCGCACGTCCCGTTCGTGATCGGCGTGGCCGGGTCCGTGGCGGTCGGGAAGTCCACGACGTCCCGCGTCCTGCAGACCCTGCTGGCCCGCGCCCCGGAGCGGCGGCGGGTGGAGCTGGTGACCACCGACGGGTTCCTCCTGCCCAACGCCGAGCTCGACCGGCGCGGGCTCATGCAGCGCAAGGGCTTCCCCGAGAGCTACGACACGCCCCGCCTGGTGCGCTTCCTGGCCGACCTCAAGGCCGGTCGACCGGCGCTGGAGATCCCCGTCTACAGCCACGTCGTGTACGACGTCGTCGCCGACGACGTGCAGGTGGTCGATCAGCCCGACATCGTCATCGTCGAAGGGCTCAACGTGCTCCAGGTGCCGCCCACCACCGCCGAGCACCACCCGTCGGTCTTCGTCTCGGACTTCTTCGACTTCTCCATCTACGTCGACGCCGACGAGGCCCACGTCGAGGAGTGGTACCTCCAGCGGTTCCTCACCCTGATCGAGGGTGCCCGGGACGACGACGGCGCCTTCTTCCACCGCTTCGCCGGCCTCGACGACGACGACGCCGAGGCGCTGGCCCGCAGCATCTGGCGTTCGGTGAACCTGCCCAACCTCCACGCCAACGTCCTGCCGACGCGCGACCGGGCCGACCTGGTGCTGCACAAGGGCGCCGACCACGATGTGCACCGGGTGGTGCTCCGCCTCCGCTGAGCTCGGGTCGGGAGGCCCATGCCCGACCAGGCCGCCCGTCCCACCACCTGACGCCCGCTCCGCTGGCAGACTGGCCCCGTGCGTGCGTGGACGGTGGCCGGGGGACTGATCGAGCACGACGGCCGCCTGCTGCTGGTCCAGAACCAGCGCCGTGACGGCAGCACCGACTGGACGACCCCTGGCGGCGTCGTCGACCCCGGCGAGGAGATCCTCGAGGCGCTGTCCCGGGAGGTGCTGGAGGAGACCGGACTGTCCGTCACCGGCTGGGAGGGACCCCTCTGGCAGGTCGAGGCCGAGGCCCCCGACATGGGCTGGACCCTGCGGGTCGAGGTCCACCGGGCCACCGGCTTCGAGGGCGTCATCGCCGTGGAGGACCCCGACGGCATCGTCGTCGACGTGGCCTGGCTCGACCTCGACGGCTGCACCGACTGCCTCGCCACGTCCTGGCTCCCGGCACGAGAGCCGATGCTGGCCTGGCTCGGCGAGAAGTGGCTCGAGCCGCGCACCTACCGGTACCGGCTCGAGGGCGCCGACCGGGCCGACGCCAACGTCATCCGGCTGGACTGAGCCGTGGCCAGCGGAGGGTCGGCGCGCACCATCCTCCACGTCGACATGGACGCGTTCTACGCGTCGGTGGAGCAGCTCCGCCGGCCCGAGCTGCGGGGCAAGCCCGTCGTGGTGGGCGGCGCCGGCCGCCGCGGGGTGGTGGCCGCGGCGTCGTACGAGGCCCGCGCGTTCGGGGTCCGCTCGGCCATGCCGTCGCTGCGGGCCCGCACGCTGTGTCCCCAGGCGGTGTTCGTGGCCGGCGACCACGCCCACTACGCCGAGGTGTCGGCCCGGGTCATGGCCATCTTCCGGTCCATGACACCCCTGGTCGAGCCGCTCAGCCTCGACGAGGCGTTCCTCGACGTCACCGGGGCGCTCCGCCTCCACGGGGACGGTCCCACCATCGCCGCCGAGGTCCGGCGGCGGGTACTGGCCGAGGAGGGCCTGACCTGCTCGGTCGGGGTCGCCCCCAACAAGTTCCTCGCCAAGCTGGCCACCGAGCAGGCCAAGCCGTCGGCGTCGGTGCGAGGCCCGATCCCCGGCACGGGCGTGGCCGTGGTGCGCCCCGGTGACGAACGCCCGTTCCTACGGCCCCTCCCCGTCGGCGCGCTGTGGGGCGTCGGGCCCCGGACCCTCGAGAAGCTCCACGGGCTCGGCGTGCGCACCGTCGGCCAGCTCGAGCGCCTGCCCCTGGCCCAGCTCGTCCGAGCGGTGGGCGAGGCCCACGGCCGGCACCTGTACGACCTCGCCCACGCCGTGGACCCCCGTCCCGTCGTGCCCGACCAGCGGGCCAAGTCGATCAGCCATGAGGAGACCTTCGTCGAGGACATCGACGACCCCCGGGCCCTGCACACCGAGCTGGTCCGCATGGCCGACGCCGTGGCCCGCCGCGCCCGCCACCACGAGGTCACGGGGCGGACCGTGGCCATCAAGGTGCGCTTCGGCGACTTCACGACGATCACCCGCTCGCTCACGCTGCCCCGGCCGGTCGACTCCGGCCCGTCGATCGTGCGGGCTGCATCCCGGCTGCTCGACCAGGTCGACATCGCCCCCGGCGTCCGCCTGTTCGGCGTCGGGCTGGCCAACCTGTCCGAGGGCGCGCCCCAGCAGCTCAGCCTGGACGACCTCCACCGCACCGACGAGGCACCGGCGGCCGACGGCGCAGCGTGGTCGGCGGTCACCGAGGCCATCGACGCCGTGCGGGCCCGCTTCGGCGACGATGCGCTCCTCCCCGCCGCGCTCGCCGAGGGCGGTTCGCTGCGGGCCAAGCGCTCCGGCGACCAGCAGTGGGGTCCCGGCGACCGTTCGACATCCGATCCCCGAGACGGGGTATGAGCGTGGTGGATGCAGCGCTCCGCGCGTTGTTGCCCACGGACCGGTGTGCGATGATGGCCGCCGGAGTCAGGTGTCCGCCAAGGACCAGAGGAGGTGAGCAGGTGCCCCTTTCCGAGGACGAGGAGCGCATCCTCAAGGACATCGAGCGGGAGTTCTACGAGAACGACCCGGCCTTCGCCCGCGAGGTCCGGGAGACCACGCTCTACAAGCACTCCTGGCGCAACATCAAGCTCTCGCTGGTCGGCTTCGTCGCCGGCCTCGTCCTCCTCGTCGCCGCCCTCTCCAGCTCCTACCTGCTGGCCTTCGGCGGCTTCCTGGTCATGCTCGGCTGCGCCCTCGTCATCGAGCGCAACGCCCGCAACATGGGCCGCGCCGGCCTCGAGACCATGACGAAGAACCTCAAGGCGGGCAACGGTCTGAAGGACTACCTCGGCACCTCGTCGGAGAAGATGCGCGAGCGATTCCGGCGCGACGAGGAGTAGCTCGCCGCCCCGGGCGTCACCGCCGGCGCAGGAGCCGGGGGTCGAAGCGGGTGCGGAACCGATCGCGTGGCGACATGGCCGCCCGGGTGCCGTCGCCGACCCGGTCGGCCAGCAGCAGCGCCGCCTCACCGGCCTCCTCGTCGGGCCCGCTCGAGGCAAACGCCGTGGCCTCGACCGTGGCCGCGAGGGAGCGGATCGGCTCCTCGACGGCCGGGATCCGGCGAGCGATCTCGTCGGCGGCCTGGCGCTGGGTGGCCGACGACCGGACCCCGACCCCGGCCCGTCGGGCAGCGTCGAGGGACTCCTCCCAGGCGAGCGCGATGCGGGCGACCGCGGTGTCCGCCCGCCGGCGGCGCAGGCTGCGCCGCACCGGACCGGCGGCCAGGACGGCGAGCAGGTACAGCGCCACCGCAGCCGCCACGATGGCGATGGTGGTGGCGATGCGGGCCGGCCACGGGTTGGGTGCCGGCTCCGGCGTCCCGCCGGCGCCCGCATCGGCGGCCAGGTCGTCGGGGAAGGTCGGCGGGGTCTGCGGCGGGATCGTCGCGTCCGACGGCGACGGCGCCGTGGTGGGCGTGGCCGGCACCGTGGTGGCCGAGTTGCCGCCGCCCCCGGATTGCGCCTGCTGCTCCGGGACGCCGGTGTACTGCTCGGCGAAGGGGGCGCCCCGGCCCGGCGTCGGCTCGAAGGCGACCCAGCCGTACTCGCCCAGGTACACCTCGGGCCAGGCGTGGGCGTGCTCGCCCCGAACCCGGTACAGGCTGGGATCGGCCGGGTCGGCAACACCGGGCGTGAACCCGACACCCACCCGGGCCGGCAGCCCGAGGCTGCGGGCCATGGCCGCGAAGCTCCCGGCGAACTGCTCGCAGTAGCCGGAGCGGACGTCGAACAGGAACTGCTCCATGTCGGCGATGCCGTGCTCCAGGTCGATGTCGATGTCGTAGGTGAACTGCTCGCGGAAGAACTCCTGGAGGCGCATGGCCTGCTCGTAGCGGCTGGTGCTGCCGGCGACGATGTCGGCGGCGAGGGCCCGGATGTCGGGCGAGAAGTCCGCGGGGAGGCCGAGGTACATCTCGGCGATGTCGCTGGGGATCTCCTCGCTGGCAGCGGCCAGGGCCTCCGGCCGGTGCTGGGGGAGCGCCGAGCGCACGGTGTAGGCGGTGCCGTCGGAGGTCGGGACGTCGGTGTCGACGATGATCGTCCCCGAGATCTCGTCGTAGCGGACGTCCTCCTCGGCCTCGACGGCCTTGGGCTCGTACGCCGCCGGCAGCCAGATCTGGGCCAGGGCGGCGATGGCGAAGCCCTGGTCGAACACGATCTGCTCCGACGCCACGGGCACGCCGTCGTCGAGGTCGCCCGAGCTCTTGCCGTACGAGCCGTTGGACGACCAGATGGTGCCGTCGAAGCGGTCCAGCGAGGTGAGGCGCCAGTACGACCGGACCTCGCTGCGCACGGTGAACACCTCGACGTCGGCCTGGTCCACGAGGCGGGACCGGATGTCGACCAGCGGGCTGACCGTGACGCGGGTGCCGGTCTCGTCGTCGCCGATGTCGGTGAGCGACACCACGGCCTCGGCCTCGGCCCCGGGCAGACGGGGACCGATGAGGGCGGCGACGGCGGTGGCGACCAGGGCCAGGGCCACGCCCAGCAGGACGAGGGCGCGTGGACCTCGGGACCGCTGGTCACCGACCCAGGTGGCGCTGCGCCCGAGTCGGTCGGCCCGCCGGACGAGCACGAAGGCGAGGACGCTGGCGATCCACGTGCCGGCCAGGGCGATGCGGTCCACATCGGCACCGAGGACCGATGCCACGCCGAACAGGGCGGCGGCGGGCAGGATCGCCTCGACGGTGGCGTCGGCGCGGAACGCCGCCCAGTCGCCCACCACGGCGCTGGCCCAGATGGCCACGGCGCAGGCGACGAGGAAGCCCTCGAGCGCCACGGTGGGGGCCTTGATCTCGGAGAACTGGCCGAACGCGTCGCCGACCATGCCGAGCACGACGTCGACGGTCGACGGCGTGGGGATCCCGAACGACGTGGCGTCGCCGGCGTGCACCCAGGAGATGACGGCGATGGCGGCGGCGGTGGCCCCCAGCGCCGCGATCGGCGCCGAGACCTGCCGTCGGCGCAGCAGCGTCACGGTGCCGTGGGCGGCGACGGTGTGGACCAGCAGCGGGGCGAACCAGCCGCCGCCGGCGAACACCCGTCGGAGGCTGACGACGGTGGCGAGGGTCACGAGGGCGAACGCGACCTCGGCGATGGCCAGGGCCGGGAACGTCCGGGTGCCCTGCTCCGTGCGGGGCACCGTGGTCGTCGTCATGCGCCCACCTTCCGGATGCGCCGGCGACCGCTCGCCCCGCTGGACTCGGACCACGCCGTGGCGAACTCCTCGCCCGCCCCGACGCCGAGCACCTCCGTGCGACGGCCGGTGGTGACCCGCTGGGCGCCGTCGAAGCGGACGAGGCGGCGCAGCGACACGGCGGTGCCGGAGCGCTCGAACAGCTCGACGTCGGCACTGGAGAGGGTGCCGGTGACGAGGACGACCGCCCCGCTCGCCCCCCGCTCGACGAGCTCCATGGCCATGCGCAGCGAGCCCGAGCTGCTGGGGCCGGCGACGGCGAGGTACTCGAGGAGCCCGTCGAGGTGCGACGCCCCGACCCCGTAGCCGCTGTCGACCCCGGTGGTCGTGACCAGGCGGACGTGGTCGCCACGGCGCAGGTGGGCCCGCAGGACCGATGCCGCCGCCGAGATCGCCCGCTCGAGCGTGACCTCGTCGGTGGACGGCCGGCGGAGGTCGAGGACGACGCAGACCCGTCCCTGCCACGGGATGTCGTGCTGGCGGACCAGCAGATCCCCGGTGCGGGCCGACGACGGCCAGTGCACCCGGCGCAGGTCGTCGCCGACGATGTAGGGACGCAGGGCAGCGAAGTCCTCGCCGGAGCGCCCGAGGGAGCCGGTCTCGGCCGTTCCGTCGGGGTCGGGCCCCACGCTGCGGGGCAGCGGCGGGATGTCATCGACGCGGGGCAGGACCGTGACGTCGACCGGCGGGGCCGCCGGGCTGCGGGTGCTGGACAGCCCGAAGGGGTCGCTCATGGCGACCTGCATCGGCCCGACCGTGACGATCCCCCGCTTGTTGGTGGGCAGGCGGTAGGCCACCGAGGTGCTGCGGCGCAGGCCGATGGGTGCGAGCAGCAGGTCGGCGCCGGCGGTGCCGGTGACCGGGTCGAGCAGGCGCAGGACGGGGGTGGCCCGTCCGGCCCGGTTCCGGACCTCGATCTCGACGGTGCAGGGGTTGCCGACGTGGACCCTGGACGGCCGCACGCCACGGCTCACCACGATGTCGAGCCGGCGAAGCGCGACCCACAGGGCGCACACCACGGCGAGCAGCCCGATGGCGGCGCCGATGGCGTAGAGCTCGGTGAGGCCGAGCAGCCGGCCGACCAGCACGAGGGCGGCGCTGGCCACCCCCACGATCACGCCGGTGCGGGTCGGGCGCATCGCCTCAGGCCGTGCGGGGCCGGGGCACGGGCACGGTGTCGAGCACGTCACGGACCACGTCGGCCGCGGAGACGCCCTGCAGATCGGCCTCGGGGGTGACGAGGAGGCGGTGGGCGAGGACGGGCACGGCGAGGGCCTTCACGTCGTCGGGCGTGGCGTAGTCGCGGTCGCGCATGGCGGCCCACACGCGGGCGATGCGCAGGAAGCTGAGCGTGGCGCGGGGCGACATGCCGAGCTCGAGCTGGGGGTGGCTGCGGGTGCGTTCGGCCAGCTGGACGAGGTACTGCTTGAGCGCGGGAGCGACGTGGACGGCAGCCGCCGAGCGGCGCATCGCGAGCACGTCCTCGGTGTGGAGGACGGGATGCACCGACAGCAGCGGGTCCACCGTGCCGTGGCTGTCGAGCATGGTGAGCTCGGCCTCGCTGTCGGGGTAGCCGACCTCGATGCGCACGAGGAACCGGTCGAGCTGGGAGTCGGGCAGGGGGAAGGTGCCCTCGTGCTCGATGGGGTTCTGGGTGGCGATGACGAGGAAGGGGGCGGCGAGGGGGTAGGTCGAGCCGTCGACGGTGACCTGGCGCTCGGCCATGGCCTCGAGCAGGGCCGACTGCGTCTTGGGTGAGGCCCGGTTGATCTCGTCGGCGAGCACGATGTTGGCGAAGATCGGCCCGGGCCGGAACTCGAACTCGTCCTGGCTGCGCTTGTAGATCGTGACGCCGGAGACGTCGGTGGGGAGCAGGTCGGGGGTGAACTGCACCCGCCCGAAGCTGCCCTCGATGGCGGCGGCGATGGCCTTGGCCAGGCTGGTCTTGCCCACGCCCGGCACGTCCTCGAGCAGGATGTGCCCGTCGGCCAGCAAGGCGGCGAGGATCAGGTCGATCACCGAGCGCTTGCCCATGATCACCGACTCGACCTGGTCGGCGACCTGCTGGCACGCCTCTGCGACCGAGCGCCCTCGCACCGCCTCTGCTCGGCTGCTCGCCACACGTCCTCCAGGTCGTCGTCTGCGTCGTCGGGCCACGGCCGCCACAGGTGCGCTCCGCCGTCGCAGGGAGACTACGGGGCCGGGACCGGTCCCGGACGCTCGCCCCCGCCCTCGGCACGGTCCCTACGCTCGGGCCGTGGCCACCCTGGCGATCGACATCGGCGGAACCAAGCTGGCGGCCGGCGTGGTCGACGACACCGGGTCCCTGTCCTGGCGGACGCAGGCGCCGACGGCCGCCACCGGCACCGCCGAGGCGCTGTTCGCCGACCTGGCCGACCTCGTCGACGGTGCCCGGTCGGCCGCTCGCGACGAGGGCGTGGAGCTCGAGGCATGCGGCGTCGGGTGCGGCGGCCCCATGGCCGAGGGGGGCCTCGAGGTGTCCCCCCTGAACATCCCGGCGTGGCGGGCCTTCCCGCTGCGCCAGCGGCTGGCCGATCACCTCGACCTGCCCGTGGCGGTCGACAACGACGCCAAGGCGCTGGCCCTCGGCGAGGGGTGGTGCGGGGCGGCGGCGGGGGAGCGTGACTTCCTCGCCATGGTCGTGTCCACGGGGGTCGGTGGGGGCATCGTCAGCCGGGGCCGACTGCTCGAGGGCGCAACGGGCAACGCCGGCCACGTGGGCCACGTCTTCGTCGCCGACGGCACCGAGGCATGGCCGTCCCACCCCGCCGGCCTGCTCGAGTCCGAGGCCAGCGGCACCGCCCTCGCCGTGCGCACCGGCGCGCCGGCGGCCGGCGCCGGCGTCGAGGTCCGCGCCCGCGCCGGAACGCTCGTCGGGCGGGCGGTCGCCTCGGTCGCCAACCTGCTCGACCTGCGCCTGGCCGTGGTGTCCGGGTCGGTGGCGCTCGGCTACGGGGAGCCGTTCTTCGCCGCCGCTCAGGCCGAGGTGGATCGGCTCTGCCACCTCGACTTCTCCCGGGGCACCCGGGTGGTGCCCGGTGGGCTCGGCGACGCCGGTCCGCTGGTGGGCGCCGCCGCAGTCTCCCTGCGGGCCCGGGGCGTCGACATCGGCATCGCGTAGTCGCCGGGCACCCCCGGATGGTCGTGGCAGACTCGGCGCCATGCAGCCCACGTGGGGGAACGAGGCCGAGCGGTGTCCGTGGCCGGCGACCATCCTCGGCCGGCCCGAGGAGCCCCGACCCGAAGGGGCAGGAGCACCGTGGAAGGCCGAGCAGCAGCGGAGCTGAGCGGGGTGGACCCGGCAGCTCACGCTCGTCGGCCGGCCGGCACCCGTGCCGCGGTCCGGGCGATCGCGGTTCGGCCCCGCCTCTGGCCGGCCGCCCTGCGCCAGGCCCGGGCCCTCGTCCCGCCCGGCTGGTGGCGTCGCCGGCCGTTCCTGCCCCTGCCCGACCGGGCGTGGCTGCGCTTCCGGATGACCACCGCCTACGGCGACCCGGGCGCCGGCGTCGACGTCGAGGACCTGCTGACCTGGCTGGCATGGACCGACAGCGTGAGGACCGCCCCAGGGCCGTCACGACCTCACCTCGGGAGACCCGACCGGCCATGAGCAACCGGGCCCTGGTGCTGAACGCCTCCTACGAGCCGCTCTCCGTCGTCTCGGCCCGGCGTGCCACCGTGCTCATGCTCACCGGCAAGGCCGACCCCGTGTCCGCGTCCGGCCGCCTCTTCCACTCCGAGCGCCTGGTGGTGGAGGTGCCCTCGGTCGTCCGCCTCCGCCACTTCGTCAAGGTGCCCTTCGCTCGCCGTGCCGCCCTGAACCGCCGTGCCGTCTTCGCCCGCGACGGTGGCCGTTGCCAGTACTGCGGCGATTCGGCCGACTCCATCGACCACGTGGTCCCCCGCGCCAAGGGCGGCCCCCACACGTGGGAGAACGTCGTCGCCGCCTGCCGACCCTGCAACGTGCGCAAGCGCGACCGGTTGCTCCAGGACACGGGGATGGCGCTGCGCAGCACGCCGCGGGCGCCGGCCGGCCACGCCTGGGTGGTCGTGTCCGTGGGCGCCGTGCCCGACGACTGGCACCCGTACCTCGGCCTCGAGCCGGCCCTGTCCGCGTGACCCGCTGGGTCGTCGAGCACCACCGGGGTCCGGCCGCCGAGCTGCACGGGATGGAGGTGCCCGACGACGGGACGGCCCGCGTCTGGGTGCTGGAGGTGACGGCGCCCGCCGTGGTCCTGGGGTCGACCCAGCGCGACGACGTGGTGGATGCCGTCGCCGCCTCGGCCGCCGGGGTCGACGTGGCGCGCCGACGCAGCGGGGGAGGGGCGGTGTGGGTCGCGCCGGGGGACCCGCACTGGGTCGATGTGATCGTGCCGCGCGACCACCCCTCGTGGACCGACGACGTGGGCCGCGCCTTCCTCCCCGTCGGCCGGGCGTGGCAGGCGGCGCTCGCGTCGGTCGGCGTGGCCGGGACCCGCGTCCACGAGGGTGCGCTGGCGTGCGGGCCGCTCGGCGGCACGGTGTGCTTCGCCGGTCGGGGACCGGGCGAGGTGCTGCGGGGAGACGCCAAGGTGGTGGGCATCAGCCAGCGCCGGACCCGGGCCGGCGCCCGCTTCCAGTGCGCGGTGCCGGTCGTCTGGGAGCCGGCGCCGCTCGCCGCGCTGCTGTCGTCCCGGCCCGACGTCGACGTCCTCGCCGGCGTCGGCGCCGGCATCGGCGACCACGTCAGCGGCGACGAGCTCGTCGCCGCGCTCGTCGCCGCCCTCGTCTGAGCGGGGCCGCGACGCCGACCGACGTCGCCCGGTCGAGAACGGGTGGGGCGACAGACCTGGCCCACCCTGGTACGGCCACGTCGTGACGCCTTCGGTGACATTCTGTGGGGAATGTGCCCAGAAACGTTGACGTTTCTCCCTGGCGAGACGTACTGTGCCCTGCATGGCGGCGACCGGAGCAGCGACAGAGGAGCGCAGTGGGGCGACAGCCCTGATGAGCCCTGCTGCGACACCCGCTCCCGCTCCGGTCCACGCCGCCTCCCAGTTCCGTGGGCGGGGTGAGTACGCCATCGACGACAAGGGCCGGCTCACGCTGCCCGTGCAGATGCGCAAGGCGCTCCTCGGCGGCGGCTCCCTCGTCGTGCTCGACGGCCGGGCCGTCATCTGGGACGAGGCCACGTACCGGGCCGCCGTCGACCAGCTGAACGAGCGGGTCGCCTCCGGCGACCTCACCAGCACCCAGGTCCGGACCTTCCTGTCGAGCACCCACGGCGTCACGCCGGACTCGCAGGGCCGCATCGTGATCCCCCACGCCGTCCGCATCGAGGCCTCCCTGGACCGTGACGTCCTCGTGCTGGGCGCCGGTCCCCGGATCGAGATCGTCCCCGTCGGGGATGCCGCCCTCGATGCCGGCCTCACCGTCGACGACGCCGTCGTCGAGGTGCTGGACCATGCCCGCTTCTGACACCCCACCCACCACCGCCCACCGACCGTGAACGAAGGGAGCGCGTCCACGGAGCAGACGAGCACCACCACAACAGGAGTCACCGCGCCGCTCACTCGCAGCCCCTCGGGCGTCGAGATGGAAGGCCCCTACTCTCCGCCCGCTCTTTCATCGTGCCCGACCGGGGCATACATCCCGGCGGGCCTTCGGCGGCCGAGGGGCTGCCGGTGAGCGACGCAGACGACTCCCCACGGTCCTTCCGCCACGTCCCCGTCCTGCGGGACGAGGTCGTCGCCGCCCTCGCCCCGGTCCCGCCGGGCTGGGTGGTCGACGGCACGCTGGGCGGAGCCGGCCACGCCACGGCGATCCTCGAGGCCCATCCGCACCTGTCGGTGCTGGGACTGGACCGGGACCCGCTCGCCGTGCGGGTGGCCACCGAGCGGCTCGCCCGCTTCGGGGACCGGGCCGTCGTGGTGCACACCCGCTTCGACCGGATCGCAGATGCCATGGGACTCCTCCGCCGCAATCGCACCACCGACGCCGCCACGGTCTCCGACGAGGCCCCCACCGGCCTGTCCGGGGTCCTGCTCGACCTCGGCGTCTCCTCGCCCCAGCTCGACCGTGGCGACCGTGGCTTCAGCTACCGCAACAGCGGCCCGCTCGACATGCGCATGGACCCCACCAGCGGCCGTGCCGCGTCCGACGTGGTGAACGAGGCCGACCACGGCGAGCTGGTCCGGATCCTGCGTCGCTTCGGCGACGAGCGCCACGCCGACCGCATCGCCCGCGCCATCATCGAGGCCCGCCCGGTCACCACCACCGAGCAGCTGGCCGAGATCGTCCGCGACGCCATCCCCGCCGCCGCCCGCCGCACCGGCGGCCACCCCGCCACCCGCACCTTCCAGGCGCTGCGCATCGAGGTCAACGACGAGCTCGCCGTGCTGGAGCGGGCCCTGCCGGCGGCGCTCGACCTGCTCGCGCCCGGCGGCCGCATGGCGGTCATCACCTACCACTCCGGGGAAGACCGCATCGTGGCCCGACGCTTCCGTGACGCCGCCGCCGACGACTGCGTGTGCCCACCCGGCAGCGGTGCGTGCCGCTGCGGGGGCGCGCCGAGCGTGCGCCTCGTGCCCCGCAAGGCCGTCACGGCGTCCGAGGACGAGATCGCCGCCAACCCCCGCGCCCGCAGCGCCCGGCTCCGCGTGGCCGAGCAGCTCGGCGAGGCGTCGTGACCGCCGTCGTCCCCGCCCCCGGTGCCCGCCCGGCACCGGCGCGCCGCCCCGAGCACCGCCGGAGCAGCCACCTCCGCCCGGTCGAGCGGCCGCGCCCCAAGCGCTCGCCCGCCGTTCCTGCCCTGGTGGGCGTCGGCATCGTCATCACCGCGCTGCTGGGGCTCGCCGTGATGCACGCCTTGCTGATCGGCGGCCAGGTCCGCCTCGACGCCATGCGCAGCGACGTCGATTCCGAGTCGGAGGCGATCCGGCGCCTGGAGCTCCGGGTCGCTGAGCTGGAGTCGCCCGACCGCGTCCTCGACGCGGCCCGCGACCGCCTCGGCATGGTGCAGCCGACCGAGGTCGGGTACCTGCTGCCGGCCAGCGTCGACATCCCCGGCGCCGAGCCCGTCCGGGTGGAGGCCGCAACGGCGCCCGCTCCCGAGCCGGTCGCCGCGGTGAGCTCCGCCGAGCAGGCCGAGGTGGACGGCGCGGTCGAGTCCGACGCCGACGCCGACGCCGACGCCACCGCTGCACCGGACGAGCGCACCGACCCCGACCAGTCCGAGGGAGGGCGGGACGAGTGAGCTGGGGTCCGATCGACCCCGACTGGGGTGAGGGTTGGGAGGACTTCGACAGCGATCCCTTCGCCGAGGACCCCGATGCCGCCCGCCGCCCCAGGGCGCGCACCGCGACCGTCCACCGCCTGCCCCGGCCTCGCCCGGGGCGCCGTGGCGTGCCGCTCGACCGGTCCCTGACCGCGCCCCGTCCCAGCGCGCCCGCCGCCGCCCCCCGCCCCCTCGCCCGCCACGGCGAGCCCACCCCGCGCCCGCTCCCCGACCCGGCATGGCCCGCGCCCACCGCCCTGCACGCCGTCCACGACCCCGATGTGCGTCGCACCCGCCCGGCCCACGGCGGGGGTGGGGGAGGCCGCCCGCCGGGTCGTCCGCCGCGGATGCCCCGCCCGGCCCGGCCGGAGCGCCGCAGCCTCGTCCTCAAGGCGTTCCTCGCCGTGCTGCTGCTCGCCGTCGTCGGCAAGCTGGTGCACGTGCAGGTCATCGAGCCCGACCGCTTCGTCGAGGTCGGCCAGACCCAGCGCCTGCGCACCGTGCGGCTCGACGCCGACCGCGGCCGCATCCTGGACCGGGAGGGCCACGACCTGGCCCTGTCCGTGCTGCGCCCCTCGGTCTTCGCGGACCCCAGCCAGATCGAGGACCCCCTGGCCAGCGCCCGGGCCCTCGCGCCGGTGCTGGGCATGGACGTCGCCGACCTGGCCGAGATCCTCGACCGGGACAGCCGCTTCGCCTACCTGTCACGCCGCATCGACGACGACCTCGCCGCGAAGGTGGTCGAGCTCGACCTGCCCGGCATCCACCTCCTCGAGGAGCCGGCCCGGTTCACGCCCTCCGAGGAGCTGGCCAGGTCCATCATCGGCCGGGTCGCCCCCGACCAGACCGGCTCCACCGGCATCGAGGCGCTCTACGACGAGGTGCTCACCGGCACCCCCGGCGAGATGACCTACGAACGGGCCCGTGACGGCGGCACCATCGCCGCCGCCGGCCAGACCCGCGTCGCGCCCCGATCCGGCAGCGACGTCGTGCTCACGCTCGACCGCAGCCTCCAGTACGAGACGGAGCGCGTGCTGTCGGCCGAGGTCGACGCGCTCGGCGCCAAGGGCGGCACGGTGATCATCAGCCAGCCCGAGAGCGGCGAGATCCTCGCCCTCGCCAACATCACCCGGAACACCGACGACGAGATCATCACGGCCGGCGCCAACCGGGCGGTGATCGACGTCTTCGAGCCCGGGTCGGTGAACAAGGTGATCACCATCGCCGCCGCGCTCGAGGAGGGGCTGGTCGAGCCCGACACCGAGCTCGTCGTGCCCGACAGCCTGCAGGTCTCGGACCATCGCTTCTCCGACGACCACGCCCATCCCGCGGCGCCCATGACGGTCACCGAGATCCTGGCCCAGTCGTCCAACGTCGGCACGATCATGCTGGCCAAGGACCTCGGCAAGGACCGCATCGACCGCTACCTGCGCTCGTTCGGCTTCGGCACCCGCACGGCCCTGGGCTTCGAGAACGAGTCGCCCGGCCTCCTGCTCCCCACCGACAGCTGGTCGGGCACCTCCATCGGCTCCATCCCGATCGGGCAGGGCATCGCCGTCACCGCCATGCAGATGCTCGACGCCTACAACGTGTTGGCCAACGACGGCCTCCACGTCCCGCCCCGGCTGGTCGCGGCCACGGTGGATGCCGACGGCACCCGCACCCCGGTGGACCAGGACGAGCCCCGACGGGTCGTCTCGGCCGAGACCGCCCAGCAGGTGCGCTCGATGCTCGTCGAGGTGGTCGACTCCGGCACCGGGCAGCGGGCCCAGGTGCCGGGCTACTCGGTGGGCGGCAAGACCGGCACCGCCCGCAAGCCCCAGGACACCGGCACCTACCGCGACGCGGCCGGGAACTACCACTACGTCGCCGCCTTCACCGGCATGGTTCCCGCCGAGGACCCCGAGCTGTCCATCATCGTGGTCATCGACGAACCCACCGCCACCATCTACGGCGGCTCCGCCGCCGCCCCCGTCTTCGCCGACCTGGCGAAGTTCGCCCTCAACCGCTTCCGGATCCCACCGGCAGGCTCGTGATGCTGCTGTCGGACGCGGCCTCGGGCCTCGCCGACGCCGGCATCGACCACGACGTGCGGGGCGACGTCGAGATCGCTGCCGTCGTCCACCGCAGCGACGCCGACGTGGCCGGTGCGCTCTTCTGCTGCGTGCCCGGGAGTCGGGTGGACGGCCACGACCTCGCCGCGGACGTCGTCGCATCGGGCGCCGTCGCGCTGCTCGTCGAGCGGCCCCTCCCCCTGGACGTGCCCCAGGTGGTCGTGCCCGCGGTGCGGGCCGCCATGGGTCCGGTGGCCGCCCGCTTCTGGGGTGACCCCAGCCGGGACCTCGACGTGATCGGCATCACCGGCACGAACGGCAAGACGACCACCGTGGCCATCCTGCGCGCCCTGCTCGAGGCCGACGGCCGGCGGTGCGAGGTGGTGGGCACCCTCACCTCCCGCCCGGGCTGGCCGCCCACCACCCCTGATGCCCCCGAGCTGCAGGCCCAGCTGGCGGCGTGGCGCGACGAGGGCGTCGATGCCGTGGCGATGGAGGTGTCCTCGCACGCCCTCGTCATGGGTCGCGTCGACGGCACCTGGTTCGCCGCCACCGGCTTCACGACCCTCGGGCACGACCACCTCGACCTGCACGGCGACATCCAGTCGTACTTCGAGGCCAAGGCGTCGCTGTTCCGTCCGGAGCGCACGCGCCGCGCGGTCATCCGTGCCGACGACGAGTGGGGCGCCCGCCTGCTCGATCGCGTCGAGCGGACCGAGGTCGAGGTGCGCCCGTACCGCATCGACGATGCCGTGGACCTGACGCCCGCGGGTGCTGGCGTGCGGTTCGTGCTCCGGGGGGAGCCGGTCGAGCTGCCCCTGACCGGTCGCCACAACGTGGCCAACGCCCTGTGCGCGGCGGCCATCGCCGACTGGCTCGGCACCACCCCCGAGGTCGTGGCCCGGGGTCTGGCATCGGTGCCCACGGTGGCCGGCCGCTTCGAGCGGGTCGACGAGGGCCAGACCTTCACCGTCGCCGTCGACTACGCCCACACGCCCGATGCGCTCCAGACCGTGCTCGACGCGGCGCGCGAGGGCGCCGACGCCGCCGGCGGTCGGGTGCTCGTCGTGTTCGGCTGCGGCGGCGACAAGGACCGGGCCAAGCGCCCGGAGATGGGCCGGGTGGCCGCCGCGTCTGCTGACGTGGTGGTCGTGACCACCGACAACCCCCGGTCCGAGGACCCCGCCGCCATCGCCGACGACATCCTCGCCGGCATCCCCGACGACCACGCCGCCGCCGACGTCCGCACGATCCTGGACCGTGCGGAGGCCATCCACCACGCAGCGCGCGAGGCGCGGGACCATGACGTCGTGGTCATCGCCGGCAAGGGTCACGAGACGACCCAGACCTTCGCCGACCGGGTGGTCGACTTCGACGACCGCGCCGTCGCGGCCGCCGCCGTGCGGGAGGTGCTCGGCCGGTGATCCCGCTCCTCATCGCCTCCGGGCTGTCGCTGATGACGTCGCTCGTCGGCACCCGCTACCTGATCGACTGGCTCACCTCGCACAAGGTCGGCCAGCCCATCCAGGAGGACGGTCCCCAGGGTCACGTCACCAAGGCCGGCACCCCGACGATGGGCGGCGTCGCCTTCGTGGTCGCCGCACTGGTCGGCTATCTCGCCGCCCACGTCCGGTCGGGCCTGGTCTTCACCCGCACCGGGCTCATCGTCATGGCCACCATCGTCGGGGCCGGCATCGTCGGCGCCCTCGACGACTGGATCAAGGTCTCCCGGGAGCGGAACCTCGGCCTGTCGAGCCGGGCCAAGATGCTGGGGCTGCTCGTGGTCGCCGTCGGCTTCGTCGCCGCGATGCTCACCTTCACCGACATCCACACCACGATCTCCTTCACCCGGTTCGACTCCCCGGGCATCGACATCCCGGGCTGGGTGTGGGCGATCTGGGCGATGCTGCTGCTGGCCGGCACCACCAATGCCGTCAACCTCACCGACGGCCTCGACGGCCTGGCCGCGGGCTCGTCGATCTTCGCCTTCATCACCTTCATCGTCGTCGGGTTCTGGGCGTTCCGGCACCCCGAGGTGTACCAGGTGGAGCACGCGCTCGACCTGGCGGTGGTGGCGGCCGCCATGCTGGGCGGCGTCACGGGGTTCCTGTGGTGGAACGCCAACCCGGCCCGGATCTTCATGGGCGACACGGGCTCGTTGGCCATCGGCGCCGGGCTCGCGTGCCTGGCGCTGACGACCAACACCCAGCTGCTCCTGCCGGTGGTCGGGTTCCTGTTCGTGCTCGAGACCGTCTCGGTCATGCTGCAGGTCACCCGGTTCCGGCTCACCGGCAAGCGCTTCTTCCGGATGGCGCCGATCCACCACCACTTCGAGCTGGGCGGCTGGCCCGAGACCACCGTGATCATCCGCTTCTGGATCATGGCCGGCCTGGGCACCGCGCTGGCCCTCGGGATGTTCTACGCCGACTACATCGGCACCGGCGGGCTCGACTGATGGACGCAACCGGGCGCCTCGACGTCGTCCCCGACCGGGTCCTGCTCGTGGGCTTCGGCCTCGCCAACCAGGCCGTGGCGCGCGCCCTGCTGGCCCGGGGCCACGACGTCACGGCGACCGACGACGCCCCGGGCGACGCCGTCCGCCGGGCCGCCGCCGACCTGGGCGTGGAGCTGGTGGTCGCGCCCGACGAGGCCGCCCTCGGCGCGCTCGTCGCCGCCGCCGGCCTCGTGGTCCCGTCACCGGGCCTGCCCGACCGGCACCCGGCCTTCACCCTCAGCAGGGCGCACGGCGTCGCCACCGTCACCGAGCTCGACCTGGCCGCCGTGTGGGACCGGCGCCCGATCGTGGCCATCACGGGCACGAACGGCAAGACCACGGTCACCTCGATGGTGACCGCCATGCTCGAGGCGTCGGGCATCGCGTGCGTGGACGCCGGCAACAACGACCTGCCCCTCGTCGCCGCCATCGACGACCCGGCTCCGGCGTGGTTCGTGGTCGAAGCCTCCTCCTTCCGGCTCGGTCGCACCCATGGCTGGGCTCCCCGGGTGGCGACGTGGTTGAACCTCGCGCCGGACCACCTCGACGTGCACGCCACGCACGCCGACTAC
>JBKHVG010000035.1:0-24260 GCA_046570205.1 Acidimicrobiia bacterium
CGCAACATCGACCTCTACCCGCCCGAGGTCGGACTGACCGGCATCGACATCGCCCCAAGGATGCTGACCCGCGCCGAACGTCGTGCTCGACGGCTCGGACGCCCCGTCGGCCTGGAGGTCGCCGACGTCGAGGACCTGCCGTTCCCCGAAGCCAGCTTCGACACGGTCACCGCGACCTGCGTGTTCTGCTCGGTACCCGACCCGGTCGCCGGCCTGCGAGAGGTCGCCCGGGTCACCCGCCCCGAAGGACAGGTGCTGCTCCTCGAACACGTCCGCCCCCGCAACCGTCTCCTCGGCTTGGTCTTCGACAGGCTCAGCCCCCTCGTCCAACGTCTCGTCGGCCCGGCCATCAACCGCCACACCGAAGCCAACGTGCGCGCAGCGGGTCTCGTCATCGTGGATGTCGAGCGTCGGGGCATCTGGCGCGAGATCCGCGCCCGACCTGCGACCGGCAAACCGGCCGCCGCCACCCCAGACGCCACCGCCGAGCAGCGTTCGTGAGGATGTTGCGACCTGGCCAGCGGGCCGGGCGCCGCGTCGTGCAGGGCGGCTCTCATCGTGCTGGGTCCTCGTCGACGTAACGGTCGGGGTGCGCAGCGAAGTCGGCACGGCAGGCGTTCGAGCAGAACCACCACTCCTGCCCCTCGGCCTGCAGGTGCATCGCCGGGTCTCGCTCGACGGCCATGCCGCACACCGGGTCGGTGGCCAAGGCGGCGAGCTCCCGGAAGGCGCCGTCCTCGAGCCACAGGACCCGATCGGCAACCTCGCGCAGGCGCTCGTCGTGGCTGACCATGACGATGCTGCGCCCATCCTCCTCGGCGAGGCGGCGCAGGAGCCGGGCGATCTCGCGGCCGTGACCGGAGTCGAGGTTCGCGGTGGGCTCGTCGGCGAGCAGGACGGTGGGGTTGTTGGCCAGGGCGCGGGCGATGGCGACGCGTTGCTTCTCACCGCCGGAGAGCTGGTCGGGCCGGAACCCGAGGCGGTGGGCAAGCCCGACACGGTCGAGCAGCTCGGTGGCCCGGTCCCTCGCGGCCCGTCCGGTGGTGCCGGCGAGGTTGCACGCGAGCTCGACGTTCTCGAGGGCCGTGAGGGCGGTGAGGAGATTGAAGTCCTGGAAGATGAATCCGAGGTGCGTCGCCCGTAGCAACGGCAGCCGACGCTCCGGTGCGGTGGCGAGGTCGACGCCGTCGACGACCACCGAGCCGCTGGTGGGACGGAGCATGGCGCCGAGCATGAGCAGCAGCGTGGTCTTGCCACTCCCGGAGGGTCCCATGACGAGCACGACCTCGCCGGTGGCGACATCGAGATCGATGTTCGACACGGCGTGCACGGCGAGCTCGCCGTCACCGAACGTCTTGGACAGCTGGCGCACGGCGATGGCGGGGGCGGCGGTCATGACGATCTCCTGAAGGCGGTGGCGGGGTCGACGCGCAGGACGCGCCGCAGCGGGAGCAACGCGGCGAGCCCGCCGACGACCAACGCCCCGGTCCCGGTGCGGAGCACCGACCCGGGTTGGATCAGGACGGTGACGTTGGGGGTCAGCGCGCCGATTGCCCCACCGAGGGCGACCGCCACGACCACCGCGAGGCCAAGCCCGAGCGCGACGGACCACACGGCCTGGGCGAGAACCATCATGGCGAGCCGGCCCGGCCCGGCACCGAGCGCTTTGACCACCCCGTACTCGCGGAGCTTGGCGAGCGTGGCCGTGAACAGCGTGAGACCGACGACGGCGAGGGCGATCAGGAAGCCGATGACGGTCATGATCTTCATCACGTCGGCGGCCATGTCGCGCACAACGTTGGCTTCCTCGCGAGCGAACTCAGCTCGGGTCTGGACGGTGGTCTCGGGCAGCGCCACCGCGACCAGGCTGGCGAGGTCGTCGGAAGCAACGCCCGGTTCGGCGCCGACGAGCACGTAGGCGATCGAATCGCTGTGGAGTCTGGCGAAGTCCTCGGTGCGGATGTACACGGTGGTGTTGACGATGTTGGTGCCGTCGGTGGACGTGCCGCTGACTCGGAACGGTGCGCCCATCACGGTGACGGTGTCACCGATGTCGATGCCGAGCTCATCGGCTGCGACGTCGTCGACGAGCACCTCGCCCTCGCCGGGCGGTTGGCCGACGCCGAGCCGGCGCGGTCCACCACGCCCCGTGGTGACGTCGTAGCCGAAGACGTAGGTGATGCGCTGGCCGTCGCCGGTGTCGACGATGCTGTTCGTGTAGCGAAGGCCTTCGGCCCAGGCAACCCCCTCGACGTCCCGTACGCGCTCGACGGTCTCCGGAGGGAGCGCAGACTGGGACATGTGCATGGTTCGTACGTCCTGCTGGGCGACGAACACGTCGGCGGAGGAGTTGCGCATGTACGCGCTGACTTGGCGCATCGCCCCGGCGAAGATCCCGTTCAGCACCAGCACGAGCACCAGTGAGGCGCCGACCCCGCTGACCGCGAGCACGGCGCGCCGGCGGTCCTGGAAGAGGTTCCTACGGGCGAGGGAGACACGACCAGCCATCTCAGCCTCCCTGGTACGCGGTCGCTGGCTCGAGCTTGGCCAGACGGCGTGCGGGAAGGATGGCGGCGACGAAGCCCATCAGCACCGCGGCGGCGACCGCTCGCCCGATGTTGCCGGGTGTGGCGAGGATGACGAACTGCGGCCGCACTGCGTTGATGTAGGCCCGCCCGACCACGAAGAGCAGACCGCCGGTGACCAGACCCACAGAGGAGACCAACATGGTCTGGCGGACGGCCAGTCCCACCAGGTGCCCCCCGCTGGCACCGATCGCCTTGACGATGCCGTACTCACGACGGCGATCGACAATTGAGCTGTAGGTCGTGAGGGCGATCACGAGGCTGCCGATGGCAAGCGCGACAGCCCGCATCACTCCAAGCGGGACCTCGTATGCGCGGGCCATCAAGGCGAGGTCGTTGCGGGCCAGCTCATCGCGATCGAGAACGTTCAAGCCGGTCGCCTCGAGCCGGGACCGCACCGCGGCGGGCTCGGTCGTGCCCACGAGCACAAAGCTGGTCGTGCCCGGCGCCCGGAGCAGCCGGTCGGTGGCGTCGTGAGTCATGAACACGAACGACGCCATGAAGGCATCGGTGGTAGTGCCCACGATCCGAAAGCTCCGGCCCATGATGTCGAGGTCGTCACCCACGGCGAGCCCGTGTTGGTTCGCCAGCACCGATCCGATCGTGACCTCGTCGTCGGCTTCTGCCGCTCGACCGCTGCGCAGGTCCCACGGCCCCCCACGCTCACCCGGGGTCGAGCCGATCACGTAGGTCGGGACCTTGCGGTCGTGGAGTTGGGTGATCGAGAAGAAGCCGCGCACCGCCGCACCCCAATCGACGTCGGGGTCAGCCCGGACGGTGTCGACGGTCCCGGTCGGAAGGACGCTGACGGCGCCGAAGAAGTTCTTGGTGCCGGTCTGGGCGACGTACAGGTCGGCGCCGACGTTGTCCTCGTAGGTGGTGACGTTGGCCTTGATCCCCGCCCACAGGCCGTCGAGGAGCAGGATCAGCATCAACGCCATGCCGACGCCGCCGGCTGCGGCGGCAAGCCGGCGGGGCTCGGACAGCAGGTTGCGGCGGGCGAGCGGCACGGAGCGGGACACGGCTCAGGCTCCGCGGTCCCAGCTGACCTCGACGGGGTCGTCGAACCCGCCCAACGCGAGTCGGACAATGCCCGTTGCCGGTCCCGCGGACTCAAAGCGCAATTCGCCTTCGCGGTGATGGCCACGTGGGCCGTCACCGCTCCAGCCCACGACGGGCCAGACCGTGCCGTCCACTTCGAGCGTCGCGACGGTGAGATCCATGGCCAGCTCCACCGAGTGCGTGTCAAGGATGAGCCCGAAGGCTGCCCCTCCGTCATCGAGTTGGCGTGGCTGGATGTCGATTTCGATGTCGCCGACGCTGACGGTCTGGTCGCCGAGCCCTGTGCCGTTGTCCGACGATGTGGCGTCGTCGCCCCCGCGCGAGGTCAGGAGGAGGCCGCCGCCCACCAGCACAACGGCGAGGGCGACTGCGAGGGTCAGGCCGCGGCGCATGTCTCGACCTCCTCGTGGGGACGGGCGTGCACCGCTGGCGCCCGCCGCAGCCGGCGGGCGGCGATGATCACGCCGACGGCGTTCACGCCGATGCCGACGATCATGAACGGGATGCGGTAGTCGATCAGGAACGCGGCGGCGCCGGTGGCGCCGATGAGTGGCGCGAGGTCAGCGATGTGGTGCGCGCAACAGGCGACCATGCCGACCGTCGAGGCCCCCGCACCCGCGCCACTTGCGGCGGCGGCTGCGTGGTGCAACCGGTGTCGTCGGCGGAGCTCGGACATGAGCGCGATCTGGGTGCCGAAACCGCCGACGATCAGGATCAGGTAGTACCGGTCCTGACGGGCTTGCTCGGTGAAGTGGGACCAGGACCCTGAAGCGCCGGCGACCACCACCATGTAGAAGAGCATCAGGCCGACGGCGGCCAGGACGCCGGTCCGGACGCTGCGGGGCTTCATGGCTTGCCTCCCTCATTCTCTCTTGAATCCCCTCATGATCGGCGACGTCCGCCGTCGCGCCATCCGGTGCAGGTACGGAGTGTTGCAGCGGTCGACTACGGACCCCGGCGACGGGCCGACCGGGACGTGCGATGGCAGTATGATCTCCGACACCATGTCGTTGATCAGTACCAGAGCGTGAACGTGGCTGCGGAAGAGGATCGCCGGTTCGATGCCTTGCTGCGGGGCGCGCTCGAGCTGACAGCGGAGCACGACCTCGACCACATCCTCGACCGGATGGTGCGCTGCGCCGCCGACGTCGCCCGGGCGAGGTACGGGGCGCTCGGCGTCTACGACGCCGCAGGGCGCATCGAACGGTTCGTCCACTTCGGGCTCGATCCCGCGACGGTCGACCGCATCGGGAGCTACCCCGAAGGTCGCGGCATGCTCGGCGAGGTGATCGTGGCCGACGGACCGATCCGGCTCATCGACATCGGGGCGGATCCGCGCTCGTGCGGGTTCCCACCCCACCACCCGGAGATGCGGTCCTTCCTCGGTGTGCCCGTCCGGGTCGGAGAGCGACGCTTCGGCAACCTCTACCTCACCGAGAAGGACGGTGGCGGCCTATTCGACGAGGAGGACGAACGCCTCGTCGTCACGCTCGCAGCCTTTGCCGCCGCGGCGATCGAGTCGGCGCTGCTCGTGAGCACCGAACGGGAGCTCGCTGCCGCCCACGAGCGCTCCGAGACGCAGCAAGATGTGCTGGCCCGGGTGATCGACGCCCAGGAAGCCGAGCGCGCCCGGGTAGCGCGGGATCTGCACGACCAGATCGGACAGTCGCTCACGTCGGTGCTCCTCGGGCTCCGCCTCGTGGACGGGTCCCTGTCCACTGACGACCCCGACATCCACGACGCCCGGACCCACACCGACGAAGTGCGGGCGCTGGTTGCCCACGCACTCGACGAGGTGCGCCAACTCGCCTTCGATCTACGGCCCACCGTACTCGACGACGTCGGGCTGGTCGCAGCGTTGCGGCGCCTCGGCAAGGATCTCAGCGAGCGATCCGGAGTGCATGTCGACCTGGCGGTGGTCGGCCTGGACGACGAGAGCCGGCTGCAGCCGGCGATCGAGACCGTTGTCTACCGCGTCGTGCAGGAGTCGCTCACGAACGTCACCCGCCATGCCGGCGCAACGCACGCTGCCGTCGAGATCACTGTCGACAGCCGTGGTGTCCGGGCCACGATCGTTGATGATGGCGTCGGTTTCGAGGTCGGTTCAGGCACTCTGCGTTCGCTCGGATTGGCAGGGATGACCGAGCGGGCGTCGTTGGTCGACGGGCAACTCGACATCGCGTCGACTCCGGGAGCGGGCACGACGGTCTTGCTCGAGGTGCCACGATGAACGACATGATCCGGGTCGCCCTGTGCGACGATCACGCGGTGGTGCGGAGTGGATTGGCTCGCATCGTTGCCGAAGAACCGGACCTGGAGGTCGTCGGCGAGGCCGGCACGGCGGAAAGCGCAGTAGCGGTGGCCCGAGCAGAGCGTCCCGACGTTTTCGTCATGGACCTCGGGTTGCCGGGCATCAGCGGGATCGAGGCAACGCGCCAGGTCGCCGAGGTCAGCCCGGACACGGCCATACTGGTACTGACCGTGCACGACGACGTCGCCTACCTCCGCAAGGCGTTCGACGCCGGGGCCCGCGGCTACCTCGTGAAGGACGCCGCCGACGTGGAGCTGGTCCTCGCCATCCGCCAGGTCGCCGCCGGCGAGGAGTACGTCCACCCCCGCCTCGGCGCCGCGCTGCTCGCCCCGGTAGCCGACGCCCAACTCGTGGGCCCGGGCGGCGAGCTGTCCGCACGCGAGGTCGAGGTGCTGCGCCTGGTGGCTCTCGGGAACACCAACGCCGAGATCGCCGCCGAGCTTTACGTGTCGGTCCGCACCGTGGAGACGCACCGGTCCCACGTGCAGCAGAAGCTCGACCTCAAGACGAGGGCTGACCTGGTTCGTTTCGCCCGGGAGCATCACCTGCTTGCGGACGACGACGAGCTGACGTCGTAGGCGGTTTCGGCGGATCAGTAGGCACCCGTCATCGGGCCCGAACCCGACCCGCCGGTCGACGGGGCGAGGAGCTTCCGTCCCGGTCAGCTCATCTCGGCGAGACGTCCGCTTTACAACGACAACATGTCGTAGCATGTAGTTGCAGGGCGCCAGTGCCCCACAGGCGGGAGGAGCCCCGATGCGCAAGCAACCCGGTCGCGACGGTTCATGCAAGGTGACCTTCGAGCTTCCTGCGGAGGTCGAGGCAACTGAGCCCCACGTGTGCGGCGAGTTCAACGAGTGGTCGACCACGGCCACACCCATGACACGTCGCAAGGACGGCACCTTCGCCGCCACCGTCGCCTTGGAAGCCGGGCGGCGATACCGGTTCCGCTACCTGCTCGGCAACGGCCAGTGGGAGAACGACCGGACGGCCGACGACTACGCCCGCAACGAGTTCGGAGGCGAGGACTCGGTCGTCGTGGTGTGAACGAGCTGTCACGACCAAGAAGGAGGGCAGCACGAGTGACACAGGTGAGCGACGACCGTGACCGGCCAGCCACCCCCGACGAACCCGCCGCGCCACGTGGCCCGACGAATCGCCTCGAGCCGATCCGCTCGGCGGCGGGCGTGGCCGGCGTGATCGACGCACTAGTGGGCGGTGACCTTCCGATCGTCGTCACCTGCTACGACGGCAGCCGGGCCGGCCCTGCACAGGCGCCGGCGACGCTGCTCGTGCGATCTCCCGACGCGTTCCGCCGGGCGCTGACAGCGCCTGGCGAGCTCGGGTTCGGGCGGGCCTACGTCGCCGGCGATCTCGACGTCGAGGGCGACATCTACGCAGTGTTCGCGCTGGCCGACGAAATGCGAGTCGCTCGAACGGCCTTGCGGCAGTGGCTGCCCTTGCTGCGGTTGGCTGGGACTGCCGGTCTCCGGCGACTCCCCGTTCCGCCCGAGGAGGCGCGCCTGCGGGGCCGGCGGCACTCCCCTCGGCGGGATGCGGCCGCCATTGCCCACCACTACGACGTGTCCAACGCCTTCTACCGGCTCGTGCTCGGCCCGTCGATGACGTACTCGTGCGCCGTGTGGCCCTCGGCAGCCTCGACCCTCGAGGACGCGCAGTCCGCGAAGTACGAGCTGGTCTGTCGCAAGCTCGGGCTCCAGCCGGGAATGCGGCTGCTCGACGTGGGTTGCGGCTGGGGTGGCATGGTCCTGCATGCCGCCCGCCATCACGGCGTCCGCGCCGTCGGGATCACGCTGTCGGCCCGACAGGGCGAGTGGGCGTCGCATGCCGTGGCCGACGCTGGTCTCGGCGATCAGGTCGAGATCCGGGTGCAGGACTACCGGGACGTGTCCGACGGACCGTACGACGCCATCAGCTCGATCGGCATGTTCGAGCACGTCGGGCTGGCACGCCTGGGCGAATACTTCACAGGGCTCGGCCAGCTCCTGCAGCCGGGCGGGCGACTGCTCAATCACGGCATCAGCCGCCTGCCCGGCGAGCGCGAGCGCTTGTCGCGCCGCGGCTTCATCGGCCGCTACGTCTTTCCCGACGGGGAGCTCCACGAGATCGGCGCCGTTGTCTCCCGGATGCAGACCGCAGGGTTCGAGGTCCGCCATGTTGAGAGCCTCAGGGAGCACTACGCCCTCACGCTGCGGGCCTGGGTAGCCAACCTGGAGCGCAGTTGGGACGAAGCGGTCGCCGAGGCCGGCCCTGCCCGCGCCCGGATCTGGCGGCTGTACATGGCGGGATGCGCGCTGCAGTTCGAGGCCGGTCGGACCCAGGTGCACCAGGTATTGGCCGTAGCACCCGACGGTGGGCACAGCAGGATGGGGCTCCGTCCCGACTGGGACGGCTCCACGCTGGCGTGACGGCCTGCCGGTACGTCGGGAGCCAGTCCCCGCCAACCGGAGACGTCTGCCCGCGAATAGGAACGCCCCGTCCCGCGGACGAAGCGGGACGGGGCGTTCGTGTAGGGATGGCTCAGGACAGGACGGTGGAATGGCGACGGACGAATGGCAGCCGTCCCCACGCCTGGCCCAGACCCCACCGGTGACCGGCGGCGGTGACCGCTACGACGATCAGCGCCAGCGCGTAGATCACGTGGTAGTCGACCAGCGGATTGGTTGACCCGGTCGCCTCACCGGCGGTGGTGTAGCGCGCCGGGTGCCACTCGGCGATCCACATGAGCGCCATCAGCAGCGTGCCGCTGACCGCAGCCAGGCGCAGACCGATGCCCAGCACGACCGCGACGCCGATGGCGAGCAGGCCGACCATGAAGAGCCAGTCGACCCACCAGTCACCGGCGATCGAGCGGAACGTGGAGGCGAATGGCCCGGCGTCGGTGTTGCCGAGGAACCCCTTGGTCGGGGAGCCGCCATTGAGCCAGGCGCGTTCTGAGGGCGTCGAGTACCCGAGGCCGACCAGCTTGTCGAAGAAGGCCCACAGGAAGACGAACCCGGTTGCGATCCGCAGGCCGGCGAACCATGCCGACGGTCCGGGCCGGGCCTGGCTTCCGTTGTGACTGCCAACGGTGGTGCTGGCCCGCTCGGCGCGGGTGTAAGTAGCTGTGGTCATCGTGAGTCCTCCTTCGTCGGTGGTCCGGCTCGTCGAGAGCCGGGCCAGTACACGAGTCATCGTGCGCCTGCCCGTGGTTCGTGCCATCCGCAGCCGCTACGGCTTCGCCATGTGGCGGAACCCTGATCGCAGCGACTGGGCCTGGATCGTCGAGACCTGCGTTTCCTCTCCCCTCGTGCGGGGAGGGCATCCGACTCCTACAGTCTGTCGCAGGAGTGTCGGGCTGTGCCCGAGCAGTCCGGTTGTCGTCGCCGAGCCAGGGCACACCGGACGTCGATCCGACAAGGAGCATGCGCGATGTCCAGTGCGAAGGTGCGGGTTGCGGTTAACGGCTATGGCGTGATCGGCAAGCGCGTCGCCGACGCGGTCACGCTGCAGGACGACATGGAGCTGGTCGGTGTGGCCGATGTGGCGTCCGACTACCGCATCCGAGTCGCCGTTGAACGGGGCCATGCGGTGTTCGCGTCTGACCTCGCGGCGCGCGTCGAGATGGACGCGGCACACATCCCGGTGTCGGGGACGCTGGATGATCTGCTCGGCCGGGTCGACGTGGTCGCCGACTGCGCCCCGAAGAAGCTGGCGGCGGCGAACAAGGACCGCTACCAGGCAGCCGGTGTGAAAGGCATCTGGCAGGGAGGCGAGAAGCACGAGCTGACCGGCTATTCGTTCTGCGCTCAGATCAATTACGCCGGCGCGCTCAACCGCGACTTCGCCCGAGTCGTGTCGTGCAACACGACCGCGTTGAGCCGAACCATGCACGCTTTGCACCGCCGAGGCTGGGTGAAGCGGGCCCGGGTGGTGCTGCTGCGGCGGGGAACCGACCCGTGGGAGTCCCACACCAACGGGATGATCAACACAGTGGTCCCGGAGACGAACGTACCGAGCCATCAGGGCCCGGACGCCCAGACGGTGATCCCCGACCTCGACATCACCACCCTCGCCGGCGCCGGCCCCTACAACCTGAGTCACATCCACTTTGCCATGGTCGAGACGACCCGCCCCGTCAGCCTCGACGAACTGCGCGACGCGCTGTGGGACGAGCCCCGGATCGCCTTCGTCCGTGCCGCCGACGGACTGGTAGCGCTGAACTCGGTGATCGAGCTGATGCGCGATCTCGGCCGGCCCCGGGGGGACATGTGGGAAGTGGCGGTCTGGGAGGATGCGCTGGCCAGCGACGGGCGCGACGTGTACCTCACCTTCCAGGTGCACAACGAGGCCATCGTCGTGCCCGAGACGATCGACTGCATCCGGGCGCTCACCGGCATCGAACCGGACGGGGCCGCGTCGGTCGCCAAGACCGACGCCTCGCTCGGGATCACCAAGACCTTCCTGCCGGCGACGACGTAAGCCGATAGCGCGGCTTCAGCGAACGCGACGCTGCCCCAACCCGGCATCCATGCCGTCCGGGCGACCCTTCGGCACGCAGCTCCGGGAGGAAGCGACCCGCGTCACGGCCGACGGGCCTCAGGCGTTGACCGCGTCGGGTCCTGGGTGGAGCACGACCCACATCGACGCAAGCACCAGAGCGATCCCGATCGCGGTCCAACCCGTAGGCGCTTCGTTCAACAGAGCGGCGGCGAACGCTATGCCAGCGACGGGGACCAGGAAGGTCCATGCGGCCAGGAGTCCCAGGGGGGAACGCAGGGTCTCGGTGAACCACGCCAAGAACGCGGCGGCCGTACCGACGAGGGACAGGAATGCCAGCACGACGACGAACCTCGGCGTCCAGTCGATGCTGGGCCAGCCCTCGACCGCGGCGGCCCACACCATCAGGGCGGCGCCACCGATCACGAAGTGCCAGCCGCTGGCCACGACGAGGTCGAGGGAGCCGAGGCGTCGGGCGAGTAGCGTGCCGGCGGTGATCGCGGCGGCGGCCACCAGTGACAGGGCGGCGCCGTCACCGCCGCCACCGGGGATGGCGACGACCAGCAGGCCGGCGAAACCGACCGCCAAGCCCGCGGCGGTGCGGCCGGTGATCCGCTCGCCGTAGAGCCACCAGGCGGGCAGCAGGATCAGGAGTGGCTGGGCGTTGGCGAGCACGGCGGCGGTCCCCGTGGCGAGCCCGGCGACGCCACCGAACATGGCCGCGAACGCGATCGCGCCGTTGATCGCGCCGAGGGTGGCAACGAGCCCCCAGGACCGAGCGCCGCGCAGCGCCGGTCGTTGCTGCCAACGGGCGAGCGCGAGGAGCGCAGCCCCGGCGACCCCGGCTCTCAGTGCGGCGAACCACAGCACCGAGGCGTCACGCAGGCCCCAGCGGATGGCGACGAAGCAGGCGCCCCACGCCAGGGTCACCCACAGCATCCGCCCGGCTCGGGGCCGGTTGCCAGCCTGCACTATCGCCGCCGGCTCCCTCACGCGGACACGGTCGTTGGCTGCGCATCGGCCCCGGCTGGCTCCTCTGGCGGCGGGGGCGGCGCGGCCGGAAGGTGCAGGCGCTTGAGCATCACCGCGTTGACAGCCACGATGAAGCTCGAGCCCGACATGGACAGCGCGGCGATCTCCGGACGCAGCACCAGCCCGAACGCCGGCTCGAACACCCCGGCAGCGATGGGGAGGGCGATGACGTTGTACCCGATGGCCCAGCCCAGGTTCTGGCGCATCTTTCGCAGCGTTCCCCGCCCGATCCGCAGCGCCACCGGCACATCGAGGGGGTCTGAACGCATCAGCACCACGTCGGCGGTCTCGATTGCCACGTCGGTGCCGGCGCCGATGGCGACGCCGACATCGGCCTGGGCGAGGGCCGGGGCATCGTTCACGCCGTCGCCGACCATGGCCACCTTGCGCCCGGCTGCCTGAAGCTCGGCGACCTTGCTGGCCTTGTCGCCGGGGAGGACTTCGGCAATCACCGTGTCGACGCCGAGCAAGCCTGCGATTCGCCGTGCTGTTGCCTCGTTGTCTCCCGTGAGCATCACGACCTCGATGGCAAGCTTGCGCAGCTCTGCGACGGCTGCGGCGGCGGTCTCCCGTGGGGCATCAGCCATGGCGATGAGCCCCGCTGCCCGGCCGTCGATTGCGACGATCACGGCGGTGCGGCCGCCCTCGGTGAGCTGCTGGCGCCGCTCGGCAAGCGGGCCGAGGGCGATGCCCTCGCGGTCCATGAGGCGGCGGTTGCCGACCACGACCCGCTGTCCGTCGACCGTGGCCAGGGCGCCGTGGCCGGGGACGCTGTCGAACCCATCGGCCCGAAGGCGAGCGACGTCGCGTGTCTCGGCAGCGGTGACGATCGCTTCGGCCAACGGGTGCTCGGACTCCCGCTCGACGGCGGCGGCCAAGGCGAGCAGGTCGGCCTCGTCGATCCCGTCGACGACGACGTCGGTCACCTCGGGTTCGCCCTTGGTGAGGGTACCGGTCTTGTCCATGACGACCGTGTCGATGCGGGCGCTGCTCTCGACCGCCATGGCGTTCTTGAACAGCACCCCACGTTGAGCGCCGAGACCGGTGCCGACCATGATCGCGGTGGGAGTTGCGAGGCCGAGGGCGTCGGGGCACGTGATCACCACCACCGTGATGGCGAACAGGATCGCCTCGTTCGCAGGCCGGCCGACGAGCACGTTCCACACCAGGTAGGTGGCGGTTCCGCCGATCAGGGCGACGAACACGAGCCAGAACGCGGCCCGATCGGCGAGCCGCTGGCCGGGGGCCTTGGAGTTCTGCGCCTCCTGGACCAGCTTGACGATGTGTGCCAGCGCCGTGTCTGAGCCGACCTTGGTGGCCCGCACCCGCAGCGTGCCGGTGGTGTTGAGGGTGGCGCCGATCACCTCGTCCCCTTGCGCCTTGTGCACCGGCAGGCTCTCGCCAGTCACCATCGACTCGTCGAGCTCGCTCTCCCCCTCTTCGACTACGCCGTCGACGGCCACTTTGGCGCCGGGCCGCACGAGCAGGAGGTCATCGACCTCGACGTCGGCGGTGGGGATCTCCACCGGCTCACCATCGCGCAGCACCACCGCCATCGGCGGGGCCAGATCGAGCAAGGCCCGGATGGCGTCGTTGGCGCCACCCCGGGCCCGCATCTCGAACCAGTGACCCAAGAGGACGAAGGCCGACAGAACGGTGGCGGCCTCGTAGAAGACCTCACCTCCGCCGGTGAGCGTGACGCCGACGGAGTACAACCAGCCGGCACCGACTGCGACGGCGACGAGCACCATCATGTCCAGCGTGCGGGCCCGTAGGGCCCGTACGGCACCGTCGAAGAAGATCCACGCCGACCAGAACACAACCGGCACGCTGAGGATCAGCTGGAACACATCGTCGCGCAGCCCAAAGGGGGCGTCAGCCTCGAAGCTGAGGACGTCACGGCCGATCTCGGACCACAGCAGGATCGGCACCGAGAACACGGCCGCGACCACGAACCGCCGGCGCATGTCGGTGACCATGTCGGCCATCGACACACCGCCGTGCCCGCCGTGGCCCATCACCTCGTGCGATGATCGGGTGTCCGCCTCAGCGTGCTGATGGTCAGCCGGTCCGGCTGCTTCCGGGGCCAGCTCCTCCATCGGCATGCACAGGTGACCGGGAACGGACTGGCCGGCGCAGTGGTAGCCGCAGTCTTCGACACGGGAGCGGAGCCCGGCGATGCTGGTCACTCGAGGGTCGTAGGTGATAGTCGCCGTCTGAGACACGGGGTTCGCTTCGACACGAGCGACGCCGGAAACCCGGCCGAGCACCGACTCGACGACAGCCTGCTCGGTGGCGAACTGCAGCCCGCTCACCTCGAGTACAGCTGTCACATGCCCGTCCGTGGACGGGGCCTCATCTTCTTGGCCAGCGTCTGTCCGGCCGGTGCGGTCGTGGCCCGTGTGGGCATGGTGGTCAGGCACTGCTGCTACCTCCTCGGACTCGCGGGCGCAACGGCGCCCGGCAAGCACGTGTCATGGGAATGTCGGCTCATCAGCCGGGGCGGCCCGAAGCGTCGGGATGAACCGGGGCGTGCGGCGGGCGTACGCGTCCCACGCCGGCCCGAACTCGGCCGCCACCAAACTCTCCTCCTGGAGCGCCAGACGGCGGTAGATCACGATCAGAATCGGAAACATCGCCAGGGTCGGGATCGTGGGCCACTGCAACAAGAACCCGACCATGATCGCCAGGAACCCGACGTACTGCGGGTGACGGACCCTGGTGTACAAGCCGGTGGTGGCAAGTGTCTGCTGCTTGGCGGCCCGCAGCAGCACCGGCCACGCGGCGGCGATCGCCCAGAACCCGGCGCCGATGAACACGTAGCTCGCCAGGTGGAACGGGCTCAGGTGCGGGTCGCCCTCCCAACCGATCAACTCGCTCCACAGATGCCCTCCGTCGTGGGTCAACGTGAGGCTCTCGAAGCGGCTGCCGACCCAGCCGGACAGGAGGTAGATGGTCAGCGGGAACCCGTACATCTCGACCATCAGAGCGACGACGAACGACGAGAACCCACCGAGCGCCTTCCAGTCGCGTCCGGAGCGGGGGTGGAAGAAGCTGGCGGCGAAGATGATGAATACAGCTGAGTTCACGATCATCAGGAACCACAGGCCGTAGCCGTAGCCGGTCATGACGCCTCTCCCCGTTCGCCATCGCCAGCGCTGTCGCGGATCAGGGCCAGGATGGCCCAGAGCACCAGTCCCCAGAACGCCAGCATGCCCGCTGTCATGGCGAGCAAAGCACCCAAATCCCAATCTCCGACGTGCCACCACATGACGAACCTCCTCCGACTGTGGCCAATCGTGTTCATCGGGCCAGATGCGGCGGGCGGCGCCATCCGGAACGACAACGGATTCGGGCTGCGGCGGACTACGTGGCGCTGTCAAGGACATGCTGTCGTACCGTGTGGCGCCGCCGGCCGTCCCGCCGCCAGGGAAGCGAACTTCGGGGGTTACCCTGAGCGGGCGCCCGCAGACCCGCCGACGCGCGGCCTCCCTCGGAGCCCGGCCCCCCGCAGTGTCGTAGCCCGAAGGTCTCGATCCTCGCGATGGGGAAGATTCACTCAGGCATCCAGCCCAACTCCTGGGAGATCGGCGCGGCACGACCCGACGGAGGGAGGGCACTCCCGCCGCGGTGCCGAGGACCGTTATGGCTCTAGGATCTACTACATGTTGTCGTCGTGGACTTTCGCCATCGGTTCCCGACCTGATGGCGGCGCTGGATAGGTCGTGCCGATCGGGTTGGTCCGGGTGCGTAGGTCGCCGCAGGCGCGAATCCGTAGTTCGTGCCGATGCGACCGGCGCCGGTGCCGGGGATCATGGCGGCATGCAGCAAGGACCAGCCGCCGCAGTGGGCGGCATGCACCCAGGACCCTGCCCGGTATGCGATGCCACGCCGGTGGTGCTGGTCGCCCTACGTCACCCGGTGATGCGACGGTGGACCGAAGAGCTGCTCGCGAGCGAGCATGGATGCTGGGAAGTGACACGGATGGACGGCGATGAGTTGCTGGTCGAGGCCATCGGCCGGATCCGGCCGGACCTCGTCGTGGTGGATGACCGCGACTTCCCGGCGTGCTGCCAGGCGGCCCTCGACCGGATGCCTCCGGAGCGGGTGATGGTGGTCGGTCCCGAACCGGACACGGCCTACCGCACGCTCGCCCTCACGAACGGCGCCGGAGGCTGGGTGAGCCGCGACCACGTCGCCGACGAATTGAGCTCGGCGATGCGTGTCGCACTCGGCTGCCGCCACGAACCATGCCCGCCCTCACGGCGTCCCGTCGCCGACTCAGCCGCATCCTTCGTTCCGACCACGACAAGGAGATGACTGCAGATGTTGACCTTCACCACGCTCGCACAGGTCGTCGCTGACACCGACGGCTGGGGCCACATGGATGGCTGGGGTGGTGGCTGGATGTGGCTCTGGGGGACCCTGATGATGTTCTCCTGGGTCGCCATCATCGCTGCTGCGATCTGGTTCCTCCCCAGCCGACGTGACGAGCGCCGCCCCGGCCGGGCCCGGGAGATCCTCGAGGAGCGCTACGCCAGCGGCGAGCTCTCCACCGAGGAGTACCGCGAACGACTCGACCATCTCTGATGATGCCCACCGATCCGACCAACAGCCGGGAGAACCCCATGCCCACCACCGATCCCAGCCCAGCCGACCAGCAGACCGAGGCCGCACTGGCCCCGTCCAGCGGGCACCAGATGGACAGCCGGATGATGTGGGTGATGATGATCGGCTGCTGCCTGGCCATCCCCCTCGCCCTCATCGTCGGCGGCGCGGGCCTCGCCGGGCTCGCCGGCGCCAGCCCCTGGCTGATCGGCGCCGGCGTCGTCCTCGCAATCGCCCTCGTCGTCGTCCGGCGCCGCTCGGCCGGAGCCCACTGCGACATGCCGCCGGATCGGCATGGCTGACGCCATGCCCGGATCCGAGGTCGGCCGCCGCTATGACCGTATCGCCCGCTTCTACGACGCCTTCGAGGCCCCGATGGATCTGCTTGGTGGCCACCGCCGCCGGGCCCGCACCATCACCGGCGCCTCGGGCCGCACCCTCGAAGTGGGCATCGGCACCGGCCGCAACATCGACCTCTACCCGCCCGAGGTCGGACTGACCGGCATCGACATCGCTCCCCAGATGCTTCGCCGGGCCGAGATGCGTGCCGAAAAGCTCAGACGGCCGGTGCATCTCGAGGTCGCCGACATCGAGGATCTGCCCTTCCCCGACGCCCGCTTCGACACCGTCACCGCGACCTGCGTGTTCTGCTCGGTGTCCGACCCCGTCGCCGGCCTGCGAGAGGTCGCCCGGGTCACCCGACCCGGCGGGCAGGTGCTGCTCCTCGAACACGTGCGTCCCCGCAACAGCGTCCTCGGCTGGCTCTTCGATCGGCTCAGCCCGCTCGTCCAACGCCTCGTCGGCCCGGCCATCAACCGCCGCACCGAGACCAACGTCCAGGCGGCCGGCCTCGACATCATCGACGTCGGCCGGCAAGGCGTCTGGCGCCAGATCGAGGCCCGCCCCGCCGCCGATACCACGAGCGCACAGAACCCTGATGGCCCCACCCTTGGCTGACCGCGACAGCCAGACGCCGCGCAATGCTGCGCAAGACAGCCCGGTTTCCACGCCGTGGGACCGATTTGCCAGCGCCCACCTGCGCACCCGAGCCCAGCGCGCCGTCTACCGGGCCGTCGGCAGCAACCCGGAATCGTGGTGGAGCGCGGTCGAGATCGCCAAGCATGCCGGTTTCGACCACGCCGAGGTCGACCAGGTACTGCGCAGCTTCGCCGGCGCCGGGATCCTCCACGAACGCACCCATCCTTCCGGTGCCCGCCTCTACTGCTGGCACCACGTGCTCCGCTACCTCTTCGATGGCACTGCTCCACGGGCCGAGCTGGTCGACCCCGTCTGTGGCATGCCCGTGGCCGCCGACAGTCCCCACACCGGACACGACCCAACGGGCGCCACCGTCGCGTTCTGCTCTCGGTGGTGCCAGGCCGCCCACCGAGCCCGCCTCCGCCGCCGCTGACCCAACAGTGAGCGACGGAAGTGCTCATGACCGAGATGCGTGCCGGTTGATCCCGGTGGTCTTGTTCTTCGTCTCGGTGGACGGAAGCGCCCGCCGGATTCGTCACCCGCTCGTTGCACAGGAGACACATGATCACCCCGAAGACGAATGAGCTTCCGGATGGCTCGGAGTGGTGGTTCGGATACAAGGGGTTCGCGCCCGCCGCCGAGGGCCGGCGTGAGGCGCTGTGCGCACTCGGCAACGGGGTGTTCGCCACCCGGGGCAGCGCTCCCGAATCCACGGCTGGGGGCGACCACTACCCGGGGACCTACGCGGCCGGCTTCTACAACCGGCTCGTCTCGCAGGTCGAAGGGCTGGAGGTGGAGCACGAGAGCATCGTCAACCTGCCCGACTGGCTGGGGCTGTCGTTCCGTCCGGTGGGCGGCGACTGGCTCGACCTGTCCGCCATGCACGTTGCGGGGTACGACCAGCACCTCGATCTGCGTCGGGGGGTCCTCCACCGGACCTTCACGGTCACCGGAACCGAGGGCCGGACCACCCGGCTCACCGAACGCCGCTTGGTCAACATGGCCACCCCGCACCTCGCCGCGCTGGAGTGGACGATCACGCCACTCGACTGGTTCGGTCCCATGGAGATCCGGTCCGGCGTGGATGGCAGCGTGGAGAACCGCAACGTCACCGCCGAACTCGACCTCGCCAGCCGCCACCTCACCGACCTCGAGACCGGCACCGACGCCGCCGAGACCGTGTGGATCAGCGCCCGGACCACCCAGTCACAGCGGCACGTGACCGTCGCCGCCCGAACCCGGCTGCTCGCCGACGGCGCCCCGGTGGAACCCGGGGGCCACACCCTTGACCACCTCGATCAGATCGAACAGGTCGCCGAGGTCACCGTCCCACAAGGCGGCAGCCTCACGGTGGACAAGGTCGCCGCGGTGGCCACGTCTTTGGATCACGCCATCGCCGACACCCAACGCGCTGCGCTGGGTTGGCTCGCCGACGCCGCTTCGGTGGATGAGTTGGTGGCGGACCACGAGCAGGCCTGGGCGCACCTGTGGCGCCGGGCCCATCTCGAGCTGCGCAGCGACGACTCGGAGGTGGCCCGCACCCTGAACCTGCACACCTTCCACGTGCTGCAGACCTTGTCGCCCCACATCGTGGACCGCGACGTCGGTGTGCCGGCCCGGGGCCTCACGGGGGAGGGCTACCGAGGACACGTGTTCTGGGATGAGCTGTTCGTGTTCCCCTACCTCAACCTGCGGTTCCCAGCCCTGACCCGAGAGCTGCTCCTGTACCGGTATCGGCGGCTCCCGGCTGCCCGCCGCCAGGCCAGGGCCATCGGCTGCCGGGGTGCCCGGTTCCCCTGGCAGAGCGGCTCGGATGGCCGCGAGGAGACCCCCACGACGTTCTACAACCCCCGCTCGGGCCGCTGGATGCCCGACAACTCCCGGCGGCAGCACCACGTCAGCCTGGCCATCGCCTACGAGCTGTGGCAGTACCACCAGGTCAGCGGCGACGACGGCTTCCTCATCGACTACGGGGCGGAGCTGCTCACCGAGATCGCCAGGTTCTGGACCGACCTCGCCGAACACGACCCGGTGACGGGCCGCTACCACATCCGGGGGGTCATGGGTCCCGACGAGTTCCACGACGGCTACCCCGACCGGCCCGGCCAGGGCATCGACGACAACGCCTACACGAACGTCATGGTCGCCTGGCTGCTCCAGCGCACCTGCGACTCTCACCAGCGGCTACGGGATCGAGCACCCGGCGCGTGGGAGCGGCTCGGCGTCACCGGCGACGAAGTCCACCACTGGGATAAGCTCAGCCGGCGCCTGCACGTGCCCTTCCACGGTGACGGGATCATCAGCCAGTTCGCCGGCTACGAGGACCTGGCCGAATTCGACTGGGGCTCCTACAGGGACCGCTACGGCAACATCGGCCGACTCGATCTCATCCTCGAAGCCGAGGGGGACACCACGAACCGGTACAAGGCCGCCAAGCAGGCCGACGTACTGATGCTGTTCTACCTGTTCTCGGCCGACGAGCTCACCGGGCTGCTTGCCCACCTCGGCTACGAATTCGGGCCAGCCCGCATCCCCGGCATCGTCGACTACTACACCGCCCGCATGACCCATGGCTCCACGCTTTGTCGAGTCGCGATGGCCTGGGTGTTGGCTCGCACCGACCGGTCCCGATCCTGGAACATCTTCCGTGCGGCCCTGGCCAGCGACGTCGCCGACATCCAAGGTGGCACCACCCGGGAGGGCATCCACCTCGGCGCCATGGCCGGCACCATCGACCTGGTCCAGCGCTGCTACACCGGTCTCGAGACCCGCGAGGACGCCCTGTGGCTCGATCCCAGACTCCCCGAGGAGCTCCACCAGCTCGACTTCGAGTTCTCGTACCGCGGCCAGCGCATCCAGGCCACCATCACCGGCGACCGCGTCGAGCTGGGCGCCACCGCCACGACTGGCAGGGGCGTGCCGGTCACAGCGCGGGTCGCTGGCCGTGCCATCGACCTGTCGCCCGGCGAGCGGGTGGTTGTCGAGCTCACCCCTCCGCAAGTCTGATCGGCGTTGGCCACGCAACGAACGACGACCGACTCGAACCGGCTCCCGGCCGCGATCTCAGCCGGTCAGCGGCGGGCCCTCGACGGTGATCGCCGGTGAAGACGCGTTCGTTCCCCACTGCGCGGATCATCCTGGTGATGGCGCTGTGGGCCGGTTGCTTCCCGCTCATCACCGCCGGACTCGACCTCGCCCCGCACCTGACATTCGCTGCCATGCGTGCCGGCATCGCTGGCGCCGCCCTCGTGGTGGCGGGCATGATCGGCGGCCGGCCATGGCCCTCGGGTCTCACGACGTGGCTTCTGGTGGGAACCGCGGGGCTCGGGGCGACGAGTCTCGGGTTCCTCGGCATGTTCCACGCCGCCGAATACGTGACCCCGGGCCTGGCCACGGTGATCGCCAACACCCAACCGCTGCTCGCCGCCGCACTCGGGTTCGTCGTGCTCGGCGAGCGGGTGAGCCCCCGGGGCGCCCTCGGGTTGGCGATGGGCTTCGCCGGGATCCTGGTGATCGCCGCCGGCCAGCTCGCCGGTCCCCGGACCGGCGACGATTTCGTCCTCGGCATCGTCTACATCGTGCTCGCGGCGGCGGGCGTGACCGTCGGCAACGTGGTGTTCAGGCGCCTCGCGGGGACCGTGGATCCCGTGACGTGCATGGGGTCGCAGTTGCTCCTCGGTGCCATTCCCCTGGCCGTGGCCGCCGCCGTCACCGAATCGGGGCAGGGCATCACCTGGTCGGCCACCTTCGTGCTCAGCCTGGTGGGGCTCGCCCTGCCCGGTACCGCGGTGGTCTTCTGGCTCTGGCTCACGGTGTTGGAGACCGTCGAGTTGCACCGTGCCAACGCGTTCAGCTTCCTCATCCCGGTCCTCGGACTTGCCCTCGGCATGGTCTTCTTCGACGAAGCGCTGACCGCGATGCAGCTCGTAGGAGTAGCGGTCACCGTTGCCGGCATCTGCTTGGTCAACCTCCCCCGACGAGCAGGCAGAGGCCGTGGCGGCAAACGCCGAGGTCAGGTGCTGTCCGGCTCCCGGAGACTCAGCTGACGAACTTGTCCGGCGCTTCGTGGAACTTCGTCTGGCAGGCGGCCGAGCAGAAGTAGTAGGTGCATCACGGCTCCTATCGTCAGCCCGCTGGACGGGACACAGTCACGATCCGGCGCCGAGCGCCGAGCGCCGAGCGCCGAGCGCCGAAGCAGTATGAACGGACGGTCCGTACGTGTCGCTTCGGCGCCTGAGGCCACATGGATCAGCGTGAGTGAAGAGGTCGGCGTCCGCATCGGCACCGGCTGCGGAACCGGGCTGCGGAAAGACCCGGATCCGGCGCAGGCCGACGCTCGGGGGGCGCCATCTGGCCGAGCTCGACTGGAACCGCTACCGGACCCGCTACGAAACCCTTCGGCCGCCTCGATCTGATCCTCGACGACACCCAGGGCGGCACCACCGCCGAAGGCATCCACTTCGGAGCGACAACCGCGTCGTGCCCCTTTCCGACCCGGCCTACTCCGCAACCGGGCCGCTGACGTCGCGGTTGCCGACACTTGCTCTCGGGGCGGTGGCGAAGCCGTCTCGGGTACGGGGCATGCCGCTGAAACCGTCGTGGTCGGCCACGACGCCAAGCACCTGGTGCAACCCGAGGCGCCCATCCTCGAACCCGAGGGCCGAGCCGGCCATGTAGATCCTCCACACGCGGGCGCGACGCTCGCCCACGAGCCGCACCGCTTCGTGCCAGTTCGCGTCGAGGTTGGCGACCCAGTGCCGCAGCGTGGTGGCGTAGTGCTCGCGCAACGATTCCACGTCGCGCACCTCTAGACAGGCCGCCTCCATCGCCAGGACGGTGTCGCCGACGTCGAGGAGCTCGCCGTCGGGGAACACGTAGCGGCCAATGAAGGTCCGGTGGCCGAGCTTGGCTCCGCCGACTCTGGAGATGGCGTGGTTGAGCAGGCGGCCCTGGGGTTCGAGCAGCGTGGCCAGCCCGGAGAAGTACTCCCCGATGCGTTCGCTGCCGACGTGTTCGGACATCCCGATCGAGGAGATGGCGTCGAAGCTCTCACCGCGGACGTCGCGGTAGTCCTGGAGGCGGATCTCCACCAGGTCGGCCACCCCGGCCTCGATGACCCGTTTGCGGGCGGCCTCGAGCTGCTCGCGGCTGATGGTGACGCCAACGACGCTAGCCCGGTAGGTGCGGGCGGCGTGGATGGCCATCGACCCCCACCCACAGCCGACGTCGAGCAGTCTTGTCCCGCTTCGCTCGTGGAGGCCGAGCTTGCGGCACACCAGGTCGTGTTTGGAGGCTTGGGCCTCGGCCAGGTCCATCGACGGATCGCTGAACCGGGCGCAGGAGTAGGTCATCGCCGAACCGAGCACCAGGCGGTAGAAGTCGTTGCCCACGTCGTAGTGGTGACTGATCACGCTGGCGTCCCGCGCCTTTGAGTGCCGCAACCCGCGTGGGCGGGCCTCCTCGGGCGGCGGCGGCAACGGACGCCCGATCGCATCCAACCGAAGAGCGGCGCGTAGCAACGCCGCCACGTGGCGGGGTCCGACCCGGAGCTGGGGATCGGAGTCCCGGAGCGCGGTCACTGCCTCGATGGCGTCGCCGTCGATGTCGATGTCCCCGGAGACGTAGGCGCGCCCGATGCCGAGCTCACCCGGTGCCCAGAGCAGGCGGCGAAGCGCATCGGCCGACCGGATCCGCACCGCGGGTCCATCCGGGTCGCCAGCCACGCTGCCGTCCCACAGCTCGACCCGCACACCGAGCGCGGGTGCATATGCCTCTAGGAGGGGCGCGACGCCCCCAGCGAGCGTCCGCCTGGTGCCGTCGATCGGCACCGCCGGTGCGTCGACCTCCTGAGGACCATCGTGGAACTTCGCCGTCGGATCTCTCGTCATGGCGAAAGGATCCTCCGGGTCCGCCTCCCTGCACATCGGGGTGTCCTGCCGAGACTGGGTGCGGGAAGCCCGCAACGAGGATCAGCGGTCGTACCGGATGGCCGCTCTCGCTGCGGCTCGTACGGTTTGACGGGACCCCGCAGATTCGGAGGGAACGACATGGACTACGGCTATGGGCTCTGGCCACTCGTCATCATCAACTCGGCGATCTTCGTCATCTTCGCGTTGAGCTTCTTCCGACCGGGGAACGGCCAAGACTGGAAGGCGATGGGCGGATTCACCGCCTTCATCATCGCTCTCTTCACCGAGATGTACGGCTTCCCGCTCACCGTCTACTTGCTCACCGGTCGGCAACTGCCAAAGCCTCGTTCCGACACGAACACCGGAGCATCACGATGACCACTGCACGCGAAGCTGCACCGTCCCCACCCGACCGCAGCAACGAGACGCCCGGCCTCCTGCCCGCACACGGTTTTCCGACCGAGTGGTGCCTCGCCGACGAGGCCATCGACACGAGTGGTCCTGCAAGTGTCTCGCCACCGCAGACACGCCCGTCGGGGGCGTCGAAGGCCCCGGCGGGGATTCGGTGGTTCGATGGCTCACTTGCTGCACCGAGCGCCGAAACCGTGTAGTAGAAAGCCTTGCGGCAGCCCCCGACACGAAGGAGAAGTGACGTGCCCGATGTCAAGGATCCCGTCTGCGGGATGACGATCGCTGAGGCCGACGCCGTGGCCGCTGTCGACCACGACGGCTCGACGTACTACTTCTGCAGCCAGGACTGCGCAGAGGAGTTCCGCGAGAACCCTGACGACTACACCTAGCGCCGTGGCCGCTCTGGGGCCGCTCGGTGCGGCGCTCGCCGTCTTCGTCTTCGCCTCGATCGCGCTCGTGGCGGTCCGATCGGCGAGCGATGCCATCGCCGGCGTGGGTGGGACGGCACCGGAGCGGGTGCCGTTCCTCGGCGGCCACCCACCGGAGGTCCACGCGTGGAGTCGGTTCCACGCCCGCTACTACGTCATGGCCCTGCTGTTCCTGGCCTTCGACATGGAGATGGTCTTCATGTACCCATGGGCCGTGGTGTTCGTCCGGGAAGGCGGGATCGCTCTCGCCGAGATGGGCATGTTCATCACGATCCTGCTGGTTGGGGTGCTCTACGCCTGGCGGGAGCGCGCGTTCGAGTGGGTCTGACCGCCCTGATCGCCGGGCTCGCGGCTGCCGAGCCCGTGCCGGTGTTTCCCATCGCTGGATCCCGGATGCGGGCGGCCGTCCAGGATCTCCGGCTCGATCCCGGCGTCC
>JBKHVG010000035.1:24270-26643 GCA_046570205.1 Acidimicrobiia bacterium
CGCGCTGCGGTGGGCCTGAGGGCCACGCTCGATCGGGTCGCCGCCCGAGCGCCCGTGCCGGTGTTCGCGGTGGCGGGCGTTGGCGCCCAGGCCCAGGTGGACGAACTCCTGCTGCAGTCTCGGCTGCACCTGGTCGACTCGCCGGCTGCGGCGAACGTGCTGTTGGTCGCCGGCTCGGTACCGGCCCACCTCACCGCGGAGCTCGCACGCCTGCACGACGGCCTGTCACGACCACGCGTGAACCTGTGGTGGCCGCTGGGTTCGAGCGTCGCACCACCGATGCCACCGGCGGTGGAGGTGCACGACACCGACCCCTCGGTCCTCGTCGACGCCGTCGTCGACACCCACCGGTGCCTCCTGTTCGGTGAGGTGGCCTCCAGCCCTCCGGCGCACCCGGACGAGGAACCCGCCCCGTGGCGAGGGATCGGCCCGTACGGCCAGGGCGGGACGGGGATGACCGGGGGCGTGCCGTACGGGCGTCCGATGGCGGAAGTCGCGCCGGACCGGGATGGCCTGCGCCTGGACCAGCTCACCGTGCGGATCGGCCCGTTCTTCGCACGCTTCCCGACCGGTCTCGTGCTCGAGGTCCAGCTCCAGGGCGACGTGGTCCAGCAGGCGCACGTCGTCGTGGCCCCCGAGGGGGAAGCAGCGGTCGAGGTCGATGTGCCGACGACCTTCCGCGACGCACTGGACACGCCGGTGCCGGTGTCGGTCCTGGAGCTGGAGCGTGCCCGCTCGCACCTCCGCGCGATCGCCTCGGCACTCGCCGCACACCAGCTGCCCTCGCTCGCTCGGCGGGTCCTCCGGTTCGCGAGCGACGTGCACCCGGATCAGAGCGAGGACGTCCAGCGGTTGCACCGCCTGCTGCGCCGCTCCCAGGTGCTCGGCTGGGCGACCACGGAGGTCGGGCCCATCTCGGCCGACCAGCTCGAGGGCACGGCGACCGGACCCGTCGCCCGCGCGTCCGGAGTCGAGCAGGACGAGCGAACCACCGATCCCGCGTACCTCGGGCTCGGCTTCGAGCCGATCGTCCACGACGGCGGCGACGCCCGCGCCCGCATGGCCCAGCGGCTCACCGAAACCGGCCAGGCCCTGCAGCTGGCCGGACGGGCAGGCGATCGCCACCACGACCCCGAGTCGCCCTTGGAGTCGCCGCGGGGCCGGCTCGCCGTCGGCGACCTCCCGGCGCAGCGGTTGCTCCCGCTGCTGCCGAGCGTGCTGGAAGGCATGGAGTGGGGCGATGCGGTGTCCACCGTGGTGAGCCTCGATCTCGACACGGACGAGGTCCTGTCCTTGCGCTCCCCGGACCGGGAGCTGCCGGTGCCGTGAGGGCCTACCTGGAACCTGGTGCGGCGGTCGCTGCCGTGGCCGTTGCCATGGCGGTCGGCGTCTACGTCGTGGCCGTCGTCGACGGCACCGCCGGTCGCCTGGCCGCCGGAGCGGGCCGCAGCGACCTCGGCGCGGTCCTCCTCGATCCACTGCGCGCCGTGGCACTGCTCCTCACGCAGCGGCGGCGACGGACCGAGCGCCCGGATGCGCCGGGATGGGCACTGGCCCCGGGTCTGCTGGGTGGTCTTGCCGCAACCGGGCTCGCCGTCGTCCCCGTCGGTCGGGGCACGGCGGTCGCTGACCCGAGCACCGGCTTCGTGGTGTTCGCCACGGCCATCGCGTTCGTGATGATCGCCGTGTTCCTCCACGGGTGGTCACCGAACTCGCTGTTCCCCCTGATCGGCGCCTACCGCTACGGCGCCCAAGCACTGTCGCTCCAGATCCCGTTCCTGCTCGCCATGCTGGCCACGGCGCTCCCGGCGGAGTCGCTGGCCGTGATGGACATCGTCGAAGCCCAGGCCGACCTGTGGAACGTGGTGCGCCAGCCGTTGGGTCTGCCGATCTACCTCATGGTCGGCGTCGGGGTGAGCTTCTGGGGCCCGTTGAACCTGCCCGACGGCGCCGACCTCATCGGCGGTACGTCGGCGGAGGACGCCGGCACCGACCGGCTCGCCTGGGAGCTGGCCCGGGCCGCCATGCTCTTCGCCATCGCCTCGATGGGAGCAGCGGCGTTCCTCGGCGGCTGGTGGGGTCCGATGCTGCCCGGACCGGCATGGATGGCGCTCAAGACGCTGTTCCTGCTCGTCGTGATGGTCAGCGGCCGGCACCTCGTGGCACGCGTCCGCATCGAGCCGTTCGTGGTCGCGTGCTGGGCCGTGTTCATCCCGCTGGCCCTGGTCAACATCTTCGTGAGCGGAGCGCTCCTGCTGTGAACCGATCGCTGACCGTGGACGTGCTGTTCTGGTGCTTCGCCGCCGGGAGCGTGCTCACCGGCTACCTGGTGTTCCGGACCGACTCCATGGTCCGGGCCGCCTTCTGGCTCCT
>JBKHVG010000036.1:0-25252 GCA_046570205.1 Acidimicrobiia bacterium
ACCAGAACGGAATGACCCCTTCCGCCGGGTTCTCGGCCACCTCGGTGGCGCAGTCGGGGACGACAATCGGGGGCATCCGGACCGGGCGACATCGATCGGCACTTTCAGGTCAATGTCCCACCGTCGATGTCCGAGTGGTCTGGGCAGAGCGCAGTTGCCGGTGAGGACATAGTCGGCCACGACGAGCGCGGCGGCTGACCGGAGTGACGACCTCGGAGAGTTGCCCGGAACGGACGAACGCCCTCACGGTTGCCGCGGGGCACGAGATCCTGGAGCGGGTGCGCCACGAGCTCCTACACGGCATCCACCGCCTCGCTGACGTCCACCCGCACGCCAACCCGACCCGTGCGACAACCGGGCCCGATCCGCAAGCTGAGCCGCCAGCACTTCACCGCGCCGTGACGCCTGATGGCCGTGCGGGCCGGCGTGCGGCACCGACCTCGCTGTCAGACTCGGGTGATGCCTGACGCCCACCCACCCGCGCCGCATGGTCACTCCCACGGCGGTCACGACCTGGCGATCGCTTCGTACATGCGGGTGGTGGTCGCGGTAATCGCGGTGGCGACGGTGATCGGTCTGGTGCTGTTGTGGCCGCGGGGGGAGGCGCCGGATCTGGCGGCGTCGACGAGCGGGATCGATCTGGTCGACGCAACGATCACCGGTATCGACACCCAGGACTGCGTCGATCCCCTGGAGGGGGCACCGACGCAGTGTCGGGTCGTGTCGGTCGACCTGACGTCTGGTCCCACGGCTGGTGAGCCGGGCACGTTCCTGTCGTCGTTGATCGACTTCAGCCAGCCGGAGTTCGAGGTCGGGGAGAAGGTGGTCCTGTCCTACAACGAGCTGGCGCCACCGGAGTTCCAGTACAGCTTCGCCGAGTACCAGCGCCGGTCACCGCTGGTGCTGCTGGCGCTCGTGTTCGCTGCCGTGGTGATCGGCTTCGGCCGTTGGAAGGGCGTCCGCGCCCTCGCCGGCCTGGCGGTGAGCCTGGCTGTGCTGCTGGTCTTCATGTTGCCGTCGATCCTGCGCGCAAACAATGCCATCGCGGTGGCGCTGGTGGCGACGTCAGCGATCGCGTTCGCTGCCCTCTACTTGGCGCACGGGGTTTCACCGTTCACGACGGTGGCATTGGTGGGGACGCTGCTCAGCGTCGTGTTCATCACGTTCGTGGCGTGGCTGGCGGCTGGGGCGGCTTCGCTCACCGGTCTGTCGGACGGTTCGTTGCAGATCTTGCGGGTGACGGCCGAGGCGGTGGATCCTCGGGCCATCCTGATCGCCGGGATCGTGGTCGGAGCGCTCGGCGTGCTCGACGACGTCACCGTCACCCAAGTCTCGGCGGTGGCCGAGCTGCGGGACGCGAACCCGGGCATGACACGCCGGCAGGTGTACGGGGCGGCGATCCGCATCGGTCGGGATCACATCACCTCGACGGTGAACACGCTGGTGCTGGCCTACGCCGGGGCGTCCATGGCCCTGCTGCTCTACTTCTTCCAGGAAGGGCGCAGTATCGGCCAGGTCCTCAACCGGGAGGTCGTGGCCGTCGAGGTGATCCGCACCCTGGTGGGCAGCATCGGTCTGGTGCTGTCGGTCCCGATCACCACCGCTCTGGCCGTGGCCATCAGCCAACCCGCAGGCACGTCGCACCCGTCGCGAGAAGAGCGCCGACATCCGACGCCGGTTGAGCGGAGTGCGCCGTCACCGGCGTCGTGGGACGACTTCGGTCCCGTAGGCAACGACGTCAGGTAGCAGCGGGAGAACCCGGTGAGTCGTCGAAGCGGACGGTCAGCCCAAGCGTGCCGTCGGCCGACTCGGCCAGGTCCACGAACCTGCCCGTCCGGTCCTCGGCCTCGACGGTCACCCGTACCCGGTGGCCGATGCGGGCGGCCTCGAGACCGTCCCGCGGGACGGTGAACTCGTCGCCTGGGGGCCAGTGGTCGAGGGTGACGGCCCACTCCTGGTCAGCAGGCACAGCGCGGAGCTGTCACGTGTGGGCGGCGCGGGCGCGACGGACGAGCAGGACACTCGAAATGGTGCTGGCGACGAGCGCGAGGGCAAAGCCTGCGCCGCTGGCCAGGACGATGGCGGGCCCGCTGGCGATCTCGACGTGGAACGAGACGAACATCCCCACCACTGCGGCAGCAGAGCCGAGGGCGGCGGCGGCGATGACGACGGGTCCGAGGCTGCGCCCGAACAGCCGTGACGTGGAAGCGGGGATGACGATCACGGCGGCGATGAGGAGCACGCCGACGACGCGAATGGACACCACGACGGCGGCGGCGAGGGCGACGGTGAACGCTGCTTCGACGGTGGCGGCACGCACCCCGTGGGCCGAGGCGCCGGCGGGGTCGGTGATGGTGAACGTGAGCGGCTTCCAGAACACGAAGCCGGCCAGGCCGAGCACCATGGTGGCGGCCGCGACGAGGGCGATGTCGCTGGTGTCGACGCCGAGGATGTTCCCGAAGAGCAGGTCGGTGAGGTTCACCGCCCGGTCCCGGTTGGCCGAGACGAGGGCGACACCGAACGCGAAGAGCACGGTGGAGACGATGCCGATGGCCGCGTCGGGGCGGACGCCGTGTTGGCGGCCGACGCGGTTGATGAGCAGGCCGGCGACGATGGTGGCGGCGACGGCGCCGAGGTAGGGGTCGATGCCGGAGAGCACGGCGGGGGCGACGCCACCGAGGACGCTCTGGGACAGGCCTTGGCCGATGTAGCTCATGCGGCGCAGCACGACGAACACGCCGAGGGCGCCGCAGAGGGCGCCGACGAATATCCCGGCCCAGAGGGCGTTGGGGAAGAAGGCGAACTCGAACGGTTCGGTGAGCAGATGCATCACGACACCTCCGCGTGGGGTCGGTCGTCGGTGACGAGGATCCGGTCGCCGTCACGCACGATCCGCACTGAGGCGCCGTAGGTGCGTTCGAGCACCTCTGCGGTCATGACGTCGGCGGGGGCGCCGTCGGCGACGATGCGCTGGTTGATGCACACGATGCGGGGCAGGGATGCGGCGACCCAGTTGAGGTCGTGGGTGGTGAGCACGATGGTGGTGCCGGCCCGGTTGAGCTCGTCGAGCAGGCCGAGGATGTCCTGGAGGGTCTGGAGGTCGACGCCGCTGGTGGGTTCGTCGAGCATGACGAGGCTGGAGTCGGCGATCATGGCCCGTGCGAGCAGGAGGCGCTGTTGCTGGCCGCCGGAGAGTTCGCCGATCGGGCTGCGTTCGTAGCCGGCGAGACCGAGGCGTTCGAGCAGGGCGCTGGCCTTGGCCCGCTCGGCTTTGGAGTACCACGGCACCCGCCGGCTGGATGCGGTGAGGCCGTGGAGGACGGCGTCGGCGGCCCGGAGGGGGGTGTCGGGTTCGACGAGGGCGAGCTGGGGCACGAAGCCGATGTCTCGGGTGGGGTGTCCGGCGCGGACCTGGCGGTCGTGGAGGGTGACGGTGCCGGCGTAGATGTCGGTGGTGCCGGTGACGGCGCGCAGCAGGGTGGACTTGCCCGAGCCGCTGGGTCCCACGATCCCAACCAGCTCGCCCGGTTGGATGTGCAGGTCGACGGCTTCGATGGCGGGCTTGCCGCGGTAGCCGGCGGTGACGCCGTCGAACGCGAGGATCGGCGCGCTCACGCCGCAGTGAGGTCGTCGAGCGCCGTGCTGTCGCCGCCGAGGCCGTCGACGATGAGCCGGACGTTCTCGGTCATCATCCCGACGTAGCTGTGGCCCGAGTCACCGGGCTCGCCGGGCAGCTTGTCGTCGGACAGGTTCCCGACGTAGTCGACACCGGACTCCGAGGCGACCTGCTCGAGGACGGAGGTGGGGAACACCACAGACCCGAAGAACGCCGGCACCCCGGCGGCTTGGACCTGTCCGACCATGGTGCGCAGCTCGGCGGCGGACGGCTCGGCGAAGTTCACTGCCTGCAGGGCGCCCTGGACGTCGAAGCCGTAGAACCGGCCGAAGTAGGACCAGGAGTCGTGGTACACGACGAGGGTGCGGTTCTCGTCGGGCACGGTGGCCAGGGCCTGCTGGGTCGCCGACATCAGCTGGTCCATCTCGGCGAGCAGCTCCTCGCCGTTGGCTTCGTACGTGTCGGCGCCGTCGGGATCGGCGTCGCTGAGGGCGGTGACGATCTCGCCGACCATGGACTTGGCGTACGGCAGGTTCGTCCAGGTGTGGACGTTGCGCTGGTGACCGTGGGCGGGGCCACTGCCGTGGCTGTGGCTGTCGGAGAAGATCACCTCGTCATCAGGCACGACCAGTGCGTTGAGGTCGACGACCTCGGCGTCCTCGGGAAGGTTGTCGAACGCGAGCGATGACACCACCGGGTTCAGCTCGACATCAGGGAGGATGAGCAGATCCACCTCGGTGAGGGTCCGCACATCGCCGGGCGTGGGTTCGTAGGTGTGGCCGTCAACGCCGGCGGGCACGATGCTGGACACCTCGGCTCGATCGCCGGCCACTCGCGACACGAGGTCCTCGAACGGGGCGATCGACGTGGCCACCTTCAACGATGCGCCGTTGCCAGCTGACGCAGTGCTCTCGCTTCCGCCGCCGCAGGCGGCGAGCAACAGGACGGCGACCAGGCCGAGGGAGGGCAGGAGACGGTGTGGCCTGCGGGGGGAGACAGGATGCATGCCCCATAGGGTGGGGCGGCCCGAGCGAAAAGTTCCAAACGCCTCGGGAACTTTTTCGAGCACCGCACCCACCTCTGTTCACAGATGCGCCTCCGCCCCCACCGACCTGCGCCCCGCCGCAGCCTGGCCGACAATCAGGCCGACCAGCTCGCCGTCCTCGCCGCCGCCGGGGACCAGAACGCGTTCGAGCAGCTCTGCGGCGGGCTGGTCGACGACATCTGGCGCTACTGCTGGTCCCTGACCGGTGACCGGGACCTGGCCGATGACGCCACCCAGGAGACCTTCGCCCGGGCCACCACCGCCATCACCCACTACCGGGGCGACGCCCCGGTTCGTATGTGGCTCGTCGTGCTCGCCCGCCGCAGCCTCGGTCACACGATCGAAGCCAGCCGCCGCGCCCCCGTCCCCGCCGAACCCGACACCGTCGAGGCCGTCGCTGACCACTCCATGCCGGTCGAGGTCGCCGCCCTCGTCGAGGCGCTGCCCACGGACCAGCGCCAGGCGTTCGTGCTCACCCAGGTCCTCGGCTTCGACTACGCCACCGCCGCCGAGATCCTCGAGGTCCCCATCGGCACCGTCCGCTCCCGCATCTTCCGCGCCCGCGACGCCCTCGTCCGAGCCTGGACCGACACCGACACCCACCCGACCACGCAGGAGGTCACCTCATGACCACCGACTCGTGCACCGCCGCCCGAACCTGGCTCTCCGACACCCGCGACGGCCACACACCCCACGATGATTGCTACGACGACCACCTCGTCACCTGTGCCGACTGCCAGGCGTGGGTCGCCGCGTTCGACCGGATCAACCGCACCGTCCGACTCCGCTCCCCCCGCCCCACCGAGGCGGCCCGCAGCCGAATCCTCGCCGCCACCGGCGGCGGGCAGGTCCCGGAACGCGACCGGGTGGCCACCGCCGTGCTCGCCGTGGCGGCGGTGGGCATGGTCGTCGCCTTCGGGCTCGCCACCGCCGGGATCTTCGGCCACTCCCACCTCGGCACCCCCGAAGGCCGGGACTCCGAAGCACTCATGCTCTCCCTCGCCGGCGGCTACGCCCTCGCCGCCTGGCGCCCCGCCCGCCTCGCCGCCGGCCTCCTCCCCGTCGCGCTGCTCGCTGGGCTGGTGACCACTCTCACCAGCGTCGCCGCCTTCGCCGCCGGCACCACCAGCCTCGGCTCCGAGCTGTCCCATCTCCCGCTGCTCCTCGGTGCCCTCGGCACGCTGCGCGCCGCCCGCCCGTTCTTCACCGACGCCCTCCGAGCACCCCGACCGCTCGACCCGCCGGAGCTCGTGGGCGCGTGAACCCGGGCGATGTGCTCGCCCACGCCGACCACGGACCCGGCGGGCTCGGCAACACGCTGCTCGTCCTCGCCGCCGTCGGCACCGGGACGCTTTGGCTCGTTCGCGTGAACCGCCGCCTCGACGACACGGAGGACCCCATGCCCGATCGACGCAAGTTCAGCCGCTACGAATGGTTCCTCGTCGCCGGCATCGTCGTCTGCATCGCCGGGTTCGCCTACCTCGTCCTCCGGCCAGGACCCGAGGCACCCGAGGCCCAGGAAGTCGTCGACGCTCTCTGCCGGGCCACCGAACAAGCCGCCACCGACCCAGACGGCTCCCTCGAGACGTTCAACAGCGGACCACACCTCGCGTTCCACGACCTCGACGGCGATCTCCGTCGCGCCGACCCCGAACTCGCCCTCCGCCTCACCGAAGCCAAGACCGCCGCCGAGGAAGCCATGAGCGAAGGCGCCGACGATGCCGCCGCCCGCACCGCTGACCTCACCGACGTCATGATCGAGAGCTACCGAGCCCTCGACATCGACGTCACCGACTGCCGGTGATCCCCGCCGGTTCTCTCACCAGCCTGGACCCCTCGACCAGCAAGGCACCTGACGAGTCCGTGTCTTCGGCCTAAACGAGGGTGCGACGTTCTTCGTGCCGATCGCCGTCGCGCAGCAATGCCGCTAGACCTGACACGCTGATCGCGGAACACCCAGGGAGGCGCGAATGAACAGGACCGTCGTCACCGCCGGGGTGATCCTCGCCGCCGCACTGGCTGTGAGACGCCTTGCGCGATCATTCAGCAACGTCGACTGGGAGAAGAAGCTGTCCGCGATGCCCGACACCGCTCCGCCCAAGTGGATGTTCGCGAACATCAAAGCGATACGGGACAACACCGACCGCATCCTCGAACTGCTCCAAGAAGAACACCACAGCGGTTGAGCGGCCCGCAGCCTGAATGACAGGTGTCGCACAACCCCACGGGTCAGTGAGACGATGGGGCGATCTCGCCGTGAGGAGTGCTGCGTGGGTCCATGTCGCTGCGTGAGTCCGCACGCGCCCAGCGCCAGAACATCACGCCGATGACCGGCCAGATGAGGGGGATGTTGCCGATCTTCATCAGGGCGCCGGCGAATTGTTGGTCGCTGATGGCGCCGATCTCTGCCACTCGTGGGGCCAGTTCGTAGATGCGGTACAGCGGGAAGTCAGCAAAGGTGAGGAACCCGCCGGGGATCATCGGGACCACGCCGCCCGCCAGGAACAGGTAGATCCCTCTTACGGCGTACGAGGGTCGCAGTTCTGGGAGCGGCCCGCAGATCGGGAGCCACAGCACGATTCCGCCGGCGAGCCAGACCAGGTCCATGGTGAAGGACCCGAGCTGGCTCGTGCGCAGGGCGTCGACTGCGATGGGTGCGTGCGTCGCCATCAACACGGCATTGACGAGGACCCCTGCGACCAGCGGCTTGGACAGAACCGCGAGTGGCCTGACGAGCGCTCCGGCCATCGCGTTGCGGGCAACGGTTTCGGGTACGGCGAGCAGGAGGAGTGGAGCGGCGATGAAGGTGTAGATGAGGTACTGGAGCATGTGGGCGGTGGCGAGGTAGCCGGCGCCCAGGGCACCGATGGGCCAGTCGGTCGCGACCCAGAGCGCCACCAGCCCGGCCCACCAGGACGCTCGTTGCCTCGAGGACGCCCCGCCGTGGCGGCGGGCGACCAGGGCGCCGATCGCGGCGAGGCTGAGCATGAACACCCAGATCCCCGGATAGGCGCGTGGCCGCCACGTCCATGCCAACTCGCTCGTTGCGCACCACCACGTCACGACTGACCCTCCCCCGACTGTGACGCATCGGCTGGCTGTCCGTCGACGGTCGCCAAGCGTTCGAGGTCCGAGACCCAATCCTGTTGGCGAAGGCCGTACGGGTAGACCACGTGCGCGAAGTCGTCGCGGGTGTAGGCGATGATCTGCGTGCCGTGCCCGATCACGACATCCTCCCCGGGCGGCGTCGCCTGGGCGACGCCCGGCGGAACTCCAGCGGCTCGCTGCGCAGCCTCCAGCTCCTCAGGAGTTCCGGTCAATCCGATGAAGTCTCGGTCGTAACGGTCGAGGTAGGCCCGCACGACCTCGGGGATGTCACGTTCCGCGTCGATCCCGACGAAGACCACCTCGGCCTTCGGCGCGCCGGGTCGCTCCAGCACCTGGCTCAACATGGCGAGCTGCATCGGACAGAAGTCTCGACAGGACGTGTAACCGAAGAACAACAGCGTCAACCGTCCGGAGGTCTCGCGGGCGAAATCGAACCGACGCCCGGAGGTGTCGCGCAGCGTGAACTCGGGCCGCGGCAGCGGCTCATCGAGCAGGACCCCGGCGTAGGGACTCGGCGACGTCGCATCGAGCGAGGTCTGCGACGACGTGAGGCGGAGGCCGACACCGGCGACGAGGATCGCCGCGACCGCGCAGAGCAACGCAACCGAGCGTCGCCCCGTTCGCCCGGTGGCGGCTGCATCAGCGCTGGAGGCGGAGTCGATCATCGAGGTACCCAGCACAGGTCGTGGTCAGGCGATGTTGGATCTCGCCGTCGAAGGTACGTCCGGCGGTGATGTGGGTCCAACCCAACGACTCGTAGAACGACGCGGCGTCGACAGTGGATGTCGTGACGGTCCGTCGTCCGGCTGCGCCTGCAGTTCCGACGAGCGCGTCCACGAGCTCCTTGCCGAGCCCGAGGCCGCGCTGGGAGTCCTCGACGGCGATGTGGCACAGGACTGCCGCACCACCGGTTGAGTCGTGTCGCTCGTGCACTTCGTTCGGGCGCAGGTGCCGCCACAGCGCACGCACGTAGGCACGAAGTCGGGTGCGAGCGAACCGGAACAGCAGTGCGGGGCGGACCAAGATGGTGCACAGACCGATGACCGCAAGCCATGTTCCATGCGTGCGCAGGGTTTCCCGTCGATGTGGCCCCGGCTGGAGGATGCCGAGGACGAAGCCGGCAGGAACGTCGTCGACGTCGGCCATGAGCGCGACCGCGAACGGCGACTCGACGAACGTGCGGTGGTAACGGCGAAGGAACCGCGGTCCCAGCGAAGGGAAGAGCCCGACGTCAAGCGCTCGTCGGTGGAGGTCCGCGCTCCACGCCGCATCGGCTCGGGCCATGGGGCGGAGGGTCACGGCTGGTGTGGCAGCCTCGCGGCTCATGACAGGAGCCTACTACGACATCTGTAGAACCTAGGATGTCGCGGTGCTCTTCCGACGCTCGACCATGAGGCCCGCTGGCGCCTGGGGTCTCTGGTTGGTCGCTGTCGTCACCATGTCCATGCTCGTGGCGGCATGCAGCTCGTCGTCCCCCGAGGTCGATTCATCCTCCGAACCGAGTGGCGCCCCGAGCTCGAGCGACACCGCCCCGACCACTGCTTCCACGACGACCACGAGCCCCCCACCACCGCCCTACGTACTTCCGCAGGACGAGGTCGAGCCTGAGCTGAAGACGGCAGCCGTGCGCTTCGTCGAAGCCCTCCTGTCCTACGGTCCGTCCTCGGACCCGCTCGGGGAGGCCGCCGACCGGCTCGGTGCTGGCGGCTTCGATGCGTCCCTCGTTCCTTCGGCCGCCCCGTTGCTGGTGGCCGAGACTGCGTCCGAGGTGGCTGTGCGGTACCCACAGCTCGCTGGGCTCGAGGCGAACGATGCCGCCATCATGGTCGTCGCCGAGCAGCTGCTGAGCCCGTCGGACTGCTGCCCGACCAACACCGTGCGAACCTTGGACGTACGCCTGACTCGCAGCGACGTCGGGTGGGCGGTGACGGGACTCGAGTCCGTCGGCGGTCAGCAGCCCGTCGAGACCCCAGGTGCCCAATCGGATCTCGCGCAACGAGTTCTCTCGGACCCGTCGCTCGGTTTGCCGGACAGCGCTCGTTGGGACATCGAAGCCGGACTGATCGCCGACGAGATCCTGTCGCTGCTCCTCGACGTCACCGCGGCGGGACATGCCGTGGAGGTCTCGTCGTTCGTGTCGGGGCATCCGGTGAACGTGTTCGGGCGGCCTTTCGTGTCGAACCATTCGCGGGGTCGGGCCGTGGACATCTGGGCGGTCGACGGCGAACGAGTGACGGGCAGCGCGCCGGACAGCGGCGCGTACCGAGTGGTGGAGCGTGCCCTGGCCTTCGGAGCGACCGAAGTCGGTTCACCATGGGATCTCGACGGGCCCGGCGGCGCGGCGTTCACGAATGCCCTGCACGCAGACCACCTCCATCTCGCCTTCGACCCGTGAACCCACCCGTCGGCGGCCGGCCGGCGGTCGCGATGGCGGCGGCGACCGCGCTCAGCCGGGCCACCGGTCTGGCCCGGACCGTGGTGCTGGCCAGCGCGTTGGGGGTGACCGCGCTCGCTGATGCCTACAACGTGGCCAACACGGTCCCGACGATGGTCTTCACCTTCGTCGTCGGCGGCATCGCGACGTCGGCCCTCGTGCCTTTGCTCGTGCGATCTGCCTCGTCCGGTGGCCAGGCCGAGACCGCCGGACGGCTGCTCGGCGCGTCGGCCGCCGTCGGTGTGCTCGGGTCGGTGCTGCTACTAGTCGCAGCCCCCGCCGTCGTCCATGCCTTGACGATCGGCGCCGGAGATGGGGCCGACACCGACGCCTACCGGCAGCTCGCGACGACCTGGTTGCGCTGGTGTGCCCCGCAGGTGGCGTTCTACGCGGTCGGGGTGGCAGCGACCAGCGTCCTGAACGCCAACCGGCGCCTCTTCCTCGCCGCGTTCGCGCCCGTCTTGACGAACGTGGTGACGATCGCCTCGGTGGTCGCATTCGTCGCGCTGACGAGCGGTGAGGTCGATCCGGCATCGGCATCGCCGTCTGCGGTGGCGACCCTGGGTGCCGGCACGACCGCCGCCGTCGGCGCAGCGACGCTCGTGCAGCTCCTCGGCGCCCGGCGTGTCCACCGGTCGTTGCGGCCGGCGCTCGACCTTCGTCACCCCGAGATCCGTGCGCTGATCCCGCGAGCGGGGTGGATGATCTTGTACGTGGCGATGAACCAGGTGGGGCTCGCCGTGGTGGTTGCCATCGCGTCGTCTCGCTCCGGTGCACTGTCGGCGTACCAGTGGGCGTTCGCGGTGATGCAGCTCCCGTACGCGCTGATCGCAGTGTCGGTGCTGACGGCGGCGTATCCGGTGCTGACCACCTCCATCGATGAGCGCACGAGGCTGCGACCGGTCCTGCGCCAGACCGGCAGATCGATGTGGACGTTGCTGTTGCCAGCAGCAGTGGGCCTCTGGGTGCTCGCTGATCCGATTGCGACGGCGCTGGTCGGCAACGACGGGGCGGACCTGATCGCGAACGCGACGCGGGGTTTCGCGGTCTCGCTCGTCCCGTTCGCCGCGTTCCAGCTCCTGACCCGGCTCAGCTACGCCCGCGACGACACCCGCACGCCGGCCTTGGTGAACGTCGCCGTCAACGCCGCCAACATCGCAGCCGCGCTGGCTGCCGCGGTGATCGCGCAGTCGCCGCAGGCGTTGCTGTTCGGCTTGGCGGTCGCGCACGCTGCCTCTTACCTCGTTGGCTGCACGGCGATGCTGTGGAGGTTTCGCGCCGCTGGCGTGGTCCGGGTCGGTGATCTGTTGCACGGCACCAAGCTCGGCGCGCAGGCCGCAGCCGTGGGCGGGGTGGCGGCACTCGCCGTACGAGCCGGCTTGGGCGGGACGCCGACTCGGGCCATGGCTGTCGTGACGGTGCTGGTGGCTGCGGGGTGCGGCGGTCTGGCAGCGGTTGCGTTCCTGGGGGCGCACGGCCGGTGGCGGACGGCGCGTCCGGTGGACGTCCTTGTTCAGGACGGCAGCGAGCCGATCCAGTGATGAACCTGCAGCGCCGGGGCCGTCATCGTCGAGGCTGTGATGCCGGTCGTGGCGAGCAGCGTGGCCCCGGTGAGGTCGGACGTGACCGGTGGCTCGTCGAGCATGGCTTCGACCCGCTCGAGCACGCCGGACCCGGAGAAGGCGAGCACCGCCGAGTTCGTCCCATCGAGCGCCACCCGGGCGATCGTCGCGGCAACGAGCTGGCGATCGCCGACAGCTCGGGCGGCGTCCTCGTCGGCCCACCGCTCGACGGCGAACCGGATCTGGCGGTCGACACCTCGCAGGAACGGAACCACCGCGGCGCAGATGGTCCCGGCGAGCAGGTACCGGTGGTGCCGGTGCCGGAGGTGAGAGACCTCGTGCTCGATGACCACGCGCAGCTCCGGCCGGGACAGTCCTGAGCGCAGACCCCTCGACAGCAAGATGCCGCCGTCACGGCCCGGCAACGAATACGCCAACGGTTCGGCGGAGTCGAGCACCACCTGCTGCGCGCTCGACAACGTCCGTCGCTCCCGCCAGGTCGAGCGGGCCCGCCGGAGCGCACTCAGCGTCATCAGTCCGACTGTGGCCACGGTTGTGACCCCCATGACGGCGGACACGGGGGCATGGCCGATCACCACTGGGGCACCGGGGAGGTGGAGCGTCGGGTGAGGAGCGACCTGGAGAGCGGACGCGGCCGCCACCACGCCGACGCTCGCGACGACGGCCAAGGTTGCTGCGATCGCTCCGGTCACCAGCAGCCGGGCCGACCATGACGGATGAAGCCACCGCGGGAGACGAACGAGCGCACACGCGATCACCACGCAGGACAGGGTCGCGACCGCGATCGTGGGGCTCACGGCCGGCGCTCCAGCTCCGCGAGCACCCGTCGGAGTGCCTGCTCTTCGGTCGGGTCGAGTCCCGAGACGAACTGGCCGAGGGCGCTCATCGGGTCGTGGGCATGCCGGAGCTGGACCCGCATCCGCTCCGCGACCAGGTCGGCCTCGTCGACAGCGAGGGAGTAGCGGAACGAGCGTCCTTCCCGGTCCCGGGCCGCGAGACCCTTGTCGCAGAGCCGGTTCAAGATCGTCGCGACCGTCGTGTACGCCAGGTCGTCACCGACCAGCGCGCGGACGGTCGCAGCGGTGACTGCGACCTCACTGGAGGCCAACGCCGCGAGGACCTCTGCCTCGAGCTCTCCCATGCCCCGCCGGACGCTCACCGCACCTCCCCGGTCGGGGAACCGATCGATGCAGCTGTTGCGAGTGCCAAGACGAACAAGATCATGATTGCCTCCCTCGAACAGCCTAGAGGTTGTGCTACGACACCTGTCGACGAGCCCCAGCCCTGGACTGGAGGATCAGTCGGCGGCGCCCGAACGGGCGAGATCCTCCTGGGTCGGCTCGCTGTCGTCCTGTGACAGGACGAGCTCGCCCCCCGGCCGCAGCTCGGGCTCAGGCGTGGTACCGGCGAAGACGTCGAAGAGCTTGCGGGCGACCGGGGCCGCCGCGACCCCACCGAAGCCCGATTCCTCCAACACAACGGCCACCGAGTACCGCGGTGTGGGGACCGGTCCGAAGGCGGCGAACAGTGCCGTGTCCGCCTTGCCGCTGACCTGCCCCGTACCGGTCTTGCCTGCCACCGGGAATGCGTCGTGGGGGAAACCCGAGAACACGCCGGTTGCGGTTCCGCCCTCGGCGGTCATGACACCGGCCAGTCCCTCGAGGACTGGTTGGCGCTGCTCCACGGGCAGGTCGATCCGGGAGGCGATCCGAGCATCGAACGTGCGGACGACGGAGCTGGCGTTGTCCGGTCGCGTCACCTTCGATGCGATGTTGGGCGCGTACCTCGTGCCGCCGTTGGCGAACGTGGCATAGGCGTTGGCGAGCTGGAGCGGTGTGGCGGCGACGTCGCCCTCACCGATGGCCATGTTTATGCTGTCGCCCGTGAACCAGTTGCGCTCGGCGAACATCCCTGGGTTGGCGTCGAACTGCTGGCGCCGCCGCTCGGGAGTTGGGATGCGACCGTCCTGCTCCGAGGGGAGCGGGATGCCGGTCTCCTGGTCGAACCCGAACAGGCGAGCGCTCTCCTGCAAGGCCTCGTCGCCGAGCCGATCCCGGCTTCGCCAGAAGTCGGCGCCGATCGCGTAGAAGTACGCGTTGGACGACACCGTGATCGCTCGGCGCATGTCGATGTCCCCGTACGCCTTCGAACCTGCGTTCCGGAACGTGCAACGACCGGTGCACTCGTCCAGGGTGAACGAACCGGTGTCACGGAACAGCGCATCGGGGTCCCGTAGCCCGGCGGCGAGCGCTGCGTAGCCGGTGACCAGCTTGAAGGTGGAGCCGGGGGCGTACTGGCCCTGGAGCGCTCGGTTGTTCAGCGGGTATGAGTTCGCGGGGTCGTTGAGATACGACCACCGATCCGGAGCGATGCCGTTGACGAAGTCGCCGAGGTCGTAGGTCGGGTAGCTGGCCATGGCCAGCACCGAGCCGTCCTGCGGGTCGAGGACGACCACCGATCCGCCGGGCGCAGCATGCGGTGGGCCTCGCCGCGGTTGCCGCGCCCGAGCCCCGTCGAGCGCCTCGACCAGGAGATCCTCGGCGTATGCCTGAGTGCTGATGTCGATGGTGAGCCACACGTCATTGCCGGGGATCGCCGGCTGGGACAGCTCCTCGACGACGCGCACCGGTCGACCGCGCCCGTCGACTTCGTACACCACCTGCGCAGGACGGCCTCGAAGGTCCTTCTCGAAGGTGCGCTCCACACCGCTCTTGCCCACCCGATCGCCCGGGACGTAGGACCCGTCGTCTCCATCACGTGCCTGCAGCTCCTCGTCGTTGATCTCGCCGATGTACCCGAGGAGGTGGGTGGCGCGAGTCCCGTAGACGTAGCGCCGCACTGGACGCCGCTCGACCGCGACCGATGGGAACTCGTCCATGTGCTCGTCGAGGTAGATCTTCAGTTCCTCGGTCACGTCGCTGGCCACGGGCACCGGGGCATAGCGGGAGTACCGGACGTCACGGACCCGGTCCGCCAGAGCATCGACCGTGGTCGGCGTCCCATATCGCGTGAGCTCCTCGGCGAGCCGGGCCAGCAACACGCGTTGCTCTGAGACCTCCAGAGCATCGAAGCCGACACGGTCGACGGTCACCACCGTCGACGCACGGTTGTCGACGAGCACCTCTCCGTCTCGGTCCAGGATCCGGCCGCGAGGCGCTTCGACCTGGACGACTCGCAACCGGTTCGCGTCCGCCGCCTCCACGAAGTCCTCGGAGGAGAGCACCTGCAGGTACCACAACCGAGCGAACAGCGCGACGAACAGGGCGACGCACACCACAGCGACGATTCCCAGCCGAAGCGGTGCCGCACCCCGAGAACCTACGATCATCCTCCGAGGACCACCCTGCGGTCCCGCCGACGCGGTGCGGGTGGAACGGCGTACTTCATGTACGACGATTGTAGTAGATCGATTCGGACGGACCCCTCAGGACGGAGGAACTCGTGAACCTGCTCGCACACCAGGGTGGATGGGACGAGCTCCTGTTCGTGATCGCACCGCTTGTGCTGTTCGCCCTCCTGCTGTTGTTGGCGCGCCGACGGGTCCAACTGGAACGCCCCGGCCCCGACGACGACGCTTGACGCCCCACAACTCCGGTTGCGTGTGGGCTCAGGTCAACCAGCAACCTCCTGGATCGTCCGGACCAGCAAGACGAGCACGGCGATCGACAACCCGCTGAAGAGGACGACTTCTGCCACCGGGCGCCACGATCTCCTCGGTCGGAAGATGGACGCTCGGCGACGAAACACCGGCGTCAACGCTCTGCGAATAATGGCTCGGCCCGTCGATCGGGGTCTGTTCGGCTGGCGATGGGCACGACGCTCAACAGGACGCCCACGGCGCCGACGAGTTGGGGCACATGGACGAACTCGATGGCCACGCGTGCGGTGCCATCCGCCAGGGCGGCGACGCTGGTGATGGCGGTCACGAGGCCGGCGAGGAGCGCGACGGGCAGGAGACCCGCTGCGAGTCGGGCGGGGCGCCACGCAGCGAGGGCGTAGCCAACGGTCAGGGAGATGATGAGCGCCGCCGAGTCGCGGCCCTCCGGGGTGCCGAGGTGGGAGTGACCGAGTACCCCGACGGTGGTGAGCACGAAGGCCGTCGCCATACCCATCGCAGAGATGCGGAGCAATGCGGCGCCGAGACCGCCCCGCCCCGGCAGGTGGGCGCGAAGCGCCGCAGCGACGATCCGGTCGCATGCCGTGGCTGTCGGACGGGGTGAGCGGAGACGGACGGTTCGATTGAGCTGGTCGAACGCGCCCGTCCACCGGATGCAGTCGCAGCAGGACGAGAGGTGGGCATCGAGCTCGGGAACGACGGGGGCCTCGCCATCGCGAGCAGCGGACAACCACTTCCGCGCGGTGACGCACCGCGGAGACGTCATGGCGACACCTCCACAGCCACCAGACCGCCCGACGGAGCGTGCGAGCGCGAACCTGCCGGCGACGGTGAACACGCCCGACGGTGCTGGTGGCGGAGAGGCATCTGTCACAGAGGTGCGGCCTCGCCCCGCAAAAGTTCCACGGCGGCCACCCCTGCGTACACCGTTCCTTCTATGGAAAGTGGTGGCGTGTCAGCCCGTGGGCATCGACACCGTCGACAGCGCTCGGATTGGCATGCAGGTGCACGTCGGCCAACCGGTGGATGCCGTGGAGCAGCTCGTGCCGTGCCCGCTCGAGGATGTCGTGGCCAGCGGCCACGCTGAGACCAGCGTCGACGGTCACCTCGGCATCGGCGTGCAGCTCATGACCGATCCATCGAACCCGGACCCGGTCGACCGATCGAACCTCCGGATGCGCAGCGAGACCCGCCTCGATCTGATCGGGCAGCTCGGGATCGACGCTGTCCATGAGGCGCCGATAGATGTCGCGGGCCGCCCGCCGGAGCACACCGAGGATCGCGAGCCCGATCCCGATGCCGATCACCGGATCGAGGATCGGGGCGCCCATCGCGGAGCCGATCGCGGCGCCGACCACGGCCAGGGAGGTGAGACCGTCGGTCCGGGCGTGCAGCCCATCAGCGACCAAGGCGGCCGACCCGATTCGGCGGCCGACCCGGATCCGGTAGGACGCCACCAGCTCGTTGCCCACGAAGCCCACCACGCCGGCGGCCAGCACCCAGCCGACCGCGTCGATGGGCTCGGGGTCGACCAGCCGGCCCGCCGACTGCCACAGGGCGACCACCGCGGACAGGGCGATCATGGCCACGATGAACAGACCGGCCAGGTCCTCGGCCCGCCCGTAGCCGTACGTGTAGCGGCGGGTCGGTGCCCGGCGGGCGAGCACGAACGCGATCGCCAACGGCACCGCGGTCAGCGCGTCGCTGAAGTTGTGGATCGTGTCGGCCAGCAGCGCCACCGACCCCGACATCGCATAGATCACCACCTGGGCCAGGGCGGTCACGCCCAACCCAACCAGGCTGATCTTCAGGGCCCGCATCCCCTCCTCGCTCGCGGTCAGCGCGCTGTCGATCGACTCGGCGTGATCATGGGAGTGCGGGCGGAACAGGTGCGCCAGTCGAGCACCGACGCCTTGTCTGGTCTCACGCCCGGGGTCGTGGTCATGGGTGTGCGAATCGGCGTGGTGAGGGTGCTCGTTCATGCCGACCGCTCCCCGAACAGCGCGACCGGTCGATGGTGGCTGGTGTGGTGCAGCGTCTGCGCCACCAGCGCCTCCACGTGCTCGTTGTCAGCCGAGTAGAAGATGCGAGTTCCCTCCCGCCGGGTGCGCACCGCCCCCGCAGCTCGGAGCCGGGCCAGGTGGTGCGACACCGTCGCCGGCTGCGCGTCCAGGTGGTCGGCCAGCTCGTTCACCGAGTGCTCGCCGTGCAGCAGGTTCCACAGGATCCGCAGCCGGGTCTCATCCGCCAGCAGCTTCAGCGCCTCCGCGGCCGCACCGAACGCTTCCGCAGGCGGCTCATCCTCTCGTATCTGCATGGACACTTGAATACTACGATCCCCACCGCCGCCGCAATCCCTCGAGGGGAGGGCGCTCGGTCAGCCACCGTGGTTGCCGTGATCGCCCATCGGGCCGACCCTGGGATCAGGTGTGTAGCCGGCCGGGTCCGCAGGCAGCCCGTCCCGGTCGCGCACACCGTCCATCTCGGCGACCTCCGTCCGTTGGTTGCGGGCCATCCGGGCCGCGAGCTCGCGCACCCACGGATCCGACGCCGCCTCCGAGGCGTGCTCGGCCATCGCCATACCTCCGAGGTGGTGATCACGCATGAGCGCAAAGAACAACGCATCGGCCACCTCCGGGTCCCGCGCGCTGCCGAGCGCGTCGAGCTCGTCTGAGGAGGCCATCCCCGGCATCGCATCCGGGTCCGTGCTCATCCCCATCCAGGTCATCGCCTGCTCGGGGCGCTGGTCGATCGAGTACCCCCACTCGCGCAGCTGACGGTCCATCAGCCCGATCTCGTAGCTCTGGAAGAACAAGATCTCCCGGGCGAACACCCCGGCCCCGCCCTGCGAGCCGTTGTCCACCTGCGCCAACGACAACACCACCGCCTGCTGGTGATGCTGGATCATGTCCTGCAGGAACCCCACGTCGACCGAATCCGGCGCCGGCGGCCGATCGGCCCGCTCGGATACGAAGAACACGATCGCGCCACCCAAGAACGTGAAGACGACGGCCAACAGGAGGGTCTGCGGCAACGAAGTCGGCACCAACCGACGGACGCCGGTGTCGGCTCCTCTCACCCCTTCGTGTGGATCTGTCTCGTCGGCATCCATGAGCGAACGCTACGACGACCGAGACGGCCGAACCCCGTCGACCCGCCGCTGGCCTCCCAGCGACCGCCGAGTGCCCTGGCGCCGTGAACCGTCAAGACCATCTGAGGTTGACCGCTTCGGTGGACACCAGGCTCTGGCGTGAGGCCCCCGAGCTACGCACCGACCGGAGCGTCGACGGCACCTTGTTGCCCCAGATCCGCCAGGCGAACAACGGTGCGGCCGGCACGGTCGGAGGACGTCACCATCGCCGCCCGTCTTCGATCTGGAGTACATGTTGCGGCCAACCGAACATGCCAGGCGGACGAGCTTCGTCCGAGCAGTCGGTTTCGCACTTCGCGCTTGGCGCGTTCGTGGAGGACGATGAGGTTCCCTCGGGAGTGGGGCTACTGCCCCGAAACGCGGGTTCGCTACCGCCCTTGGACTGCCTCTGAACGCCGGGTATGCGGGCGGTCCAACGACGGACAGGTGTCCCCAAAGTCCGAGGGTCGACATCCCCGAATCACGTCTCGGATCACCGTCGCCATCAGGCCTGCAAGCAGGCCGTCGATCGGCTCGCGGGGACTACGCGTCGTCGCCGCTGAGAAGCTCACCGAGTGCGTCGGCGGCGTGGCGGTCGTTCGGCTCGAGGAAGGCGGCGTAGATGTCGAGCGTCGTCGAGGTCTTGGCGTGACCGAGACGACCGGACACGGTGCGGATGTCGTGACCGCTGCTGATGAGTTGAGTGGCGACGAAGTGGCGGAGATCATGCAGGCGTGCGTTGGGAACGCCGACCTTGACGCGCAGGGTGCGGAACACATTCGTGGCGTGCTCCGGTCGGAGCGGCTTCGAGCCGTCGACGGCGTGGGAGAGCACGAAGGAATCCTCGGCGAGTTCGGTCCCACACGCCCTGGCGCGGTCCGCTGCGAACTCGTGATGGGCGGCAAGTCGGTCCATGGTCCCGGGGTCGAGGGCGATCACCCGTTGCGCATGGGTCTTGGTGTCCTTGACGATCACACGTCCGGCGACGTCGACGACGGACCGACGGATCTTGACCGTCCGCCGGGCGTGATCGATGTCGATCCATCGCAGCCCGCACACCTCGGCGCGCCGGCAACCCATCGCCGCAGAGAGGCGAACGAACATGCCGATCTCGGCCGAGTGTTTGTCGGCGAGGCTCAGCAGCCGGCGCGCCTGTTCGGGCGTCGGTGGATCGATCGGTGTACGTGAGGCCTTCGGCAGGGTGGCGTCCCGTGCCGGGTTCATCGTGATCCAGCGCCATTTCACCGCCTGACCCAGCGCGCCGCTCAGAACGGCGTGCACCTGGCGGATGCTGGCGGGGGCCAGGCCATCCTTCGCCAGCCGCAAGTAGTACGTGTCGAGGTCGGCGGGTGCGATCGAAGTCACCTTGCGGGGCCCCATCGTGGGGACAAGCCGCTTCACGATGATGCGGCGGTACTCGCGGGCAGTGGTGGGGGAGAGGCGTGCTTCCTTCTGCTCCCACCACTTCTCGAGCAGGTGCTCCAGTGTGTGGTTCTGCGCTGCGCTGCGGTCGTCATCAGCCCCCGCCACGAGTCGCGCGAGTTCGCGTTCCGCCTGCCGCTTGGTGCCCTCGAACGACGCGCTCCGGCGCCGCCGCTTGCCGGTCACCGGGTCGGGCGGCAGAGGGACCCGGAGCTCCCAACGGCCCGGAGCCTTCTCCCGGAGGCTGCCTCGCATGCGGGGGACAGTAGCAAGAACCCGGGGGATTTAGGGGGATTTTGGGGGGATGGGCCGGAGCCGAGGCTCCGGCCCATCCGCTTCGCAGGCCTCTGACCTGCACTTTTGCCTGTACCCCCCCTGGGACTCGAACCCAGAACCTGCGGATTAAGAGTCCGACGCTCTAACCAGTTGAGCTAGAGGGGCAGGTGGTCCGCCTCCCGACCGGGGCCGGGGGACGTATGTGAGCGGACGAACCTATCGCCGCGTGGGGTGACCGAGGGGACTTGAACCCCCGACCTCCAGGGCCACAACCTGGCGCTCTAACCGAACTGAGCTACGGCCACCAAGGAGCGGCGATCCTAGAGGTCGGCTCTCGTTGCGGCGAAACGCTCGTGCAGGGAGCGGAGGGTTCGCGTGCCCCCGGCAGGAGTCGAACCCGCAACCGCCCGGGTAGAAACCGGATGCTCTGTCCAGTTGAGCTACGGAGGCCGGGGCGGGATGGTACCCGCCGGCAGGTCGCCGGCCGCTCAGGCGGTCCGTCGGCGCAGGGCCAGGCCGGCGAGCCCGATCAGCACGGCGGTGCCGGCGGCGGAGGTGCCGCCGGTGTTCGCCAGGCCGTCCTCGGTGTCGGCGGCGGTCCCCCCGTCGCCGGTGAGCCCGCTCCCACCCCCGTCCCCGCCGACCGAGGCGCTCGGCCGGGTCGTGCTCGTCGTGGCCGGTGCCGCCGTGGTCGCCGGTGCCGCCGTGGTGCTGGGTGCCTCGGTGGTGCTCGACGCCGCCGGTGTGGAGGTCGTGCTCGACCCGCCGGTCCTGGCGGCGCTGGTGGTCGCCGTGGTTCCGTCGCCCTCGGTGCTCGTCTCCGTCTCCGACTCCGACTCCGACTCCGACTCCGACTCCGACTCCAACTCGGTCTCGGTCTCGGTCTCGTCCGGCTTGGCGGCGGCGGTGCTGGCGTCGTCGTCGCCCAGGCTGCCCGGCTTGACCAGCGCCAGCACGACGCCGACGCCGACGAGCAACAATGCCGCCAGCAGGAGGAGCTTGGAGAGGGGCTTCACGGAGGAGAGATCCTTCGGAACGGGGGTGCGGTCGGTGCGGCGGGCGACGGGGTGGGTTGGGCACCGACGGTGGATGGAGCGGGTGACGGGAATCGAACCCGCATGACCAGCTTGGAAGGCTGGGGCTCTGCCATTGAGCTACACCCGCAGACGAGGCACGACGCTAGCCGCCGGAACTGCCGGAACCGGACCTGCCCGTGAGGCCGGGGATGCCCGACAGGCGGGGGAGCAGGGCACGGGCGGACCGGCAGCGCCACGCCCCGCGCCAGACCCCGACGCAGTAGGAGGCCTGGTCGAGGGCGTGCAGCGCGACCCACCGGACCGGGTCGATCCCGACCTCTTCCCCCGCGTCCCGACGGTCGAGGAGGGCGGGCACGACGACGGCGGCCGCCGTGGCGACGCGGACCCGCCGGCTCGGCACGGAGACGACGAGCGCCAACGGCAGCCAGGCCCGCCAGACCGACCGTCCGAGCCACGTCCCGGCGTGGAGCGTGCCACCGCCGGCGAGCTCGAGTGCGCTGCGCACCGGGCGTTCCATGCGTCCGCGCAGCTTCGGCGCCAGGGCCAGGGCGGAACCGACGCCGATGCCGGCGCCGGCCACCGCACCGGGCCCCCCGCCCAGCGTGGCGAGCATCCATGCGGCGAGGCTCCAGGCGTTGAGCTCCACCGGCGCGACCGAGCCCGGGTGCCGCTGGTCGAGCGGGGCGGCCGCCGACCCGTACGCGGCTCGCTGCCGCACGAGGTCCGACCACGTGCGCCGGGGGCGGTGGACGACCTCGGCCGCGGGCTCGTACCGCACGGTCCATCCCGTCTCGACCGCCCGCCAGACCAGGTCGACGTCCTCGCCCACCCGCATCGCGGCGTCGAAGCCGTCGAGCGCCTCGAGGGTCGCTCGGCGGCAGACGACGGTGGCGGTCGGCACGTAGGACACCCGGCCACGGGGCACCACCCGGGCCTCGCGGTCGCCGAGGTCGAGGGGGGAGCGGTGCCGCTCGTAGCGCTCGAGCAGGGACGGACCCGGCCGGCTGCGGACCCGGGGGGCCACGACGCCGACGGCCGGGTCCCACAAATGGGCGAGCAGGAGGTCCAGCCACCCGGGGGTGGGCACCACGTCGGCGTCGACGAAGGCGATCACCTCACCGGCCGACGCCCGCCAGCCGGCGTCGCGCGCCGCTCCGGGCCCGAGCGACCGCTCGTGGCGCACGACGGTCGCCCGGCCGGCCACCACCCGGGGCACGGCGGCTCGGTCGACGGAGCCGTCGTCCACCACCACGACCTCGGTGCCCGGCGGCACGTGCAGGCCCTCCAGCAGGGCGCCGAGGTCGTCGGCATGGTCGCGCACCGGCACCACGACCGACACGCGCACGTCGGGCACCGAGCGCGGCCTCGGGTGCGCCATGCCGGCGTCGAGCAGCCGTCGCGCCACTTGGGCCCGGACCCCGGTGGGCGGCACGGCCGCACCGGAGAGCACGTCGTCGACCGCTGCGGCGCCAACATCGCTGAACCGCAGCAGCCGGACCGGGGCGCCGCCGAGCAGGGTGCGCCCGTCTGCGCTGCGCCGGGTCTCGGGGTCCGGGGCCAGCGCGATATGTTCGGGGAACGCCTCGGCCACGGTCCTCCTCGAGCGGACGGGTTGCGGAGGCTAGCCCCGACCGCACGTCCCCCAGAGGTGCCAGATGACCGTCACCGAGCCCACCACCGAGCAGACGACCGACGTGGTCGAGGACCAGGACCACGCTCCCGACGAGCTGGTCGCCGAGGACGTCCTGGTCGAGGAGATCTCCATCGACGGGATGTGCGGCGTCTACTAGGCGCCTGCGCCGACCAGATGGCGTTCGACCCCGCTGACCGGTACCGGCTCAGCCCGCGGGTGGGCCTGCGCCCCGAGCCCTTCGGCGCCCTCGCCTACCACTACGACACCCGGCGCCTGGTCTTCCTGAAGTCCAACGACCTCGTCGCCCTCGTGCGCTCGCTCGAGCAGCACGACAGCGCCGCCGCTGCCATCGACGCCCTCGTCGATGCGACCACCGGCCGTCGATCGGCCTACGTGACCGCCCTGGCCTCGCTCTGCGAGTCCGGCGTGGTCGAACCTCTGCTGGAGCCCGCCGCATGACCGTCGTCCCGAAGACCCCGCCGCTCGTCGAGCAGCTCAAGGGGGGCCTCGACGCTCCCATCTGCCTCACGTGGGAGCTCACCTACGCCTGCAACCTGGCGTGCGTGCACTGCCTGTCCAGTTCGGGCCGGCGGGACCCGAAGGAGCTCAGCACCGCCGAGGCCAAGGACCTGGTCGACCAGCTGGCGGCGCTGCAGGTGTTCTACGTCAACATCGGCGGCGGCGAGCCCATGCTGCGCAAGGACTTCTTCGAGATCGTCGAGCACTCGGTCACCAACGGCGTGGGTGTGAAGTTCTCCACCAACGGCACCTACCTCGACCGGGCTGCCGCCGAGCGCCTCGTCGAGCTGCCGTACCTCGACGTGCAGATCAGCCTCGACGGCATGACGCCCGAGGTGAACGACGCCGTCCGCGGCGAGGGGTCCCACGCCAAGGCGATCGAGGCCATGGGGCACCTGCGCGACGTCGGGTTCGAGGACTTCAAGATCTCCATCGTCTGCACCCGCCACAACGTCGACCAGCTCGACGAGTTCAAGGCCCTGGCCGACGACCACGGCGCCCAGCTGCGCATCACCCGCCTCCGCCCGTCGGGTCGGGGCGTCGACAGCTACCACGACCTGCGCCTCACCAACCCCCAGCAGCGCCAGGTCTTCCACTGGATCCTCGACCACCCCGACGTGCTCACCGGTGACTCGTTCTTCCACCTGAACGCGCTCACCACCGAGACCGGCGGCCCCAACCTCCCCGGCCTCAACATGTGCGGTGCGGGTCGTGTCGTGTGCCTCATCGACCCCATCGGCGACGTGTACGCCTGCCCGTTCGTCATCCACGACGAGTTCCTGGCCGGCAACGTCCGCGACGGAGGGGGCTTCGCCGAGGTGTGGCGGGAGTCGACGCTGTTCACCGAGCTGCGCCAGCCCACCAGCGCCGGCGCCTGCGCGTCGTGCGGCTCCTACGACGCCTGCCAGGGCGGGTGCATGGCGACCAAGTTCTTCACCGGCCTGCCGCTCGACGGGCCCGACCCGGACTGCATCCACGGACATGCCGACGAGGCGCTCGCCGGCATCGCCGCCGGCTCGGCGCCCCGCCCCTCCCAGGACCACAGCCGGCCCGGCGCGGCCGTGCCGGTGGCGTTGACCCGCAAGTCGTAGCGAACCGGAAGCGGAGCGGAACGCGAGACCGTTTCCGCTCCCGGCGCCAGATCCCTACTGGCGCTCGGCTTGGCGGATGGCGTCGGAGAAGTCGTCGGGGATGACGATGTCGGTGGGGGTGAGGTCGGCGAGGGATTGCTTGCCGAGGCCGAGCATGGCGGCGTCGATGCCGTTGCGGAGGATGTCGAGGACGTTCTCGACGCCGGGTTGGCCGCTGATGGCGAGGGCCCAGAGTGAGGCGCGGCCGATCATGACGGCGTTGGCGCCGAGGGCGATGGCTTTGACGACGTCGCTGCCGCGGCGGATGCCGCCGTCGGTGACGATCTCGATGCGGTCGCCGACGGCGTCGGCGATGAGGGGCAGGGCGCGGATGGGGGCGGGGGTGGTGTCGAGGTTGTTGCCGCCGTGGTTGGAGACGCTGATGGCGCTGTAGCCGGCGTCGACGGCGCGGCGGGCGTCGGAGACGCGCATGATGCCTTTGAGCATGAAGGGCCCGTCCCACTGGTCGCGGAGCCAGCGGAGGTCGTCCCAGCTGGGTGGGGGGGTGGCCATCCATTGGCCGTAGGCCTCGAAGAACCCGGGGGCGGGTTCGCCGTCGGGGACCATGTTGGGGACGTGGAGGTCGGGTAGGGCGCGGTGTTGGAGGGTGTAGCGGGCGTAGCGCCAGGCGTAGCGGGGGCGGGTGAGCAGTTCGGGGGAGTGCTTGAGGGAGGTCTTGAGGTCGAGTTGTTCGGGGATGCTG
>JBKHVG010000037.1:0-25235 GCA_046570205.1 Acidimicrobiia bacterium
CATCGGCGGGATCATCGTCATCGACTTCATCGACATGGAGGTGAAGAAGAACCGCGACGACGTCAGCCGGGTGCTGCGCGACGCGCTGGCCCGGGACAAGACCCGTACGCAGGTGTTCGACATCTCCGAGCTCGGTCTGGTGGAGATGACCCGCAAGCGCATCGGCGAGGGCCTGCTCGTCGGCTTCACCCAGGAGTGCGAGACCTGCAAGGGCCGCGGCGTGGTGTTCGACAAGGACCTCCTCGACACCTAGCCGCGAGCCGTGCGGGCTCGTCGACGGACGCTCCGCATTCGTCACAGGTTGGAGGGCGGGCCTGCTGGGCCGTACGATGTCGAACCCTATGTACGCAGTGATCGCCACCGGCGGAAAGCAGCATCGTGTCGCCGAAGGCGACGTCCTCGAGGTCGAGCGCCTCGGGGTCGAAGAGGGTGGCTCGGTCGATCTGCGACCCGTCCTCCTCGTCGACGGTGACACCGTCCTGTCCACCCCTGACGACCTCGGCGGCGTCTCGGTGACCGCTCGAGTCGTGGGCGACGCCAAGGGCCCGAAGATCAACGGCTTCGTCTACAAGAACAAGTCGAACAACCGGAAGCGGTGGGGCCACCGCCAGAAGTACACCCAGATCGAGATCACCGGCATCAGCCGCTGATCACAGAAGAGGTAGCTCGCCATGTCCAAGACCAAGGGCGGCGGTTCCACACGGAACGGCCGTGACTCCGAATCCAAGCGCCTCGGCGTGAAGGCGTTCGACGGCACCGTCGTGCCGGCCGGATCGATCCTCGTCCGCCAGCGTGGCACGCGGTTCCATCCCGGGCTGAACGTCGGCAAGGGCGGCGACGACACGCTCTTCGCCACCAGCGACGGCGTGGTGAAGTTCGGGTCCCGCAACGGGCGCAAGCTGGTCGACATCCTGCCGGTGGACTGAGCGCACACCACGCACCGAGCACGGCCCGGGCCCCCGGCCCGGGTCGTTTCGCGCCCGTCCGCTGATCCATCTGCACTACGTTCAGGCGCCATGTCTGGGATCGACGGGCCGGGCGGGCCCACGAAGGTGACGGTCGTCGTCCTCGAGGATCATGAGATGGTCGCCAGCGCCCTCGAGGCGGTGCTGGACCAGGACCCGAGGTTGCGCGTCGTCGGCACCACCAGCCGCATCGACGACGCGGTCAAGGTCGTGGCCGAGCGTTCACCCACGGTCGTGGTCACCGACCTGCGCCTCGACGGGGTCGAGATCGCCGACCAGCTCCACCGCTTCACCGAAGCCTGCTCCGACGTGCGGATCCTCGTCGTCACCGGCTGGGCCACCGAGCGCACCCTGTTCGACTCCCTCGACCACGGCGCCGACGGCTTCATCGGCAAGGCCCAGGGCCTCGACGAGCTGGTCGACGCCGTGGTCCGGGTGGCCGCCGGCGAGACCGTGGTGGCGCCGGCGCTCGTCCCAGCGCTCGTGCGCCGCACCTCCCAGCGTGGTGCCCGCGACCGCACGGACCTCACGCCACGGGAGCTCGAGGTGCTGCGCCTGCTCGCCGAGGGCGTCGGCACGCGGGAGATGGCCAGCCACCTGGCGGTGAGCCCCAACACCATCCGCAACCACGTTCGGGCCGTGCTCGGCAAGCTCGGCGCCGGTTCACGCCTGGAGGCGGTGACCATCGCCCGCCGCATGGATCTCATCGCCCCGGTCGAGCAGTCCTAGGTCTACGGGCGCGTCGGGGTCTCCAGCCCGATCGGGAGGTCGACCGGATCCCAGCCCAGGTGTGCCAGCGCACGATCGTGGGCGAACCGGTCGGTCATGCCTCCGACGAAGGCCACCGCCTCCCGCGAGATGTCGGTCCCGTCGTCGATGGTGCGGCCCTCGGCCACGAGGCGGGCCGGGTCCTCCCGGTACCAGTCGACGAGCGCGGCCAGGAGCCGTTCGACCACGCGGGCCTGGCGTCGTGACTCGTCACGGAGGTAGATGCGCTCGTAGTTGAAGGTGCGGAACGCAGTGAGCGCCTCGGCGTGCTCGTCGTCCATCCCCACCGTCCCCGAGGCGGCCGTCGAGCGGACGAGGGCCTGGATGAACGTGTGGAGCTGCTGGCGGCGGTCCCGCCCGCAGCGCTGGACCACCAGCTCGGGGAGGTCGTCGGCGGCGATCACGCCGGCGAGGACGGCGTCCTCGAAGTCGTGGCACAGGTACGCGATCCGGTCGGCCCAGCTGACCACCTCGGCCTCGGGCGTGGCCGGCGCCGGCCGGGCCCACGAGTGGTTGCGGATGCCGTCGAGCGGCTCGGCGCACAGGTTGAGCGGTGCGAGCACGACGTCGGCACCCCAGGTGGCGTGGTCGTAGCCCCCGTCCACGAAGGGCGCGAGCGCATCCTCGGAGGCGTGCCCGAACGGACCGTGCCCGCAGTCGTGCCCGAGGGCGATGGCCTCGGCCAGCACGACGTTGAGACGGCAGGCCCGAGCGACCGACATCGCCACCTGCGCCACCTCGAGAGCGTGGGTCAGCCGGGTCCGCTGGTGGTCGTCGGGGAACACGAAGACCTGCGTCTTGCCGGCCAGGCGGCGGAACGCCGTGCCGTGCACGATGCGGTCCCGGTCCCGCTCGAAGCAGGTCCGCCACGGGTCCGGCTCCTCCTCCTCGGCCCGGTGACCGGCGCCGGACGAACGGGTGGCGCCGGGGGCGAGCGACTGGTCCTCCCGGACCTCGCGGACCTCCCGGGTGGCGATCTCGACATCACCGACGGCAGCGTGGGTGTCGGCATGGGCGTGGCGGACCGGTCCGGCCCCGTGCCCGGCCATGGTGGACGCCCACTGCCGCGCCCGGGGCGTCAGATCGGCGGTCGGAGCTTCGGCGACGTGGTCGGGGTCCGGTCGCTGGGCCACGATCCGAGTCTCCCACGCGCTCCGGGCGGTCCTAGATTCCCCCCCGTGTCCCAGTTCGTCGACGAGTGCGGCCTCCACGTCAAGGGGGGCGACGGCGGTGCCGGTTCGGTGTCGTTCCGCCGTGAGGCGCACGTCCCGCGCGGCGGGCCGGACGGGGGCGACGGCGGCAGCGGGGGCGACGTCTGGCTGGTGGCCGACCACAACGTGGCGTCGCTCCTGGCCTTCCGCGACCACCCGTTCCGCCGGGGTGAGGACGGCACCCACGGCATGGGCAAGAAGCGCCACGGTCGTCGTGGCGCCGACGTCGAGGTGCCAGTGCCCGAGGGCACGGTCATCAAGGACCAGGACGGCAAGGTGCTCGCCGACCTCGTCCACACCGGCGACCGCTTCCTCGCTGCCGAGGGGGGCATCGGCGGTCGAGGCAACGCCAAGTTCCTCTCCAACCGGCGCCGGGCACCCGGCTTCGCCGAGCAGGGAGAGGTGGGCGAGGAGCGGTGGCTGCGCATGGAGCTCAAGCTCCTCGCCGATGTCGCCCTGGTCGGGTTCCCGAGCGTGGGCAAGTCCACGCTCATCTCGGTGATCTCGGCGGCCAAGCCCAAGATCGCCGACTACCCCTTCACGACCCTCGAGCCGAACCTCGGCGTCGTGCGGACCGACGACGGCGTCGAGATCGTGGTCGCCGACCTCCCCGGCCTCATCGAGGGGGCCGCCGAGGGCAAGGGCCTGGGTCGCCAGTTCCTCCGCCACGTCGAGCGGGCTCGGGTGCTGGTCGTCATGGTCGACCTCGCGCCGTCGGCCATGCACTCACCCGCGCAGCAGCGCGAGATCCTGCTGCGCGAGCTCGCCGACTACGACCCGGTGCTGCTGACGCGGCCCCGCATCGAGGTGGGTTCGCGCGCCGACCTCGACGACGGCACCTGGGACTGGGACGGCGAACGGGTCACGGCCGTCACCGGCGACGGCGTGCCGCAGCTGGTGGGCCGGATGGTGCAGGCCGTCACCGACGCCCGCGCCGAGATGCCGGCCCGCGAGGCCTACGTGGTCCACCGCCTGGAGGGCGAGGGCTACCAGGTCGTCCGCGACGAGACCGGCACCGGCTGGGACGTGCTCGGCCGCGAGGCCATCCGTGCCGTGCGCCTGTCCGACCTCACCAACCCCGAGGCCCTCGACGAGGCCCACCGCCGGCTCAAGACGCTCGGCATCGACCGGGCGCTGGCCCGCGCCGGTGCCAAGCCCGGTGACACCGTCCGGATCGGGAAGCTCGAGTTCGACTACGAGGTCGAGTGAGCGTGGGCGAGCGCGGCCAGATCGTCGTCGCCAAGATCGGTTCCTCCTCCATCACGGGCGACGACGGCACCATCGACGAGGCGGCGATCGCCAAGTTCTGCCGCGAGGTCGCCGGGCTGCGGGCCGCCGGCCACCAGGTGGTGATGGTGACCTCCGGTGCCATCGCCGCCGGCCTGCCCGCCATGCGCTTCGACGTGCGACCCCGGGACGCCGTCACGCTCCAGGCCGTCTCGGCCGTCGGCCAGAGCCGGCTCATGGCCGTGTACGACCGCGAGCTCGCCAGCCACGGGCTCATCGCCGGCCAGGTGCTGCTGGCCCCCCTCGACTTCATGGTCCGCGAGCAGTACCTGCACGCGCGTTCCACGCTCGGCCGGCTGCTGGATCTCGGCGTCGTCCCGGTGGTCAACGAGAACGACGCCATCGCCGACGACGAGATCCGCTTCGGCGACAACGACCGCCTCGCCGCCCTCGTCGCCCACCTCATCCGGGCCGACCTGCTCGTGCTGCTCACCGACGCGCCCGGGCTGCTCACCGCCGACCCCCGCTTCGACAGCACGGCGTCGCTGATCGAGGAGATCCTCGAGGTCGACCACTCGCTCGAGGCCCTCGCCGGTGGCGCGGGCAGCGACCGGGGCAGCGGCGGCATGGCGTCGAAGCTGGCGGCGGCGAAGATCGCGGCGTGGTCGGGCGTGCGGGCCGTGATCGCCCAGGCGTCCCGCCAGGACGTGCTCGCCCACGCCGTGGACCGGACGGCGGGCGTCGGCACCGTCGTGCAGCCTCGCAAGCAGCGACTCCCCGCCCGCAAGCTCTGGATCGCCTTCGCGGTCGGTGCCGCCGGCACCATCGTCGTCGACGAGGGCGCCCGCCGCGCGCTGCTCGAACGGGGCGTGTCGCTGCTGGCCGCCGGCGTCGTCGACGTCAAGGGCGGCTTCGACGTCGATGCCGCCGTCGAGATCGCCGGACCGGACGGACAGGCGTTCGCGAAGGGGCTCACCCGCTTCGACGCCGCCGGCCTCCGTGCGGTCCTGGGGGCCCGGACCGACGACCTGCCCGAGGGCGCACCTCACGAGGTCGTCCACCGGGACGACCTCGTGGTCCTGCCCTGAAGCTGGCAGGGATGGTGTTGCGGCGGGTCTTGCCGCTACACCGGCACTGCCAGTTTCAAGAAGGGGTGCCGTCCGACGGTTGGCCCTCTGCCTGGGTCTGTGGGGCGGGGGCCGACTCCTCGGCCAGCGCGCCGGGGGCGGCCTGGGTCTCCGGGGCGATGCCGAGCTGGGCCTTGATCTCGGCCAGGCGGCTGCTGGCCTCGACGTTCATGGCGGCCTGCTCGACCTCGAGCATGCGCCCCTCGACCGAGGAGCCCTGGAGCTCCTGCATGCCCTTGGCCTTGGCGTAGCGGGCCTCGACCTTGGCCCGGACCTCGTCGAGGGACGGCACGTCCTCGCCGACGGTCACGGAGAGCTGGCTCATCGCCTTGTTCATCTCCTCCTGCATGTTGGCCTGGTCGATCTTGCCGAGGAGGGCCTGGCGCTCGGAGAGCTTCTTCTGCAGGGCGGTGGCGTTCTGCTGGACGGCGATCTTGGCCTGGTCGGACGCCTCGGAGGCCTGGAAGTGGAGGGCCTTGAGATCCTCCACCTCGGTCTCCAGGGCGATCATCCGGTTGGCGAAGGACTCGGCCGCCGAGGTGTACTCGGCGGCCTTGGCCGTGTCGCCGGCCTTCTGGGCCTGGTCGGCCATCATCACGGCCTGCCGGGCGTTGGCCGAGACCTTCTCCAGGTCGGTCATCACCCGGTTGAGCCGCATCTCGGTCTGCTTCTGGTTGGCGATGACGTTCGCCGCCTGCTGCGTGAGCCGCTTGTGCTGCTCGTGGGCCTCGGTGATGGCCTGCTCGAGCTGCACCTTGGGGTCGGCCCGTTCGTTGAACGAGCTGTCCGACTTGGCTACGAGGTACTTCCACCAGCGTCTGAAGGCCTTGAGCATGCCGGGATCGTAGACCGGCCCTGGGGTCGCGCTGCCCCGCATCCCCACCGAACCCCGGGTCAGCGCCCGACCATGGTCCGCAACGGCATGCCGAGCACGGTGGTGAAGCCGAGGTAGACCAGCCCCGCCGTCCCGATCGAGAGCCCGGCGGCGAGGATGGTCGGCAGGCCGCCGACGAAGAGGTCGACGATGCGGCCCACGGCGGCGCCGGCGAGCGCGCCGGTGACCACGGCACCGAGCGCCCCGCCGCCGAGGTCCACGGGGCCGATCCGCCACCGCAGCGCCAGGCGCAGCAGCGTGAGCTCCACCCACGCACCGAGTGCGGAGCCGAGCGCGATGCCGACCGCACCGAGGTGGAGGAACCGCGCGGAGTCGGTGAGCTCGTCCTCCAGCTGGATCGACGTGCCGACCAGCACGACGCGGTCGAGGAGGAACATCACCGAGAGGGCTGCGAGGCTGGAGACGATCACCCGCACGAGCGCGATCCGGGCCGGCGTACGAGGGTCGTCGAGCGCGTAGAGCGAGTTCTGCAGGAGGCGGGATGCCGTGGAGGCGAGAAGCCCCAGGGAGTAGGCGGCCAGCACCAGCCAGACCAGGCGGGTGTCGGACGCGTTGAACTCGCCACGCTGGAACAGCGCGGCGACGAGGGGCTCGCCCAGGGCGATGTAGATGACGGCGGTGGGGGCGACGAAGAAGGCGACGCGTCGCAGCCCGCCCTCGACCCGCCGGGCCAGGTCGGCGCGCTGCTCGGGACGCATCCGCGACAGCTCCGGCAGCTCGGAGGCGGCGATGCTCATGCCGAACAGCGACACCGGCAGCAGGTACAGGACCTGGGCGTAGGTGCCGGCGGCGACGGCGCCGGTGACGAGGAGGCTGGCGAGCACGAGGTCGAGGTAGCCCGAGATCTGGACCACACCTCGACCGAACACCACCGGTCCGAGGCGGCTCATCGCGTCGCGGACGCCGTCGAGGGTGCGGTCGAGGGAGAGCCGCAGGTCGGGCACCAGCGATCGGACGGTCGGGAGCTGGACGAGCAGCTGGGCGAGGCCGCCGATGACGACGCCCCAGGCCAGGGCGTTGGCCAGGCTGCGCTCGCTCGAGCCGCCGATGGCCACGATGGCCACCACCGCGATCTGGGCCACGTTCCACAGCACCGGTGCCACGTAGGAGAGGAAGAAGCGGCGGTGCGAGTTGAGGATGGCGAGGCACCAGGCCGAGAGCACCAGGAGACCGACGCCGGGGAACATGATCCGGACGAGGTCGACGGTGAGGTCGAGCTTGTCCGGCTCGTCACGGAAGCCGGGGGTGAGGACGATGGTGATCGGCCGGGCGGCGACCATGCCGATGAGCACGAGCACCGACACGGCGGCGGCCAGCAGGCCCGCCACCGCACCCGCGGTGCGGCCGGCCTCCTCCTCGTCGGTGTCGACGAGCCGGGCGTAGACGGGGATGAACGAGGCCGACAGGACGCCCTCGCCGAGCAGGTTCTGCAACAGGTTGGGGATGCGCAGGGCGGCCTTGAACGCGTCGGAGGCGAGGCCGACGCCGAGGAAGCCGGCCGTCACGATCTCGCGGACGAGCCCGGAGAGGCGGGACAGCAGGATGCCGGCCGCCACGAGGGTCGCGCCCCGACCGGTGGCGCCGAGGTCGGCGTCACCCTCCAGCCGATCCAGGCGCTGCGCCCGCTGGCGGGGTCGGACGCTGGCGTCGGTTTCGGTCACGAGGCGGTCGCCTGGCCCGTACCCGGGAGCTGCGGTCCGCTGGTCTCCTCCAGCGCGAGGCGGAGCGCCTCCATCTCCTGGACGAGACCATCGACGTCGGCGCCGACCGGGGCGAGCTCGGCGGCGTCGCCGATGCGCACGGAGAGCTCGGCGGCACGGGCCACCGACTCGTCGAGGCGGGCGTCGAGCAGCCGGAGCTGATCGCGCACACCGGCGATGGTGCCGTCGAGGCGGTCGGCAGCAGCGATCTGGGAGCGGAGCGCCTCGGCGGTGCGCTCGGACGCCGAACCCTCCGCCGTCCCCTGATCCTCCAGGCGGGCGAGGTCCCGGCGGGCGTCCTCGGCGTCGATGCCCCGCCGGGCCTCGACCAACTGTGCGCCGCGCCGTGCGATCCGCCACGCCTCGTGCACGCCGTCGTCGATCCGCTCGCCGATGGTCTCCAGGCGCTCGCGGATGGGGCCGGCCTCGGCGCCGGCGACGGCGTGCTCGTAGCGGACCTGGGCCTTGAGGGCCTCCACGACGAAGTGCCGCCACGGCTCGGGGAGCTGGAAGGGATCGACCCGCTCGGTCGGGCGGTTGCGCGGTACCGCAGCCAGGACCCGCAGGGCCCAGGCAGCGATGCCGGCGACCGGCGCGGCGAGCAGGGGGAGGCCGGCCACGATGGCGGCGCTCGCCCCCGCGCCGGCGAGGAGGATGCTCGACGGCGCGAGCAGCGCCTCCGAGACGGGCCGGGTCAGGAAGCGGTCCCGGAAGGACAGGTCGGCCATCGCGGAGGGAGGCTACCGACCGGCCTAGAAGTTGGAGATGACCGCGGTGAACACCTTGTCGATCGAGCGGGGGTCCGACGCGTCGTACACCGCTCCGCTGGAGGCCTCGGCGATGGACCGCAGGATCGTGAGGTCGGCGTCGCCGCCGTAGGCGATGGGGAAGACCCGGACCGGCCGGCTCGCGGCACCCTCGGACCCGGCTGCGAGCGCGGCCAGCAGGGTGTCGAGCTGCTGGCGGTCGTCGCTCGACACGCCGTCGTCGTTGCGGCCGTCGATCAGCACCACCATGGCGTTGATCCGGGCCGGGTCGTAGCTGGCGACCAGCTCCTCGTAGGTCCGCTGCGTCACGTCGTAGAGGGGCGTCCCGTTGAGCGGTACGAGACTGCGGATCTCGCCGGCCAGGCGCTCGCGCACGTCGCCGACCCGGCTGATCGGGACGACGTCGACGAACGTCGCCCCGCCCGGTGCGATGTCGTTCGTGAAGATCCGCAGCCCGACCTCGTCGTCGTCCTTGAACTGGTCGAGGGCCGAGACGGCTGCGGACTTGGCCAGGTCGAGCTTGGTGTCGGCGCTCTCACCGCTGGCCGGCTCGCCCATGGAGCCGGAGACGTCGACGACGAGGGTCACCCGGGCACCCTTGCGCTGGTCGGCCCAGGCATCGAGCACGGCCACGGTGACCTCGGGGGAGGGGACCTCCAGCAGCGTCTGGGGCTGGGTCGGGTCCACGCCGTTGGCGCGGTCCACCGGCGCGGTCACGGCGACGTCCGGGTTCCCGGGACGGAAACCGAACTCCAGGACGCGCTCCTGGTTCGTGGGACGCTGCGCGAACTCCACGAAGCGTGCGGCAGCCGCCTTCTCGTCGGCGTCCACCCACTCGGCGTCGAGGACGATGAGCGGGTTGTCCGAGTAGAGCGTGCCCTCCTCCGGGTAGATCGCCACGAGCGGCACCCGGGGCGGACGCGGCTGCTCGCCCTGCTGGAGGACGCCGTCGGGGTTGCCGGTGTTGTAGTCGATGACGGACTTCTCCTCGACCGCAGCGGCCGACGTGTAGGCGTAGGGGTTCCCGCGCTGGTCGGCGCGGTACCAGTTGTTCATGAACGTCAGCGTCGTGTCGCCGTAGTGGACGACGGCGGTCTCGACGTCGGTGCCGAACTGCACGACCTCGGGCTTGCCGAGGTCCTCGGCCGAGAGCCCGTCGCGCTTGTTCGCTGCCGCGTAGGTCTGGGCGATGAGGGCCGAGAGCCCCGAGGTCGAGAAGTTGGGGTTGGTCTTGCCGAGCCGAAACGCGCCCCACTCCGGGTGCCCGAACTCCGCCCAACCCTGCTGGGACCGGGCCAGGCCGAGGACGTCGTTCCAGCCGATGGGCTCGTCCGGCCAGCCGAGGGCCTCGGCCATCGGCTCGGGCATGGCGATGACGAGCGGTGTGAGCATGAAGGGCGTGGCGTCGTTGGCGATGGGCTCACGACCCGACGAGCTGAAGCGCTCGTTCAGCACGGTCTTCCACGCGGACGACGCGGGCGACCAGATGACAGGCCGGGGGCCTTCGCTGGCCTCGTCCCAGCCGTTGTCGAGGAGCTGGGCCGCGCCGCCCGATGCCTTGGACTGCACGGCGACGGCGACGCACTTCTCCTCGCCATCGACCCGGGCGGTGGCGAGGTCGGAGCGGTTGAACTCGTCGGCCATCGCCGTCAGCAGCTCGATCTTCTCCGGCGACACCGACGCATCGACGACGACGCACCGGTCCCGGTCGACCTCGACGTTGCCGTTCTCGTCGAAGGAGAGCTCGCTCGGGTCGTCGCTGCAGGCGGCGGCGAGGCCGGCCAGCACCGCCATCGCCGCGAGTCGTCTGCCGGTCTGCCGCCTGCGCACGTGCGCTCCCTTCGGGTCCGGTGCCGCTGTGGTCACCGGTTCTGCGACCACAGCGTACGGATGGCGGCGAGCACCCCTCCGGACGGCAGGCCGTCGGGCTCGGCCGAAGGGGGATCCCACCCGGCTGCGGTGAGCGCCTCGGCCAGTGCGGCGCGCTGCTGCTCCGGGACGTCGGTGCCTGTCGGGACGACCAGGACGACGTCGGCGCGGACGGTCGGTTCCGGCGTGGCCGCGGTGATGGTCCCCAGGTCGCTCCGGAGATTCCCGGCGTCGGCGCGAAGCGCTCCGGCGGCGGTGATCTGGCCGGGCCCCTCCGCACGCATGCGCCGGAGGGGCGCTTCCGTCGTCCTCGCCGCGAGCTCGGCGGCCACGGTTCGGAAGCCCTCGGTGTCGAAGTCCACGAGCGAGAAGTCCGCACGTTCGAAGAACCCCACGGACTGCGAAGCCGCCACGACGAGACCACCAGCGGTCTCGATATCCGGCGCCGCCACTCGCACCCGCCCACTCGGCAGCTCCGAGCCAGCCTGTGCGGCGACGCACCGCCAACCGAGCGGAACGCCCTCGGGTACGCCACATCGCTCCGCCAGCTGGTCAGCGCGGTTCTCCCACACAGCCAGGACGACGGGGCTCGACGCGAGCGACGGACCGGTCGGACCGAAGAGCGGCTCATCGCCGAGCCTCGCCCGCTCGTCGATCACCACCGAGGCCCAGGCGCTGGTGGTCAGCCAGGCCCTGCCGTCCAGGTCGGCCGCCTCGTCGGCCGCGATCAGGGCATCGGCGGTGTCGCCGGCCGCTGCCGTGCCGGCCACCGGGATTCCGGCGGCCGTGCAGATGTCGGCGAGGTCGCTCGCGCAGACGATCCCGGCCGGCTGCTCGCCCCCGCCGCCCGCGACGTCGTCCTCGTCGTCGGCGTCGAGCGCACCCCGGGCAGAGAAGGCGGCGGCCACCATGGCAACCGCCAGCACGAGGGCGCCGAGGCGCTTCACGCTGGCGCTCCGTCGGCGGCGGAGCGGTCGGGGATGTCCGCGGCTTCCAGCGTCCTCAGCTGGTCGTCGGTCGGTTCCTCGATCGACACGATGCGCGACGCCTGACGGGCGACGGCCTCCTCGAACAGGTTGCGGGCCACGCGCCCGTTGCCGAAGCCCTTCCCGCGTGCCGTGGCGTCCAGGTGCGAGCGCACCTCGGCCCGTGCCTCGTGGGTGGTCTCGTACCCACCCTCACGGCACCGCACGTCGAAGATGGCGAGCAGCTCGTCGGTGTCGTAGTCGGGGAAGTGGATCGTCTTCGGGAACCGGGACCGCAGTCCGGGGTTGGCCGCCACGAGCTGGGCCATCTCGTCGGGGTACCCGGCCATGATCACCACGATCCGGTCGCGGCGGTCCTCCACCAGCTTCACGATCGTGTCGATGGCCTCCCGGCCGAAGTCGGTCTCGCTGCCCCGGACCAGCGCGTACGCCTCGTCGATGAGGAGCACGCCCTCGTCGGCCTCGTCGAACACCGCGGTGACCTTGGGGGCGGTCTGGCCGACGAACCCGGCGACCAGGCCGGCGCGGTCCACCTCGACCAGGTGGCCCCGCCCGACCACGCCGAGGGACCGGTAGATCTCGGCCAGCAGCCGGGCGACGGTGGTCTTGCCGGTGCCCGGGTTCCCCGAGAACACGAGGTGGCGGGACTGGGCCAGCACCGGCAGGCCCCGCTCGGCGCGGAGCAGCTGCACTCGGGTGAGGTCGGCCACCCGCTTCACCTCGGCCTTCACGGCGTCGAGCCCGATGAGCTCGTCCAGCTCGGCCAGCACCTCGTCGACCGGCCGGGCCGGCGGGAGGTCGGGCTCGGGCGCCGCCTCGGCGACGGGCGGCGCGGCCACCCTGTGGGCGGCCTCGCGACGGGCGACCCCCCGGACCGCGGCGATCCGGTCCAGCAGCCGCCCCCGGAACGCCTCGATGGCGGCCAGCTCGGCGGTCGCGGTGTGCTGGTCGATGCTGGCCACCGCGAACCCGATGGCGAGCGACCGGTCGTAGTAGAGGCTGGCCAGATCGGTCCCGTCGCGGGCATCGGCGGCCAGCAGCACCTCGACCAGCTCGGATGGCCGGTCGAGGAAGCGGACCCGCTCGGCCAGCAGCCGCGCCGTGCGCACGTCGGCGGGGGCCGAGCGCGCCAGGCTCCCGCCGAAGCGGGGGCCGAACGTGGCGATGAAGGCCCACAGCTCGGGGTCGGTGTGCAGCCCGTCGGCGTCGATGAAGGCCGCCGCCAGGTTGTACGCCTCGACCTGCACGTCGACGTCGACCCGCTCGGCGTCGACGCCCGTGACCGACGCCGCCAGCTGGCGGACCCAGGGGGCCAGCGCATCGCAGAAGGCGCGCACCGCGTGGTCGAGCGCCGGGTCGGGGAGCACCCGCCGAGTCTGCCCCCTGGTGGGGGGCCTCCCTATGCTTGCCCCATGGCCGCCACCCCCGCTGCGACCCCGATGGCCCAGCTCGGTGCTCGCGCCAAGAACGCCTCACGCGTGCTCGCCACCGCCTCCACCGCGGCGAAGGACGCCGCCCTGCTGGCCGCCGCCGACCTCCTGGTCGCCAGCACCGATGCCATCCTCGAGGCCAACGCCGTCGACGTGGCTCGGGAGGAGGCGGCGGGGATGGCGCCCGCGCTGCTCGACCGGCTGCGGCTGACGGCTGCCCGGGTCGGGGGGATGGCCAAAGGACTGCGCCAGGTGGCAGCCCTGCCCGACCCGGTGGGGGAGGTGTCCGAGGGTTGGACCCGCCCGAACGGCCTGCGGATCAACCGGGTGCGGGTGCCGCTCGGCGTGGTGGCCATCATCTACGAGTCCCGCCCCAACGTGACGAGCGACGCCTTCGGGTTGTGCCTCAAGTCCGGAAACGCCGCCTTCCTCCGCGGGTCCTCGGCCGCCATCGAGTCGAACACCGCCATCGCCGCGGCGCTGCGCGACGGCATCGAGAAGGCCGGCCTGCCCGCCGACGCACTGGTCCTCGTCGACGACGTGAGCCGCGAGGCCGCCGTGGAGTTCATGCAGCTGCGCGGCCTGGTCGACTGCCTGATCCCGCGCGGGGGGCGCTCCCTGATCCAGAGCATCCTCGACAACGCCACGGTCCCCTTCGTCATCGACGGCGACGGCAACTGCCACGTCTACGTCGACGCCGCCGCCGACCTCGACATGGCCCTCGACATCGTCGTCAACGCCAAGACCCAACGGCCCGGGGTGTGCAACGCCGCCGAGAAGCTGCTCGTGCACGCCGACGTCGCCGCCGACTTCCTGCCTCGCGCCGCCGCCGCCCTCGACGGGGTCGAGCTGGTCGGCGACGAGCGGGCCCGTTCGCTGGTGCCCGCGATCGACGTCGCCACCGAGGACGACTGGGACACCGAGTTCCTCGACCTCAAGCTCGGTGTGGCCGTGGTGGGCTCCATCGACGCGGCCATCGAGCACATCGCCCGGCACGGCTCCGGCCACTCGGAGGCCATCGTCACCGCTGACCTGGCGGCCGCCGACCGGTTCACCACCGAGGTCGACGCGGCCGCCGTCGTGGTCAACGCATCGACCCGCTTCGTCGACGGCGAGGAGTTCGGCTTCGGCGCCGAGATCGGCATCTCCACCCAGAAGCTCCACGCTCGGGGCCCCATGGGCCTGCGCCAGCTCACCACGGAGAAGTTCGTCGTGCGGGGGACGGGCCAAACCCGAGGCTGAACCAACTTGACCAGTCGGTCAAGAGGGCCGGTAGGGTCCGGAGATGGCCGAACCGCGCTTCGATTCCGTTCCCGAGGTCCGTGAGGGCCTGAAGAAGGTCGACTACCTCTCCGACGAGGGCATCGCCGGCATCGTCTACCTCGCCGACCGCCTGGGCAAGCCGATCCTGGTCGAGGGTCCCGCCGGTACCGGCAAGACCCAGCTGGCCAAGTCCGTGGCCGAGATGATGGGCGCCCGGATGATCCGTCTCCAGTGCTACGAGGGACTCGACGAGTCCAAGGCGCTCTACGAGTGGAACTACAAGAAGCAGCTCCTGCGCATCCAGGCCGCCGGCAAGGCTGAAGACGCCGGCACCGACGAGTGGGACGAGCTGTCGGGCGACATCTTCTCCGACGAGTTCCTCCTCACCCGCCCGCTCCTCGAGGCCATCACCGCCGACGATCCCGTCGTGCTGCTCATCGACGAGGTGGACCGCGTCGAGGTCGAGACCGAGGCCCTGCTGCTCGAGATCCTCTCGGACTACACCGTCTCGATCCCCGAGCTCGGCACCATCGAGGCCAAGCAGATCCCGATGGTCTTCCTCACCTCCAACAACACGCGTGAGCTCTCCGAGGCCCTCAAGCGGCGCTGCCTGTACCTCCACGTCGACTACCCCGACCTGGAGCGCGAGAAGGAGATCGTCCTCACCAAGGTCCCGGACATCACCGAGTCGCTCGCTGACCAGGTCGCCCGCATCGTCCGCTCGATCCGCAACCTCGAGCTGAAGAAGAGCCCGTCGGTGTCCGAGACCCTCGACTGGGCCCGCACCCTGCTGCTGCTCGGCATCCAGCAGATCGACGCCGAGACGGCGAAGAGCACCATCAACATCCTGCTCAAGTACCAGTCCGACATCACCAAGGCCCTCCGCGAGCTCGACGACGCCAAGTCCGACATGGCCAAGGACACGGCCGCCTCCGCGCCGGCGTAGTCCCTCGACGGTACGACGGAGCGGGTCCGGTGATCGACGTCGTCGCCCTGACCGAGGGCATGCCGGAGCGGGAGGTGCCGGCCGGCGGGTCGATCTTCGACGACGGCGCTGGCACGGTCCCGGTGCTGGTGCTCGTCACCGGCCGGCTCCGCGTGCTCCAGGGCGGGGCCGAGATCGCGATGATCGACCAGCCCGGTGCCTTCGTCGGTGAGATCGGGGCGCTGCTCGCAACGGCTCGAACGGCCGACGTGGTGGCGGCCGAGGACAGCGTCGTGCGAACCATCGGTGAACCCGAGGCCGTCTTCTCGGCTCACCCGCAGCTCGCGCTCGAGCTCGCCCGTCAACTCGCCGGCAGGTTGCACCGCCTGGTCGCGTACCTGGGTGATGTCCGCGAGCAGTACGCCGATCGTGACGATCACCTCGGCATGCTCGACGTGGTGTTGGCCCGCCTGTCCAGCCGGCCGCCGGTGGACATCGACCCGGGCTCGGACCGGTCGCCCGACTACTAGCAGGGGCGGGCGGCTCAGCCGACCCGCGGCCGCAGATCGAGCTCGCCGCTGCCGATGGCTGACCGCCACGATGCCCGGCCGGCGTCGAGGTCCAGCTCGACGTGCGCGGGGACCTCGCCCGGCTGGTGGCCGGCGTTGAACAGCCACGTGCGCCCTCGGCGCTCGAACCAAGAGCCGCCGTCGACGTGGGGGGCCTGGTGGATGTGCCCGCACAGCACGACATCGGGCTCGTGGCGCTCGACGAGGCGCGGCAGCTCCGGATCGCCGTAGGACCGGGAGCCGGTCCAGGACAGGGGGCCCTCCGGCGGGCCGTGGTACGCCCACAGCCACCGACCGCTCCGGCGGGCGCCGGCGGCTTCGAGGCGCTGCTCCAGGTTCGCCAGCGTCGATGGGCCCTCCCACCAGGCGCACGACGAGACGAGCCAACCCCCGACCTCGGCCGAGTCGCCGTCGACCACCACCCCGACGTCCCGGGCATCGGCGATCCAGCGGGTCGCCTTCTCGCCGTCGTCGCCCCGGTGGTCGAGGTCGTGGTTGCCGGAGCACACCACGACGGTGGTGTGCTGGGCGAGGCGGGCCAGGTGCTCGAGCACCACGGCGATCTGCGCGTCGAGGGGCACGGCGGAGCCGATGTCGAGCAGGTCACCGGCGATGGTGACCATGTCGTGGTCGCCGGCCTGGCCCAGGACCCAGTCGAGCTTGCGCAGGTCGTAGTGGAGATCGGACACGAGGAGGACCCGCACCGGCGCAGTCTCCCACTCCGAGCGCCGTTTCGGCTTGACCGTCCGGTCAAGTGGGCCGGTACCCTCGGTGCGTGAGCGACACCGCTGAGGACACGCAGGAGCCCGACCTGGAGCTCGGTGCCGGGGAGGCGATCAGCGAGCTGCTGGCCGGCTTCATCCAGGAGCTGCGCGAGGCCGGCCTGCCCGTCAGCCTCACGGAGAACCTCGACGCCATGCAGGCGGTCAAGCACATCCCCCTCGAGGACCGCGAGGCGTTCAAGTACGCGCTCGCCGCCACGCTGGTGAAGAACAACTCGCACTGGCGCGCCTTCGAGACGGTCTTCGAGGTGTACTTCAGCTACCGCGGCCCCCAGTACGACCTCGACCCCGACAGCGACCTGGCCCAGGCCATCGACGAGCTCATGGAGCAGCTCCAGGGGGACCAGGGGGACGACGGCGACCAGTCGGGCGGAGGTGGCGCCATGGACGCCATGACGCCCGAGGAGATCGCCCAGATGCTGATGAAGGCGCTGCAGCAGGGCGACAACGGCATGATGCGCGCCGTGGCCCGCCAGTCGGTGAAGCGCTTCGCCGGCATGGAGCCCGGGCGCCCGGTCGGCGGCACCTACTACCTGTACCGCACGCTGCGGCACCTCGACCTGGACAACCTGCTCGAGCAGCTCATGGAGCAGGCCCGCCAGCAGAGCCCCGAGCCGCTCACCCAGCTCGAGGAGCGCCTGGAGCGTGACGAGTACGAGACCCGCATCGAGAAGCTGAAGCAGGAGATCGAGTCCGAGATCCGCCGGCGCCTCGTGGCCGACCGCGGCGTCGAGGCCATGGCCCGCACGCTGCGCAAGCCGCTGCCCGAGGACATCGACTTCATGCACGCCTCGCGCGAGGAGATGGTCGTGCTGCGCAAGGCGCTGCAGCCCCTCGCTCGCAAGCTCGCCGTCCGCCTCGCTCGCAAACGCCGCCACGGCCGCAAGGGCCCCCTCGACTTCCGCAGCACGATCCGCCACTCGCTGTCCTACGGCGGTGTCCCGGCCGAGCCCAAGTTCCGCTACCCCCGACCGTCCAAGCCCGAGATCTTCGTGGTGGCCGACATCTCGGGGTCGGTGGCGTCCTTCGCCCGCTTCACCCTCCACCTCGTGTACGCCATCTCGGGGCAGTTCTCCAAGGTGCGGGCCTTCGTGTTCATCGACGGCATCGACGAGGTCACCCACCTCTTCGAGGGCGTCGAGGACATCACCGAGGCCGTGCACCGCGTCAACACCGAGGCCGACGTGGTCTGGGTGGACGGGCACTCCGACTACGGCCACGCCTTCGAGGTCTTCTGGAGCACCTACGGCAAGGACGTGGGTCCCAAGACCACCGTGCTGCTCCTCGGCGATGCGCGGAACAACTACCACGCCTCGCAGTCCTGGGTGGTCAAGGAGATGCAGCACCGGGCCCGTCACGTGTACTGGATGAACCCGGAGCCCAAGTCGTACTGGGACACGGGCGATTCCATCATCGGCGAGTACGCCGGGTACTGCGACGGCGTCTTCGAGGTGCGCAACCTGCGCCAGCTGGAGCGCTTCGTCGACATCCTCGAATAGGACAGGGTCGGCGACAGAAACCTGCGGGGTCGCGCCCCGGCAAGCAGGATGTCGCTACGGTGTCGCCGAAGTGTGACGGTGCAGTCGCGTTCCGTTACCCTTTCGCAACACTCGCCAGACCACCTCGTCGTCTGGCCGCCCTGACCCCACCAGGACACCCCACCCCATGCTCCCCATCCAACGACCCCGCCGCTCCGCCGGCCTCGTGCTCGCGGCGGTCGGACTCCTCGCCGCCTCGCTCGCCCTGTCGCTGGCCGTCCCCGGCGTCGCCCGGGCCGACACCGCCACCGAGCGCGCCGAGGTGCAGCGCAAGCGGGCCGCCGTCGCCTCCGAGATCGACACGCTGCGGGCGACCAACGCCCAGGTCGAAGCGGCGCTGAACGCCCTCAACTCGAACGTGGCCACGCAGACCGCGGCGTTGCGCGACGCCGAGCGCCGCTCCGCCGAGGCCGACGCTGCGCTGGCCCGGGCCACCGAGCTCGTGGTGGCCAAGCAGGCCGAGATCGCCGCCCTCGACGAGGCCGTCAAGGAGCTCGCGGTGGAGACCTTCATCCGCCCCCCGTCGTCCGCGACGCTCGTCGACTCCCTGGAGTCCCAGACCATCGGCGAGGCCGAGCTCAAGCAGTCCCTGCTCGAGGCCAAGTCGTCCTCGCAGCTCGACGCCCTCGACCAGCTGGACCGGGCCCGCGAGGATCTCGAGCTCGCCGAGGCAGCCGCCGAGGACGCGGCCGCCGCCGCCGAGCGCCAGCAGGCCGCCGTCGACGCCCGCCTCGACGAGGTCACCGTCGCCCGGGACCAGCAGGCCAAGGTCGTCGCCGAGGTCGAGGCCCGTCTCGACCGCCAGCTCGCCGAGGCCAGCTTCCTCGAGAGCAAGGATCGGGAGCTGTCCACCAAGCTCGCGGCCGAGCAGGCCGCCCTGGCCAAGAAGCTGGCCGCCCAGCGCGCCGCCTCGTCCGTTCGCAGCTCGGGCCCGGTCACGATCAGCATCACCGGCTCGGGCAGCATCGTGTCGGTCCGTGGCATCCGGATCCACCAGAGCATCGCCGACAACCTCGCCGGCCTGCTCTCCGCCGCCGAGAACGACGGCATCAGCCTCAGCGGCTACGGCTACCGGGACTCGTCCCGCCAGGTCGAGCTGCGCCGGCAGAACTGCGGCACAAGCAACTACGCGGTGTACCAGATGTCGCCGAGCCAGTGCAGCCCCCCCACGGCCCGCCCGGGCCAGTCGAACCACGAGCGCGGCCTCGCCGTCGACTTCACCTACGGCGGCAGCACCATCAAGTCCCGCTCCTCACCGGCCTTCGAGTGGCTCCGGGCCAACGCCGCCCGCTACGGCTTCTACAACCTGCCCAGCGAGCCCTGGCACTGGTCCGTCAACGGCGATTAGCGGGCGGACACGCGGGACAGCGCCCCACCGTCCGACGAGCGGGACGGCCCCCCACCGACCGGAACTGGCAGTTCGGATGTAGCAGCGGGCGTTGCGTTACTGCTACCTCAGCACTGCCAGTTTCGAAGGAGTCGGCGTACGGACGGCGGCCGGCGCCCTCGAGCAACGTTCAGCCGGGATGTGCGGCGACGTGCTCGGCCACGAGTTCGGCGACCACCTCGGGTTTGGCCGCCGGGAGCCAGTGCCGGGCGTCCACGTCCACCCGGCGCAGGTCGGAGCAGTGGCGGCCGACGTCGTCGAGCAGCTCGGTCGTGATGTAGCGGTCCCCCGTGGCGACGACGAGCAGGACGGGCACGTCCGTCGTGCGCGCCTGCGGGTCGGCCATGCGGGTGGGGACGTTCTGGCGGTAGAGCTCGACGCCGTTCGCTCCGTCGCGCGGCAGCGACGGCCCGGGCTGGGCGTCGGCTCCGAGGCCCTCGATCTGCTCGAGGTACCGGCGGAACGGGCGCTCGGCGACGTGGCGCCAGCCGAGCGGGGCCAGCACCGGCAGCTGGAAGAACCCGACGTACCACGAGCGCAGCCCCTGGCGGAGCACGTCGACCCGGCCGCCGCGGTCACCCCGACGCCGGTCGCGGAACCACTGGCCGATGTGGTCGATGCACGGCCCGGACATGGACGTGAACGTGGCGAGCCGGTCACCGAGCGCGCCGGTGCACACGGGTTCCCAGGCCTGGACCGAACCCCAGTCATGGCCGACGACGTGCACCGGCCCGTCGGGGCAGGTGGCGTCGACGACCGCGACGAGGTCCTCGCTCAGCCGGGCCAGGTCGTACCCGGCCCGCTGGCCCGGAACGCCGGAGGAGCCGGCGCCCCGCACGTCGTAGGTCACGACGTGGTGCTCGCCCTCGAGCTGGGCGACGATGCCGTCCCACACGCGATGGGTGTCGGGGTAGCCATGGATGAGGACGACCGTGGGGTCGGCCGGGTCTCCGTGCTCCCACACGGCCAGCTCGAGGCCGTCCGCGCTGGTGACGGTGCGATGGTCGCTCATCGTGGACCGATACCCAGTGAGCGGGCCGATGTTGTGGGCGCAGCCGAGCGGCTCGAGGTCGCGGGGGCCACGCTCAGCCGTGCAGGCCGCATTCCGTCTTGGACTTGCCCCGCCACCGACCGGCGCGGGAGTCCTCGCCGTCGGCCACCTTCTCCGTGCACGGCATGCAGCCGATGGAGCCGTAGCCCTGGGTCAGCAGGGGGTTGGTGGGCACGTCATGGCGAGCGATGTACTCCTCGACGTCGGCGTCGGTCCACTGGGCGATGGGGTTGACCTTGACCAGGCCTCGCAGGTCGCGGCCGACGACGTGAGCGGTGGCCCGGGTGTCGGCCTCGGCCCGGCGGATGCCGCTCATCCAGGCGGCCTTCCCGGCGAGGGCCCGGTCCAGCTGCTGGACCTTGAGCGCCGAGCAGCAGTTGTCGGGATCGGTCTTCCACAGCAGCTCGGTGTTCTCCGGCGCCGTCATGATCTTCATGTTGAGGCCGTACCGGCGGCGCACGGTCTCCACCGTGGCCAGCGTCTCGGGGAAGTGGTAGCCGGTGTCGATGAAGACGACCTCGATCGCCGGGTCGACCTTCACGGCCAGATCGATCAGCACGGCGTCGTTCATCGACGCAGTGAGGCACAGGTGGGGACCGAAGGCCTCGACGGCCCAGGCGATGATCTTGGACGCGGGGGCGTGCTCGAGCTCGGCGTTGACCTCGACGAGCTCGTCGTCGGAGTAGGAGTGCCGTTGGCTGGGGAACGGGAGGGTGACGGTCATCGGAGGGGGCTTCCGGTCGGAGGTGGGTGGGGATCGGGGAGGTCGGTGGCGCTCAGGTGGCGCACTCGGACTCGCCGATCTCCTTCACGTAGGGGCCGGTCTCGCCGTAGTCGACGTAGAAGTCGGGCGCAGCCTCGTAGTCGGGGAACTGGTCGAGGTCGGCCAGTTCGGCACCGATGGCCTTCGCACCGCCGGCCCGGTCCATCCAGGCCCGGAAGTCCTCGCCGGCGTGGCGCTCGGCGGCGAAGCGCCGCACCACCCGCACGGCGGCCTCGGGGGCGTTCTTGGCCGGGAGGCGCAGGGCCTTCTCGCCGAAGTGGATCTTCTCCTGGCCGACGTAGCCGCCGAGCAGCATCTGGTAGCCGGGGGCCGAGCGGCCGTTGGCCCGCCGCTCGACGCCGTGGAAGCCGATGTCGGAGATGTGGTGCTGACCGCAGGAGTTGGTGCAGCCCGAGATGTTCGTGCGCACGCCGCCGACCTCGGCCAGGCCGGCCTCCTCGAGGGCCTCACCGATGGCGCTGGCCAGGCCGCGGGACTGCGTGACGGCCAGGTTGCACGTGTCGGCACCGGGGCAGGCCACGACGTCGCGGGACAGCTCGGCACCGGGCTCGGCCATGCCGATGGCGGACAGGCGGTCGAACAGGATCGGCAGCTGGTCCTCGGTGAGGCCGCGGTACACCAGGTTCTGGCGGTTGGTGATGCGGACCTCGGCGTCCAGCTCGCGCTGGATGTTGGCCAGGGCGCGGAACTGCTCGGAGGTCACGTCGCCGAGGCGGGACCAGGCGTAGGCCGAGACGGTGCCCTTGGCGTTGCCCCGGACGACGTTGGCGTCCTCCCAGGCCTCGTAGGCGCCACGGCGGCGCAGCATGACGGGCACACCCTGGCCCACCGGGGTCGGCGCCGTGCCTGCTGCGACGCCGGCGGGGGCGTCGCCCCACTTCTCGACCAGCTCCGGGACGCCGCCCGGCCAGGACGAGGAGGCCACGAGGAAGGCGCGCTCCTTGAGGATGCGGCCCTGGAGCTCCTCCCAGCCCATCGTGTCGACGAGCCACTTCATGCGGGCCCGGAGCTTGTTGTCGCGGAAGCCGTGGTTGTTGAACACCCGCAGGATCGCCTCGATGGTCTCGAGCAGGCGGTGGCGGGGTGTGAAGTCCTCCAGGGCGAGTGCCGGGTGCGGGTTGGCGCCGAGGCCGCCGGCGACGAACACCCGGAAGCCGGGCTCGACCGTGCCGTCGTCGTGCTGGTGCGTGACCGCGATGACGCCGACGTCGTTGAACATGGCCTGGCCGCAGTCGGTGGCGCAGCCGGAGAAGTTGATCTTGAACTTCCGGGGGAGGCGCTGCACGAGGGGGTTGCGCAGGAAGTGCTCGTGGGTGGCCTGGGCCCACGCCGAGATGTCGAGCACCTCGTGGGGGCAGGCGCCGGCGAGGTGGCAGCCCTGGACGTTGCGGTTCGTGTCGCCGCACGCCTCCCGGCTCGTCATGCCGACGACGGCGAGGTCCCGCATGACGTCGGGGATCTGCTCGAGCTGGATGAAGTGGAACTGCACGTTCTGGCGGGTCGTGATGTGGCCCCAGCCGCGGCTGTAGGTGTCCGCGATGTGGGCCATCATGTCCAGCTGCGCCGGGGAGATCTTGCCGTAGGGGATCTTGACCCGGACCATCTGGTTGGTCCCGCCCTGGCGCTGGCCGTAGATGCCGTTGGTCAGGCGGAAGACGCGGAAGGCGTCCTCGGCCAGCGAGCCGTCGAGGTAGGCGGCGAGCTGGGTCTCGAACTTGGCGATGTCGGCCGCCTGCTCGGGGTCGAGCACGATCTCATGGCTCTGCATCGGAACGGGGTCCCCTTGGTCTCCGGAAACCTGACCACATCAGTCAGGTATTGCACGTCGGCAGTGTGTCAAACCTGACCGGCCAGATCAACATTCCCAATGGTCCGGAGGAATTCCTGCCCATGGACGCGCACGGGCGCGCCGTCCCCCTGCCTCGCTCGGGCCTCCAGCCCGCGTCGCCTACGCACCACGGCGCGGGCGCCGCGTGCTGCCGTCGGGGCTCGGCCCCGGACCCCGCTGTCGGTCGCCCTAGCCGCGGAGGAGCTCGGCGACCCGGAAAGCCAGGTCGATCGACTGGCGGCCGTTCAGGCGCGGGTCGCACATCGTCTCGTAGCGGTTCCCGAGGTCGGCGTCGCCGATCTCCTCGGCGCCTCCCAGGCACTCCGTGACGTCGTCGCCCGTGAGCTCGACGTGGATGCCGCCCGGCCAGGTGCCGGCGTCGCGATGGGCCCCGAAGAACCCGGCGACCTCACGCACGACGTCTTCGAAGTGGCGGGTCTTGCGGCCCGACTCCGACGTGAAGGTGTTGCCGTGCATGGGGTCGCACGCCCACACGACGGGATGCTCGGCGTCGCGGACGGCCTCGAGGAGGGGCGGCAGGAGCTCGCCGATCTTGTCCGCGCCCATGCGGGAGATGAGCGTGAGCCGACCTGGGATGCGGTCCGGGTTGAGCGCCTGGCACAGGCCCAGCACGTCCTGCGGCGTCGCCGACGGACCGATCTTGCAGCCGAGCGGGTTGCGCACGCCCTGCAGGAACTCCACGTGGGCGCCGTCGAGCTGACGGGTCCGCTCACCGATCCACAGCATGTGGGCCGAGCAGTCGTACCAGTCGTCGGTGAGGGAGTCGCGGCGGGTGAGGGCCTCCTCGTAGCCGAGCAGCAGCGCCTCGTGGGACGTGAAGAAGTCGACCTCGTGGAGGTGCGGGGTGACCTCGGTGTCGATGCCGCACGCCTTCATGAACCGCAGCGTCCGGTCGATGTCGTGGGCCAGGGCCTCGTAGCGCTCGCCCTCGCGCGATGAGGCGACGAACTCCTGGTTCCACTGATGGACCCGGCCGAGGTCGGCGAAGCCGCCCTTGGTGAAGGCGCGCAGCAGGTTCAGCGTCGAGCTCGACTGGTGGTAGGCCTGCAGGAGGCGGCCGGGATCGGCCTGGCGCGACGCGGGGGTGAACCCGACGTCGTTGACGATGTGGCCCCGGAACGAGGGCAGCTCGGTGCCGCCGACGGTCTCGGTGGCGCTGGAGCGCGGCTTGGCGAACTGGCCGGCGATCCGGCCCACCTTCACCGTGGGCACGCCCGAGGAGTACGTCAGCACGACGGCCATCTGGAGGATGACCTTGAGCTTGTCCCGGATGGCGTCCGCGGAGAACGAGTCGAAGGACTCGGCGCAGTCACCGGCCTGGAGCAGGAAGGCCTCGCCGGCCGCGACCTGGGCCAGCTGGGCGGTGAGGTCCCGGACCTCGCCGGCGAACACCAGCGGGGGATACGTGCCCAGCTCCTTCAGCACGGCCTCGAGCGCGCCCTCGTCGGGCCACTCGGGCTGCTGGGCGGCGGTCTTGGTCCGCCAGGAGGTCGGGGTCCACTGGGTCACGTGTCAAGCCTCGCACGTCGTCGCAGGTGGGCAAAAAGCAGTTCGGACCGCCGGGGGAAGCGGTCCGAACGCTGCAGATCGCGCAGCCCGGCGGGGGAGAGGGAGCCGGGCCGGCGTCTGTCTCTGTGGGGGGTGAGGGATCGTTCTCCGTCGAACCGTGGAAGCCCTGGCGAAGCGGCGTCAGGCCGCGCCGCGAGTGCCGGCTTCCTCGCGGACGGTGCCCACGGCTCGCTTGACCAGGCGGCGGGCGGCCTCGGCGGTGACGCCCAGCTCCTCGCCGACCTCGCGGTAGCTGCGGGTGCGGCCGTCGTTCAGGCCGAAGCGCTGCTCGACCGCGTAGCGGGCTCGGGGCTCCAGCACGTCGAGCAGGCCGGTGACGAACTCGTCCTCGGCCGCCTTCAGCATGAGCACCTCGGGGCCGGGCTTGTTGTCGGCCAGGAGGTCGATGAGCTCGGAGCCGTCGGCCTCGTCACCGACCGTGCGGTCCAGCGAGGTGGGGGTGGTGAGCCGGTGCAGGCGGGCGTGCTCGTCGTCGAGCTCGCCACCCTCGCCCGAGGCGTGGCGCAGGGCGGCACGGAGGCTGGCCGAGCGGTCGCCGGGGAGGCGGACCAGGCTGGCCTTCTGGTCGAGGGC
>JBKHVG010000038.1:0-21735 GCA_046570205.1 Acidimicrobiia bacterium
AGCTCACCGGACAGGACGGCGTCGGCGAGGCGCGGGTGGCGGTGGCAGAGCCCGGCGACGCGTTCCAGCCGGTGGGCTTCGCGCTCGGAGCAGGGCGTGTAGGCCAGCAGCCACCGCTTGGCCGACGTGGCCCCGGCCGCGATCCACGCCGACGTCGGCCACAGCTCGAGCAGCGCCGCCAGGGCCGAGCGCTGCGCTGACTCCACCGCGGCCATCGCCGCCGCCGCCGCATCCAACCGGTCTCGCGCCACGGACGCGACATCGGCGTCTCGGGCGAACATGGCGGAACCGGCCATGACCCCATTCTCCTCGGAGGGGGTGACAGGAACTCGTTCTGCACGAACGACGATGGTCCAGCCGAGCCGGAGATCCCCAGGAGCGCCGAGCGGACCCGTCTATCCTGCGGCCATGTCCGACCCCGTCGAGCCTGCAGACGACGATCGCCGCGCCGCGCTCGAACACGAGCGCGACCTCCTGCGAGACAAGGTGCACGAGCTCGACGCCAAGGGCGACGACCTGTCCTATGACGAGGGCTTCGCCGACTCGGCCCAGGTCGCGGCCGAGCGCGGCGAGAACAAGGTGCTGTACGACCAGCTGCGACGCGACCTCGACGACATCGAGAAGGCGCTCGAACGGATGGACGCCGGGTCCTACGGCACGTGCGAGGTGTGCGGCGCCACGATCGGGCCCGACCGACTCGAGGCCATGCCCTCCACCCGGTTCTGCATCCAGCACGCCTGAGCGCCGTGGCTGGACCGCTCCACCTGGTCCGACGCTTCCTCGGGTCGCTGTCGCCGCGGCCGCTGGACCCGGCCGACGATGCGTGGGCCACCGCCAGGATGGGGGAGGGGGAGCAGCTGCTGTGGCGGCGCATGTCCCGGGCCGACCGGAAGCACGCCGTCGGGGTGGCCCGCCTCGTGGCCGAGGAGGTCGGCGACGGCGAGCGCGCCATCCTCGCCTCGGCGCTGCTCCACGACGTCGGCAAGGTCGAGGCCGGCCTCGGCGCCTTCGGGCGGGTGGCCGCCACGCTCGTCGGCCGCCGGCGCGGGGCGCGGTGGCGTGATGCGACCGGGGTGCGGGGTCGCGTCGCCAGCTACCTGCGCCACGACGCCATCGGGGCCGAGCTGCTGGAGCGCGCGGGCGCCGACCCCGTCACGGTCGCCTGGGCGCGCGAGCACCACCGCCCCGAGCGTGACTGGACCGTGCCCGTCGAGGTCGGTCGCGCCCTGCGCGACGCCGACGACGACTGACGTGCCACACCGCAGAACGGGCTGGGCGCTGAGCAGGCGGGTGCGGGCGGCCGCGACGGTCGATCACCCGCCGGGGGAGCAGCGGTAGCGTCTCGCCCCGATGGCGGACACCGGCGCACCGGGCTCCGACGCCCCGTACGAGGCGTCGATCGAACGGGCCAATCACGGCTCCTTCCGCGAGCTGTTCCCGGCCGAGGAGCTCCGGCTGTATGCCTCCGGGACGGTGGTGTTCATCGTGCTCGCCGTGCTGACCCACGACGTGGTGCTGAACTGGATCATCGGTCCGCTGTTCATCACGGTGTGGGCCTGGTACGTGCCCGTGGGGCTCGAGCGCTGGCGGGCCCACCGGTCGCGCCCATGAGCTGGGCCGCCCACGAGTTCGAGAACTTCGCCCTCCTGAAGAAGTTCGGTGTCCGCACCAGCTACCTCGGCCTGCTGGTCGGCGCTCTCGGGCCGGACTTCCTCACCAAGGCCTGGACGTACTACGGCGCCGACAACCCGGCCAAGTTCCACCGGGGCTGGCCGGGGCTCGGCTTCACCACCTCGCTCGGCATGGCCGCCATCGCCGCCGCGTTCACCTACAAGGTGTCCAAGGGCCACAAGGCCTGGACGTGGGGTGTGTTCGTCGGGTGGTCGGCCCACGCCCTCACCGACATGTTCGACACGGCCGGGGCCATGGTCCTGTGGCCGCTGTGGTGGGAGAACTTCAGCTTCGGCATGTGGAAGTACGGCGCCGGCCAGGGGAAGTTCGGTGACGCCATCGCCTACTACTCCTCGCTCGGCTTCGCCATGGACGCGCTGGCGCTCCTGCTCCTGGTGGTGTTCGCGTGGCGGACGCTGTCCCGTGACTGGTTCGAGACGGTCGTGCGCCCGGTCGACGCGGCGTGGGACTGGATCCAGGTGCGCTTCGCCATGCCCGACCGGGCCCTGCTCGCCTTCTACCGCGGCTTCTTCTTCTACGGGTTCACCCGGTTCGTCTCCTGGTCGCTGATCGTGCACGTCGTGGAGGGCTGGCCCTTCGACCTCACGTGGGGCTCGCCGTTCTGGGTCATCCCCTACGAGCCGTGGTGACGGCGTATCCTCGGCGGCACGACGACGCCCGGGGAGGCTGACATGTGTGGTGGCTGCAACGTGCTGGCCGAGGGAGCCGGAGTCAGCGTGATCGTGGCCCGCTACTGGTGGGTCGCCCGCCAAGGGCGGCGAGCCGTGGCCGAGGCCGAGGCACTGGTGGCGCAGGCTGCCGAGCCGGTGCCCACCGAGGGCTTCGTGGACCCGCTGCCCGACCTGACCCGGATCACCTGAGGTGGGGGAGGCAGCCTGGGCCATCTCGGCCCTGCTGGCGGTCGGCTTCCTGCTCGTCGCCGCCGTGAGCAGCGGGGCGCTCGCCGCCGGCTGGTTCGTGCTCGCCGTCGGCATGACGGTGGTGGCCGTGGTCCGCTACCGGGCCGCCAGACGCCCCTGACGTCGCACCGCCGTGCCGCCACCGCGCGGTCCAGACGGCCCGCGACGCCCCGAGCCGGGACCAGGCGTCACCGCCGATCAGTGGCCGAGGGCATCACCCGGGGGGCAGTAGCCCGACGGCGTCGTGCACCCGTGTCAAGGTCGCCGACGCGACGGAGCGGGCCTTGGCCGCACCGGTGTGCAGGATCGACGTGATCACATCGCGGTCCTGCACGAGCTCGGCGTAGCGGGCCTGGATCGGCTGGAGCAGGGCGATCAGCGCGTCGGCGGTGTCGGCCTTGAGCGGGCCGTACATCTGGTACTCGTCGGCCACCTCCACCGGGTCGCGCCCGGTGGCGGCACCGAGGATCGAGAGCAGGTTGGACACGCCGGGCTTCGACGCCGGGTCGAAGCGGACCTCGCCGTCGGCATCGGTGACCGCCCGCTTGACCTTCTTCTCGATGGCCTTGGGATCGTCCAGCACGAGGATGGTGCCCTGGGGCGACTCGAGCGACTTGGACATCTTGTTGGCCGGCTCCTGCAGGTCCATGATTCGGGCGCCGACGGGCGGGATGACGTGCTCGGGGACGACGAGCACGTCGGCGCCGACGCGGGAGTTGAAGCGCTGGGCCACGTCGCGCGCCAGCTCGATGTGCTGGCGCTGGTCGTCGCCCACCGGCACCACGTCGGTGTCGTAGAGGAGGATGTCGGCGGCCTGGAGCGCGGGGTAGGTGAACAGGCCGGCCGAGATGAACTCGGCCCGCTCCGACTTGTCCTTGAACTGGGTCATGCGGGACAGCTCGCCGAAGCTGGCCGTGCACTCCATGAGCCAGGCCAGTCGGGTGTGCTCGGGCACGTGGCTCTGCAGGAACAGCGTGCACGCCTGGGGGTCGAGCCCGCACGCGACCAGGAGGGCGGTGAGCGACACCGTCCGCTCGCGGAGCGCCGTCGGGTCCTGGGGCAGCGTCAGGGCGTGGAGGTCCACCACGCAGAACACGGCATCGTGGGTGTGCTGGTCCTGCACCCAGCGGCGCACGGCACCGAGGAAGTTCCCGAGGTGCAGGTCGCCGGTGGGTTGGATGCCGGAGAAGGAGCGGACCATGGGCGGGCATCGTAGGTGCGGCCCCGGCATCCACCACGAGGCCGATACGGCTGCGTACCGTGGTGCTGTGGCCGTCGATGTCGAGACTCCGGTGTTCCAGGGTCCCTTCGACCTGCTGCTGCACCTGATCCTCCAGGACCAGGTCGACCTGTACGCGGTCCGCCTCTCCGACATCGTCGACGCCTACCTCTCCCACCTCGAGCGGCTCGAGCAGATGGACCTCGACCTGGCCACCGAGTTCCTCCTCATCGCCGCCACCTTGATCGAGCTCAAGTCCAAGCGGCTCCTCCCCGACGACGGCGACGTCGACCTCGATGACGAGCTCGCCCTGTGGGAGGAGCGCGACCTGCTGCTCTCCCGCCTGGTCGAGTGCAAGACGTTCAAGGACGCGGCGGTGGCCATGGCCACCATCGCCAACGAGGCGGGCCGGTCCTACCCCCGCACCGCCGGGGTCGACCAGCAGTTCCTCGGCCTCCTGCCCGACCTGCTCGCCACCACCACGCCGGACCAGCTGCGGGACGCCTTCCTGCGGGCCGTCGAGCCCAAGCCGGTGCCCCGCGTCCACATCGACCACATCCACCAGATCCGCATCACGGTCACCGACGCCGTGGCCGAGCTCCTCGACGAGCTGCCCCGCATCGGGCGGGCCACCTTCGCCGAGCTCACCGCCGACCTGGTCGAGCGCCTCGAGGTCGTGGTCCGCTTCCTCGCCGTGCTGGAGCTCTACAAGCAGGGCTGGATCGACCTGCGCCAGGTCGACAGCCTCGGTGCCCTCACCGTCGTGTGGACGGGGCGCCCCGACGACGACGAGCTCGACGTCGAGGATCTCGCCTTCGTCGATGCCTACGATGGCTGAGAGTGACTGAGCCCACGACCGGCGAGGATGACCGCGAGCGGGAGCTCCGACGAGCCACCGAGGCGCTGCTGCTCGTCACCGAGGAACCGATCGCCGCCGAGCTGATGGCCCAGCTCCTGGAGATCGGCGCCGACCGCGTCGAGGCCCTCTGCGTGGAGCTGGCCGCCGAGTACGACGCCACCGACCGAGGCTTCCAGCTGGTGAAGGTCGCCGGGGGCTGGCGCTACCAGACCCACCCCGACCTCGCCCCCTACGTCGAGCGGTACGTGCTCGACGGCCAGTCCGGCCGGCTGTCGAACGCGGCGCTGGAGACCCTGGCCATCGTCGCCTACAAGCAGCCCATCTCCCGGGCCCAGATCGCCGCCATCCGCGGGGTCAACGTGGACGGCGTGATCCGCACCCTGGTGCAGCGGGGGTACGTGGACGAGATCGGGCGCGACCACGGCCCGGGTCAGGCCGTGCTGTACGGCACCACCGCGACGTTCCTCGAGAAGCTGGGCCTGAACGCGATCGACGAGCTGCCCGCCCTCGGCGCGTTCGTGCCGGGCGCCGACGTCTACGAGGCGCTCGAGCAGGGCCTGCGGCCCGACCCCCTCGACAGCGACATCGGCGCGCCGGTCGAGGGGCCCACCGGCGACGACGCGACCGGGTGAGCGAGCCAGAGCGGCTGCAGAAGATCCTCGCCCGCGCCGGCATCGCCAGCCGCCGCGTGGTGGAGGAGATGATCGAGGACGGCCGGGTCGTGGTGAACGGCGCCGTCGCCGAGCTCGGCCAGCGAGCGGACCCGGACGTGGACGCCATCGAGGTCGACGGCGTGCTCGTCGGGGTCCGGCCCGACACCGTGTGGTACCTGCTCAACAAGCCCGCCGGTGTGGTCAGCACGGCCTCGGACCCGCAGGGCCGCCTGACGGTCGTGTCGCTGGTCCCCGAGGAGCCACGGGTGTTCCCCGTCGGTCGGCTCGACGCCGAGACCGAAGGCCTCCTGCTGCTGACCAACGACGGCGAGGTCACGCATCGCCTCACCCACCCGAGCTACGGCGTGGAGAAGGAGTACCTCGCCCACGTCGAGGGCACACCGTCACGGGGCGCGCTCCGCCGGCTCCGGGAGGGCGTGGAGCTCGACGACGGGATGACGGCGCCCGCCACCGCCGCCGTGGTCAGTCCCGGCGTCGTGCGCCTCGTGATCCACGAGGGCCGCAACCGCCAGGTGCGGCGGATGTGCGATGCCATCGGCCACCCCGTGGTGCGGCTGGTCCGGACGCGGATCGGCCCGCTGGTCGACACCAAGCTCGGCCCGGGGCAGTGGCGGCAGCTGCGCCAGGGCGAGGTCCGGGCGCTGGAACGGGCTGCGGTCCCCACACCACCCCCCACGTAGGATCGAGCACCGTGCCCGGTGCCCCCCAGCCACGTGCGAACGTCGTCGGCGTCGGCCTGATCGGCGGCTCGATCGGCCTGGCGCTGCGCGGTTCGGGTTGGCACGTGAGCGGCGTCGACCACGACGCCTCCCGCACCGGTCGCGCCCTCGAGCTGGGGGTCATCGACGCGGTCGGGCTCGACGCCGATGCCGAGCTCACCTTCGTCGCAACGCCCGTGCGCACGGTGGCCGAGGCGGCCCGCAAGGCCCTTGCCGGCACCGCCGGGATCGTCACCGACGTCGGGTCGGTGAAGGCCCCGATCGTTGCCGCGGTCGCTGACGCGCGCTTCGTGGGCGGACACCCCATGGCCGGCTCCGAGCAGGAGGGCGTGGACGGCGCCACCGGCGACCTGTTCGAGGGCGCGGTGTGGGTCCTCACCCCCACAGCCGACACCGACGCCGAGGCCTACGCCCGCATCCGTGGGATCGTCGCCGGCTTCGGCGCCGAGGTCATCGACCTCCCGCCCCAGCGTCACGACGAGCTCGTCGCCGTGGTGTCCCACGTCCCGCACCTGACCGCCGCCTCGCTCATGCGCATCGCCGACGAGCGGGCCGACGAGCACGCCGCACTCCTGCGGCTGGCGGCCGGCGGCTTCCGAGACATGACCCGCATCGCCTCAGGGCACCCTGGCATCTGGCCCGACATCTGCGAGGAGAACCGAAGTGCCATCGTGGCCGGCCTCGACCGGTTGATGGCCGCGCTGGCCGAGGCCCGGGAGCAGGTGGCGTCGTCGGACCGCGACGCGCTCCTGGCCGACCTCAGCCGGGCCCGGGCCGCCCGGGTGAACCTGCCGTCGCGCTACACGCGGCCCTCCGAGCTGGCCGAGGTGCGGGTCCCCGTCCCCGACCGCCCGGGCGTGCTGGCCGACGTCACCATGCTGGCCACCGAGCTCGACGTGAACATCGTCGACCTCGAGATCGCCCACTCCTCCGAGGGCCAGCAGGGCGTGCTCATCCTGCTCATCGAGGGGGCCCTCGTCGAGCGCCTGCGGGGCGGGCTCCTGGCCCGCGGGTACCGACCCTCGATCCGGCACCTGGACTGACGTGCTCGACCCGCTCCCCATCGACCCGGCCACCCGGCCCGTCGACGGCACCGTCACGCTCCCCGGCTCCAAGAGCATCACCAACCGGGCGCTCGTGTGCGCCGCCCTGGCCCAGGGCACCTCGACGCTGTCGGGGGTGCTCCACGCCGACGACACGGTGGCCATGGTGGAGGCGCTGCGCGTGCTCGGTGTCGAGGTCGTCGGCACGGGTCCTGACGAGCTGGCCGTCACCGGCACCGACAGCCGTCGGGCCGGTCACGTGGATGCGCGCCAGAGCGGCACCACGGCGCGCTTCTTGCTGCCGCTGCTGGCCCTCGGCGAGGGGGCCAGCACGCTCGACGGTGACGGGCAGCTGCGCGACCGCCCCATGGGACCCACGTTCGACGCCCTCCGGGACGCCGGCGTGCGGGTGGAGGAGCGGGCCGGCGCCGGGCGCCTGCCCGTGGTCGTGGCCGGCCCGATGCGGTCCCACGCCCTCGCCGTGCCCGGCGACGTGTCCAGCCAGTTCCTGTCCGGCCTCCTGCTGAGCGGCCCGGCCACCCCGGAGGGTCTCGAGCTGACCATCACCACCGAGCTGGTCTCGCGGCCCTACGTCGACATGACGGTGGCGGTGATGGCTTCCTTCGGGGCCGAGGTGGACCACGACGTCATCGGCGGCCGGGAGACCTGGCACGTCTCGCCGGTGCGCTACCGGGCGACCAGCTACGCCATCGAGCCGGATGCGTCGGCCGCGTCCTACGCCTGGGCCGCTGCCGTGGTGACCGGCGGGCGGGTGACCGTTCCGGGCCTCCACCGCAGGTCCCTGCAGGGCGACGTCGCCTTCGCGGACGTGCTCGAGCAGATGGGAGCCGTCGTCACGTGGCACGACGACGCCGTGACCGTCGCAGCCGGCGACGGCCTCCACGGCGTCGACGTCGACATGGCCCACATCTCCGACACCGTGCCCACCGTGGCGGCCGTGGCCGCGCTCGCCGACACGCCCACCACGATCCGCGGCGTCGGCTTCATCCGGGACAAGGAGTCGGACCGGATCGCCGGGCCGGTGATGGAGCTGCAGCGCTGCGGCATCGAGGCCCGGGCCACCGCCGACGGCATGGAGATCCGGCCCGGCCCCCTGCGCGCCGCCACCTTCGAGACCTACCGGGACCATCGCATGGCGATGGCCTTCGGCCTCCTCGGCCTCGCCGCCCCCGGCATGGCGGTGCGGGATCCGGGCTGCGTCGCCAAGACGTTCCCCGGCTTCTGGGACCTGCTCGACGCGCTGCGGGCCGGGACCGTCCCGCCGGCACGCCACGGGTAGCGTCGCCGCCATGTCCAACGACGGCCTGCGCGTGATCGCCATCGACGGCCCCGCCGGGTCGGGCAAGTCCACCGTCGCCCGGCTGCTGGCGGAGCGCCTGGGCCTCGACTACCTCGACACCGGCGCCATGTACCGGGCGCTGACCTTCGCCGCGCTGCGGCGCAACGTCGACCCGGCCGATGCCGAACCGGTCGCCGCGCTCGCCAGCCGGGTCGAGCTCACGGTCGGTCTCGACGGCGTCGTGGTCGACGGGGTCGACGCCACCATCGAGATCCGGGGACCCGAGGTCACCCGGGCGGTGAGCACCGTGGCGGCCAACCCGGCGGTGCGCTCCGAGATGGTCTCCCGCCAGCGCGAATGGGCCCGGCGCCGAGGGGGCGGCGTGCTGGAGGGGCGCGACATCGGCTCGGTGGTGTTCCCCGACGCCACGCTGAAGGTCTACCTCGATGCCCGTCCCGAGGTCCGGGCCGCCCGGCGCTCGAAGGAGGTCTCCGACCTGGACTACGAGACCGTCGCCGCCGACATCGCCCGCCGTGACGCGTTGGATCAGGGCCGGGACGCCTCGCCGCTGACCCGGGCCGGCGACGCGGTCGAGGTCGACACCAGCGACCTCACCATCGACGAGATCGTCGAACTGCTCGTGGACCAGCTCGATGCCTGACGACGCCGTGGCGACCGCCGGACCCGCCGATGCCGCCCAGGCCCAAGGGCCGCCGACCCGAGGTCAGCTGCGCTTCTACCGGGTGGTGCGCGACATCATCGTCGCCTTCTGCCGGCTCTTCTGGCGCATGGAGGTCCACGGGCGCGAGAACGTGCCCGACGGTCCCTTCATCCTCTCCGGCGTGCACCGCTCGAACGTCGACTCGCTGGTCGTCGCCGGCGTCACCCGCCGGCGGATGCGGTTCATGGGCAAGCACACGATGTGGAAGTACTCCCTCCCGGGGAAGTTCTTCGACGCCATGGGCGGCATCCCGGTGCACCGCGGCTCCGCCGACCGCGAGGCCATGCGGTCGAGCGTGACCGCCCTCGGCTACGGCGAGCCCGTCGTGATGTTCCCGGAGGGCCAGCGGCGCACCGGCCCGGTCATCGAGGACCTGTTCGAGGGACCGGCGTTCGTGGCCGGGCGGACGGGGGTCCCCATCCTCCCCGTGGGCATCGGTGGCTCCGAGGCGGCCATGCCGCCCGGAGCGAAGTGGATCAAGCCGGTCAAGGTGGTGCTCGTCATCGGTGAGCCCATCCCGGCGCCGGTCGGCCCCGACGGCAAGCGCCCGTCGCGCCGCCAGGTCCGGGAGACGACCGAGGTGCTCCGAGCCCGGCTGCAGGTGCTGTTCGACGACGCCCAGCGCCGGGTCGGGCGACTGGGCAGCTGAGCCCGGCGGGCCGACTCCGGAGCTACGGACCGACGACGAGGGCGCCGAGGACCTCGCTGGCCTCGGTCTCCCGGTCCACCACGGCGGGCCGGTCGCTGAGCGTCCCGCCCACGACCAGGGTGGCGGCCACGTCGAGGGCCTCGAGCAGCTCGCGCAGGTTGCGGGGCGGCGGGAAGTACTCCTCCTCCTCGGTGATCCGCACCTCCTCGATCCCGTTCACCGGGTCGAGCCGGTCGATGACCCAGCACACCAGCTCCTCCGGGGCGCTGGCCCCGGCGGTGACGCCGACGACCCCGTGGAGGTCATCGGGGACCTCCTCGGGCGTGTTGACCCGGTGCACCCGAGGGCAGCCCATGTCTCGGGCGAGGGATTCGAGGGCCCGGGTGTTGGACGAGTTGGCGGAGCCGATCACCACGATGGCGTCGCAGCGCTGGGCCAGCGCGGTGAGCGCGGCCTGCCGGTTCGTGGTGGCGAAGCAGAGGTCGCTGCGGCCCGGGGTCCACACGTCGGGGAACCGCTCGCGGGTGCGGTCGAGCACGCCCTCCCAGTCACGGTGGGACAGCGTGGTCTGGGCGAGGAGGGCGACGGGCTGGTCGAACTCGGGCAGGGCGTCGACCTCGTCGGTGGACTCGACCCTGTGGATGGCGTCGGGCGCCACCGCCATGGTGCCGACCGCCTCCTCGTGTCCCTGGTGGCCGACGTAGACGATCTGGTAGCCCTTCCCGGCCCGCACCTTGACCTCGTGGTGGACCTTGGTGACGAGCGGGCACACGGCATCGACCACGTAGCCGCCGCTGGCCTGGGCTGCGGCCACCACCTCGGGGGCCGAGCCGTGCGCCGACAGCATCACCGGGCGGCCCGGCGGCACCTCGGCGATGTCGTCCACGAACACGACCCCGAGGTCGCGGAAGCGCTGGACCACGAGCTGGTTGTGGACGATCTCGTGGTAGCAGTACACCGGCGGCTCGAAGGCCCGCACCATCCACCCCAGCGCCTTGATGGCCATCTCCACGCCGGCGCAGAAGCCACGCGGGGCGGCGAGCAGGACCTGATCGACGGGCACCGCTCCACGCTACCGACGACGGTCACCACTGCCAGGCGCGGTCGTCCCCCGGGATGCCCGGGGCGGACCGGCGTCCCTGCTCAGAAGAACAGCGGGATCGAGGGGTTCGACACGCACGCGGCAGCCAGCAGGTCGAGATCGTCCGCCGTCGCCCCGACGAGTCGGCCCGCAGCGCGCAGCCCCGGCACGTCGCAGCCGGCGTACAGCATCGCCAGGTCCTGGATGGTCACGCGGACCCGTCCCGAGCCGCCCCGCAGCAGCGCCCCCTGGCCGTCGCCGACCTCGAGCACGTGGACGCCGGCGTTGGCCGGGCGGACGTCGTCGACGACGTCGAGGTCCACGGCTCCGGCCACGCACCGGGGCCAGCCCCGGGCCGCGACGGCGGCCGGGGCGTCGACGAGCCGGAGCATCCACGGCCAGTCCGACGCCATGGCGGTGCGCTGGAGCTGGGGGACGTGAGGTGCGATGGCGGCGTCGGGCACGGAGGTGGTCGCGTGCTCCGCGGTGGTGCCGTGGCCGGCCAGCAGCGCCAGCGCAGCACCGATGGAGTCCACGTCGATGCCGGCGAGCACCTCGACCTCCAGGTCGTAGAACTCGCCGGCCTTCTCGTAGCGGTACTGCACCACCGCGACGTCGGCGCCGCCACGGGCGCCGACGTAGGTGTACCGGTTGGCCGTGGCGTCCCGTTGCTGGCGCCGCACGCGGTGGGCCCACCACCCCGGATCGACACGGAACCAACCGTCGTGGCGGGCCGCCATGTCATCGTGGAGGCGGCGGATCCGCTCGTCGTCGACCGGGACCTGGCGCCAGTGGAGCGCCTCGGCGGTCTCGGTGGCGATGGCCGCCAGCGGGATCTGCCGCCGCCGGAACCACCCGACGATCTCGAACCCGGCGCCGCGGTAGAGCGAGGCCGTGGTGGGGTAGAGCGCGCTCGTGACCTGGCCCCGGCGGTCCATGCGGTCGAAGGCCTCGGCGAGCATGCGGCGGGCCGCGGCCCGCCCCCTGGCCTCCGGCGAGACCACCACGCCCGACACGCCGCCGCAGGGCACGCTGCGGCCACCCCACGTCATGGCGAAGTCGAACGTCAGGACCGAGCCGACCATGCGATCACCGAGGTACGCGCAGACGAAGCGCTCGGGATCGGCCTGGGGGGCATCGGGGTCGAAGGCGTCCGTGCCGCCGAACGCCTGGCGCATCAGGGCGTGGTGCCGTTCGCGGTCACCGTCGCGGATCGACTCGATCGTGAGCTCCATGGGCGCGGAACCTACGCCCAGCACGGATGCCGGCCCGGGGAGTTCCCCCGGTACCCTGTCGCCGGTGAGCCTGCCCCGCGTGATCGCGGTCGCGCCCGGATCACCCGCAGCCCGAGCGGGTCTCGTCGAAGGCGACGAGATCCTCTCCCTCGACGGGGTCCAGCCGCGCGACGTCATCGAGTGGCACCTCCTGGTCGACGAGCCGGAGGTGGTGCTCGACGTGCGCCGTGGCGGCCTGGAGCAGCAGGTCGTCGTCGAGAAGGCCTCGGGTGAGCCCCTGGGTGCCGAGGTGGACGCGGCGATCTTCGACGAGGTCCAGACCTGTGACAACCACTGCGAGTTCTGCTTCATCTACCAGCTGCCGCCCGGGATGCGCCGCAGCCTGTACCTGAAGGACGACGACTACCGGCTGTCGTTCCTCTACGGGAACTTCACCACGCTGACCCGCTTCACCGAGATCGACCTCGAGCGCGTCGTCACCGAGGGTCTCAGCCCCCTCTACGTGAGCATCCACGCCACGGACCCGGAGGTGCGCGCCGACCTGCTCCGCAACCGGCGGGGCGCCACCAGCCTGCGATGGCTGCGGGCCCTGCTCGACCACGGCGTCGCCGTGCACGGCCAGATCGTCGTGTGCCCCGGCGTGAACGACGGCGCCATCCTCGCCGACACCCTGGCGGGCGTCCTCGACGAGTACCCGGAGCTGGCCAGCCTCGCGGTCGTTCCCCTCGGCATCAGCGACCACTCCGACGAGGCCCGCATGCGCCCCCACACGCTGGAGGAGGCCGAGACCGTCGTCGACATCGTCGAGGACTGGCAGGACGTGTACCTGGCCGTGCTCGGCCGCCGCCTGGTCTTCGCCGCCGACGAGTACTACCTGCTCGCCGGTCGTGCGTTCCCGGCGGCCGAGGCCTACGAGGGCTTCGCCATGCACGAGGACGGCATCGGCATGGCCCGCACCTTCGAGGCCGAGTTCAACGGGGCCGTCGACGAGGTGACCCGCCCGCACGCCGGCTTCTTCGCCTGGGTCGACGGTGCACCGCCCGAGGGCTACCGCGCCCCCCGCACCACGGGCGACCCCGCCCACGCGCTGCAGCTCCGTCCGCGGCGGACCGCGCCGGTCGGCATCCTGACCGGCCCCTACGGGGCCCGGGTCCTGGCCCCGCTGCTCGAGGGCATCGACCGCGACGACGTCCGCCTCGTCGAGGTTCCGAACCGGTTCTTCGGCGGCAATATCGGCGTCACCGGCCTGATGGTCGGCGAGGACATCGCCCGGGTGCTGGCCGACCAGCCCACCGGACACCGCTACCTGATGCCCGACGTCTGCCTGTCCCAGGACCGCTTCCTGGACGGCATGGCCGTCGCCGACCTGCCCCGCCCGGTCGAGGTCGTGCCCACCGACGGGGCCTCGCTGCGCGCTGCGCTCGGCCTCCCCCTCCCGGCGTCACCCGCGCCTGCCCAGATCGAGAGCTAGCCACATGCCGTCCTCCCTCCGCGTCGCCATCGTCGGCCGCCCCAACGTCGGCAAGTCCACGCTGGTCAACCGCCTCGCCGGCCGGCGCACCGCCATCGTCGAAGAGCGCGCCGGCGTCACCCGTGACGCGAAGGCCGTCGAGGTCGAGTGGGCCGGCCGCACCTTCGAGGTCGTCGACACGGGCGGCTGGATGCCCGGCGGCACCGCGCTCGACGAGAAGGTGTCCCGCGTCTCGGAGCGTGCCATGGAGGAGGCCGACGTCGTCATCTTCCTCGTCGACGGCACCGTCGGGGTCACGGAGGAGGACGCCAAGGCCGCGGAGCTGCTCCGCCGCAAGAACAAGCCGGTGCGCCTCATCGTCAACAAGATCGACGACCCCAAGCGCGAGTACCTGATCTGGGACTTCATGGAGCTGGGCCTCGGTGAGCCGAGCCCGATGAGCGCCCTGCACGGCAACGGTGCCGCCGACCTCCTCGACGACCTCGTCGCGCTGCTGCCGCCCGAGGAGGAGGAGGAGGAGGAGCCGGAGTCGGCCGCCGACTCCGGGGAGATCGCGGTCTCCATCGTCGGCCGCCCGAACGTGGGGAAGTCGACGCTGTTCAACCGCCTCACCGGCGCCGAGAACTCCATCGTTCATGACATGCCCGGCACCACCCGGGACACCATCGACACGGTGGTGGAGACCTCCGAGGGCGCCATCCGCTTCGTCGACACCGCCGGCATGCGGCGGCGGGCCAAGGTCGACGACGGCACCGAGTACTACTCCGTGGTTCGGGCCCTGCAGGCCGTGGACAAGGCCGACATCGCCATCCTGGTGATCGATGCCACCGAGGGCGTGACCGCCCAGGACCAGCGCCTCGCCGAGCGGGTAGACCTCGCCGGCTGCCCGGTCATCGTCCTGCTGAACAAGTGGGAGGTCGCCACCAGCGACGACAAGGAGCGGGTCACCCACCAGATCGCCGAGAAGCTCCACTTCATCGGTGACTCGCCCGTGCTCCAGGTGTCTGCGCTGACCGGCAAGGGCGTGCACCGGTTGTACCCGGCCCTCGGCAGCGCCATCCGGGCCTACGAGACCCGCATCCCGACCCGCCAGGTCAACGACGTCATCCGCCGGGCCCAGCAGGCGCAGCCCGCGCCTCACGGCGCCCGGGTGCTCTACGCCCTCCAGGGTGCGGCCAACCCGCCGACCTTCACGATCTTCGCGAACCGGGAGCTCCCGAAGACCTACGTGCGGTACCTCGAGCGGAGCCTCCAGGAGGCTTTCGACCTCGGGGCGACCCCGCTGAAGCTCCGGGTCCGCAAGCGGGACTAGTAGGCTCCTCAGTCCATGGAGCAACCGATCCTGGCGGCGGTCGCACTCCTGTGCGCCGTCGCCGCCCTGGTGTGGGGCCGTTCCGCGTTGCGGTTCCAGCAGAGCTGGCACCGCATCCAGGGCGAGTACGGCACCGCCTCTGACCAAGCGGTGCTGGCCGGCGCCGCGTTCCGCAAGGAGCTGCACGCCGCCCTCCTGTACGGGCTCCTGGCCGTGGCGTCCCTGGTCGTGAGCATCGCCGGCACCCCGGAGGCCGAGGCGCTGTTCGCCCTCGTCACGATCCCTGTCGCCATGTCGCTGTACTACAACCGCGACTTCCGCCGGGTCGCCCGCATCGCCGAGGACCGCAACGAGCTGGAGCGCAAGGCGCAGGAGGTCCTCACCCAGGACGAGCTGGCCCCCCGCAAGTGGGCGGCCCGCCTCGCGCCCGAGGAGCTGCCCGACTTCGCCGGCTTCGAGCTCGGGCGGGTCTACGAGCCGGGCACCGGCATGATGGCCGGCGACTTCTACGACGTGTTCCGGGTGTCGCCCAACCGCATCGCCGCCGTGATCGGCGACGTCACCGGCCACGGCATCGAGGCGTCCATCACCGCGTTCCAGGCCAAGTACCTGCTGCGGGTGTTCCTGCGCCAGTACCGGGACCCGGCGCAGGCCATGGAGGAGCTGAACTCCCAGATGTCCGCTCTGGAGCGGGTCGAGGAGTTCATCTCCCTGTGCGTCGTCGTCTTCGACACCGACTCCGGCACCCTCCGGGTGTGCTCTGCCGGCCACCCCGCCGGCTGGCTCTGGCACGCCAAGGAGGTGCGCCCGCTACGGGCCACCGGACCGCTGCTGATGCTCGACCCGTCGTCGCACTACCACTCCCGGGAGATCGACCTGGAGTCCGGCGACCTCGTGCTGCTCTACACCGACGGTCTGGCCGAGGCTCGGGCCGGAGACCAGTTCTTCGGCGAGGAGCGCATCGCCAACACGCTGCGGCGCGATCCCGGCGTACCGCCGGACGTGCTGTGCAAGAGCCTGCTCGAGGCGGCCAAGGACTTCGCCACCGAGCCGGTCACCGACGACACCGCCATCCTGGCCATCCGCAGGAACTAGTCCGCCCCGCCCCCGACGGGCGCGCCGGAGTCGTCCAGCGGGCACTGCTCCTGCACGGCCGGGGCGATGGCCCCGGCGAAGGTGCGGTACAGCGGTGCGAGCGGCGAGGTGGCCCGCCAGGCCAGCACCACGACCCGGTGCGGGCGAGGGTCGCGCAGGGGGCGGGTGACCAGTCCGGAGCCGGACCGGGCCTCGACCTCGCGGGCGCTGGCGGGCAGGAGGGTGACCCCGCCGCCGGCCGAGACCATCTGGCACACGGTGGTCAGGCTGGTCCCCTGGATGGCGTGCCCGGTGTCGCCGCCCACCGTGGCGCACACGTCGATGGCCTGGTCGCGCAGGCAGTGCCCGTCCTCGAGCAGCAGCACGGGCAGGCCGGCCAGCACGCCGGCCGGCAGGGAACCCTCGCCGGCCAGGGGGTGGTCCGCGGGCATGGCCAGGTCGAAGCGGTCGACGGCCACCTCGACGACCTCCAACCCCTCGCCCGGCACCGGCGAAGCGAGGAGCCCGATGTCGAGCTCGCCGAGGGCGATCCGTCGCACGAGATCATCGGTCCGCTCCTCGGTGAGCAACGGCTCGGCCCGGGGGTGGCGGCGGCGCAGCTCGCGCACCAGCGTGGGGAGCAGGTAGGGCGCCATCGTCGGGATCACACCGAGATGGACCGGCCCGACCAGCTCGCCCTTCAGGTCCGTGGCGGCGTCGGCCACGTCGTCCACCGCGCGGATCGCCCGTCGGGCCGCGTCGATCACCGGTCGAGCGTGCGCCGGCACCGACACGCCGGCGCGCCCCCGCTCGAACAGCAACAGGCCGAGGCGCTGCTCGACCTCCCGCACCTGGGTCGACAGCGCGGGCTGGCTGACGCCGCACGCTTCGGCCGCCCCCCGGAAGCTGAGGAGATCGGCCACGGCCACGACGTACTCCAGCTGTCGGACGGTGGGACGGCCCATAGGACGAGGCTATCGAAGCCGGCCCGCCCATCATCTGGGATGCACCGGTGTGCGACAGGACCGCGTCGCACTTCGCGCCCTCCCCGGCCCTCGGGCAAGATCGGGGGATGACGGCGCCCCACGATCCGCTCGAGCAGCTGGCCGTGGCCACCTCGCGGGCGCTGGCCGGCAACCTCGAGGCCCAGGGGGCCAAGCTCGACGAGCAGGGCAAGCTGTTCGTCCGGGACCGGCTCGATCTCCTCCTCGACCCCGGCTCGTTCATCGAGGACGCCCTCCTCGCCAACGTGCTGGGCCAGGACCTGCCCGCCGACGGGGTCGTCACCGGCACCGGTACCGTCGACGGGCGTCGGGTCTGCGTCGTGGCCAACGACCCGACCGTGAAGGCCGGTTCGTGGGGCGCCCGGACCGTCGAGAAGATGGTCCGCACCAGCGAGTTCGCGCTGGCCCACGACCTGCCCATCTTCTGGCTGGTGGACTCGGCCGGCGCCCGGATCACCGACCAGGTGGAGCTGTTCCCCGGCCGACGTGGTGCGGGGCGGATCTTCGCCAACCAGATCCGCCTGTCCGGCCGTGTCCCGCAGATCTGCTGCCTGTTCGGACCGTCGGCCGCCGGCGGGGCCTACATCCCGAGCTTCTGCGACGTGGTGTTCATGGTCGAGGGCAACGCCTCGATGTACCTCGGGTCGCCCCGGATGGCCGAGAAGGTCATCGGCGAGCGCACCACGCTGGAGGAGATGGGCGGGGCCCGCATGCACGCCAGCGTCTCGGGCTGCGGCGACGCCCTCGCCGACGACGACGAGGACGCGCTCGATCAGGCCCGGGCCTGGTTCTCCTACTTTCCCCCGACTTGGCGCGACCAGCCGCCCCGGTACGAGCCGGTGCCGCCGTCGGTGGTCCTCCACGATCACGTCGTCCCCGTCGACGAAGCAGCCGCCTTCGACATGCACGCCTTCATCGACGGGTTGGTCGACGGCGAGTCCTTCTTCGAGTACAAGCCGCTGTTCGCCAGGGAGCTGATCTGCGGCCTGGGGCGGATCGACGGCCGCCCCGTCGGCGTCGTGGCCAACAACCCCTCGCACCTCGGCGGCGTGCTGTTCGTCGACTCGGCCGACAAGGCGTCCCGCTTCGTGTGGCTGTGCGATGCGTTCAACATCCCGCTGCTGTTCCTGGCCGACGTGCCGGGGTTCATGATCGGCACGCAGGTGGAGCGACAGGGGATCATCCGCCACGGCGCCAAGATGGTCACGGCGATCACGGAGGCCACCGTGCCCAAGCTGTGCGTCGTCGTGCGCAAGGCCTACGGCGCCGGCCTCTACGCCATGTGCGGGCCGGCGTTCGAGCCGGACGCGACCATCGCGCTGCCCACGGCCAGGATCGCCGTGATGGGACCGGACGCCGCCGTGAACGCCGTGTTCGCCGGCAAGATCGCCGCCATCGAGGACGAGGGCGAGCGCGACGCGTTCGTGGCCGAGCAGATCGCCATCTACGAGGCCGATGTCGACCTGATGCGCCTCGCATCCGAGCTCGTCATCGACGCGATCGTGCCGCCGAGCGCCCTCCGCGACGAGGTCGCTCGCCGCTTCGAGGCGGCCGGCACCCGCCGCCGTGAGTTCTCCGACCGCCGCCACGGCGTCCCCCCGGTCTAGGAGCAGCCATGTCCTGGGACCTGCCCGACACCATCTCCATCCGCGACGTCGGTCCCCGGGACGGACTCCAACCCGAGCAGCCGGTGCGCGTCGCCGATCGGGTCGCCCTCATCACGGCGCTGGTCGACGCCGGCATCGTCGACGTCGAGGCGGCCGCCTTCGTGTCGCCCGCCGCGGTGCCGGCGATGGCCGGCGCGGGGGACCTGTTCCGGGCGCTCGAGCGCGACGAGCACGCCCGCTACTGGGCGCTGGTGCCCAACGTGAGGGGCGCCGAGCTCGCCGTCGAGGCCGGTGTCGACGGTCTCACGGTGACGGTCTCGGCGTCGGAGGCGTACTCGCAGCGCAACGTGAAGATGAGCGTCGAGGAGTCGGTCGCGCAGATCGGGGCGATCGCCGAGACCGCCGGGAGCCGCCCGGTCGACGTCGTGATCTCGTGCGCGTTCGGCTCGCCCTACGACGAGGACATCGGCGCCTTCGACGTGGCTGCCATCGTCGACTCGGCCCACGACGCCGGCGCCACGGCCATCACCCTGGCCGACACGACCGGTGTGGCCACGCCGGACCGGATCGCTGACGTCATCGCCACCACGGGCGCCGACGTGCGGCTCCACCTGCACGACACCCGCGGTACGGCGCTGGTGAACGCGTTCGCGGCCATGACCATGGGCGTCGCTGCCTTCGACACCGCCGTCGGCGGCCTCGGCGGCTCCCCGTTCGCCCACGGGGCCGGGGGGAACCTGGCGACCGAGGACCTGGTGCACCTCTGCGACGGGCTCGGCATCGACACCGGCGTGGACCTCGACCGGATGGTGCGCACTGCCGGCACGGTCTCGGCGCTGATCGGCCGGCCGGTCCCGTCGCGGATCACCGCCACGCTCGGACGTTGACCGTGCCGTACTGCGAGCCCTGCGACCGCTTCTACAACCCCAACACGCTCGACGCTGACGGCGACTGCCCCGCCGGGCACCACGTGGCCGAGCCGACCGAGCCGGAGCCGGCACCCCCGGTGCCGTGGCACTTCAAGCTCATGCTGGCGCTCCTCGTGGCGTACCTGACGTGGCGCTTCGTGCAGTTCGCCGCCGTGCTCTTCTGAGCCGGTCGCGGATTGGCGGACGGCGGATGGCGGGGGAGTAGATTCGACCGTCCCACGGGCTGTGGCGCAGCTTGGTTAGCGCGCTTGACTGGGGGTCAAGAGGTCGGGAGTTCGAATCTCCCCAGCCCGACGCAAGAAAGTCCAGGTCAGAGCCGGTTTCCTCGGAAACCGGCCCTGCTGGTTTTCGGGCCAGATCCCGCAATGTATGCAGAATGTATGTCCTACGCTGCACGGTATGGAGTGGGTGCCCAACGCTGAGCCGACGGTGCAGAAGCAGCGGGGCAAGTGGACGGTGCGCCAATCCGGCTACGACCCAACCACGGGCCGGCGCAAGGTCCGCCAGCTCGGCACCTACGACACCAAGCGCGCCGCCACCGAGCTTGCGAAGTCCGTCGCCGACGGACGAGCGGGCACGGCCGACGAGACGGTCTCGGCCTTCCTCGTCGACGTGTGGCTGCGATCCAAGGAGGGCAGGGTCGAGCAGTCCACGTTCGATCAGTACCGGTGGGCGGTCAACCACCACATCATCCCCCTGCTCGGCGCCGTCCGGCTCCGGGACCTGAGCCCCGAGCTCCTCGACGGGTGGATCCTCGACCTCAGCAGCGCACCGGCAGGTGAGAGGCCGCGCCTCGGAGCGACCTCGACCCGCTTGGTGCGCAAGGTGCTGTCGATGGCGCTGGAGGAGGCGGTGCAACGCGGCCGGTTGGGCCGGAACCCGGTGGCGCTGACCCAGCCTCCGAGGGCGAAGCGGGGGAGTGCGCGCAAGAGCTGGACCGTCGAGGAGGCCCAGCAGTTCCTCGGCGCCAACCGGGACCACCGCCTCTACGCCCTGTTCCACCTGGGACTCGTGACCGGGCTCCGCCGCGGGGAGCTCCTCGGTCTGCGCTGGCGGGACATCGACCTCGCGTACGGAGCGATCGAGGTTGTCCAACAGCTGGCCCTCGTCGCGGGCCGCCCGGTGATGAAGGACCTCAAGACCGAGTCCAGCGACCGGATCATCGCCATCGGCGAGCGGACCACCGGGGTCCTCCGCGAGCACCGGGCCCGGCAGGCGTCAGAACTCGAACTCATCGGTCTCGATGCCGAGGACATCGAACTCGTCTTCACCAGCGAGGTGGGCGGGTGGATCGATCCGAACAACCTTGGCCGCATCATGGAGCGCCTGGCCAAGAAGGCACGCGTGCCCCGGCTCACTCCCAAGGGCATGCGCCACACGGCCCAGTCGATCGGCCGGGTCGTCGTGGGCGACGACAAGGTCATGCAGGAGCGCCTCGGTCACTCCGACATCGGGATCACCCTCAACACCTACACGCACACCGTGTCCGCCCAGCACCGGCGCGCCGGCGACCTGATCGACGGGGTGTTCGAATGACGCGGCTCGTCGCACTTCGCGGCGAGGATGCGGCCCGACGACGCCGCCGTGGTCGTTCGGGGAGGGGAGAACGGCCTGTCGCCGGAGACGCTTCGCCGCACCGCCTCCCGATGCTTCGACGAGTTCGGGTTCTACGGCGTCTCGGTCTTCGTCGCCGTGGACATGTCAGTCGAGGACCTCTGCCGCTCGGTCGATGCCGTCCGGCGGTACGGCCGAATACGTCGTTCGTCGGTCGCTCGACTGCACGAGGACGGCTTCGCGCTGCTGGCCACCGGGCAACGCCCTCACTTCGACATCGTGCTGCCAGACCTCGCAGACAGTGCGCTCGAGCGTCTGGCGGCATGCTTCGACCCACCCGAGCCGAACGCGGGTCGTGCTCCATGAGGTTGGCAACCGATGAGCGGTGGGGGAGACTTGCCGTATGAGTGCCTGGGACCTGTGGGTCGACTTCCACCGGGTGGATGCCGACGGGCTCACGCACGCGCATCTGGATGATGCTTCGCCAGGCAGGCAGATCAACCCCGGTCAGTACATCGTCGTCGGTGACGAAGACGCAGACCCCGCAGCGGCCCACGTCGTTGACGTGAACGCCGACGGCGTCATCCTCCTCCGGGTCCTGCCCGGCCACGCCGACGCGCACCGCGCACTCCTGGCCAACCAGCCGGCGTAGTGCGCTCGAGGTCCCGGTCGTCGCCCCGGCGTCGATCGAGG
>JBKHVG010000039.1:0-8046 GCA_046570205.1 Acidimicrobiia bacterium
TCATCATCGACCATGTCGACCTTGTTCAACGCCACCACGATCGCCGGCACACCCACCTGACGAGCCAACAACACATGCTCACGCGTCTGAGGCATCGGACCATCCGTGGCCGCCACCACCAGAATCGCACCATCCACCTGCGCCGCACCCGTGATCATGTTCTTGATGTAATCCGCGTGACCAGGCATGTCGACGTGCGCGTAATGCCGCGCCGCCGTCTCGTACTCGATGTGGGCCACATTGATCGTGATCCCCCGCTCACGCTCCTCCGGCGCCTTGTCGATCATGTCGAACGCCGTCGCGTTGTTCCCCTCCACACGCTCCGACAACACCCGCGAAATCGCAGCCGTCAACGTCGTCTTCCCATGATCGATGTGACCCATCGTCCCGATGTTCACATGGGGCTTCGTCCGATCGAACTTCTCCTTGGCCATGGTGGCGCCTCTTCCTTTGCTTGCTTCTCGTACGGGTGACTAGCGGACTGACGGGGATTCGAGGTGGCGCTTATTCGCCACGGATGCGCTTGACGATCTCTTCCTGCACGTTGCTCGGGCACTCCTGGTAGGAGTCGAACTGCATCGTGTACTGGGCCCGGCCCTGGGTCTTCGAGCGCAGGTCGCCGACGTAGCCGAACATCTCCGACAGGGGCACGGTGGCGTCGATGACCTGTGCGTTGCCGCGCTGGCTCATGCCGCCGACCTGGCCGCGCCGGGAGTTGAGGTCACCGATGACGTCGCCCATGTAGTCCTCGGGGGTGACGACCTCGACCTTCATGACCGGCTCGAGGATGACGGGCTTGGCCTTTCGGGCCGCCTCCTTGAACGCCATGGTGCCGGCGATCTTGAACGCCATCTCCGAGGAGTCCACGTCGTGGTACTTGCCGTCGGTGAGGATGGCCCGCACGTCGACCGTGGGGTACCCGGCGAGCACGCCGGCCTCGAGGCTGGCCTGGATGCCGGCGTCGACCGAGGGGATGTACTCCTTCGGGATGCGACCACCGGTGATGTTGTCGACGAACTCGTAACCGCCACCCGGGCCGGTGGGCTCGAGCGTGATCTGGACCTCGGCGTACTGACCGGAGCCGCCCGTCTGCTTCTTGTGCGTGTAGGTGACCTTCTCGACCGTCTGGGTAATGGTCTCGCGGTACGCGACCTGGGGCTTGCCCACGGTGGCGTCGACGCGGAACTCCCGCATCATGCGGTCGACCAGCACCTCGAGGTGCAGCTCGCCCATGCCGGCGATGATGACCTGGCCGGTCTCCTCGTCTGTGCGCACGGTGAAGGTGGGGTCCTCCTCGGCCAGCGACTGCAGGGCCTTGCCCATCTTTTCCTGGTCGGCCTTGGTCTTGGGCTCCACGGCCACGTGGATCACGGGAGCCGGGAACTCGAGCGACTCCAGCACGATCGGGTTGTCCGGGTCGCAGAGCGTGTCACCGGTCTTGGTGTTCTTCATGCCGATGCCGGCGATGATCTCGCCGGAGAAGATGCGCTCTCGGTCCTCACGGGCGTTGGCGTGCATCTGCAGCAACCGGCCCAGCCGCTCCTTGTTGCCGGAGCGAACGTTGAGCACGGTGTCGCCCTTGGCGAGGGTTCCGGCGTAGACCCGGAAGTAGGTGAGCTTGCCGACGTGGGGGTCGGTCATGATCTTGAAGGCCAGGGCGGCGAAGGGAGCCTCGTCGGTCAGCTCACGGGTGAGCTCCTCGGTCTCCTTGACGTTCATGCCCTTGACGGGGGGCAGGTCGGCGGGGCTCGGGAGGTAGCGGATGACCGCGTCGAGCAGGGGCTGCACGCCCTTGTTCTTGAAGGCGGTGCCGTTGAGCACGGGCACGATCTCGCCGGCGATGGTGGCCTTGCGGATGGCCGCGTACAGCTCGTCCTCGGTGATCTCCTCGTCCTCAAGGAACTTCTCCATGAGCTCGTCGTCGGCGGAGGCGACGGTCTCGACCAGGTCGGCGCGCCACTCGGCGGCCTTGTCCTTGAGGTCGTCGGGGATGTCGGTCTCGGTCCAGCTGGCGCCGAGGTCCTCGCTCTCCCAGATGAGGGCCTTCATGGTGATGAGGTCGACCACGCCGGCGTACTCGGACTCGTAACCGATGGGCAGCTGCAGGACGGCGGTGTTGGCCTGGAGGCGGTCCTTGATGGAGGCGAGCGCGTCGTAGAAGTTGGCGCCGAGGCGGTCCATCTTGTTGATGAAGCACATGCGGGGGACGCCGTACTTGTTGGCCTGACCCCACACCGTCTCGGTCTGGGGCTCCACGCCGGCCACACCGTCGAACACGGCGACGGCACCGTCGAGGACGCGCAGAGACCGCTCGACCTCGACCGTGAAGTCGACGTGGCCGGGCGTGTCGATGATGTTGATGGTGTGGTCTTTCCACTGGCAGGTGGTGGCCGCGGAGGTGATGGTGATGCCCCGCTCCTGCTCCTGCTCCATCCAGTCCATGGTGGCGCCGCCCTCGTGGACCTCGCCGATCTTGTAGTTGCGGCCGGTGTAGTAGAGGATCCGCTCGGTCGTCGTGGTCTTGCCGGCGTCGATGTGCGCCATGATCCCGATGTTCCGGGTCCGGGCGATGGAGTTGCTGCGCTTCTCAGTCATGGAGGGCTCTCACAAGAAGACGACCGGGACCTGCGTGCAGGTGACCCGGTCGTGGGGCCGATGGCCCGCGTGGGATGGACAGATCAGGGGGAGGACGGGCACTACCAGCGGTAGTGCGCGAAGGCCTTGTTGGACTCGGCCATCTTGTGCATGTCCTCGCGGCGCTTCACGGAGGCGCCGAGGCCGTTGCTGGCGTCGAGGATCTCGTTGGCGAGGCGCTCGGCCATGGTCCGCTCCCGACGGGCGCGGGCGAAGGTGATGATCCAGCGGATGGCGAGGGTGTTGGCCCGGCGCGGGCGCACCTCGATCGGGACCTGGTAGGTGGCGCCACCGACGCGCCGGCTCTTGACCTCGAGCTGGGGCTTGATGTTGTCGAGCGCCCGCTTGAGCGTGGACAGCGGCTCGGAGCCGGTCTTGGACTCCACGATCGACATGGCGTCGTACATGATCCGCTCAGCGGTGGAGCGCTTGCCCGACAGCAGGATCTTGTTGGTCAGCTGCGTGACGACGGTCGAGTCGTAGATCGGGTCCGGCTTGATCTCACGGCGCGGTGCGGGTCCCTTGCGAGGCATCTCAGGCGTCCTTCTTGGCGCCGTAGCGGCTACGGGCCTGCTTGCGGTCACGGACGCCCGAGGTGTCGAGCGTGCCGCGGATGATCTTGTAGCGGACGCCGGGGACGTCCTTCACACGGCCACCACGCACGAGCACGATGGAGTGCTCCTGCAGGTTGTGACCCTCGCCGGGGATGTAGGCGGTGACCTCGACGCCCGAGGTGAGCCGGACACGGGCGACCTTGCGCAGCGCCGAGTTGGGCTTCTTGGGCGTGACGGTGAACACCCGCGTGCAGACGCCGCGCCGCTGGGGGGCACCCTTGAGGGCCGGCGTCTTGGCCTTGGTCATCTTGGACTGCCGGCCCTTGCGGACCAGCTGCTGAATCGTGGGCACGGGTGTCCTCTGCCTGACGGATCGAAAGCGTGTGCTTGTGAATCGGGTGCGATCGCTCGGCCTGGCGCACCTCGTGGAGGTTCGCACCGGGGGCGCGCATGACCGACAGGACAGACTACGGCTGGGGCTCGGCGGCACACAACCCGGCGACCGCCACGTCGAACCCCGTGGTCGCAGCGCCTGGCTGGCCACCGTCGACCTCCCCGCAGGGCGGCCGCCGGGCTGACCGGACCTCAGGTGGTGGCGACCCGCTCGGCCCGCAAGCGGGTCTGCTCCGACCACGGGCTCCACAGGAACCAGCCCGGCAGGGCACGGCCGAGCGCGGCGTGGCCCTCCACCTCGATGTCGCCGCGGCTGACTGCGGCCGCCCACCGGTCGGCGCCACTGAACACCCGGGCGAGCGCGCTCGTCGGCATCGTGACGAGCAGGTCGCTGGCGGTGCCGGGGTGCTGCATGCACACCGACGGCTCGCCCCGGTCCAGGACGAGCCAGATCGAGACCGGTTCCGGCGCGATGTGCCGGAACTCGACGACGACCCGTCCGACGGGCAGCGCGTCACGGTCGACCAGACGGTGCATCCACCACATGAGGGTGACCGCGTCGACGCCGTCGTCGAACTCGTCGTACAGCCACTCGACCGCCCAGCGTCCCATGGCCTCGAGCACCGGCTGCAGGTCTCGACCGGCCGGCGTCAGGTGGTACTCGCTGCCCCGACCGCCGGCGGACGGGAGCGTCAGCAGCACACCGCGACGCTCGAGGTGGCGGAGCCGCTGGATGAGCAGCGTGCGGGAGATGCCGGGAAGCCCCCGGGCGATCTCGTTGAACCGGGTGTTGCCGAGGACCAGCTCCCGGATGATGAGCGGCGTCCATCGGTCGGCGAGGACCTCGGAAGACATGGACACCGGGCAGAACCGTCCGTACTGCGGCACCGAGGGATCGTCGCACCCCCGGGCGACGAAGTCCATGATCCGTACCGGCCAGGTCCAGATCCTGCACTAGGCGTGGTCGGGACCCGTTCGTACGGTCGGCACATGACCATCACCCCCATCCCCACCGAGTCCTTCCTGGACCATGCTGCCGAGGTCGGCTGCGCCATCGCCTCGCACGCCGAGCGCCACGACCGCGACGGCACCTTCGTCTCCGAGGCCGTCGACGCGCTGCGCGACGCCGGACTCCTCGCCATGGGCGTGCCTACCGAGCTCGGCGGTGGTGGCGCGTCCCTCGCCGAGATCGCCGCCGTGCAGCGCGAGCTCGGCCACCACTGCGGCGCCACGGCCCTCGCCACGGCCATGCACCAGCACGTCGTCGCCTTCACCGCCTGGCGCTACCGCCGCGGCCTGCCTGGCGCCGAGGGGACCCTCCGGCGGGTCGCGGACGAGGGCATCGTTCTCGTGTCGACGGGTGGTGCGGATCAGACCCACCCCCGGGGCCGGGCGGTCCGGGTCGAGGGCGGCTACCGGGTCTCGGGTCGGAAGGTCTTCTGCAGCCAGTCCGTGGCCGGCGCCGCGATGTCGACGATGTTCGCGTTCGAGGACCCGGACCAGGGCCTCCGGGTGCTGAACATGGCGGTGCCGCTGTCCGCCGACGGCGTGACGGTGCTCGACGACTGGGACGTGCTCGGCATGCGGGGCACCGCCAGCAACAGCATCGTCGTCGACGATGTGTTCGTCGCCGACGACAAGGTCCTGGCCAACCGCCCGCACGGCGTGATCGACGGCCCGCTGCAGGTGATCTTCTCCATCGCCTTCCCGATCATCACCGCCGCCTACCTCGGGGTCGCCGAGGCCGCGTACGCCGCCGCGGTGGAGGCGGTGGGTGCCCGGCGCGACGACGTCGTGGTCCAGCGCCAGGTCGGGCTGATGGCCCACCGCCTGCGGGTGGCCGCCTGGGCACTGGACGGCGCGATCGCCGCCGTCGGCGACGATCCCCAGCCCTCCATGGATGTGGTCGCCGACGTCATGGCCGCCAAGCGCGAGGTGGCCCTGGCCGGGATCGAGGTCTGCGACCTCGCCATGGAGGTCGCAGGCGGTGCGTCGTTCTCGAAGGGCTCCGTGATCGAGCGGTGCTACCGGGACATCCGGGCCATCAAGTGCCACCCGCTCTCGATGGACAAGACGCTGGTCCACGCCGGTCGCGTGGCCCTCGGGGTGACGGCCGACGACGTGCTGTGAGCGCCCGGCACCGATGGGTGCCGGGCGCTCCGAGCGTCGGTCTGGCGTCGAGCGCTACCCGACGTCGCCGGCGGTGGGGAGGCGGACGACGTCGGCGCCGAACTGCTCCTCGAAGCCTGCGGCCAGCGACGCGGCGATGTCCTCGCCCTCGTCGTCGGAGCTCCAGCCCTCCATCTGGCGGTACTCCGGGGCGTAGGTGTCCACGTCCCGGTAGTCGCCGTGGCCGGTGCCGGCCGGGATCAGCTTGCCGATGATGATGTTCTCCTTGAGGCCGACCAGCCCGTCCGACTTGGACTCGATGGCAGCCTCGGTGAGCACCCGCGTCGTCTCCTGGAAGGAGGCGGCCGACAGCCACGAGTCGGTCGACAGCGAGGCCTTGGTGATGCCCATGATCTCGTCACGGGCCTCGGCCGGCTGCTTGCCCTCGAGCAGCAGCTGCTTGTTGACCTCGGTGTAGCGCCGGCGGTCGATGCGCTCGCCGGGCAGGAACTCGGAGTCGCCGGACTCGTTGATGTGGACCCGGCGGGTCATCTGGCGCACGATCAGCTCGATGTGCTTGTCGTGGATCGACACGCCCTGATCGCGGTACACCTTCTGGATCTCGTCGACCAGGTACTGCTGGGTGAAGCGCAGGCCCTTGATCTCGAGCAGCTCGCGGGGGTCGCGCGGACCCTCCACGATGGCGTCGCCGGCCCGGATGTCCTGGCCGTCGGTGACCTCGAGGCGGGCGCCGACCGGGATGGGGAAGGAGACCTCCTCGCCCTCGTCGGTGACGACGAGCACGGTCTTGCCGCGCCCCTCGTCCTCGAGGATCCGGACCACGCCGGACACGGTGGACAGCGTGGCCTTGCCCTTCGGCGTGCGGGCCTCGAACAGCTCGACGACGCGGGGCAGACCGCCGGCGATGTCGCCGCTGCTGGAGGCGACGCCGCCGGTGTGGAACGTGCGCATCGTGAGCTGCGTGCCGGGCTCGCCGATGGACTGGGCGGCGATGACGCCCACGGCCTCGCCCCGCTCGATCATGCCGCCGGTCGCCATCGACATGCCGTAGCCGAGGGCGGAGATGCCGCGCTCGGAGTCGTCGGTCAGCGGCGACAGCACCCGGACCCGGGTGACGTCGGGATCGGCGATCATCGCCTGCATGCGCTGTTCGTCGATCATGGTGCCGCGCTCGTAGGTCGTGACACCTTCCTCATCCGGTGCGGACAGCGTGACATCTTCGACGAGGACCCGTCCGAGGAGCTTGGTCTCCACGTAGAAGCGCTTGTTCGGCAGGTCGGGGCGGATGTCCTCGATCCAGATCGAGCGGATCGGCGAACCGGTGCGCTCGGCCCGATCGAAGGGATCCTCCTCGTTGACGATGAGCTCCTGGGCCACGTCGACGAGGCGACGGGTGAGGTAGCCGGAGTCGGCCGTCCGCAGCGCCGTGTCGACCAGGCCCTTCCGGGCGCCAGGCGTGGCGATGTAGTACTCGAGCATGTCGAGCCCCTCGCGGAAGTTCGACTTGATCGGGCGGGGGATCATGTCGCCGCGGGGGTTGGCCACGAGGCCGCGCATGCCCGCGATCTGGCGGACCTGCATCATGTTCCCGCGGGCACCGGAGGCGACCATCATGTCGATCGGGTTGAAGCGCTCGGCCTTGAGGCCGATCTCCATCTGGGCCCGGATCTCCTCAGTGGCGTTGGTCCAGATCTCGATCTCCTTCTGGCGCCGCTCCCCGTCGGTGATGATGCCCCGCCGGAACTGGGTCTCGACCTTGTCGGCCTCGACCTCGTGCTGGTCGAGGATGTCGCGCTTGGACTCGGGGGTCTTGACGTCGTCGATGGACACCGTCAGGCCGGACCGGGACGCCCACGTGTAGCTGAGGTCCTTGATGGCGTCGAGCGCCTCGGCCACCTCGGCCTTGCTGTACTCGGCGGCGAGCCGGTCGACGATGGCGCTCAGGCCACGCTTGTCCATGCGCTCGTTCATGGTGCCGAGGAAGTCGAAGGACTCCGGGAGGCACTGGCTGAAGATGACCCGGCCGGGGGTGGTGGTGATCCACCGGGCCTTGCCGTCCTCGTCGCGACCGGCGCGGTACTGGATCTTGGCGTGGATGGCCAGGTCACCGGCCTCGTAGGCGGCACGGATGGACTCCACGTCGCCGAAGGCGCGGCCCTCGCCCTTCTCGCCGTCGACCAGGGAGGTCAGGTAGAAGGCGCCGATCACCATGTCCTGGGTCGGCGTCACGAGCGGGCGCCCGTTGGCCGGGGACAGGATGTTGTTGGCCGACAGCATCAGCACGCGCGCCTCGGCCTGGGCCTCGGCGGACAGCGGCAGGTGCACGGCCATCTGG
>JBKHVG010000039.1:8056-20676 GCA_046570205.1 Acidimicrobiia bacterium
GCCGTCGAAGTCGGCGTTGAAGGCGGTGCAGACCAGCGGGTGCAGCTGGATGGCCTTGCCCTCGACCAGCTTGGGCTCGAAGGCCTGGATGCCGAGCCGGTGCAGCGTGGGGGCACGGTTGAGGAGCACCGGGTGCTCCTTGATGACGTCCTCCAGGACGTCCCACACCTGGCCCCGGCGACGCTCGACCATGCGCTTGGCCGACTTGATGTTCTGCGCGTGCTCGCGGTCGACGAGCTCCTTCATGACGAAGGGCTTGAACAGCTCGAGGGCCATGAGCTTGGGCAGGCCGCACTGGTGCAGGCGCAGCGTCGGGCCGGCCACGATGACCGAGCGGCCCGAGTAGTCGACGCGCTTGCCGAGCAGGTTCTGGCGGAACCGGCCCTGCTTGCCCTTGAGCATGTCGGACAGGGACTTGAGGGCGCGGTTGCCGGGCCCGGTGACGGGACGGCCGCGGCGGCCGTTGTCGAACAGGGCGTCGACGGCCTCCTGGAGCATGCGCTTTTCGTTGTTCACGATGATCTCGGGGGCACCGAGGTCGAGCAGGCGCTTCAGGCGGTTGTTGCGGTTGATGACCCGGCGGTACAGGTCGTTCAGGTCGGAGGTGGCGAAGCGGCCGCCGTCGAGCTGGACCATCGGGCGCAGCTCCGGCGGGATCACCGGGACGACCTCGAGGATCATGGCCTTGGGGTCGTTGACCCGCCGGCCGTTCTCGTCCCGGCGGTTGAAGGCGGCGACGATCTTGAGCCGCTTGATGGCCTTCTGCTTGCGCTGCTGGGAGAGGGGCTTGTCGCCCTCGGCCGGGTTGATGTTCGCGTGGAGCTGGATCTCCTCCTCGTCGAAGTCGATCCGGTCGATGAGGCGGGCCAGCGCGTCGGCACCCATGCCGCCCTCGAAGTAGTCGCCGTAGCGGTCGGTGAGCTCCCGCCACAGCATCTCGTCCTCGATGATCTTGCGGGTGTGCAGCTCCTTGAGCTCGTCGAAGGAGCGCTGGAGCAGGTCCAGCTCGCCCTCGTACTGCTCGCGGATGATGGCGACGTCCTTCTCGGCCTGCTTCTGGCGGGCCTTCAGCTCGGAGTCCTTCGCACCCTCGTTCTCGAGCGCGCCGAGCTCGGACTCGAGCTCCTCGTAGCGCTCGGCGATCTCGAGCTCGCGCTCCTTCTCGATCGCCTCGCGCTCGGCGAGCATCTCGGCCTCGATGTTGGGCAGCTCCTCGTGGAGCTTGTCGTGGTCGACCCAGGTGACCAGGTTCGCCGCGAAGTAGATGACCTTCTCGAGCTGCTTGGCCTTCAGCTCCTCGCGGGCCTCGGTGCCCGAGAGCAGGTAGGCCAGCCACGACCGGGTGCCGCGCAGGTACCAGATGTGCACCACCGGGGCGGCCAGCTCGATGTGGCCCATGCGCTCGCGCCGGACCTTCGAGCGCGTGACCTCCACGCCGCAGCGCTCGCAGATGATGCCCTTGAAGCGCACCCGCTTGTACTTGCCGCAGGCGCACTCGAAGTCCTTGGTCGGGCCGAAGATCTTCTCGCAGAAGAGGCCGTCCTTCTCGGGCTTCAGCGTGCGGTAGTTGATGGTCTCGGGCTTCTTGACCTCGCCGTTGGACCACATGCGGATGGAGTCCGCGGTCGCCAGCCCGATCCGGAGCTGGTCGAAGTTGTTGACGTCGAGCACTTGATGTCCTCAGTTCGTTCTTGCAGGCGTTCGTTGACGGGACGGTGAGGCGCTCAGCGCACCTACAGGCGTTGGCGCCTGCGCTCGTCCTCTTCGTCGGTGCCCTTCTCGGGGCGGCTGAGGTCGATGCCCAGCTCCTCGGTGGTGCGGTACAGGTCCTCGTCGAGCTCGCGCATCTCGATCTCGTTGCCGTCCTTGGCCAGGACCTCGACGTTGAGGCACAGGGCCTGCATCTCCTTGATGAGCACCTTGAAGGACTCGGGGATGCCGGGCTCGGGGACGTTCTCGCCCTTGACGATGGCCTCGTAGACCTTGACGCGACCGAGCACGTCGTCGGACTTGATGGTGAGCAGCTCCTGCAGGCAGTAGGCGGCGCCGTAGGCCTCGAGGGCCCACACCTCCATCTCCCCGAAGCGCTGGCCACCGAACTGCGCCTTGCCACCGAGCGGCTGCTGGGTGATCATCGAGTACGGGCCGGTGGAACGGGCGTGGATCTTGTCGTCGACGAGGTGCGCCAGCTTGAGGATGTACATGTAGCCCGTGGTGATCGGCTGGTCGTACGCCTCGCCGGTGCGGCCGTTGAACAGCGTCTGCTTGCCGTTGATGCCGATCAGACGCTCGCCGTGCGCACCCTCGGGGTTGAGCCCCTCGAGGATCTGCTGGATGGTCGGGTGCTTGCCCGACTTCTCCTCCTCGTCCCAGTTCGCACCGTCGAACACCGGCGTGGCGATGAACGTCGACGGCGTCGTGGTCGGACGGGTCTTGCGCTCGGTGCCACGGATCGGCTCGTCGCCGACCGTGTTGCCGTCGGGGTTGGTCCACCCCCAGCGAGCGCAGTAGCCGAGGTGCGCTTCGAGCACCTGTCCGACGTTCATCCGGCTCGGCACGCCGAGCGGGTTGAGGATGATGTCGACCGGGGTGCCGTCGGCGGTGTAGGGCATGTCCTCGATCGGGAGGATCTTGGAGATGACGCCCTTGTTGCCGTGGCGGCCGGCGAGCTTGTCGCCCACGCTGATCTTGCGCTTCTGGCCGACGTAGACCCGCACGATCTGGTTCACGCCCGGCGGCAGCTCATGTCCGTCGTCGCGGGACACGACCTTGACGTCGATGACCTTGCCGTTCTCGCCGTGGGGCACCTTCAGCGAGGTGTCGCGCACCTCGCGGGCCTTCTCGCCGAAGATCGCCCGCAGCAGGCGCTCCTCGGGGGTGAGCTCGGTCTCGCCCTTCGGCGTGACCTTGCCGACCAGCACGTCGCCCGGGCCGACCTCGGCGCCGATGCGGATGATGCCGCGCTCGTCGAGGTCGCGGAGGATGTCCTCGGAGAGGTTCGGGATGTCCCGGGTGATCTCCTCGGGGCCGAGCTTGGTGTCGCGGGCGTCGATCTCGTGCTCGTGGATGTGGATGGAGGTGAGCACGTCGTCGCGCACCAGGCGCTCGGACAGGATGATGGCGTCCTCGAAGTTGTAGCCCTCCCAGGACATGAAGGCCACGAGCAGGTTCTTGCCGAGCGCCAGCTCGCCCATGTCGGTCGACGGGCCGTCGGCGATGAGGGCCCCCTTGGCGAACTTCTGGCCCGGCACCAGGCGGGGCCGCTGGTTGATGCAGCTGTCCTGGTTGGAGCGCTCGAACTTGAGCAGGTTGAAGACCTTGCGGCCCTCGTTGTCGTACTCGACCACGATGCGGTCGCCGGTGGCCTCGACGCAGGTGCCCGAGTCGGTGGCGATCAAGGTGTCGGCGGCGTCGACGGCGCAGCGGCCCTCGATGCCGGTGCCGATGTAGGGCGCCTCGGCCCGGACCAGCGGCACGGCCTGGCGCTGCATGTTGGCGCCCATCAGGGCGCGGTTGGCGTCGTCGTGCTCGAGGAAGGGGATCAGCGCGGTGGCGACCGAGATGATCTGCTTCGGCGAGACGTCCATCATCTGGACCTCGTCGGGCGGGACGGTGGCGATCTCGGTGGTGGCACCGAAGAAGACGTCTCGCTCGAGCATGAGCTTGAGCTCGCCGAGGGTGGCGGCCTGGGGCGACTTGCGCACCAGGACCCGGTCGCGCACGAACTTCCCGTTCTCGTCGATCGGCGCGTTGGCCTGGGCGACGACGTAGTCCTCCTCCTCGTCCGCCGTGAGGTAGACGACCTCGTCGGTGACCCTGCCGTCGACGACGGTGCGGTACGGCGACTGGATGAACCCGAACTCGTTGACCTTGGCGAAGGTGGCCAGACCGCCGATCAGGCCGATGTTGGGGCCCTCCGGCGTCTCGATCGGGCACATCCGGCCGTAGTGGGAGAAGTGCACGTCTCGGACCTCGAAGCCGGCCCGCTCACGGGACAGGCCACCGGGGCCGAGGGCGGACAGGCGACGGCGGTGCGTCAGGCCCGACAGCGGGTTCACCTGGTCCATGAACTGGCTCAGCTGGGAGGTCCCGAAGAACTCCTTGATCGCCGCCACCACGGGCCGGATGTTGATCAGCGTCTGGGGCGTGATCGCCTCGACGTCCTGGGTGGTCATGCGCTCGCGCACGACCCGCTCCATGCGGGACAGGCCGATGCGGACCTGGTTCTGGATCAGCTCGCCCACCGAGCGGATGCGCCGGTTGGCGAAGTGGTCCTGGTCGTCCAGGCGGTAGCCGGGCTCGGCCCGCACCAGGTTGAGCAGGTACGTCATCGATGCCAGGACCTCGCAGCGAGACAGGACCGGCTGGTCGATCTCGGGCAGGTCGAGGTCGAGCATCGGGAACTTCTCGGCCAGGCGGCCGAGCTCGGGGCCGAGCTTCTTGTTGAGCTTGTACCGGCCGACCCGGGACAGGTCGTAGCGGCGGTTCTCGAAGAAGGCGGACCGGAAGTAGTTCCGGGCCGAGTCCACCGACGGCGGCTCACCGGGGCGGGCGCGCTTGTAGATCTCGACCAGGGCGTCGTCCTGGGTGGGGGCGAGGTCGCGGTCCTTCTCCCACTGGTCCTCGAGGAAGTCGAACTCGCGCACGAAGGCCTCGAGGAAGCCGGGGGCGTTCTCCTCGTCGTAGCCCAGGGCGCGCAGCAGCACGAACATCGACAGGCGGCGCTTGCGCGCCACGCGGGTGCCGGCGGTGACCGGCTTGCCCGGCTTCTGCTCGACGTCGAACTCGATCCACTCGCCGCGGTAGGGGTGGATGGTCCCCGTGACCAGCTGGTGCTTGGACAGGTTGCGGAGGCGGAACCGCTCCCCCGGCTGGAAGATGACGCCCGGCGAGCGGACGAGCTGGGACACCACGACGCGCTCGGTGCCGTTGATGATGAAGGTGCCGCGGTCGGTCATCATCGGGAAGTCCCCCATGAAGACCGTCTGCTCCTTGATCTCCCCGGTGCCGGCGTTCATGAACCTGGCGCGCACGAAGATCGGCGCCGCGTAGGTCATGTCCTTCTCTTTGCACTCCTCGACGGAGAACTTCGGGTACGGCTTCAGATCCTCGTCGAAGGGATCGAACTCGAGCTCGAGCTGCAGCTGCTCGCTGTAGTCCTTGATCGGGCTCATGTCCCGGAAGGTGTTGGCGAGGCCTTCCTCCAGGAACCAGCGGAAGGATTCCGTCTGGATCGCGATCAGATCCGGGATCGGAAGGATTTCGTCGAGGTTCGCGAACGAATAGCGCTCGCGGGTGCCAGCGGACGTCAAAGGGTCCTCCTCAGAGGGCGGCGTGGGCGGCCAGTGCGGGGGCGCACGCGGTCAGGAGGGAGGGGGAACGCGATTCTGTTCGACCACCGGGACCCGAGACACGCACGACCTGATCATGGTAGAGGGGTCGCGCAAGCGAGGGCAACCCGCATCAGCCCGAACCGAGTTCCGGTCCGGACGGCAGTGCCCTCGATTTCCCCTCCCACGTTGTGCGCCGGTGCCGATGTTGCTGGACCGACGGCCGTGGGAGATCGGTGAGAGGGTAGGACGGACGCCCTTGCTCGTCAAGGTTTCCCGGCAGCTTTCCGAACCCACGTTCGGTGAGGTGGTTCAGGCCCTGGCCACGCGAACCTCGATCTGGTGGTGGCCGGACGCGCCGTCGGGTGCGACGGGGGTGCGCTGGTCGGTCTGGACCTCGCCCTCGCCGTCGGTGGCGCGCACGGTGATGCGGTGCTCCCGCGCCTCGGCCGGCCAGGGCAGGAACCACTGGCGCCAGCAGTCGACGTCGAGGCTGGCGGCCAGCGTCGCCTCCTCCCACGGGCCGTCGTCGATGCGGACCTCGACCCGCTCGATGCCCCGCGTCGGGGCCCATGCCACGCCGGCGATGACGCCCTCGCCCGGGGGGACGGTGGCGCCGTCGCGGGGCACGTCGATACGGGACTGGGTCTTGACCGGCCCCTCCTTGGCCCAGCCCCGGGGGATCCAGTAGCCGTCGCGACCCCAGTCGGTGAGCTCGATGGTCTCCAGCCACTTGGTGGCGGACACGTAGCCGTAGAGCCCGGGCACCACGAGCCGGGCCGGGAATCCGTGCTCGGCCGGGAGCGGCTCGCCGTTCATGGCGACCGCGACCATCGCCTCGTCGAGGTCCAGCGCGGTGACCGTCGGGAAGCCGGCCGTGAAGCCGTCGACGGAGCGGCTGAACAGCTGGGTCGCGCCGTCCTGGACGCCGGCGCGCTCGAGCAGCACCCGCAGCGGGACTCCCTGCCAGCGGGCGTTGCCGACCAGCTCCCCGCCCACCTCGTTGGAGACGCACGACAGGGTCACGTCGGCCTCGGTGTGGTCCATCTCGAGGAGCTCGTCGTAGGTGAGCCGGAGGGGCCGGTCGACCATCCCGGTGACCTCGAGGGACCAGTCGGCCGGGTCGACCCGGGGCACGGTGAGGGCGGTGTCGATCCGGTAGAAGTCCTCGTTCGGGACGTACAGCGGGGTGAGGCCCTGGATGTCGAGCTCAGCGCCCGGCGGCACGGGGCCGGCGGCGCGCTCGGCGCGAGGGATGCGGATGGCCCGCCGGACCTGCTCGATCCGGGTGCTGTCGGCGAGCGAGCGGCCGAGGGCGGCGGAGAGCGCGGCGACGCCGGCGACGGCGCCGGCCGTGCCGAGGAACCGCCGGCGGCTCCCGACCCCCCGTCCAGGCACGGCAACCGGAGCTGCCGAGGGAGCCGCCGGCGCCGGGTGCGGGGCGGCGGCACGGAGCAGCAGCCAGAGTGCGAGGGTGCCGGCGGCGGCGCCGACGAGGCCGACCACGACCGCGCCGGTGACGTCGGACTGCTCGTCGGCGGACGCCGCGACACCGCCAACCACGGCGAAGGCGAGGAACCCCGCCGCTGCTGCGGGCAGCCGCCGGCCCCCGACGACGCCGAGCGCGCCGCCGAAGACGGCGGACAGGACGAGGATCCCGGAGAGGAGCACGGCCTTGTCGGCGGTGCCGAACGTGTCGATCGCCCAGCGCTCGACCGATCCGGGGACGTTGTCGATGACGACGTCGCCGACGCTCAGGACGAGCGAGCGGGTGCTGTCCAGCACCCCGGCGCCGAGCTCGGCCACGGCGAGGGCGGCTGCGGCAGCGAGGATCCCCGAGCCCGCCTGGATCCAGGTCGGCGTTGGGGTGGCGGCTCCCATGCCCACGACGGTACGGAAGCGGGGCCGCCGACGGACCGCGGCCCGGGCGCGGAGCGGGGGCCGCCCGATGGGCGGCCCCCAGTTCCGGAGTCTTCAGCGGCGGGCGTGCCCGCCGGCGATCACTTCAGCTCGACGCTGGCGCCGGCGCCCTCGAGGGCGTCCTTGGCCTTCTGGGCGTCTTCCTTCGATGCCTTCTCGAGCACGGTGCTCGGGGCGCCGTCGACCAGCTCCTTGGCCTCCTTGAGACCGAGGTTGGTGAGGGCGCGCACCTCCTTGATGACGCCGATCTTCTTGTCGCCCGCGCCGGTGAGCACGACATCGAACTCGTCCTGCTCCTCGACCTCTTCGGCTGCGCCGCCGCCGGCGCCGCCGCCGGCAGCAGCCACGGCCACGGGGGCCGCGGCGGTCACGCCGAACTTCTCCTCGAAGTCGCTGAGCAGCTCGCTCAGCTCGAGGACGGTCATGTTGGCGATGGCGTCGAGGATCTCTTCCTTGGTGGCCATGGTTCAGCTCTCCTGGTTCTCGGTGTCGACGCTGTCGGGCTCACCCGTGGCGTCATCGGTCTGGTCGGTCTCTGGCTGGGCGTCCGCGTTGGCGGTGACGTCCTCGCTCGGCTCGTCGGCCTCGGCGGTGTCGGCCGGGGCCGAGTCCGACGTGGCGCCGGTGGTGTCGGTGGTGTCGCCGCCGGCGCCCGGGTTGGCGCCACCCTGGTCGATGAGGGCCTTGAGGCCGTACGCCATGTTGCGGGGCAGCGCCTGGAGCAGGCCGGCGAACTGCTGCATGGGGGCAGCCATGGCACCGGCGAGCTTGGCGAGGAGCACCTCTCGGGGCTCGACGTCGGCGAGGGCACGCGTGTCGTCGGCGCTGAGGAGCTTGTCCCCCAGCAGACCGCCCTTGACCACCAGCGCCGGGAACTCACGGCCGAAGTCCTTGAGGACCTTGGCCACATCGACGGCGTCGCCGGGGTCGCCCGAGGGCGTCTCGGTGACGAACGCGATGGCCGTCGGCCCGGTGAGCAGCTCTTCGATCTCGAGGCCGAGGTCGCGGGCGGCGAAGCGGACCAAGGTGTTCTTGTACACCTTGAAGTCGCCGCCGGCGCCCCGCAGCCGGGTGCGCAGCTCGGCCAGCTGGCCGACGCTGAGACCGCGGTACTCGGTGAGGATCGCTGCGCTGGTGCCGTCGAAGCGCTCACGCACCTCGTCGACCACTGCGACCTTCTCTGGCCTGGGGTTCTCCATGGACACCTCCTTCGTTCTGTCTCGGGCTCGCACACGGGCAGAGCCGGCAGAGCCGGTTCAGGAGGTGTCGCCTCGTCGGGCGGGCCCCTGGCCCATTGCGCGACCCGTGGGGTCGCACCGGATGTCTGCGGCGAGCAGGTTCGATTGTGATGAAGCCAGCGATGCTACGACCGGGGCGGCCGCGGCACCAACTCGTTCAGTCGACGTCGCGCTTGAGGCGGCCGGCGTCGATGCGGATGCCGGGGCCCATGGTGGAGCTGACGCCCACCCGACGGAAGTAGCGGCCCTTGGCCGCCGCGGGACGGGCCCGCTGCAGCTCCTCGATGACGGCCCAGAAGTTGTCGGCGAGCTGGCCGCTGTCGAAGCTGGCCTTGCCGATGGGCACGTGCACGTTGCCGTAGCGGTCGGTGCGGTACTCCACCTTGCCGCCCTTGAACTCCTCGACGGCCTTGCCCACGTCGGTGGTGACGGTGCCGGTCTTGGGGTTGGGCATGAGGCCGCGGGGGCCGAGGACACGGCCCAGCTTGCCGACCGTGGGCATCATGTCGGGCGTGGCGATGGCGACGTCGAAGTCGAGCATGCCGCCCTCGACCAGCTCGGCGAGGTCGTCGCCGCCGACGTGCTCGGCGCCGGCGTCGCGAGCGGCCTGGGCGGCGTCACCCTGGGCGAACACCGCGACCCGGACGTCGGTGCCGGTGCCCGACGGCAGGGCGACCGTGCCACGCACGATCTGGTCGGCCTTGCGGGGATCGACCCCGAGGCGGGCGATCAGGTCGATGGTCTCGTCGAACTTGGCGTTGGCCAGCGACTTGGCCAGATCGAGCGCCTCGGCCGGGGCGTGGGCTGCCTCGCGGTCGTAGCGGGTGGTCGCGTCGCGGTAGCGCTTTCCTGCAGCCATGGTGACTGGTCCTTTCGAACTCCCTCGGGATGGATGAGCGTCAGTCGGGGCGAGGTCCTCCCCGACGAGCGGCTGTGTTGCGGAACTTGCGAGGCGCCGAACGGCCTCGACGGAGCGAAGACCCCGGCGGCCGGAGTTACGCCTTGACCTCGATGCCCATGGAGCGGGCGGTGCCGGCGACCTGCAGCTTGGCCGCCTCGAGGTCGTAGGCGTTGAGGTCGGGCATCTTGGTCTGCGCGATCTCCTCGAGCTGGGCCTGGGTGATCGATCCGACCACCTGGGTGCCGGTGGTGGTGGCGCCCTTCTCGAGCCCGGCGGCCTGGCGGATCAGCACCGGCGTCGGCGGGGTCTTGGTGACGAACGAGAACGTGCGGTCCTCGAAGATCGTGATCTCGACCGGGATGATCGTGCCCCGCGAGCTCTCGGTCTGCGCGTTGTACGCCTTGCAGAAGTCCATGATCGCCACGCCGTGCGGGCCGAGCGCGGTACCGACCGGTGGGGCAGGCGTGGCCTGCCCGGCGGGGATCTGGATCTTGACGACAGCCGCGACCTTCTTCTTGGCCATGGGACGAACTCTCCTGAATCGAAGCGACCGACCAGTCTGGTCGGACAGGGCACGGATCCGCCAATCGGCGGTCCGCGTGCGGTATGGGGGCGCCGCGAACGGCGCCGGCTACATCTTGGCGACCTGGCTGAACTCGAGCTCGACCGGGGTCTCGCGGCCGAAGATGTTGACGAGCACCTTGACCTTGAGCTGCTCGGCGTTGAGCTCGATGACCTCGCCGGAGAAGTCGGCGAAGGGGCCGTCCTTGACCCGGACGGTCTCCCCGAGCTCGTACTGCATCCGCGGCTTGATCTTGGCCGTGGCGGCCTCGGATGCCTCGTCCTTGGTGCCGAGGAAGTTCTCGACGTCCTTGCGGCGCAGCGGCGACGGCTTGGCGCCGGCGCCCACGAAGCCGGTGACGCCGGGCGTGTTGCGGATCACGTACCAGGAGTCGTCGTCGAGGCGGCAGCGCACGAGCAGGTAACCGGGGAACATCTTCTTCTGGACGACGACACGCTTGCCGTTCTTGAACTCGACGACGTCCTCGAGCGGGATCGCCACCTCGTAGATCCGCTCCTCCATGTTCATGGAGGCGGTGCGGGCCTCGAGGTTGGACTTCACCTTCTTCTCGTAGCCCGACTGGGTGTGGACGACGTACCACTTGCCGGGACGGTCGTAGGGGCTGACGACCTCCTCGGGCTCCTCGGGGACCGGCTCGACCAGGTCCTCGGCGTCGACGACCTGGATCTCGTCGCCCTCGGACTCGCCCTCGGGGGCGTCGTCCTGCACGGGGGCGTCGTCGTCGTCGGCCTGGTTGAGCAGGCCGGGATCGACGTAGGGCTCGTCGATGACGCCGGGCGCAGCGTCGCCGGCGTCGTCGATGACGGGGTGGTCCTCGTCGGCGCTCTCGCTGACCGGCTCGGCGGGCGCATCGAGCGCGTCGGCCTCGGCGGCGATCGCGTCGGCGTCGGGCGTGGCGTCGGTCTCGACGTCGGACACGGCGGTCTCCTCTTCGGTGGGCAGGTCGCTCATCGCTCGAACAGCTTGAGGACGGCCTCGCCGAGCACGTAGTCGAGCCCGGCGATCATGGCGGTGAGCACGACGATGCCGAGGAGCACGACGACGGAGTAGTTGGCGACCTCGGTGCGGGACGGCCACGCCACCTTGCGCAGCTCGCCACGGACCTCGCCCACGAACTGCTTGGGCCCGATCCGCTCGCTGCGGGGGGCCGGCCCGCGCTGCTGCTGGCCGCGCGGCTGGCGGACGGGCTCGCCTTGCTCGTTCAGCTCGCCCTGCTTCTTCAGCAGGCGGCGCTGCTCTCGGTTCATGGCCATGGCGGGTGGGACTCCGGATTGCAGGTGGGTGCGCGGCGGGACGCACAGGTCGAGCAGGGCAGGAGGGAATCGAACCCCCAACCGCCGGTTTTGGAGACCGGTGCTCTGCCAGTTGAGCTACTGCCCTCGGTGACGCGAGGGGCCACGGTAGCACCGGCCCTGGTCAGCACCCCATCCCGGCTCGGCGAGCCGCGGCTCGATGGTCAGCCTGCCAGCGTGGTGCGGCCCCGCCGAGCGGCGAGCACCAGCGCAGCGCCGGCCGCACCGGCGGCCGTGGCGGCGGCCAGCCCGCCCACGTAGGCGGCCCGCCGGCCGTGGAGCACACCCCGGATGGCGTGGCGCTCGCCAGCGTGCTCGAGGGAGGCGAAGATGTCGGCGAGCAGGCCGGGGGCGGGCTCGAGGACGTCGGTGCGCAGGGTCCGAAGCGTCCGCAGCAGGCGGCGGTACTGCACCAGGTCGGCCTGGCAGCGCAGACACCCCTCGACGTGGCGGCGCGCCGGCCGGCTCAGCTGGTGGGTGCCGTCGGCGACGCCGCCGAGGTCGTCGGCGAGGTCGAGGCAGCGGACGGCGTTCACCCCCGCGGCTCCCAGCGCTCAGCTGGCACGGATCTCGTCTCCGACGTCGTCGCCGGCCCGCCGCGGGAACAGCTGCTCCTTGAGCTGGCGGCGGGCCCGATGAAGGCGGACCTTGGCCGCCGTCTCGCTGATGCCGAGCTCCGCGGCGATGTCCTCGTGAGGCAGCTCGTAGACGTCGCGGAGCAGCACGACCGCCCGGAGCTTGGGCGACAGCACGGCGAGGGCGTCCTCGAGGTCCTGGCGCAGCGCCATGGCGTCGGCCCGGGCGGCGGGGTCGCGCTCGTGATCGGTGTCCTCGACGGTGTCGGGCAGCTCGTCGTGGCGGTGCTTGTGGCGCTTGCCCATGAGGGTGTTGGCGCAGTTCGCGGTGATGCGGTACATCCAGGTCGAGAACTGGGCCTCGCCCCGGAACCGCTTCAGGCCCTTGAAGGCTCGCAGGTAGGCATCCTGCACCACGTCTCGCGCGTCCTCCTCGTTGCCGCAGAGGCGATACGCCAAGGTGTACGTCTCGGTGTGGGTGCGCCGGACCAGCTCGTCGAAGGCGCCTCGCTGCCCCGCCTGGGCCCGAGCCACCAGCTCGTCCATCTCGGTTCGCATCGCAGACATTCCGACCCCCTTGGGCACCGAGCGGTTACGTGACGACTCCATGACAGCCTGCACACCTACCGGTGGGTAAGCGCGAAGCACCCCCCGCTCGAGCGGGGGGTGCGGGCAGGGGCTCCACCGGAGCCCGGTGGGTTCGGCTCTACTTGAGGATCTTGGTGACGCGGCCAGCGCCCACCGTGCGGCCACCCTCACGGATCGCGAACCGCAGACCCTC
>JBKHVG010000040.1:0-20054 GCA_046570205.1 Acidimicrobiia bacterium
ATCTACCGCCAGCTCGGCGCCTTCGGCCTGTTCGCGATCCTGCTGTTCTCGGCACCGATCGTGATCTCGCTGGCCTACGAGTTCAGCCGCGGCGCCCTCGACTGGGGCCCGGTCAAGACGCTGCGCCGGGTCGACCGCACCGGCGTCGGCACCGCGGGCGCCGACCAGGAGATGGTCTCCGCCGAGCGCACCGCCGCCAGCACGGTCCGACGGGTGGGCCTCGACGGTCGCCCCGCCGGCACCGACGAAGCGGCCTGACACCGATCGCCAAGAGGAGCTCACCATGGCTTGGAAGCTCGACGAAGGCCTCGAAGGCCTCGATCACAACGTCCTGACCGCGCGGGTGGAGGACCTGGTCCAGTGGGCCCGCAAGTCCAGCCTGTGGCCCGCCACCTTCGGCCTCGCCTGCTGCGCGCTCGAGATGATGGCCATGGGCGGTGCCCACTTCGACTCCGGCCGCTTCGGCATGGAGGTCTTCCGGGCCTCGCCCCGCCAGGCCGACCTGATGATCGTCGCCGGCCGGGTCAGCCAGAAGATGGCCCCGGTGCTGCGCCACATCTACGACCAGATGCCCGAGCCCAAGTGGGTGCTGTCGATGGGCGTGTGCGCCAGCTCGGGCGGCATGTTCAACAACTACGCCATCGTCCAGGGCGTCGACCAGATCGTGCCGGTCGACGCCTACGCGCCGGGCTGCCCGCCCGGCCCCGAGACGCTGATCCACGCCATCAACACCATCCACGAGAAGATCCAGAGCGGCGAGCTCCTGCGCCGCCGGGCCGAGACCGGTGCCGGCGCCGGCGTGCACCTGCCCCAGATCGGTGGCCAGACGGCCGACGGCAAGAACCTCAGCACCCCGGTCAGCCTGGAGCGGCGGTCGTGAGCGACGCCACGCCGAGCCAGGACGAGCACCCGGGCGTCGTCGACGCCACCAGCCCCGAGCCCGAGGAGCTGTACGGCCAGTCCGTCACCTGGTCCCGGGGCCAGGCCGTGCTCCACGTCGAGCGCGAGCGCCTCGCCGACGTGGTCGCCTCGCTGCGCAACGACGAGGGCTTCGACGTCTGCATCGACGTCACCGCCGTGGACTACCTCACCTACGCCTCCGACCGGGGTCTGCCCGCCGGCGTCGAGCCCGAGCGCTTCGAGGTCGTGGTCGGCCTGCGCAGCTTCAGCCACGGCGGGCGCGTCCGGATCCGGGTCCAGGTGCCCGAGTCCGACGCCGTCGTGCCGACGCTGTTCGAGATCCATCCCGGCACCGAGGCCTTCGAGCGAGAGGTCTACGACATGTTCGGCATCCGCTTCGCCGGCCACCCCGACCTGACCCGCATCCTCATGCCCGAGGACTGGGAGGGCCACCCGCTGCGCAAGGACTACGGCGTGGGCCGCATCCCCGTGCAGTTCAAGGGCGTGGTGAACGAGCGATGACCACCGCCTCCGAACTCGACGCTTCCCTCACCGACCAGGGGTCCCAGGAGATGGGCGCCCGCGGGTCGGGCACCGGGGCCGAGCTGCTCCGCGAGCTCGGCGCCACGCTGCGCATGTCGGAGGCCGAGGCCGCCGCGCTCGCCGAGGAGGAGGCCGAAGAGGGCTCGACCATGATCATCAACATGGGTCCGCAGCACCCGTCCACCCACGGGGTGCTGCGCCTCATGCTCGAGCTCGACGGCGAGCGGGTGCTGCGCACCAAGCCGGTCATCGGCTACCTGCACACCGGCATGGAGAAGACGGGCGAGGACCTCACCTTCCTCCAGGGCCCGACGAACGCGACCCGCATGGACTATGCGGCGCCGCTGTTCAACGAGCTGGTCTTCTCCATGGCCACCGAGAAGCTGCTCGGCATCGACGAGGACATCCCCGAGCGGGCCCAGTGGATCCGCATGCTGATGTGCGAGCTCAACCGCATCACCTCGCACCTGCTGTTCATGGCCACCAACGGCATGGACGTCGGTGCGGTGGGGATGATGATCTACGGCTGGCGCGAGCGCGAGGAGGGCCTGCGCCTCCTCGAGAAGATCACCGGCCTGCGGATGAACCACAACTTCATCCGCCCCGGCGGCGTGGCCGCCGACCTGCCCGACGGCTGGCGCGACGACATCCTCCACCTCCTCGACTACCTGCCCGAGCAGCTCGACGAGTTCGACGTGCTGCTCACCGGCCAGCCGATCTACCGGGAGCGGCTGCAGGGCGTGGGCGTCATCACGCCCGAGGAGGCCATCGCCCTCGGCGCCACCGGCCCAATCCTGCGCTCCACCGGGGTGGCCCGGGACCTGCGCAAGGACGAGCCGTACCTGCGCTACGACCAGGTCGACTTCGATGTGCTGGTCGGCTCCTACGGGGACAGCTTCGACCGCTACGCCATCCGCCTGGCCGAGATCCGCGAGTCCATGCGGATCGTCCGCCAGATCCTCGACCTCATGCCGGCGGGCGACTACCGCATCCAGGACAAGAAGGTCACCCCGCCGCCGCGGGCCCGCATCGACGAGTCGATGGAGGCCCTCATCCACCACTTCAAGATCTTCACCGAGGGCTTCAAGGTCCCGCCCGGCGAGGTCTACGTCGCCATCGAGAGCCCCCGGGGCGAGCTCGGTTGCTACCTGGTGTCCGACGGCACGTCCAAGCCGTACCGCTTCCACATCTCGGGGCCCAGCTTCCGGAACCTGCAGACCCTGCCCCACATGATGCGCGACGGCCTGATCGCCGACGCCGTGGTGAACATCTCCTCGGTCGACCCGATCATGGGAGAGGTCGACCGCTAGCAGCTCGCTGCTGGCCCGTGGGGCGGCAACGCCAAACTCCCTGGGCGCCGTTCGCCCAGCGTCCGTACCGTGACCCACCGGCGCCCGCGGGGGTGTGGGCCGGACCGGGAGAGGACGCATGTCGAACGACGCCACCGGCCACGTCCGCCACCGGGCCAGCGCCAACCTCCGTCGGGTCGCTCCCTACTTCGGACCCCACCGGGGCCGGATGTGGTTCGTCGGGCTCTCGGCCGTGGTGTCCATCGCCGCCGGGCTGTCCACGCCGCTCATCGCCAAGGCGGTGATCGACGGCCCCATCGCCCGTGGCGACAAGGCCGGCATCGTGCCGTGGGCCGGGCTCGCCGTGGTGCTCGGCCTGGTCGAGACCGGCCTCGCCCACCAGCGCCGGATCCGCCTCGCCATCGCCGCGATGGACGTCGAGACCCAGATGCGCAACGACCTGTACCGGCACCTGCAGCGCCTCGACGTCGGGTTCCACGACCGGTGGCAGTCCGGTCAGCTGCTCTCGCGGGCCACGAGCGACATCGCCACCATCCGGCGCTTCACCGCGTTCGGCGCTGTGTTCCTCCTGATCATCGCGCTCGAGGTGCTGGCCATCTTCGCCCTCCTCGTCAGCCTCTACTGGCCCCTCGCCCTCGTCGCGGGGGCCTTCGCCGTGCCCGTGCTGGTGCTGTGCGCCCGCTTCGAGGTCCAGTACACGGCCGTCGTCCGGCGCATCCAGGACGAGACCGGCGACATGACCACCGAGATCGAGGAGGCAGCCAAGGGGATCGGCGTCATCAAGGCGTTCGGCCGGGCTCGGTACGCGTTCGACCGCTACGACGTCCACGTCCGCCGGCTGTACGGCTCGCAGATGGAGCGGATCGCCGTGCACACCAAGTTCGTGTGGCTGCTGGGCGTCGTGCCCAACCTGATCCTGGTGGCCACACTGCTCGCCGGCGTGCTCGCCGTCGGCTCCGGCGACCTGTCCCTCGGCGGCCTCTTCGCCTTCGTGTCCTACGTGCTCATCCTCGTGTTCCCCCTCGAGGCGCTCGGCTGGATCCTGGCCATGGCGCAGGAGGCCATGACCGCCGCCGACCGGGTCTACGACGTGATGGACACGCCCCCCGTCGTCGACGACCGCGCCGGCGCGGTCGAGCTGCCCGATGTCCGCGGCCACATCCGGTTCGAGGACGTGCGCTTCGCCTACGGCACCGACCGGGAGGTCCTGCGTGGCGTCGACCTGGAGATCCAGCCCGGCGAGACGCTCGCCCTGGTCGGCCCCACCGGATCCGGCAAGAGCACCCTGGCCATGCTGCTGGCCCGGCTGCACGACCCGACCTCCGGCCGGGTCAGCGTCGACGGCCACGACCTGCGGGACGTCACGCTCGCCAGTCTGCGGGGGCAGGTCAGCATGGCGTTCGAGGAGGCGACCCTGTTCTCGGCCAGCGTCCGGGAGAACCTGCGCATCGGTCTGCCCGGCGCCACCGACGACGAGATCGAGGAGGCCCTCGAGATCGCCCGGGCCGGCTTCGCCCACGACCTCCCGTGGGGCCTCGACACGCGCATCGGCGAGCAGGGCATGACCCTGTCGGGCGGGCAGCGCCAGCGCCTCGCCCTGGCCCGGGCCGTCATCGCCAAGCCCCGGATCGTCGTGCTCGACGACCCGCTGTCCGCGCTCGACGTCCACACCGAGGCCGAGGTGGAGGAGCGGCTCCGCCCGCTGCTCGTGGACCGCACCGCCATCGTCGTGGTCCACCGCCCATCCACCATCGCCCTCGCCGACCGGGCCGCCCTGCTGGTCGACGGGCGCATCGCCGCCACCGGCACCCACACCGAGCTGCTCGAGACCGAACCCCGCTACCGGGAGATCCTCGCCCAGGCCGCCGAGGACGAGGAAGGAGCGCTCACGTGAGCACCACGCACCCCCTCGAGGACGAGGGCCACGAGCACGACCCCATCGGGCTGGACCTGGTGGGGACCGATGCGGAGCATCGGTCGGGCTCTCGCCCACACGGGCGAGAAGACGTCGACGTCACGGGGGACGAGTCGATCGACTCCTGGCGCGGCGTCGCGGCCGAGGACGTGGACGACGTCCGGGGGAGCCTGGCCACGCTGCTGCGGTCGCGCAGCCGTCGGCTGCTCGGCTCGCTCCTCGCCCCGCACAAGCGGTCGATGACGTGGGCCACCGTGCTCATCGCCGTCAACATGGTCGCCCACCTGTCCGGTCCGTGGTTCGTCGGCCAGGCCATCGACGAGGGCATCCCCCCGCTGCTGGACGACGGCAGCGGGTCGGTCCGCCCGCTGCTCACCGTCGTCGGCGCCTACCTCCTCGCCACCGTCGTCGCCGCCGGCAGCTTCAACGCGTTCCTCCTCGTGTCGGGCCGCATCGGCCAAGAGGTCATCGTCGACATCCGCCGGCGGCTGTCGCGCCACTTCACGACGCTCAGCCTCAGCTTCCACCAGCGCTACACGTCGGGTCGGGTGATCTCCCGCCAGACCAGTGACGTCGACGCCATCGCCGAGCTCCTCGGCCACGGCCTGCTGCAGCTGACGACGTCGTCGCTGACGCTCGTCGGGATCACGATCATCCTGATCGTCCTCGACCCGCTGCTGGCGCTGGCCGCCCTGTCGGTCGTGCCCGTCCTGTGGCTCCTGACCCGGTGGTTCCGGCACCACTCGGAGCAGGCGTACCGCGCCACCCGTGAGGCCATCGCGCTCGTCATCGTCCACTTCGTGGAGTCGCTCGGCGGCATCCAGGCGGTGCAGTCGTTCCGACGCGAGCGCCGCAACCAGGAGATCTTCGACGACCTCGACCGGCGCTACTCCGACGCCAACGTGTGGTCGTCGCGCCTCGCCGCCACCTACGGCCCCGGCGTGCAGTTCGCCGGCCGGGCCACCGTCGCCGTGGTCCTGCTGTACGGCGGCACCCGGGTGATCGACGGCGCCATCGAGATCGGCGTGCTGGCCTCGTTCGTGCTGTACCTGCGCCGCTTCTTCGAGCCCATGACCGAGCTCAGCCAGTTCTACAACCTGTTCCAGGCCGCGGCCGCCGCCACCGAGAAGCTCTCCGGCGTGCTCGACGAGGAGCCCACCGTCGCGCCCCCGACCGATCCTGAGCCCCTGCCCGAGGCGGCCGGCGCCGTCACCTTCGAGGGGGTCACCTTCGCCTACGGCGACGACGTCGTGCTGCACGACGTCGACCTCGTCGTGCCCGCCGGGCAGACGGTGGCCGTGGTCGGCGAGACCGGCGCCGGCAAGTCCACGATCGCCCGGCTCACGGCCCGCTTCTGGGACCCGACCGAGGGCACGGTGTGCCTCGACGGCGTCCCGCTCGCCCACCTCGACGAGCAGGACCTGCGCCGCGCCGTCGTCGTGGTCACCCAGGAGAGCTTCCTGTTCAGCGGCACCGTGGCCGACAACATCGAGTTCGGCCGGCCCGGCGCGGGTCGGGCCGAGATCGAGGGGGCAGCCCAGGCCATCGGCGCAGACGGGTTCATCCGGCGCCTCCCGAAGGGCTACGACACCGACATCCAGGCCAAGGGCGCCCGGCTGTCGGCCGGCCAGCGCCAGCTGCTCGCCTTCGCCCGGGCCTTCCTGGCCGACCCGGCCGTGCTGATCCTCGACGAGGCCACGAGCTCGCTCGACATCCCGAGCGAGCGGGCCGTGCAGCGGGCGCTGCGCACCCTGCTGGCCGACCGGACCGCGATCATCATCGCCCACCGCCTCACGACGGTGGAGATCGCCGACCGCATCCTCGTGGTCGCCGGCGGGCGCATCGTCGAGGACGGCGCCCCGGAGGACCTCCGCAGCGGCGCCGGCGCCTACGGCGACCTCCACCGAGCCTGGATCGACTCGCTGATCTGAACGTGTTCAACCGGCCGAGAGGAGCACCACGCCAGCGAGCGCGGCGCTGACGCCGGCGAGCTGGAGGGGGCGGAGCTGCTCCCGGTGGAGTCGCCAGGCGAGCAGGGCGGTGACGGCCGGGTACAGCGAGGCCAGGACGGCCACCACGCTCACCAGGTCGCTCTGGCTGGCGACGGCGAAGGTGCCGTTCGCGCCGACGTCGAAGGCGCCGATCACCGCCAGCACCGGCAGCTCGCGACGGGGGACCGCGACCGCGGACCGGCCGGAGCGGGCGAGCACCAGCGCACCCAGCACCAGCACGCTGGTGGCCCGCATGGCGAGGAGCACGAGCACCACCTCGGCGGTGCCGGTACCGTCACCGCCCTCGGCCAGCAGCACGAAGACGATGCCGAACCCGAGAGCTGCGCCCAGCGCCAGGACGAGCGGCCGGGTGCCACCCCGCCCGGCGCCCCGCACCTCCGGCCCGGACGCCAGGACCACGCCGACGACCGCCACGACGATGCCGACCACCTGGACGGCGGTCGGCTCCTCGCCGTCGGCGAGGCCGGCCACGACCGGCACCACGACGCCGAGCGCCGCGATCGGCGCGACCACGCCCATGGTGCCGAGCGCCAGGGCCCGGTAGAAGGCCAGGAGTGCGGCGGGCCCCACCAGGCCGGCCACCACGCCGCTGCCCACGGTGCGCCGGGTGACCTCCGGGCCGAGGAGCGCGACGAGGGGGACGAGGGACACGAGCGCCACCGCCTGGGAGAGGAGCACGACGCGCAACGCGTCGAGCCGGCGCGACGCCGTGCCGCCCAGGAAGTCGGCGGTGCCCCACAGGAGGCTGGAGAGGAGCGCGAGGGCGGCGGCCACGGGGGCTGCACCCTAGGGAGGGCGGGCGCGGTCAGCGACCGTCGCCCGGCAGGAGTGCGGTGTACCAGTCCCATCCGGCGGGATCGGTCGTCGAGCGCCACTCGGCGATCTGCTCCTGGGCCCACGACGCCCACTCGACGAGCACCCGCTGCTGGTCCAGTCCCCAGCGCAGCGCCAGCGCGTTGACGGGCAGCCGGGCCGCGAAGTCGTAGGGGCCCGATCGGCTCTCCTCGATCATCCCCTCGAGCACGCCGAGGCGGGCGCGGGCGTCGGACTCCACCTGCTCGAGGGTGGCGCGGAGCTGCTCGACCGTGCCGGCGTCGGCGAAGAACACCTTCACCATCGCCTCGAACTCGACCGACGGCGGGGTGGCCGGCTCGGACAGCCACGCTCGCAGCGCCTTCCGTCCGGCGCCGGTGATGGCGTACACGGTGCGGGGCCGCTTGCCCGTGCGCTGCTCGGTGCCGGTCGCCCAACCGGCCTCCACCAGCTTCTTCGGCTCGTCGTAGAGCTTGCGCTCGGTGCGTGGCCAGAACCAGCCCAGGCTGCGCTGGACCTGCTTGGTGAGCTCGTAGGTGGTCCACGGCCGCAGGGCCAGCAACCCGAGGAGGGCGTAGGAGGTGGTGGACGGGCCGGTCGAGCGGGGCACGGAGAACATCTTGACACAGTGCCTTTGGCAGTATGTACTTACTCCAATGCTGCAAAGGGCAGCATCTGTTCCGAGGAGAGCGACATGGAGACGATCGTCCGGCACCGTGACGAGGGCACGGCCACCTGGTTCCTGAACAGCCTCGTCTCGACGAAGGCAGACCTGGGCGAGACGCGTGGTGCGTACGCGCTGATGGAGCACCTGCTGACGCCGGCGGCCGACCCGCCGATGCACGTGCACGGCGACGAGGAGGAGGCCTTCTACGTGCTCGACGGCGAGATCGAGTTCGAGGTCGACGGGCTGGTGGCGCGGGCGGTGGCCGGCACCTTCGCCCTGGCCCCGGCCGGGCGCCCGCACTGCTTCCGCGTGCTCACGCCCACGGCGCGGATGCTGGTCCTGTCGTCGGCACCCGGCGGGGCGACCAACGGCGGGTCCGAGGCCTTCTTCCGAGCGGCGGGTTCCCCGGCGACGGCCCCGGTGCTCTGCCCCCGAGGCGCCCGACCCGGTCCGGCTCACCGCCCTCGCTGCTGAGCACGGCATCGAGATCCTCCCCCCGCCGGCACCGTGAAGCTGCTCGTCACCGTCGCCCACCCCGACGACGAGGCCTTCGGGTGCGGTTCCGTGCTCGCCCACGCCCGAGCCAGCGGCCTGGAGTCCGTGGTGGCGTGCGCCACCAGGGGCGAGCTGGGCGAGCCGTCGCCGCGGCTGCGCGGTGAGCCGCCGACCCCCGAGCAGCTCGGCGGGATCCGGGAGGCCGAGCTCCGGGAGGCATGTGGGCTGCTCGGCGTGTCGAGGGTGGAGGTCCTCAGCTGGACCGACTCCGGCATGGACGGCGACCCACCTGCGAGCTCCCTCTGCGCGGCCGAGCCGGCCGACGTCGAGGCGGCCATCGCCCGTGTGCTCGCGGCGGAGCGCCCGGACGTCGTGGTGACGCTCGACGCCAGCGACGGCCACCGCGACCACGCCGTCGTCCGTGACGCGACCATCGCCGCCGTCGACCGGTCCGCCCACCCGCCCCGCGCCATGTACCTCTCGTGCCTGCCACGGTCGCTCATGGCGGAGTTCACCGGCGCGGAGCACCTCGGCACGCCCGACGACGACATCACCACGATCGTCGACGCCTCGGCGCTGCTCGACCAGCGCTGGGCCGCGATGCGGGCGCACCGGTCGCAGGTCCCGCCGTACGACGCGATGGCGCCGGAGCTCCAGGCCGCATTCCTGGGCCTCGACCGCCTGCGACGGGTGCGGCCGGCGTGGGCCGGCGGGCCGGTCGAGGACGACTGGGTCCCGACCGTCGGGCGGATCTGACCCGGCGCCGGAGGCAGGGCTAGCGTGCCCGATTCGCGGCCCATCCCCGACGTTCGGGCGCCTCCAGACGCTTGTGCAAGGATTCACGACGATGCCCCGGTTCACTGCCGAGAACACGATCCTCGCCAAGGAGATCATCGCTCGGTACCCGCATCCGAAGTCGGCCCTGATCCCCCTCCTCCACCTGGCCCAGGAGCAGGACGGCCACGTCACCGATGAGGCGATGGTCCACATCGCGGATCTGGTCGGCGTCACGCCCGCCGAGGTCGTGGGCACGTGCAGCTTCTACGAGATGTTCAAGCGCGAGCCGGTGGGGGACTACCTCATCAACGTGTGCACGAACATCGCGTGCATGCTGATGGGCGGCGAGGAGCTGCTGCACCACCTCGAGGACCGCCTCCACATCCGGTCCGGGTCGACCACGCCCGACGGCACCTTCACCCTCGAAGACGTCGAGTGCATCGCGGCGTGCACCGAGGCGCCCTGCCTCACCGTGAACTACCGGTACTTCCACAAGATCAGCACCGACGAGGCCGACAAGCTGCTCGACGACCTGCGGGCCGGCCGGCGGGCGCACGAGATCCCCAAGCACGGCACGTTGGCCCGCACCCGCCAGTCCATCCCGGCCGACAAGCGCGCCGGCGCAGCCGTCCCGGGTGAGAGCGGCCAGCCGGTGTGGATGAAGCCCAAGGGCGAGGCGGAGGGCGCATCGGCATGAGCGAGCAGACGACGGCGGGGCGCACCGTGCCCAAGATGATCACGGGCCGGTTCCAGTTCGAGGACGCCCACACCATCGACCGCTACCGCGCCACCGAGGGCTACGTGGCGCTGCGCAAGGCGCTCGACATGCACCCCGAGGACGTCCACGCCGAGATCAAGAACGCCTCGCTCCTCGGGCGAGGCGGCGCCGGCTTCCCCGCCGGCGTGAAGTGGGGCTTCTGCCCGCCCGGCGTGTGGCCCCGCTACTTCGTCGTCAACGGCGACGAGTCCGAGCCCGGCACCTACAAGGACCGCCTCCTCATGGAGCGCGATCCGCACCAGCTCATCGAAGGCGTGCTCATCGGGGCCTACGCCACCGGCTGCGCCCAGGCCTTCCTGTACGTCCGCGGCGAGATGGCCCTGGCCCAGGAGCGCATCGCCACCGCGCTGAACGAGGCCTACGCCGCCGGCCTCGTCGGCAAGAACGTGCTCGGCACCGACTTCTCCTGCGACATCGTCCTGCACTGGGGTGCCGGCGCCTACATCGTGGGCGAGGAGACCGCCCTCATCGAGTCCCTCGAGGGCAACCGTGGCATGCCCCGCCTGAAGCCGCCGTACTTCCCGGCTGCCAAGGGGCTGTACATGCAGCCCACCATCGTCAACAACGTCGAGACGATGGCCAACGTCCCGTGGATCATCCGCAACGGCGCCGAGGCATACACGGCCTTCGGCGCCGAGAGCAGCCGTGGCACCCGCATGTTCGCGGTGTCGGGCCACGTCAAGAAGCCCGGCGTCCACGAGGTCGAGTTCGGCACCACCACGTTCCGCGACCTCATCTACGGCCACTGCGGCGGCATCCGGGGCAACCACACGCTGAAGGCGTTCATCCCCGGCGGCGCCTCGGCTCCGTGGTTCTACGAGGAGCACCTCGACCTGCCCCTGGAGGCCGGCGCCGTCGGTGCCGCCGGGTCGATGCTCGGCTCCGGGGCCATCGTGGTCATGGACGACACCACCGACGCGGTCAAGGCCACGTGGCGGGTGGTGCGCTTCTTCGCCCGCGAGTCGTGCGGGAAGTGCACGCCGTGCCGGGAGGGCACCAGCTGGCTGGAGAAGATCCTGCGCCGGATGCTCGACGGCCAGGGCCGCCCCGAGGACATCGGCCTGCTGCTCGACCTGTGCGACAACATCTCGCCGGCCATCACCTGGCCGCCGAAGCAGACCACCATCTGCCCGCTCGGCCCGTCGGCCGTCAGCCCCATCGCCAGCGCCGTCATGCGGTTCAAGTCGGAGTTCCAGGCCTACTGCGGCGGCGGCGACATCCCCACCTCGGTGACGATCAACGGCAAGGCCTACCTGCCGCCCGAAGGAGCGCCCGCAGGTGTCTGAGGAGACGAAGACCTCCGTGAAGATCACCGTCGACGGCCGTGAGGTCGAGGCGGCCGAGGGCGAGCTCGTCATCGCGGCGGCCGAGCGCACCGGCACCTACATCCCCCGGTTCTGCTGGCACCCCCGCATGAACCCGGTGGGCATGTGCCGCATGTGCCTGGTCGAGATCGACACCGGCCGGGGCCCGGCGCTGCAGCCCTCGTGCATGATCCCGGTGTCCGACGGCATGACCGTCGTGACTGACTCGGACATGACGAAGAAGGCCCAGGAGGGCGTGCTCGAGTTCCTCCTCGCCAACCATCCGCTCGACTGCCCGGTCTGCGACCGCGGCGGCGAGTGCCCCCTCCAGGACCAGGCGTACTCCCACGGCCCGGGCGAGTCCCGGTTCGTCGAGGAGAAGGTCCACTTCGAGAAGCCGATCCCGATCTCGGACCTCGTCGACCTCGACCGCGAGCGCTGCATCCTGTGCGACCGCTGCACCCGCTTCGCCGACGAGGTCGCCGGCGACACCCTCATCCACTTCATCGACCGGGGCGCGCAGACCCAGGTCAACACGTTCCCCGACCAGCCCTTCGCGTCGTACTTCTCGGGCAACACCGTGCAGATCTGCCCCGTCGGCGCCCTCCTCGCCCGCCCGTACCGCTTCAAGGCCCGCCCGTGGGATCTGGACCAGGTCGAGTCCACGTGCACCTCGTGCTCCGTGGGCTGCCGGGTCGCGGTGCAGTCGAGCCGCAACGAGATCCTGCGCTACCAGGGCGTCGACGTCGACCCGGTCAACTGGGGCTGGCTCTGCGACAAGGGCCGGTTCGACTTCCAGGCCATCCACGCCGACACGCGCCTCGGGGCGCCGCTGGTCCGCGACGGTGACGCGCAGGTCCCCACGACGTGGTCCGACGCCCTCGGTCGGGCGGCCGGCGCCATCAAGGGCGCGCTCGACTCCTCCGGCCCCGCCGGCGTCGGCGTGGTCGGCGGCGCCCGGTTGACCAACGAGTCCGCCTACGCCTGGGCCAAGCTCGTCAAGGGCGTCATCGGCACCGACAACGTGGACGCCCAGCTCGGCGACGGCCTGCCCGCCGAGGCCGTGCTCGGGTTGCCCCGTGCCTCCATCGACCAGGCCTGCGCGCCGGGGGGCACGGTCCTCGTCGTCGGCGTCGACGTGAAGGAGGAGCTGCCGGTCCTGTACCTGCGCCTCCGCCACGCCGTCATCGAGGACGACGTCACGCTGGTCGAGCTGGTGCCACACGCCACCGGGCTCACCGGCCTGGCCGCCCACTCGCTGGTGCACGCCCCCGGCGCGGTCGGCGACGTCGTCGCCCAGCTCCTGGCCGATCAGCCCGCCGACGCCGGCGGCGTCTCCTCGGCGGCCATCGCCTCGGCCACGGCTGCCCTCCGCCAGGGACCGGTCACCGTCGTGCTCGGGCGCGGCAACGTCGCTGATCGCGCCGACCTGGTCGCGTACGCGGCCAGCCAGCTGGCCGAGGGCCTCGACGACGTCCGCTTCCTGTCGGGTCTGCGACGCGGAAACGTGCACGGCGCGCTCGACGCCGGCCTCGCCCCCGGCGTGCTGCCGGGCCGGGTGTCGCTCGACGACGGCCGATCCCGCTTCCACGACCACTGGTCCACCGTGCCGAGCGGCCGCGGCCTCGACACCGAGGGCATCCTGCGGGCCGCCGCCGACGGCAAGCTCGACGTGCTCGTCCTCCTCGGCGCCGACCCGCTCTCCGACTTCCCCGACCACGACCTGGCCCGCCGGGCCCTCGCCGGCGCCCGCACGGTCGTGGCCGTCGACATCCTCGAGAACCCCTCGGTCGCGCAGGCCGACGTCGTGCTGCCCGCCGCCGGCTACACCGAGACCGACGGCACGACCACCAACATCGAGGGCCGGGTCAGCCGGCTGTCGCAGAAGGTGACGCCTCCCGGCACGGCACGGTCCGACTGGGTCATCGCCGCCGAGCTCGCCTACCGGCTCGGCGACGACCTCCGCCTCGAGTCCCTCGATGACATCTTCACCGAGATGGCCGCCGTCGCCCCGTCGCACCAGGGTCTCAGGCTCGAACACGTCGGCATCGACGGCGTCCTCGTGCCGCTCCAGCGGGACCAGGGCACCGACTCCCATGCCCGCACCGCAGCCGAGCCCCAGGGCATCCACACCGCCGGCGGCGACGAGGAGCCCGACCCCGACGTCGACCCCGAGTCGGCGGCCGCGGTGGCCGAGTCCGAGGCGGCCGGCACCGACGCGGCGACCACCGAGGCCGAGGTCCGGGCCACCGAGGAGCAGGCCGCGGCCGAGGCAGCCGACGCCGCCACGCCCCAAGACGAGGGCGACGGGGCCGGTCCGGTCGACCCGGCCGAGACCCAGGCTGCGAGCGCCGAGCTGCCCTCGCCGATCCGCTTCCACGCCGACGCGGTCCGCCCCCCGGAGCCGGGCGGCTACTCGCTGCGGCTGCTGACCATCCGCAAGCTGTACGACCTCGGAACCGCCACGCAGGCGTCCCGCTCGCTGGCCAAGCTGGCCCCGGGTGCCGTCCTGCACCTGCACCCGCACGACTTCGACCGTCTCGGCGTGGCTGCCGACGCCCAGGTCACCGTCTCCAACCGGGAGGCCGGGCGGGGCTCGCTCACCGTGCCGGTCCGGTCCTCGGCCGGCGTGCCCAAGGGCGCCGCGCTGCTGGCCTTCCTCCAGCCCGGCGGGCACGCCGCCGAGCTCATCGACGCCTCGGCTCTCGTCACCGACGTGCGGGTGGAGGTGGCCCGGTGACCGGTCTGATCTACGGCCTCGACCCGCTCTACCTCGACGGGGTCGGCCTCGCCGAGGTGCTCATCACGATCGGCAAGGTCCTGATCACGTTCCTCATCCTGTTGGTCTCGGTGATCTTCATGGTGTGGTTCGAGCGCAAGGTCATCGCCGACATGCAGAACCGCATCGGTCCCAACCGGGCCGGGCCCTTCGGCATGCTGCAGACCCTTGCCGACGGCCTGAAGCTGATCGCCAAGGAGGACCTCGTCCCGACCCGGTCCCGGCGCTTCGTCTTCGCCCTCGCGCCGTTCCTCTCGGTCGTGCCGGCGTTCCTGGTGTTCGCCGTCGTGCCGCTGGCCGGCACCTTCCGCGGGGGCGACGCCGGCATCGTCACCATCGCCGGGCACGACACCTACGCCCAGCTGGCCGACCCGCCCATCGGCATCCTGTGGATCCTGCTCGTGTCCTCCATCGGCATCTACGGCGTGATGCTGGCCGGCTGGGCGTCGGGCTCCAAGTACCCGCTGCTCGGCTCCGTGCGGGCCACGGCCCAGATGGTCTCCTACGAGGCGGCCATGGGCCTCTCCGTCGCCACCCTGATCATGACCACGGGCGGCCTCTCCACCCGGTCGATGGTCGCGGTGCAGGCCGGCGAGGGCTTCGCCGGGATCGTGCCCAACTGGAACGTCATCCTCACCGGCATCGTGCCCTTCGCCGTGTTCTTCATCGCCGCGCTGGCCGAGACGAACCGCCCGCCCTTCGACCTGGTCGAGGCCGAGCAGGAGCTGGTCGGCGGCTTCCACACCGAGTACTCCTCGATCCGCTTCGGCATGTTCTTCGTCGCCGAGTTCATGCACCCCGTGACCATGTCCGCCGTCATCGTCACGCTGTGGTTCGGCGGGCCGGCCGGCCCGCTGCTCCCCGGTTTCCTGGAGCCGGTCTCCGGCATCGTGTGGCTCGTCGCGAAGATGTTCGTCTTCATGTACGTCTTCGTGCTGATCCGGGGGACCCTGCCGCGGTTCCGCTACGACCAGCTCATGCACCTCGGCTGGAAGGTGCTGATCCCGATCCAGCTCGGTTGGCTCCTGCTGCTCGCCGCCCTCAACGTGGGCCGTGACGAGGGCTGGAACTACGGGGTGGTCATCGGCGTCGGCTTCTTCGTGGTGGGCGGCGCCTGCTTCGCGCTGCTCAGCCGAGCGTCGGAAGTGTCCCGCCAGCGCCGCGAGCTCGGGGAGGTGGAAGCCTGATGGGTTACCTCGACGGATTCCTGATCACGGTCAAGAAGACCTTCGCCAAGGGCAGCCAGTCCGGCCGCGTCGTGACCTCGGAGTACGCGAAGGACCAGGGCGGCAAGTACGACCGCCCGATGCGCCGGCACGGCCGTCACGTCCTCAACCGCTACGAGGACGGCATGGAGAAGTGCATCGGGTGCGAGCTGTGCGCCGGCGTGTGCCCCGCCCGCTGCATCTACGTGCGCGGTGCCGACAACGACCCGTCCGACCCGGTGAGCCCGGGCGAGCGCTACGGCTTCATCTACGAGATCAACTACCTGCGCTGCATCCACTGCGACCTGTGCGTGGAGGCCTGTCCCACCGAGGCCATCACCGAGACCAAGCTGTTCGAGTTCTCCTTCACGAACCGCCAGGACGGCATCTACACGAAGGCCGAGCTGGTCGTCGACGACGACGGGCGCGCCAGGAAGATGCCGTGGGAGGACTGGTCCGACGCCGAGGAGATCGAGCCCCACACGTCGGCGTGGATGCGGGCGACCGCACCGTCGGGCGACGCCAGCTTCGAGGGCATCGTGGCGTGGGCCGGCGAGCTCGGCTGGGGCGAACGGGCTCCGGAGCAGGGCCAGGCCACGGGGCCCGAGGGCGACGGCCACCCGGGCGGTGGTCACTGATGGAGACCTTCGTCTTCCTCGTCGCCGCCGCCATCTGCCTGGTCGGTGCCTTCGGTGTCGTGCTGTCGAAGAACCCGGTCCACTCGGCGCTGTCCCTGGTGGGCACCCTCTTCGGGGTGGCCGTGCTGTTCGTGGCCCAGAACGCCCACTTCCTCGCCGCCGTCCAGGTGATCATCTACGCCGGCGCCATCGTCGTGCTGTTCCTCTTCGTGATCATGCTGCTCGGCGTCGACCGGTCCGAGGACCTCTCCGTCGACCCCCTCGTCGGCCAGCGGGCCGCCGCCGTCGTGGCCGGCGTGGCGATCTTCGCCCTCCCCGTCGCCGCCTTCGCCACCACCGGGTGGGACGCCACCGGCGCCATCGCCAACCTCGGCTCCGTGGCCGGATCCGACGTCCCGGACATCGAGGGCATCGGCCGGGTCCTGTTCACCCGCTACATCTTCGCCCTGGAGATCACGTCGATCCTGTTGGCCATCGCCGTCGTCGGGGCCGTCATGTTGGCCAAGAAGAGCCCGAGGGCGTCGGACATGATCGTCGACCTGCCGGCACACGCGCCCGGCACCGACCAGCTCGACGCACCGTCCGAGGAGGGCACCGCCTGATGCTGCTGGCCGCGGGCGTGGAGCCCTCCTGGTACCTGGTCCTGGCCTCGGCGCTGTTCGCCATCGGCGCCACCGGCCTGCTCGTCCGGCGCAACCCGCTCGTGATGTTCATGTGCGTCGAGCTCATGCTCAACGCGGTGACGCTCACGTTCGTCACGTTCTCCCGCATGCTCGACGACATCGGCGGCCAGGCCGTCGTGGTCTTCGTCCTCGTGGTGGCCGCCGCCGAGGTCGTGGTCGGCCTCGGGATCATCGTGGCCATCATGCGGCGGCGCCCTGACGCGACCGCCGACGACCTGGCTCTCCTCAAGGGATAGGCGGAACCATGGAGCTCCTCGACCTCGTCTGGCTCATCCCTGCCCTGCCACTGGCCGGGTTCCTGCTGCTCGTCCTCGGCGGCCGCCTCCTCGGCGAGCCCGGCGCCGGCTGGCTGGCCACGGGGATGATGGCCGGCTCCTTCGGCGCCACCGTGGCCGTCTTCGCCGGCCTCCTCGACCGCCCCGAGGAGGACCGGGTCTTCGGCCAGACCCTCTTCGAGTGGATGCCCATCGGCGGCTGGGACATCGACATGGGGTTCTACGTCGACCCGCTGTCCATCGCCATGTGCCTGTTCATCACCGGCGTCGGCACCCTCATCCACCTCTACTCCGTGGGCTACATGCACGGGGACGTGAACTTCTCGAAGTTCTTCCTCTACCTCAACCTGTTCGCCTTCTCGATGCTGATGCTGGTGCTGGGCGACAACCTGCTGCTCACCTTCCTCGGCTGGGAGGGCGTCGGCGCCTGCTCGTACTTCCTCATCAGCTTCTGGTTCACCGACCCGGAGAAGGCCTCGGCCGGCAAGAAGGCCTTCGTCACCAACCGCATCGGTGACTGGGGCTTCATGGTGGCGATCTTCGCCTGCCTCGCCGCCCTCGGCTCCATCAGCTACGACGAGATCCTCGGCGGCGCCGGCAGCCTGTCGGGCACCACGGCCACCCTCATCGCCGGCTGCCTGTTCGTCGGCGCCATCGGCAAGTCGGCCCAGTTCCCGCTCTACGTGTGGCTGCCCGACGCCATGGCCGGCCCCACCCCCGTGTCGGCCCTCATCCACGCCGCCACCATGGTCACCTCGGGCATCTACCTGCTCACCCGGGTCAACCCGATCATCGCCGAGGCCGACTCCTGGATCCAGCCCACCATCGCCTGGGTCGGTGCCGGCACCGCCCTGTTCGCCGCCACCATCGCCGTGTCCCAGCGCGACATCAAGAAGGTCCTGGCGTACTCGACGGTGTCCCAGCTCGGCTACATGTTCCTGGCCGTCGGTGTGGGCGCCTACGTGCCGGCCGTGTTCCACATGATCACCCACGCCTTCTTCAAGGCCCTGCTCTTCCTCGGGTCGGGTTCGGTCATCCACGGCATGCACGAGGAGCAGGACATGACCCGCATGGGCGGCCTGCGCAAGTACATGCCGATCACGGCGGCCACGTTCATCGTCGGGTGGCTGGCCATCGCCGGCGTGCCGCCGTTCTCCGGCTTCTTCTCCAAGGACGAGATCCTGCTGTACGCCTGGGCCGAGAACCCGGCGCTGTGGGTCGTCGGCCTGGTCACCGCACTGCTCACCGCGTTCTACATGAGCCGCCAGGTCTTCCTGGTCTTCTTCGGCGACGAGCGCTTCACCGTCGGCCAGCACCACGCCGCCCACGACGAGTCCGAGGACACCGCCCTCGACACCGACGGCGCCGAGGCCGAGGCCCTCCAGGAGCTCGACACCGCCCACTCCCCCCAGGACGACGGCGTCCACGTGCTGCACGCCGAACCACACGAATCGCCCTGGACCATGACCCTGCCGCTGGTCGCCCTGGCCGGTCTGGCCCTCGTCGGCGGCGCCATCCAGCTGCCCTTCGCCTCCGATCTGCACTTCCTCGAGGATTGGCTCCACCCCGTCCTCGGCGAGAACGAAGCCCACATCGACGTGGCCACCGGCACCAAGGTCGGACTCGCCGTCGTGGCGGTCGTGGCCGGCCTGACCGGCATCGCCGTGGCCTACGCCATCTACCTCAAGAAGCTGCGCCGGCCGATCGAGCCCGCCATCCTGGCCGAGGGCTGGCGCTACGACCGCGGCATCTCCGCCTTCATGGGCGGGCCCGGGCGAGCCGGCTTCGAGGCCGCCTCCACCTTCGACCGCACCGTCGTGGACGGCGCCGTCAACGGCGTCGCCGCCGTCGTGCGCCGGTCGGGCGGGGGCCTCCGCGGCCTCCAGAGCGGCTTCGTCCGCAACTACGCGCTCGGCATCGCCGGCGGCGCCGTCCTCCTGCTCGCCTACTTCCTCGCGCAGGTCACGCTCTGATGCTCGCCGCCACCTCCAACCTCGCCTTCCCGCTGCTGACGGCGTCGATCCTCGTGCCCCTCGTGGGTGCGCTGCTGATCGCGCTCGTCCCCGCCAGTCGCCGCGAGCTGACCCGGCCCCTCGCGGTCCTGTTCTCCGCCACCACCGGCGCCTTCACGCTGTGGATGCTCGGTGCCTTCGACCGCCACGAGGCCGGCTTCCAGTTCGAGACGGCGCACGAGTGGATCGAGGAGTTCGGCATCGGCTGGCACCTCGGCGTCGACGGCATCTCGCTGTTCCTCGTGGTGCTCACCGGTGTGCTCTTCCCGCTGACGTTCCTGGCCGTCACGCCCAAGCACGACCCCAAGGCGTACTACGCCTGGCTGCTCCTGCTGCAGGCCGGGTGCATCGGCGCCTTCAGCGCCCTCGACCTGTTCCTGTTCTTCATCTTCTTCGAGATCGTCCTCGTGCCGATGTACTTCCTCATCGGCGGCTGGGGCTACGGGCAGCGGGTGTACGCCGCGCTGAAGTTCTTCCTGTACACGATGTTCGGCTCGGCGCTGATGCTCGTCGGCATCGTGAGCCTCGCCTTCCTCGACCGGGACGCCGATCTGGAGCGCAGCGAGGCGGCCAGCCAGGAGCTGGCCGGCCTCCAGGAGAGCATCGACCTGCGCGAGTCCTCCGGCGTCGAGGTGCCCCAGGAGGAGCTCGACCGCGCCGACGAGCTCAGCGCCGCGGTCGAGGACGCCGACCGCCTCACCTTCGACCTCGTCGAGCTCGCCGAGGGCCGGGCCGAGACCCTCGCCGCCGACCAGGAGGCGATCGAGGCCGGCGACATGGACGCCCGCGACTCGTGGAACCCCCTCGACTGGGAGGCGGCGAAGTGGATCTTCCTCGCCTTCGCCCTCGCCTTCGCCATCAAGGTGCCGATCTTCCCCCTCCACACCTGGTTGCCCGACGCGCACGTGCAGGCGCCGGCGGCCGGCTCCGTGATCCTCGCGGGCGTGC
>JBKHVG010000041.1:0-19986 GCA_046570205.1 Acidimicrobiia bacterium
CATGCAGACCGGCAAGGTCCAGCAGTACGGGGCCATCTTCTTCGCCGCCACCGTCGTCCTCGCCGGCGTCTTCATCGTCGTCATCTAGCTCCGCCCAGCCCGCCTCCGCACAGACAGACCAGAGAGACGTACCGACATGGATTTCATCCAGGACTGGGGACTCACCGCGATGGTGTTCGCGCCGCTCGCCGGCGTCGCCATCATGATGCTGTTCCCGAAGGACGCCGACGGCACGCACAAGCTGCTGGCCATGCTGACCTCGCTGGTCACCGCTGCGATCGGCATCGCCGTGTTGGCGGACTTCGACTACGACAACACCGGGTCGCTGCAGTTCGTCCGTGACAACGAGTGGATCTCGGTCATCAACTCCCGGTACCTCATCGGGATCGACGGGCTGTCCGTGCCGCTGCTGGCGCTGACGCTGCTGATCACGCCGCTGGTCATCGCCTACTCGTGGAACCACTTCCCCGAGCCGCACAACCCCAAGGCGTTCCTGTCGCTGATCCTCGTGCTGCACACCGGCATGCTCGGCACCTTCGTGGCCCAGGACCTGATCCTGTTCTTCGTGTTCTTCGAGGTCGTGCTGCTGCCGATGTACTTCATGATCGGCGTCTGGGGCGGGCCCGAGCGCCAGTACGCCTCGATCAAGTTCTTCCTCTACACCTTGTTCGGGTCCGCGCTCATGCTGCTGAGCTTCCTGGCACTGTTCTTCCTCACGGGGGGCGAGACGTTCTCCATGGTGGAGCTGGCCGAGGCCGTGCAGGGCATGGACATCGCGCACACCACGCAGCTGATCGTCTTCGGCGGCATGTTCATGGGCTTCGCCATCAAGGTGCCCATGTTCCCGTTCCACACCTGGCTGCCCGACGCCCACACCCAGGCCCCCACCCAGGGCTCGGTGATCCTGGCCGCCGTCCTGCTGAAGCTGGGTACCTACGGCTTCATCCGGGTTGCGCTGCCGATCCTGCCCGAGGCGGCCCAGAGCTGGGCGCCCTGGATCGGCGGCCTCGCCGTGATCGGCATCATCTACGGCGCGCTCGGCTGCCTGGCCCAGACGGACATGAAGCGGCTGATCGCGTTCTCGTCGGTCGCGCACATGGGCTACACGATGCTCGGCATCTCGACCCTCACCGACTTCGGCATGAACGCCGCCGTGTTCGGCATGGTCGCCCACGGCCTGATCACCGGCATGCTCTTCTTCGTCGCCGGCTCGGTGAAGGAGCGCTACCACACCCTCGAGATCAAGCGCCTGGGTGGTCTGCTGATCTCGGCACCGCGCATGGGCTGGATCCTCGGGTTCTGCACCATGGCCAGCCTCGGCCTCCCCGGCCTGGCCGGCTTCTGGGGCGAGTTCCCCGCCATCCTGGCCGCATACCAGCCCGCCCCTGGCCTCCCGGTCGAGCTCTTCCGCGGCTACATGGTGGTGGCGGCCATCGGCACCGTGCTCGCCGCCGGGTACCTGCTGTGGCTCTACCAGCGCACGGCCTTCGGCACCGTCAAGGACGAGTTCGTGGACGACCCGCACATCCACGACGTCCACGGCGCCGAGTGGGTGGCCTGGGCGCCGATGCTGGCCCTGATCCTGATCCTGGGCGTCTACCCGAACCTGCTGTTCAAGGTCACCGACGGCTCGATCGTGAACGTGGCGCAGCAGATCGCCGCCGCGACGGGGAACTGATCCCGTGCTCGCCCTCGTGCTCGCCCAGGTCAGCGACTTCGTCGCTCCCCACATCGACTACCACGCGTTCGGTCCCGAGCTCGCCCTCGTCGGCGCCCTCGTGGCCCTGCTCGTCGTCGACCTGATCAAGCCGGAGGGGAACAACCCGTTCCTGTCGTCGCTGGCCGGCCTCGGCATCCTGGGCGCCCTCATCCCGGTCATCACCCTTGCCACCGACGGCGCCGACCGCTTCCTGTTCGACGGCGCCTACGTGGTCGACAACTTCTCGCTCGTCCTCAAGGCGCTGTTCCTGGTGTCGGGCTACGTCGTGGTGCTCATGTCCACGAACTACATCGCCGAGGGCGACTACGCCGAGGGTGAGTACTACTTCCTCCTGCTGTCGTCGCTGCTGGGCATGACGCTCATGGCCAGCGCCCGTGACCTGATCACCGTGTTCATCGCCCTCGAGCTGCTGTCGATCCCGGCCTACATGCTCGCCGGCTGGCGCAAGCGCGACCTGATCGGCAACGAGGCCGGCGTCAAGTACTACCTGATGGGCGTCTTCGCGTCCGCGGTGCTGCTCTACGGCATGTCGCTGCTGTTCGGCGTCGCCGGCGACACCCGCCTGACCGAGATCGGCCAGGCCATCGCCGGCGGGGCGGGCGAGACCTCGCTCATCACCCTCGCCATCGTGTTCGTCGTCATCGGCTTCGCCTTCAAGGTCTCGGCTGTGCCGTTCCACACGTGGGCGCCCGACGTCTACCAGGGGGCACCGACGCCCATCACCGCCTTCCTCGCCGTGGCCTCGAAGGCGGCCGGCTTCGTGGCCCTGCTCCAGGTGGTCTTCATCGCCTTCGCCGATCGCGGCGACGTGGTGCGGCCGCTGATGTGGGTCCTGGCCGCTGCGACCATGACCGTGGGCAACATGATCGCCCTGCGCCAGACGAACGTCGTGCGCCTGCTCGCCTACTCGGGCGTGGCGCAGGCCGGCTTCATGCTCGCCCCGCTCGCCGTCGAGTCCGAGCTGTCGCTGCAGGCGGTCGTGACCTACCTGGTGATCTACGCGGCCATGAACCTCGGTGCCTTCGCCGCCGTCATCGGCATCGCCCGCAAGACCCGCTCGGCCGAGATCACCTCCTTCGGCGGCCTGTTCGAGTACGCCCCCGGCCTCACGGTCGTGCTGTCGCTGTTCCTCTTCAGCCTGGCCGGCATCCCGCCGCTCGGCGGCTGGCTCGCCAAGTTCGTGGTGTTCCGGGCGCTGGCCGACGCCAACACCACGTCGGGCTACGTGATGGGTGCGATCGTCGCCGTGAACTCGGTGATCGCGCTCTACTACTACGCCAACATCGCCCGGGAGATGTGGATGAAGCCGGTGCCCGACGGCGACCGCACCAGCGTGGTCGTGCCGTTCTCCATCGGCGCCGCCCTCTGCCTCAGCGTCGTGGCCACCGTCGCGTTCGGCGTGTCCGACATCGCCACGCGCCTCGGCGACGAGGCCACGTTCCTGCTGGCCCTCTGAGGGCGGGCATGACCGGCGAGCCGGTCGAGGCCTTCGTCGAGCGGGCCCTCTACGGGCCCGACGGCTTCTACGAGACCGGCGGTCGCGCCGGCCGCCGGGGTGCGTCGTTCGTGACCAGCCCCGAGGTCGGCCCCCTCTTCGGCGCCGTGGTCGCCCGGGCCATCGACGCGTGGTGGGGCGACGCGGGCCGTCCCGACGAATGGGTGGTGGTCGACGCCGGGGCCGGGCCCGGCACGCTGGCCCGTGCCATCCTGGCCGCCGAGCCGGCCTGCCGGGATGCCCTCCGCCTCGTGTGCGTCGAGCGGTCCGCGGCCCAGCGCGGGCTGCACCCCCGGGGGGTCACGTCCACCGACGAGCTGCCGGCAGTGGCGGACGTGATCGTCGCCAACGAGCTCCTCGACAACCTCCCGTTCCTGGTCCTCGAGCGGCTCGCCCACGGGTGGCAGCCCGTCCTCGTCGGCGCGGACGGGGGGACCACGCCCGACGCCGGTGGTGCCCGGGTCCCCGTGGCGGCGCGGGCTGCGGCGTGGGTGCTCGACGCCCGCCGCCGCCTCCGACCCGCCGGCCGCCTCGTGTGCTTCGACTACGCCGACACCACGGCAGCGCTGGCCGCACGCCCGTGGACCGACTGGGTGCGCGCCTTCGCCGGACACGAGCGCATCGATGCGCCCTTCGCTGCGCCCGGGACCCGCGACATCACGGTGGTGGTGCCCTGGGACCAGCTGCCCCCGGTCGACGCTGCCGCCGACCAGGCCTCGTGGCTGCGCCGCCACGGCATCGACGCGCTCGTCGACGAGGGGCGGGCCCACTGGGCCGAGCATGCCGCGGCACCGGATCTCGCCGCCATCCGCATGCGCAGCCGCATCACCGAGGCCGACGCCCTGCTCGACCCCGCGGGCCTGGGCGCGTTCTGGGTCGGGGAGTGGCGCCCGGGCTAGTCGTCGATCGGGTCGGAGATCCGGAGCCGATTGCCATCGGGATCCTCGACCTTGAGCTCACGCCCCCACGGCACCTCGGTGGGACGCTGGCCGAGCAGGTCGGCCAGGGCGTCGAGCTCGCTGTGGCGGATGTAGATGAGTGTGTCGGGCGTGGCATCACCCTCGTGCTCGGACAGGTAGATCCGGCCACGGCCACGAGCGATGGAGGCGAAGGCCGGGAGGTCGGGCTCGAAGCGGTGCTCCCACTCCTTGACGAACCCCAGCTGCGCGTACCACTGGACGGCACGGTCGACGGACGCGACTCGCAGGATCGGGATGACCTCTTGCGACACCGCGCCGACGCTAACGCCTCACATCGACCGCGAGCGCGGCCCGGGACGCCTACGGTGGCCGGATGCGAACCGCCGTCACCGAACGACTGGGGATCGAGTTCCCGATCCTCGCCTTCAGCCACTGCCGCGACGTGGTCGCCGCGGTCACCAACGCCGGCGGCATGGGGGTGCTCGGGGCCGTGGCGCACAGCCCCACCCAGCTCGAGGTCGACCTCGACTGGATCGCCGCCGAGACCAAGGGCAAGCCCTTCGGCGTCGACCTGCTGATCCCCCAGAAGTTCGTGGGCGCCGACGACGGCGGCCTGGACCTCGGCAGCCTGCGCGACCTCATCCCGGCCGAGCACCGCGAGTGGCTCGACGGGCTGCTGGCCCAGAACGGCATCCCGCCCCTGCCCGAGGACGACGCCACGGCCGGGCGCGGTTTCGGCGGCATGCGCGTCGACCCCAAGTCGATGGCACCCCTCGTCGACATCTCCTTCGCCAAGGGTGTGTCGCTCGTGGCCTCTGCCCTCGGGCCGCCCCCACCGTGGCTGATCGAGCGGGCCCGGGCCGAGGGCGAGGTGCCCGTCGCCGCGCTGGCCGGCTCCCTCGAGCACGCCATCCGCCACGACCAGGCCGGAGCCGATCTGATCATCGCGCAGGGCACCGAAGCCGGTGGCCACACCGGCGAGGTCGCCACCATGGTGCTGGTTCCCGAGGTCGTCGACGCCGTGAAGGCCCCCGTGCTCGCCGCCGGCGGCATCGGCCGCGGACGCCAGGTCGCCGCCTCCCTCGCGCTCGGGGCCGAGGGCGTGTGGTGCGGCTCCGTCTGGCTGACCACCCAGGAGGCCGAGACCTCCGACGTGATCAAGGACAAGTTCCTCCAGGCGCCGTCGTCGGGCACGGTGCGCTCCCGGTCGCTCACCGGCAAGCCCGCTCGCATGATCCGCACCGACTGGACCGACGCCTGGGAGTCCGAGCCGTCCCCCGGCCCCCTGGGCATGCCGCTGCAGTCGCTGCTCGTGGCCGAAGCCCAGAACCGCATCGCCCGCGTCGCCGCCAAGGACGAGGGGGCGCGGCGTCTGTCCACCTACTTCGTCGGCCAGATCGTCGGATCGATGAACACGGTGCAGCCCGCGGCTCGGGTCGTGCTCGACATGGTGGAGGAGTTCATCGACGCCGTGGAGCGCCTCGACGGTCTGCTGCAGGACTGATCCGGGCACAGAGGGGCGATGCCGAGCCAGGTGTTGCGAACCGACCAGCTCACGATCGGTGGGGTCCCGACGCGCGCGGTCCGGGCCGACGGACACCCGGACAAGCCCTCCTACCTCTTCCTGCACGGTTTCTCTGACAGCGCCGACTGCTGGCAGCGGGTGCAGAAGCGCCTGGCGGCCGCCGGGCACGGCTCTCTCGCCGTGGACCAGCCCTCGCACGGCCACGCCGACCCGCTCGACCCTGACCTTCCCGTCATCGAGCAGTTCCTGTCCTTCGCCGCCGCCGCCGCCCGGGCCACCGACGGCGGCCGGCCGGTCATCGTGGTCGGCAACTCCCTCGGCGGGGCCCACGCCCTGCTGCTCGGCCAGCACCACCCCGAGCTGGTCCACGGTGTCGCGGCGATCTCGCCGGCCGCCTTCGACCACCCCGGCTGGTTCCGGATCCTCGACTCCCGCTTCCCGGTCCAGCCCGACGCACTGGTGCCCTCGGTGCTCGGGCGGGCCTTCGCCGGTCCTGCCATGCGCGCCGTCGGCTTCGGCATGCCGCACCGGGTCCCGAGCGGGTTCGTGCGCACGTGGTCCCGGCACTGGAGCGACCCCGCCCGCCGACGAGCCCTGCGCGAGCTGGCCACCCGGGTCCCCGCCGAGTACTTCCACGCCGACCCCGTCGACCTGTGCGCGATCGACGTCCCGGTCCTGGCGCTGTGGGGCACGCGGGACCGGCTCACGCTCATCAGCAGTCGCGAGCGGTTCGAGCGCGACTGCGCCGACCTCGAGTTCGTGGCCCTCCCCGGCGTCGGGCACATGGCCCAGGTGGAGGTGCCGGGCCGCACCACCAAGCACCTGCTCGCCTTCGCCGCACGGGTCACGGGCGCCGACGTCGCCGGCCCGGGGTCCGGCCGCGGGCTCCGAGCCACCGCCTGACGCGGGGCCGTCTGGCCCTGACCCGACCGCGTCTGCTGGACTGACAACGGCCGTTGCCAGCACGCACGTCGAGGGGAAGCCGATGACCATCACCACCACCGCGCCTGGTGCGCTCAGCGCCGACGAGGCGGCGGCGTTCCGCCGACGCTGCATCGAGTTCCTGGACGAGCACGCCACCGGCATCCACCTCCACGGCGACCCCGACCCCCGGGCCGAGAAGCGCCTCCGCGCCGCCCAGGCGTTCCAGCAGGCGCTGGCCGAGGCCGGCCTCGCGGGGCTCACGTACCCGGAGGAGTACGGCGGCGCCGGGCTCACCAAGGAGCACGACAAGATCTGGCGGGAGTGCTACGCCCAGTACCCCTTCATGACCAGTGAGCTGACCATCAGCCACGGCATGTGCCTGCCCATGCTGGCCGAGTACGGCACCCACGAGCAGAAGGCCGCCTACCTGGCCGACAACATCGCGGCCCGCACCGTGTGGTGCCAGATGTTCTCCGAGCCGGGTGCCGGCTCCGACGTGGCCAGCCTGCAGAGCCGTGCCGTCCTCGACGGTGAGGAGTGGGTCCTCAACGGCCAGAAGGTGTGGACCACGCTCGCCCACCTGTGCGACTACGGCATCGTCATCGCCCGCACCGATCCCGATCAGCCCAAGCACGCCGGCATCTCGATGTTCATCGTCGACATGCGCAACCCCGGCATCGAGATCCGCCCGATCCACCAGGTCGACGGCGGCCTCCACTTCAACGAGATCTTCTTCACCGACGTCCGCATCCCGGCCGAGAACCTGGTCGGCGAGCTCAACAACGGCTGGCGATTGGCCACGGCCATGCTCATGTACGAGCGCGTCGCCATCGGTGGCGGCGGTACCGACGGCGTGACCCACGCCAACGCCGATGCCCTCGTCGCCGAGGCCCAGACGCGCGGTCTCCTCGGCGACCCGGTGCTGCGCGACGACCTCATGAACCTGTACGTGCAGGAGTCGGTGAAGTCCATGAACAGCCTCCGCACGCGGGCCGAGCTCAAGGCCGGCAAGACCCCCGGACCGGCCGGCTCGCTCGGCAAGCTGCAGGGCACGCTCATCAGCTACCTGGTCCGCGACCTGTCCATGCGGGTCGTCGGTGCCGACAGCATCGCCTGGGGCGACGACGGCGGGCACCGCTGGTCGACCCAGGCCATCCGGTCGATGGGCAGCGGCATCGCGGGCGGCACGAACGAGATCCAGAAGAACATCATCGGCGACCGGGTCCTCGGCCTGCCCCGAGAGCCGAGCGTCGACACCGCGGTGCCGTTCAAGGAGCTGAGGGTCGGCACCCAGCGCTGAGTGCCGCGGCTCAGTCCAGCCCGGCGCCCTCACGGAACTGCTCGGTCGTGTTGGTGTGCGGGAACGGCTCGTCCGGCACGGGCAGCCCCAGCGCGTCGCAGATCGGCTCCCACCCATCGCCCGTCTGCCAGATCACCAGCCGGTCAGCCGGCGCCGTGGCCCGCACGTCGGCGTTCCACGCCTCGGCCGCCGCGACGGCGGCGTCGGGTTCGAGGAAGGCGGGCGTGAACCGGTCCTCGAACATGGTGACCGCCATGTCCCACCACGCGTTCTCGCCCGGCTGCTCCCACTCGTCACGAGGCTTCTTGAAGCCCTCGAAGATCGTGCGATCGGCGGAGCGGAACCAGTCCTCGGCGGGGCGCTCCGAGTGGAGGATCACCGCGTCCGGGTACGCGGCGGCCACGTCCTTCCAGCACGCAGCCGACGGCCAGTCGACCGTGGCCGCGTAGCCGGCGAAGACATCGTCCCAGTCCACGTCCTCCCCGCGCATGGCGGCGGTCCAACGGGGCGGGTCGTCGGGCCGGCCGAAGCACTCCATCATGTGGTAGCAGGGGGCCCCGAGCAGCAGCTCCAGGGCCTCCTTGAGCGACTTGGTCCCGGTGCGGCCGAGTCCGCTCCCCACCACGCGCAGCGTCATCACGACAGTCTGGTCCAGAGCGGCGATCCCCGTCCGGCCCCGGCCGGATCGGCGGTACCGTTGCCGTCCGTGGACTTCGAGGACGTGATCCGCATCGGCTCGGGGCTGCCCGACGTCGAGGTGTCGACGTCGTACGGCACGCCGGCGCTGAAGGTCCGGGGCAAGTCGTTCTGCCGCCTCTGGGGTGACGACGAGCGGGGCCGCAAGGGCCCCGAGGTCGAGGGGGAGGTCCTGGTGGTCTTCGTCGACGTGGCCGAGAAGCGGGCGTGGATCGAGACCTCCGACGGTGCCCTCTTCGACCAGGCCCACTACCACGGGCACGGCGCGATGCTGGTCCGCCTCGACGTCGTCGACGAGGACCTCCTCACCGACGTCATCGAGCAGAGCTACCGGATCAAGGCGCCCCGCACGCTGCTGCGCCGCCTCGACGGGTGAAGACCGGCTGATCACGTCGTCTGCTTCCAACGGTCGAAGTAGGTGATCTCGCTCACCGGCCGGCGGGCGGTGGGTGGACGACGAGCCGGTGTAGAACCCGACCGGCACGACGGCCGCGAGGACCGCCCCGCACTATGGTCGCCGCACCGTCGTCGTACGCATCCAGGGGGATCCTGCGCCATGTCCGAGAGCCAGCCCGGAGCAGCCATCGAGGCCCTCGGGGCCGAGACCCGCACCTTCCCGCCGTCCGCCGAGTTCCAGGCGCAGGCGCTCACGAGCGATCGCTCGCTGTACGAGGAGGCCGACGCCGACCGGCTCGCGTTCTGGGCCCGCCAGGCACGCGAGCTGCTCACCTGGCGCACGGACTTCCACACCGTGCTGGAGTGGGAGCTCCCGCACGCGAAGTGGTTCGTCGGTGGCACCCTCAACGTGTCCGAGAACTGCCTCGACCGCCACGTGCAGGCCGGCGCCGGCGACAAGGTGGCGTACCACTGGGAGGGCGAGCCGGGGGACACCCGCACCTTCACCTACGCGCAGCTGCTGGACGAGGTGTGCCGCTTCGCCAACGTGCTCAAGGATCTCGGCGTGGCCAAGGGCGACCGGGTCTGCCTGTACATGCCGATGGTCCCCGAGCTGCCCATCGCCATGCTCGCCTGTGCCCGCATCGGTGCGCCGCACTCCGTGGTGTTCGGCGGGTTCTCGTCCAACGCCCTCGCCGACCGCATCAACGACGCCCAGGCCAAGGTGCTCATCACCGCCGACGCCGGGTACCGCCGCGGTGAGCCGTCCACCCTCAAGCCAGCCGCCGACGTCGCCCTGGCCGACACCTCCAGCATCGAGCACGTGGTCGTCGTCGACCGGTGCGGCACCGACCCGCAGATGATCGAGGGCCGCGACCACTGGTGGCACGAGCTCGTCGCCGACGCCAGCACGGACTGCCCGGCCGAGGCGATGGACAGTGAGGACCTGCTCTACCTGCTGTACACCTCGGGCACCACCGGCATGCCCAAGGGGATCATGCACACCACGGGCGGTTACCTCACCCAGGTCGCCTTCACCCACAAGTACGTGTTCGACATCCACGCCGACGCCGACGTGTACTGGTGCGCCGCTGACATCGGCTGGGTCACCGGCCACAGCTACATCGTCTACGGCCCGCTCACCAACGGCGTCACCAGCGTGATGTACGAGGGCGTGCCCAACCACCCGGGCAACGACCGCCTCTGGGACATGGTCGAGCGCTACGGGGTCACGAAGTTCTACACGGCACCCACCGCCATCCGGACGTTCATGAAGTGGGGCCGCCACGAGGTCGACGGCCACGACCTGTCGTCGCTGAAGGTCCTCGGCACGGTGGGCGAGCCGATCAACCCCGAAGCCTGGATCTGGTACCACGAGGTCATCGGCGGCGAGCGTTGCCCCATCGTCGACACGTGGTGGCAGACCGAGACGGGCGGGATGATGATCGCCCCGCTCCCCGGCGTCACCACCACCCGGCCCGGCACCGCCACGCACCCGCTGCCCGGCATCTCGGCCGAGCTGGTGGACGACGAGGGCAACCCGGTCGCCGAGGGCGGCGGCTACCTCACGATCACCGAGCCGTGGCCGTCGATGCTGCGCGGCATCTGGGGCGACGAGCAGCGCTACGTCGACACCTACTGGTCCCGCTTCGAGGGCCGGTACTTCGCCGGCGACGGCGCCAAGATCGACCCCGACGGGTACCTGTGGGTGCTCGGCCGGGTCGACGACGTGATGAACGTGTCGGGCCACCGGCTCTCCACCACGGAGATCGAATCGGCCCTGGTGTCGCACCCCTCCGTCGCCGAGGCCGCGGTGGTCGGCGCCAACGATGCCACCACCGGGCAGATCCCGATCGCCTACGTGATCCTGCGGGGTGACGTCGACCAGGTCGAGGACCTCGGCGAGGTGCTGCGCCAGCACGTCGCCCAGGAGATCGGCCCGATCGCCAAGCCCAAGACCGTGGTGCTCGTGCCGGAGCTGCCCAAGACGCGCTCGGGCAAGATCATGCGCCGCCTGCTGCGCGACGTCGCCGAAGGGCGCGACCTGGGCGACACGACGACCCTGGCCGACGCCGGCGTCGTGGACGAGATCAAGACCCGGGCCGCCGGCGGTGGCGACGAGTAGGTCTCAGCTGGCCAGGACCCGGCGGGCCAGGACGGCCAGGATGCCCTCGGCATCCTGCGGCGCCGGGTGGGTCAGCCACAGCGCGAAGGCGCGGGAGCGGTCGAGGACGTACAGCGTCGAGGGCCCACCGGTGCCGGCGTGCACCACGTAGGCCTCGTCACCGAGTCCGCGCACGGCGGCCACCGCGGCGTCTCGCCGGCCGACGTGGAAGCTGCGGGCATCGATGAAGCTGCCCTGCAGCACCACCTCGGGCCCGTCCCGGCCGAGGGTGTCGGCTCGCCACGAGCACTGCCCACCGACGCCGTCCACGGTGACGGGCGAACGGCCGGTCACCGCCGCGACCAGGTCACCCGGGATGGCGTCGCACAGGCCCGCGGCCGGCTCCGCCGGCACCGGTGGCACCGCGGCGGTCGCCGCCACGGACAGCGGGGGCAGGCCGCGGTCGTCCCGGCCGTCGCACGCGGGCGCCGCCGCGAGGGCAGCCACCGCCAGTGCGGCCAGGAGCCGGCGGAGTCGCATGGCGGCCTCCGTACCCACCGCCGCCCGGCTCAGGCCTGGGCCGGCGCCGCCAGGGGCCCCGGTAGCCTCGCCTGATGCGCCGACTCCTGGCCGTGATCGTGCCCCTCGCCCTCCTGGCCGCCTGCGGTGGCGACGACGACGCCACCGACGGACCGACCACCACGGCGGTGCCGGAGGATGCAGGGGACCGCGACGCCGGAGTCGGCACGGATTCCACCGAGGAGCCCGACGGGGACGAACCCTCCACGGAGCCCACCAGCCCGGACACCACCATCCCCGACGATGCCCCGGCCGGCGACGCACCGGGGGAGGGGTCGGCCGACGACGAGGGGCTGGGCGACGCGCTGCTCGTCAGCGACCTGTCCGCCGCTGCGGAGGTCCCCGGGCCGGGCGACGAGGGTGCCACCGGCCGGTTCGAGGCCGAGCTCCACGAGGGCGTGCTCTGCGTCGACATGGTCGTGTCCGGTCTCGGCGCCGACGTGGTGGGTGCCCACCTGCACGACGGTGCCGCCGGCACCGCCGGCCCGGTGGTGGTCGACATCGGGGGACCCACGGCCGTCGGGGGCGACGAGGACCGGTGGGACGATGCCTGCACCGAGGTCGGCGACGACGTCATCGCCCGCCTGGCGGAGGCCCCCGACGCCGTCTACGTCAACGTCCACACCGGCGACCACCCCGACGGCGCAGTCCGCGGTCAGCTGGCCGTGGCGTCCGTCTTCGACCGGACCCTCGACCGCTGATGCCGGCGGGGAGCTGGCACGACCGCGAGAACTGGGCCTGGCGCGACGGACGCGTCGACCCGGGTCCCACGGTGGTGTTCGACCTCGACGGTGTGCTGTCGGACGCCACCCGACGCCAGCACTACCTCGAGTGGCCCCGGCGCGACTGGGAGACCTTCTTCGAGGAGTGCGGTGAGGACGAGCTCATCGCCGAGGTCGCCCGGGTCCTCGAGTGCCTCGACGACGAGCTGCGGATCGTGCTGCTCACCGCCCGCCCGATCCGGGTGCAGGACCAGACCCTCGGGTGGCTGAAGCGCTACGACCTGCGCTGGGATCTCCTCGTCATGCGAGACTGGGGCGACTACATGGCGGCGCCCAGCTTCAAGCGCCTCACCGTGCACGAGCTGCGCGACTACGGGTTCGACCTGCGGCTCGCCTTCGAGGACGACCAGCGCAACGTCGACATGTTCCACGACGAGGGCGTGCCCTGCGTCTACATCCACTCCGGCTACCACACGTGAACGCTGCGCAGATGGTCACGTCCGCCTGCTGCTCGGTTCGGCGGCTCCGCCGCCGCAGGACACCGTGTCCATGGGTCGCCTCGCCTGGCGGCTCGGCTCCGTGAGGGAACTGGAGCGCGAGCAGGCCCACATCGACCGGGCCTACGAGGCACTCGACCGGCTCCGCGAGGGCGCGGCCTCCGCCGGGCCGTCGTCGTTCGCCGACGAGGAGGGCGCCGGCGGCACCTTCCAGGAGCGCTTCGAGCGCGAGCGCGCCACCGTGGACGCCCGCCGCCGGATGGGGGAGCTGCGCTGGGGCGACCCACCGCTGGTGTTCGGGCGCATCGACCTCGTCGATCCGGTCGGCGAGGACGACCGCTTCCACGTCGGTCGCATCGGCGTCTTCGCCGAGGACCGGACCCAGCTCGTGGTCGACTGGCGGGCGCCGGTCGCCGAGGGCTTCTACCGGGCCACCCGCGCCGACCCCATGGGCCTGCGCCGCCGGCGTTCGTTCCACTGCCGCGGCCGTCGCCTGCTCGCCATCGACGACGTGGTGCTGGATCCCACCGCCGGCGACGACGCCTCCCTCGTGGGCGAAGCCGCGCTGCTGGCCTCCTTGGAGGGACCACGCTCCGGGCGCATGACCGACGTGGTCGCCACCGTCCAGGCCGAGCAGGACGAGGTCATCCGGGCGCCCATGGCCGGGCTGACCATCGTGCAGGGCGCGGCCGGCACCGGGAAGACCGTCGTGGCCCTCCACCGCGCCGCGTACCTGCTGTACACGTTCCGCGACGTCCTCGACCGCCAGGGCGTGCTGGTGCTCGGACCCAACGGCCGCTTCCTCGACTACGTGCGCGACGTGCTGCCGGCCCTCGGCGAGCACGACGTGCGCCTCGCCACCGTGCACCAGCTCTTCCCGGGCGTGGCGCCGGTGCCCGACGTCGACGTCGAGGCGGCCACCCTGAAGGCCGACCTGCGCATGGTCGAGGTGGTGCGGCGGGCGCTCCGCATGCGGCAGCGCCGCCTGCGCGAGCCGGCCCGGATCCCGGTCGGCCGGTTCATCCTCAAGCTCGACCCCGCGGTCGTGAACCACGTGGTCCTCTCGGTGCGAGGCACGGATGGCACCCACAACCAGCGTCGGCGGCTGGTCGAGCACGATCTGGTCGAGCTGCTCGATGCCGAGCTGCGCCGCCGGAACACCGCCACCGTCGATCGCATGCGAGACCCGGGCCGGGACGGGCTGCGCCACCTCCTGCGGCGCACGCCGGCGTTCGTGGAGCTGCTGGACCGGGTCTGGCCCCTGCTCCGCCCGCAGGAGCTGCTCCACGACCTGTACGGCTCGCCGGCGATGGTCCGCCACGCCGGCCGCAACGGGCTGCTCACCCCGGAGGAGCAGGCGCTGCTGCACCGGCCCCGGTCGGGCAGCTGGCGCGACGTGGCATGGGCCCACGGTGATGTACCGCTCCTCCACGAGGCCCACGCCCTCCTCGGGCCGCTCCCCGCACCGCCGCCACCCTCGACCGAGGCCACGGAGGACGAGCAGTTCCTCGTCGACCGGGTGCTCGAGCACGTGGTGCTGGCGATGGAGCAGGGCATGGACCCCGTGATGGAGGCGGACCTGCGCCGCAGCGTCCTCGACGAGATCCGCGTCGACACCGGCACCACCGTCGAGCCGGAGCGGCGGGCCGACGTCCCCGCCGTGTGGGGCACGGTGCTGGTGGACGAGGCTCAGGACCTGTCGCCGATGGCGTGGCGCATGGTCGCCCGCAGCTGCCCGAACCAGGCGATGACGATCGTCGGCGACCTGGCCCAGGGCACGGCGCCCTGGTCACCGAGGTCGTGGGACGACGTCGTCGGGTGGATCGGTCCCCGCCACCCGGCCCGCCGCCACGAGCTCCACGTCAACTACCGCACGCCCACCGAGATCATGGCGTGGGCCGCACCCCTGTCGGCGGCACCGGGCCGGGCCCGGGCCGTCCGCTCCAGCGGCAACCACCCGCTCGCCGTCCGCGTCACCGAGGCCGAGGTCGTGGGCGCGGCCGGGCACCGCGCCACCCACCTGCGTGCCGAGGTGCCCGACGGCCGCGTCGCCGTGGTCGCCGGCCCCGCCATCCACCCCGAGCTCCGGGAGCTGGTCGACGCCGAGGTCGAGGTCCACACGCCCGAGACGGTGAAGGGCCTCGAGTTCGACGGTGTCGTGGTGGTCGAGCCCGCCGCCCTGCTCGGTCCCGGGGGCGCCACCCCGCCGCTCTACATCGCACTCACCCGTGCCACCTCGTACCTGGTCGTGGTCCACTCCCGGCCGCTCCCACCAGCGCTCGCCGGCGTGGCCGGCTGACCTAGGACCGACGAGCCGACGCGAGGGCCGCCGCCGCGGCGGCCAGGAACGACGCCTCGTCCAGCGGCTTCGCCAGCACGGCGTGGCACCCCCGTTCGAGCATGCGGTCGACGCGGAACGGGCTGGCCGCCGCCGTGGCCATCACGATCGGGATGGCGCACAGGTCGGGGTCCGACTTCATGATCTCCACCAGCTCGTCTCCCGACAGGTTCGGCATCATCGCGTCGGTGATCACGAGGTCGGGTCGCTCGGCCCGCACCAGCGCGAGGCCCTCGGCCCCGTCCCCGGCCAGCAGGACCCGGTAGCCGGCGTCCTCCAGCCAGAACTCCACCAGCCCACGCAGCGGCGCCTCGTCCTCGACGTAGAGGACCGTCGTGTCGTCGCTCACCGGATCGTGGTCGCCATCATCGGGGGCAGCGGTCGCCGCCACCGTCGGTCGGGAGCGCTGCCCGCCACGTTACGTCCCGTCCGATGACCTCGTCAGCAGGGATCCCGCCCCGCGGTGGCGAACCCGTGACGGATGGGTGCTCACCGACGACTGGACCGGATCCTGGCCCTGGCCGTCGCGCTCCTGGTCCTGGCGGCCGGCGCACCGGCCTATGCGCAGCTCTTCGACGACGACTTCCGTACGCCGCCGACCACCGCGACGACGACCACGACGACGACCACGACGGCGCCCCCCGGCCCGGCCCCCGAGCCCGCGCCAAGCGAGCCGGCCCCGTCTCCGAGCCAGCCGTCCCCCACCGAGCCGTCGCCCGCCCCCGAGTCCCAGCCCCAGCCCGCCGAGGCGCCGGCCCCCGGCGGGGAGGCCCCGCCCCCCGACGGGGGCGACAGCACCACCGCCCAGCCCGGTTCGGGCGGGATCCCCGCCGCGGCCCAGGCCATCATCGACAGCATCCAGCGCAGCCCGGCCAACAGCTCCCGGGCCCTGCACGAGGCCGTCCTCCGCGGCCTCGTGCCCCTCGGGCTCACCGAGCAGGAGGCCATCCGGGTCGGCTTCGGCCGCTTCCCCATCGCCGGGGTCGCCACCTTCGTCCACGACTGGTACTTCCCCCGCTGGGGCCCGGGGTTCCGGTTCCACATGGGCACCGACGTGTTCGCCCCCCACGGCACCCCGGTGCGCTCGCCGGTCGACGGCACGATCACCTCGGGCAGTGGCTCGCTCGGCGGCCTGTTCGTCAAGGTGTTCCAGCCCGACGGCACCTACTTCTACATGGCCCACCTGTCCGCCCTGGCCCAGGGGCTCACCGAGGGCATGGCCGTGCAGACCGGTGACATCGTCGGCTACGTCGGTGACTCCGGCAACGCTCGCGGCGGCGCCCCCCACGTGCACCTCGGGATCTACACCCCGGGCGGCGAGGCCACCGACCCCAAGCCGGTCCTCGACCAGATGCTCGCCGACGCCCTCGCCGACCTGCCGAGGGTCGTGGAGCAGGTGAAGGCCCAGCGCCCGGCCGCTGCCGCCCAGGCCGAGTCAGCACCCGGTGCACCTGCTCCTCGCGTGCCCCGGTCGCTGCTGGCCTCGTCGCTGCTGCGGTCCCTCATCGACGAGCACGCCGCCGGCAGCCTCGACACGGCCGTGCTCCTCGAGGCCATCGGCAACCCGTCCTCCGGCGGCCTCGCCGTCGCCGAGGCCGAGGCCTCCCAGCTCGCCGCCAGCATCGACTGGGACGCCCGCGAGGCCCGGACCCGGACGCAGCGAGTCCTGGCCACGCGGGTCAGCGATCTGTTCCGGTCTGCCCTCGGCCCGCTCGGCTGACGCCGCCGGTCGCCGAGGGCGGCACTCAATCCCGGAAGTTCTCGAACTGCAGGGGGACCTCGAAGTCCCCCTCGCGCAGCGCGGCGATGACCTCCTGGAGCTGGTCGCGGCTCTTGCCCGTGACCCGCAGCTGGTCGCCCTGGGTCTGGGACTGGATGCCCTTCACGCCCAGGTTCTTGATGAACTTGTTGAGCTCCTTGGCCTTCTCCGAGGTGATCCCGGCCCGCAGCGCGATGGTCTGGCGGGCCGACCCGCCGGCGGCCTCCTCGACCTTGCCCGGATCGAGCACCTTCAGGCTGACCTTGCGCTTCACCAGCTTCTCCTCGAGCACCGTGCGCAGGGCGTGCAGGCGGTCCTCGCTGGCCGAGCGCAGCGTGATGGCGTCCTCGCCGTTGAGCTCGATCGAGGTGTCGGTGCCCTTGAAGTCGTAGCGCGTCGTCGCCTCACGGGCGGTCTGGTCCACCGCGTTGCGGACCTCCTGGACGTCGAACTGGCTGACCACGTCGAAGCTGGGCATGGCCCGGAGACTAGCGACGACCACTTGGTCGCCGGTCCGGTGCCGCTGCTACCTTGAGCGCCCCTGGGTCGGTGCCCGAGTGGCCAAAGGGAACGGGCTGTAAACCCGTCGGCGTACGCCTACGTTGGTTCAAATCCAACCCGGCCCACGCGTTCTCGCCCTTGCGGGCGAGAACGAAGGCGAATGCTTCGCATTCGCCCGCGCCCGCGAGCACCTCCCGATCGCCGCTACAGCAGGAGCTGCATGACGGCGACGTCCAGCCACCGGCCGAACTTCCGGCCCACCTCGCGCTCCACGCCCACGTGCTGGAACCCGACCGCGGCGTGCAGGCGGATCGAAGCGGTGTGGTCGGCGACGATCCGGGCGATCACCGAGTGGAAGCCCCGCTCGCGGGCCACGTCGACGATCTCGTCGAGGAGGGCGCGACCGACGCCGGCGCCCCGGTGATCGGCGTGGACGTACACCGAGTCCTCCACCGTGGTCCGGTAGCCCGCCCGCTCCCGGTACGCCGACAGCGACGCGAAGCCGGCGATGGCGCCGTCGATCTCGGCCACCACCACCTCGAGCGCACCGGAGCGGGCGTCGAGCCACTCGGCCTGCTCCTCGACGGTGCGGGTCACCAGATCGAACGTGACCCGGGAACCGGTGACCTCCGCGTTGTAGATGGCCGCGGTGGCTGCGGCGTCGGCGGCGGTCGCGGGGCGCAGGAGCACAGCGCCATGGTGGCGGCTTCAGCCGGCCGGTGCAGCGATGGCGCCGTCGGAGATCATCGGCCCCGTCACCGCCAGCCCGCCGCGGCTGGCCTCACCCTGCGCCCAGCGCAGCACGTCCGCGTCAGCGGTGACCACCACGATCTGTGGGCTCCCGGCCTCGGCCGCCAGCAGCTCCAGCAGCACCGACTTGGTCGCCAGATCGAGCCCGTCGAAGGGGTCGTCCACGATCAGGGGCAGCGTGTCGGCCGGGGTCAGCGCCCGGACGGCACGGACCCGGGCCAGGATCGCCTGGGCCAGCTCGGCCGCGACGTCCGAACCGGTGGGCGCGCCGTCGACCGGGGAGTGGGCGCCGAGCCGGGCGTGCAGCTCGGCACCGTCGCGGATGGCCCGCTCGTGCTCGAGGGCGAACGTCAGCGACACGTCGCCGGCGATCTCGCCCCACGCCGTCATCGCCCGCCGGTGGTCGCCGACCGCGCGCATGAAGGCCCGGCGCTCGTGGTCGGTGTCCAACAGCGCGCTCACCCGCTCGTAGTGGAAGGTCGAGTAGTCATCCGCGCCCGCCTGGCGCAGGATGGCCCGCTCGGCCTTCGCCGCGTCGTCGACCCGTCGGCGGTACGCCAGCGCCAGCACCACGCCGAAGAGCGCGATGAGCAGGAACGGCAGGGCCAGCCCGGCGTCCTCCAGCTGCACCATCCCGATGCCACCGAGGGCGCCGATCGTGCCGATGGTGAGTGAGATCAGCCGGACCCGCTCGTAGCTGTCGGTGGCGCCGACGAGGGCGGCGTGGCGCTCCTCGACGGCCCGCACGATCGGGGCGTCGTCCACCGACACGTTGCCCGCCGACGCCTGCTCCAGCAGCCGCTCCGCGGCCCGGCAGCGCATGGCCGTGTCCCACAGCACCTCCTGGTCGACGGCCGCCAGTCGGGCCACCCACGCTTCGGACTCGCCCTCCGGGACCAGGTCGTCCCGGGTGAGGCGGATCGTGCGCCGGGCCAGGGCTCGGTCGGCGCCCGCTGCCGCGAACAGGTCGATCTCCCCGTCCGGACCGAGGTGCTCGGCGGTCACGTCCCGCACGGAGTCGGTGTCGATCACGCGGTGACGGCCGGCCTCGGGGCGGAACACCGTCAGGCTCCGGCCACCGGCACGGACCTCGAGGTGTACGCCCGGCCGCCCGCCGGCCAGGGCATCGACCAGCTCACCGGCGAAGGCCTCGCGCGTCACCGGTGACAGACCGCCCACCACGGTCAGCTCGGGGTGGAAATCGGCGGTGAGCGTGTGCTCGCCGGACCCGATCACGAGGCGTTCCAGTCGCACGGAGCTGGTATCGGCACTTCGTCCCGATCGCTTGAGCGCCGTCGCGCCACTCGCCTGCCGGCGGGAGGCCATCTTTGCGCCGGAGGTGACCGTGCGTAGAATCTCCCGCCGCGCCTCGACCGGTCCCCGGGCCGTTGGTGGTGCTCGCAAAGCGGCCCCGTTAGCTCAGTCGGCAGAGCACAGCCATGGTAAGGCTGGTGTCGTCGGTTCGATTCCGACACGGGGCTCGACACCATCGCCGCCACGGCGGTGGCGCCACAGGGCGACGTAGCTCAGTTGGTTAGAGCACTCGGCTCATAATCGAGTTGTCGTCGGTTCGATTCCGACCGTCGCCACTCGCACGGGGGGCTCCGCCCCCCGTGTGCACCCCGAGCTGGCGCTCACCCGCCCGCACCCGAACCCGCAGCACATCCCGAAAGGCAGCCAGGACATGGCCAAGGAGAAGTTCGATCGGACGAAGCCCCATGTGAACATCGGGACGATGGGTCACATCGATCATGGGAAGA
>JBKHVG010000042.1:0-19757 GCA_046570205.1 Acidimicrobiia bacterium
TGGCGACTGGTCCTGGTCGGCGACCCGGCCCAGCTCCAAGCCGTCGGCCGGGGCGGCATGTTCTCCGAGCTCTGCCGCACCGGGCGCACCCACGAGCTGGCCACCATCCACCGCTTCACCCAACGGTGGGAACAGACCGCCACCCTCGCCCTCCGCGACGCCCGCCCCGACGCCCTCGACGCCTACCTCGACCACGACCGCATCAGCGCCGGTGACCTCGAGGACCACCTCGACGCCATCGCCCAGGCCTGGACCACCCACCACGCCGCCGGACGGTCAGTCGCCGTGACCGCCGAGACCAACGCCCACGTCGACCTGCTCAACGACACCATCCAATACCGACGCCGACAGCTCGGACACCTCGACGCTGGGCGCGCCGCACCGATCGGGGGAGCAGAGACCGCCGGCCCGGGTGACCTGATCGTCACCCGCCGCAACGACCGCACCCTGGTCGACGACCGAGGTGAACCGGTGCGGAACCGGGAGCGCTGGCACGTCGACACCGTCCATCGCGACGGCGCCCTGACCGTCACCCGCACCACCGGTTCCGGCACCGCCACACTCCCCGCCGACTACGTCCGGGACCATGTGCGGCTCGGCTACGCCGCCACCGCCCACGGCCACCAAGGCGACACCGTCGACGTCAGCTACACCCTCGTGTCCACCTCCACCACCCACCGAGGCCTCTACGTCGGCGCCACCCGCGGACGACACGACAACCAACTCCACGTCATCACCGACACCACCGACCTCGGCGAAGCCGCCGACGTCCTGGCATGGGTCCTCACCAACGACCGCGCCGACATCCCCGCCACCGTCCAACGCCGACGCCTCACCGAACAAGCCCACGTACCCCTGTCCCTCGAAGAACAGCTCACCCTCGCCAACCAAGCCGTCGCCACCGCCCAACAGCGAGCCGCACCCTTCGAACGAGCCGTCCATGACGCCCGGGACCGGCTCGCCACCGCAACAGCCGAGCTCCGAGACCTGGAACGCGAAGCCGACCGAGCCCGCCCCTGGCAACGCCGCCGCTACACCGAACCCCTCCACGCCGCCCACGCCAAGGTCGACACCGCAAGCGCCGACAATCAAGACGCCGTCCATGCCGCTGCCCCCACTCGTAACGCCCTCAGCCGCGTGACCGACCAGCGTGACCGTCTCGACCGACAGCTCGACATCGAACGCACGCGGCAACGCCTCGACGACCTCACCCGCCGACCGTCCCTCGGCCGCGAACCACCAGGCCTTAGCTTGTGAGGCGACGCCGACTACGGCGTCAACAGTAGGAGCGTTGAGCGATAGGGCGCGCCGGCCGTCACCCGTATATCAGGCACATCGGTTGCAGCCCGCAAGCGGCCGCCGCGGCACTCGCCGCCGGAGAACGCCGAGCAGAGTGGGGGCGGAAGAAGCGTCACGCGACGGCCTCCTCACCTGTGTCCTCGACCCGGGTTCCGGGACACCCCGTGGCTGTGACAGAGGTGGAGCGATAGGGGACATGCGGATACGTCGGGATCCGGCTCTCGTGGATCTCCGCCGGGCCAGACGCTACGAAGAAGGGGCGATCTATGGCGCCGCTCCGCTTGCCTTCAAGTGCAGTGGGCATCTTGATCGCTGCGACGATGAGGCAGGTTGAAGCGCCCCGGGGTTGATGGCGGCTCTGATTCCACGGAAAGGTGGACAGATGCCAGCACCGAGGAAGTACCCGCAGGAGTTGCGGGATCGGGCGATTCGGCTCGTGCGTGAAGCGCGTGATGAGGAGCCCGAGCTGTCGTTGAACGCGGCGGTGCACCGGATCGGCCCGCGGGTCGGGATCGTGCCCGACACGCTGCGGAACTGGTGCAAGCAGTCCGACGTCGACGCCGGCCGAACGGCGGGTGTGACGACGGCTGACGCGGAGGAGCTGAAGAAGCTGCGCCAGGAGGTCAAGGAGCTCAAGCGGGCGAACGAGATCTTGTTGGCGGCGTCGAGTTTCTTCGCGCGGGAGCTCGACCCGCGACTGCCCTGGTAGTCGACTTCATCGACGAACACCGCGACCGGTTCGGGGTCGAGCCGATCTGCCGCGTCTTGCGAGAGCACGGCGTGGGGATCGCCCCGAACACCTATCGCGCCGCCAAGACCCGCCCGCCGTCCGCGCGCTCGATCAGCGACGCCGAGTGGCTCGTAGAGATCCGCCGGGTGCACGGCGACCGCCAGATCGGGCGGGGCGTCTATGGCGCCCGCAAGGTCTGGAACCACTTGGTCAAGGTCGAGGGCCGCCAGGTCGCCCGCTGCACGGTCGAGCGGCTCATGCGCACCGACGGCCTGCAAGGAGCCAGGCGAGGCAAGGCGTTCCGCACCACCCGTCCCGACGGCCAGGCCGTGCGGCCACCGGATCTGGTGCAACGCGAGTTCAGGGCGTCGCGTCCCAACGAGCTTTGGGTGGTCGACTTCACCTACGTCCCGACCTGGGCCGGAATGGCCTTCACCGCGTTCGTCACCGACGTCTACTCGCGGCGCATCGTGGGCTGGCGCACCGCCGCTTCGATGCCGACCGAGCTGCCTCTCGACGCGCTGGAGATGGCGTTGTGGACCCGAGAGCGCGCCGGCGAGGACATCGGCGGGGTCGTGCATCACTCCGATTGAGCCTGGTCAGTACACGGCGATCCGCTACTCGAACCGGCTCACCGACGCCGGTGCGGTCGCGTCGATCGGCAGCGTCGGTGATTCGTTCGACAACGCGATGGCCGAGTCGGTGATCGGGCTCCACAAGACCGAATGCGTTCGCCTCGACGGCCCGTGGCGCACCGTCGAGGACCTCGAGCTCGGGACGCTGTCGTGGGTCCACTGGTTCAACACCGTGAGGCTCCACAGCGCGATCGGCTACGCGCCCCCGGCTCAGTTCGAGGCCGGCTACTACCTTCACAACCCTTCCCGACAGCAGCCGCTGTCGGGAGAACCCAGCCGCCACTGAACCCGGGGCGCTTCAGGTCTTCGTGGATGGCCCGGCCGACGATCCGGTTCAGATGTGGGGCCGGCGTCCACGCCGGCCTGCCGGACATGGGAGTGTGGGAGGGCCTGAGCGGCTCTCCCACACACAGGTGCTTCAGTTGGTTCGTGTTCAGCGCATGGTGGTGGTCGTCGTGCTCGGCTCCTGCGACGAGCCGTCGGTGGGCTGGGGCTCGGTGGGCTGGGGCTCGGTGGGCTGGGTTTCGCTGCCGGAGTCGGGCTGCTCGGTAGCCGGCGGGATGGTCCAGCTATCTGGGTTGGAGAAGCCGTCATCGGGGCCGGTCGGGTAGTCGGGCGTGCCGGGCCGGCCGCCCTGGTAGTCGAAGTCCTCCTCGTCGTAGTCATAGGCTGACTCGGGGGTGAGCATTCCATCTACGGCGTTGAGGACGGTGGTGTCGATGGCGGCGGCGCCGCCGAGGACGATCACGTAGTGCAGGTCGTCGGCGTGCTGGGCCAGGAAGTCGGCCACGACGGGCGGGAGTTGGTCGGGGGTGGACAGGATGATGGGCGCACCGCGCAGGCCGGCGAGCAGGCCGCCCGCCAGGGCGTCGGGGAAGTTGGCGCCCGAGGCGATCAGCACGTCGTCGAGAACCTGTCCGGCGTAGAGTTCGTTCGCCACGGCGACGGCGGTCTGGTACCGGTTCTCGCCCGAGATTCGGCTCGGCTGCGGTAGCTGTGCCATGACGTCGTCGGAGACGGCGCTGGCGCCGCCGACCACGATCGTCGTGTCGATGCCCAGAGTGGCGATGACGTCCGCGACTGCGGGCGGGACCTGGTCGCGAGCGACCAGGAGGATCGGGATGCCCCGGGTTGCGGCGTAGCCGCTGACCGCGAGAGCGTCGGGGAACGCCAGGCCGGTCGTGACCACGGCACTGCCGTCCGCGGTGCCCGCTCGTTCTGCGATGGCGGCGGAGGTCTCGAACCGGTCGTTGCCGGCGATCCGCTCGACGTCGGCGCCGGTGGCGGCGACCTCGGCCTGGACGTCCTCGGAGATGCCGGCTGGGCCGCCGACGATGATCACGTCGCCGTTGGCTGCAAGCACTCGCTCGAGTTCGGCTCGCACCTCGTCTCGCAGCGAGTCGCCGGCGGTGAGCAAGATCGGGCCGCCGAGCCGCTTGGCCAGCGCGCCGGCGGCCAACGCGTCGGGGAAGGCATCGGCTCGGGCGAGCACGACGGCCGGGGCGGTGGCGTCGGCGAACGCGTCCTTCGACACGGCAACTGCCGTCGTGACGCGGTCCATGCCTGCGAGGCGCTGCATCGCCTTGACGTTCACGGTGTCGGACTGGGCGGCCGACCCCGAGGCGTCCTGTGCGGTGACGTTCACCCTGTAGGAACCGAGCACGGCGGGTGCGTCGAGGGTGGCGGTGTAGATCCCGTCACCGTCGGGGTCGCTGGCTGGCGCCGAGATCGAGACGGTGCCGACGGGCATCTGCACCTCCACCGTGACCTCGTCGGGGGAGCCGGACACGGCGACCGACACGGTGATCGGTTCGCCGGGATGTGCGGCGGCGGGGGTGACGTCGATCCCGGCGATGGCCGGCGCGGCGCCGGCTGGGGTGGCCATCGCGGCCAGCCCGATCAGGGTCACGGACGCGCCGGCTGCGAGGCTGCGCTTCCATCTGGGACGTCGGGGTCCGGTGGTGGGTGGAGTCGGGGTTGTCTGGTTCATTGTGTTCTCCAGTTCGGTAGCGTGGATGCCTGCTTGTCGCAGGCCTCGGCGTTGCTTGCTGCCGTCACCGGCAGGTCGCCCTTGTCGTTGGTGATGATCCGAACCTTCCGCGGTGGCGGGGGTACCGATCCGCCGGGTAGATCGCCGGTCGCCGCTCGGCCGTTACCTCGGCGTCGACATGGCGCGGTCGAGGAGGTCGCCGGGCCGAGCGCGAGATCCCGTCGGCGCCACGGCCGGGGCGCGATCGCTCAAGTCGAGGGCGCCGCTGCCGATAGCAAGGAGGTGACGCTCGGGGACGGGTTCGATTCGGTCCTCGTCTCTGCCCAGGCAGGCGACGAGGACGCGCTCGCTGCCCTGTGGCGCGATCTCAACCCGGCGGTCGTGCGCTACCTGCGAGTGATCGCCCGCACCGAAGCGGAAGATCTGGCGTCCGCAACCTGGATCTCCGTGGCGCAGGGACTTCGGCGGTTCGAGGGTGACGAGGACGGGTTCCGGCGCTGGGTGTTCACCATTGCCCGCCGACGGTGGACGGACTGGCTGCGCTCGACGTCCCGGCGGCCGCGGGCCGACAGGTACGCAGCCGTCCCCGAACTGGCGGGGTCCGACGACCCCGCCGAGGAAGCCGTGCGGGCGGCGTCGCTCGCCCGTGCCTTGGCACTGGTGCACCGTCTCCCGCCCAGCCAAGCCGAAGCGGTCGCCTTGCGAGTGCTGGGCGGCTTCGACGTCGCCGAGGTGGCCGAGATCATGGGCAAGCAAGCCGGGGCGGTGCGCGTCCTCGTGCACCGGGGCCTCAAGCGGCTCGCCAGCGAACTGAGCCCGGTCGAGGAGGTAACGCCATGAGCGGTCCCGACGATCTGTTTGTGGACATGGAACATGCACCTGCCGCCCACCGCCGTAGCACGGGTGGAAATCTCATCGAGGAGCTCCGCGACGCTCCTCATTGGGATGATGCAACCGAGCTCGCCGCTGTGGTCGACGTGCTCCACGGCCTCAGCGTCGAGCCGCTCTCCAGCGAGCGGGACGCCGCAGGGGTGATGGCAGCGCAGATGGCGGCGGCGCTGCGACATGCCCAGGAGCAGCCGCGCGTGGCCTCGCCCGCCCGGCGGCACCGGGCTCGGGTCGCCGCAGTCCTGGTGGCGGCGTCGATGGCAGCCAGCACCGGCCTGGCCGCTGCAGACATGCTGCCGGACCCTTTCCAGCGGCTGGCCAGCGGTGCGCTCGATTGGTTCGGGATATCTGTGCCCCGCCCGGGCTCCGACGGCCAGAGCGGTGTCGAACCCGGGACGGGGACATCTCGCCGCGTCGACATCGACGGCCCCACCCGTACCGGCACCGACCCCGACGCCACGGCGCCGACCGGCTCCCTGGACGGGTCGAACACCCCGGACGGGACGACCCACACGAGCACCTCCGCTGGAGACGGCAGCGACGAACCCGGCGGGACCGACTCGGTCACCGACTCCGGCTCCACCCGCTCCCCCGACAGCGGCTCGGTGGTTCCTGACGACCCCGTCGGCAGCGACCCGACTCCCACGTACCCCCCGACCGACGACACTGGCGGTTCCCCAGACAGCTCGTGGCCCGACACGACCTCGCCGGACAGCACCACGCCGTCCTACGACGACGACCCCGCCCCGCCGGCCGACGCCCAGCCCTTCCCCACGACCGATCCGGGAACATCGACTGAGCCGGACGCTCAGCCGACCGATCCGGGGATCACGACCGACCCGGCGACTCAGCCGACCGGCCCGGGGACCACGACCGACCCGGCGACTCAGCCGACCGGCCCGGGGACCACGACCGAGCCGACCCCTCAGCCGACCGATCCGGGAACCGGCGATGGCGCAGTCACGGGCTACGGGCCCACGACCGAGACGACGACCTCATCTGAGCCGTCCACAGGTCCACGGTCATAGCCCCGGAGGCGAGCAGCCGTGGTACGGAGCGTCGCACGGAATAGGTTCGACTCGATGCCCATCACCCATGACATCGGTCGGTACATCGCTGAGCACGTTGCCGCCGAGACAGGAGCTGTGGAGCCCGGCCTGGTGACTGAGGCGGCCGCGTTCGAGGTGTCGGAGGCGGAGACGTACCTCCCACTTCTGAGGACGTGACCGAGTCGCTGAGGTGGCGCCGCCCGGTCCCGCAGGTAGGGGACACGACCTCGGCTGCCGAACGGGCGGCGCAGCCGAACGCGTGGGCGTTTCCGACCGAAGCCCGAGACGCCCTCCACCAGATCATCGCAGCACGTCGCGACATTCGCCGGTACCGGCCCGACCCCGTCGACGAACAGGTCCTCCGGCGCGTGCTCGGAGCCGCGCACGCAGCTCCCAGCGTGGGACACTCCCAGCCATGGCGGTTCGTCGTGGTGACCGAGCCGGCAACCCGTGAGCAGGCGGCGTGGATGGCCGACCGTGCCCGCCTCGCGCAGGCCGCACAGCTCGACCCAAACGCGGCGCGCCAGCTGCTCGACCTGCAGCTCGAAGGCATACGCGAGGCGCCCCTTGGCATCGTCATGTGCTGCGACCGGCGAGCGCCCGCCGACGGGGTCCTCGGCCGGGCCACGTTTCGCGACGCGGATGTGTGGTCGTGCATGTGCGCGATCCAGAACCTGTGGCTGGCAGCGCGAGCGGAAGGCCTCGGCGTCGGCTGGGTGACCCTGTTCGCGCCCAACGAGCTCGCCGCACTCGTGGGGCTGCCGACCGACGTCGTCGCCCTCGGGTGGCTCTGCCTCGGGTGGCCCGACGAGCGACCTCCGGAACCCGGGCTCGAACGGGCCGGCTGGTCGTCGCGGCTTCCCCTCGCTGACGTCGTGGTGCCCGAACGGTGGCCGGCCGAGAACGACGAACCCCAACGGCCAGAATCGCGACTGCGCGCACCGACGCCTGCGGCGGTCGTGTCCGCCCGTGATGACGGCGACGACCTGCTCACACCCGCAGGCTCGCTGGGATTACTCGACCGTGCCGTCGACCGACTCCTCGCGCTCGGCAAGCGCGATCTCATCGGCGGAGCGCTCGTGATCGGGGTCGGACGCCATCCAGTCGTAGAGCTCGGCGTCACGACGTTCGCGTCGAGCGTCACCGACGAGCTTCTTGCCGCGGCGCGAAGCGGCCAGGCGCTGGGTGCGGTCGCTGCCCGCGAAGCCGGACTCGACCTCGTCGTCGTCGACGCAGGAGCGAGCGTCGGGAACCTGCGTGACGCGCCGGCTATGCCCGTCGAGCAGGTGCTCGACCTCATCGACGCCGGCAAGGCCGTGGGCCGCGACGCTGGATCACACGGGTTGTGCGCCCTCGGGGAGATCGGCATCGGCAACACCACGGCAGCATCGTTGCTGGCCTCGCTCCTGCTCGACCTTGCTCCAGGGGAAACGGTCGGGCTCGGCGCAGGCGGAGACACGGCAACGATCGGGCGCAAGCGCCAGGTCGTGACCGAGGCCCTGGCACGCTGCCGGTCCGAACATGGCTCGAAAGGCCATGAACCGCTGCACGCTCTGGCGTGCGGAGGCGGACCGGAGATCGCACTCCTCACCGGCGTCACAATCGGCGCCGCTGAGGCTCGAGCCGCTGTCGTCCTCGACGGCCTCGCCACGTCGCTTGCCGCCCTTCTCGCAGCTCGCCTGGAGCCCGGTGTCACTGGCTACCTCATCGCTGGCCAACGGAGCCGGGAAGCGGCGCACCCGCCCGTGCTCCGAGCGCTGGGACTGGAGCCGCTACTCGACCTTCGCCTCCGTGCCGGTGAGGGCGCGGGCGCAGCCCTCGCCTCCGGGATGCTCCTCCATGCACTGCGCATCCGCGGCGGGACCGCTCGGACCATGCGCAGCGACCTCAACGGCAGCAGGTAACAGCACCGTCAAAACACTCGTTGCACTCCCGGCCGCGTTGTAGTCGTCGGATTCTGCAGGTGAAGGTCGTCATGGCCGACCATCAGCAGCTCATTCCTGGAGGGTGACCACGGCGCGAAGAACCTCAGGGCCGTTTGGTGAGGGGTCGCCGCCAATCGGCTCGGCCGGTTGGCCCTCGGGGTGCAGGGTCGGTCGACTACGCCACCGTTGACGGCTCGGCTCGCGCCGGCAGCGACGACACGCCACGATAGGCAAGGTCGTCTTCCTGGACGGGGAGGCACCCAAGGGCGTCCGGATCGAGGTCCTCGACGACGGAGACGTCGAGGGAGACGAGTCGATCTCCGTCGAGCTGAGCAACGGAACGGGTGCAGTGAGCACGCTCGGGCCACCAACCACGGTGGCCATCGTCGACGACGACCAGGCTTCTGAGTCCGCGCCGGCACCGACGCCGGCTCCAGCGAGGTCGACGCGGAGGGCGGGGGCGTTCCAGCCGCCGTGATGGTGTTGGTTCTCGTTCGGCTCGCTGCCGGGATCGATGGCGCGTGGTGGACCCGGCCGGATGCCATCTGCTCTCCACCTGAGCTGGGCGACCCGTCGCAGACGCGACGCTGGCTTGCTCGGGGTCGCGTCGTTCGCTGGGGTGGTGTCAGATGGCCAGCAGCCTGGCGATGGTGCTGGTGAGTTGCTCGCGGGTGAATGGTTTCGGGATGAGGCTGAAGGGCGGAGGGAGTAGGTCGCGCTCGGCGGGTGGGAACCCGGTGACCGCGATGACGGGCAGCTCCGGGTGAGTCTCGCGGAGGTCGGTGAGCAGTTGCATGACGGGTGGGCCGGGTAGCATGAGGTCGGTCACGACGAGGTCAGGGGCCGGCTGACCATGGAGGACCTGCGTAGCCTCGATGGTGCTTGCGGCGGTGGTCACCTGGTGGCCGGCGGCCCTGAGGATCTGGCGGGTTGAGCGGCGGAGTTCGTCGTCGTCTTCGATGAGAAGGATTCGCCGGCGGCCGTCGTCTGGGGTCGGCGGGGTGGGTGGGGGGGGAGCGGTGGTTGGGAATCGGACGGTGACGGTGGTGCCCTTGCCGGGGGTCGAGTCGATCGATGCGCTGCCGCCGCACTGCGTGGCGACTCCGAAGACGGTGGACAGGCCGAGTCCGGTGCCCTGGCCCTTGGGCTTGGTGGTGTAGAAGGGCTCGAAGGCCTGGCGGCGGACCTCTTCGCTCATGCCGGTTCCGGTGTCGGTCACGGCGAGGGTGAGCTGGTCGTGCTCGGGGTCGGTGGTGGTGGCGATGGTGAGCGTGCCTCCGTAGGGCATGGCGTCTCGGGCGTTGACCACGAGGTTGAACAGGACCTGCTCGAAACGGCTCGGGTCACCGTGTACCGCGAGCCCATGTCCCTGGAGGTCGACGCGGACGTCGATGTGGTCGCCGGCGGTGCGCTCGAGGATCGGTGCGAGATCGGCGATGGTGTGATCGAGGTCGACGTCTGAGGGTTCGGTGGTGTCGCGTTGGGCGAAGACGAGGAGCTGGCGGGTGAGGGCTGCGGCTCGCTCTGCTGCCCGGCGGGCGTTGGTGACGTCGACGGAGGCAGGGCTCGCTGCTGGGAGGTGGTCGAGTGCGAAGGATAAGTCGTTCAGGATGACGGCGAGCAGGTTGTTGAAGTCATGGGCGATGCCGCCGGCGAGCTGGCCGAGCGCGTCGAGGCGCTCGCTGCGGTTGAGCTCGCTACGTAGTTGAGCGGACTCGCGCATGGCGTCGACCAGCCCGGTGATGTCGTTGTTGTCCTCGACCACGACGGCTTCACCCGTGTCGTCGTCGCGGTGCAGGACCAGGTGGCTGGCCACCGTGACGGTCCGCCCGTCCTTCGTGTGGTGCTTCAGCGTCCCGGTCCAACGGCCGTCGCGGACGAGGTCAGCGCGGAGGTCCTCGAGGGGCACCGGGTACTCGGTGTGCAACAGGTTGCTGATGATCTGCCCTTCGGCCTCGGCGGCCGTGTAGCCGTAGAGGCGCTCGGCGCCGACGCTCCAGTACCGGACGCGGCGGTCGTCGAAGGAACAGACGATGACGTTGGCGTGCTCGAGCATCCGCAGCTGGTCTCGTTGAGCGGCCGCCGAGCGCTTCTGCTCGGTGACGTCGTGGATGAAGATCACGATCCCTTCGTCGGTCGGCGCGACGGTGTTCTCGAACCAGCGGTCCCAGGGCTCGAAGTAGCCCTCGACGGTCTCGGCGACGCCTGTTGCCATGACCCGCTCGTACGCGCGTGTGAACGGGTGGTCGAACGCGTCGGGGTGCATCGCCCAGATGTTGCGGCCCAGCACATCCGCCGGATCGCCACCGACGATCTCTGCACCCTTGGCGTTCACGAACACAATCCGCCACTGCTGGTCGAGGGCGACGACTGCGTCGGTGGTGCTCTCCAGAATGATGGCGAGGCGTTCGTTGGTCTCGTGGAGGGTGTGGTTGAGGTGCCACTCGGAGGTGATGTCCTCGCTGATGCCTGCGACCAGCGTGACCCTGCCGGACTGGTCGCGAACCGGGAAGTTCCGAGCTCGCACGACTCGTTTGTCGTCGTCGCGTCTGCGGACCCGTAAGGTCCCTTCGTGAGGTTGCGGCTGGTTCCAGCGCTGCACCACGGCACGGTCCTCGTCGGCGATGAGTGCCAGGAAGCTCGAAGGGTCGTCGAGCAATGTCTGGGCTGGTTCACCAAAGATCGTCTCGTAGGCGGGGTTGGAGTAGAGGACCTGATCGGCACCGGGGGTGGCGATCCACACGTGGTCGGTGATGGCGTCGAGGACCTCTCGGAGCTGCCACCAGCTCGGGGACCACGCCGCCGGGTCCGCGTCGGGTTCAGTCATCGGTGCCGTCCGCTGGTCGTCCGCCGATTTCGACGAGTCCCTCGCGTGCGGCGGTAGCGGCGGCCTCGAGCTTGGAGTGGGCTCCGAGCTTGGTGAGGACGTTCTGGACGTGGCTGCGCACCGTGTTCACCGACACGTACAGCTCTGCGCCGATGGCCTGGTTCGACATGCCCTGGGCCAGGAGCCGGAGCACGTCGCGTTCGCGACCGGTCAGGTCGCTTCCCAGCTGGCGGTGCGTGCGTCGGAGTCGGGGGAGCAGCTTGGTCAGCATCGCCGGGGAGATCAGCGCCTCGCCGGCGGCAGCAGCACGGACGGCGCCGATGAGCTGATCGACGGGTTGGTGCTTGGTGATGTAGCCGGAGCAGCCAGCCTCGACCGCGCGCAGCACGACGGCCTCGTCGACGAGGGCGGTGACCATCACGACCTTGGTCTCAGGACGGTGGCGGCGGATCTCGGCGGCGGCGGCGGCGCCGTCGATGTCGGGAAGTCCGAAGTCGATCAGGACCACGTCGGGGTGCAGGCTTCGGGCCGCGTCCTGTGCATCGGCGCCGTTGGACACGGCGCCGACCACAACGATGTCGTCGGCAGGTGCGAGGGCCGCCTCGAAGCCCTGCAGCACCATCTGATGATCATCGACCAAGAGCACTGTGATCCGCGCATCATCTCCCACCCCTCAAGCATCGCGCCTCATGCGAATGCACGAGACGCGAACCATCTCCTTGCCGGTTCACCGGAGCCTCGCTGGCGCTCACACTGGGTCCATGGCCTGCCGGGTAACGCCCCGCAGGGTTCCCGCCGACCCGTGTCGAGCGGACACCCGGCAGGCCACCCCGAGCCAACGTGGCACGGGGGAAAGGCGGCGAAGATGTCACACGACCAAACGGGCGAGATCCCCACGATGCTACGACGCGTCCTGGGCGACGGCGGTGTCCACGCCGTTCTGCAGCCGATCCGACGCGACGGGCAACCCGTCATGGTCGAGGCGCTCGCACGGTTCCCGGGTCCGCTGGGCGCGCACCCCGTCGAGCAGGTCATCGCCGTCGCCGAAGCCGTCGACGTCGTCCACACCATCTCCGAGATCGTCCTGGAAGACGCACTCATACTCGTGCGTGCCGCGCCCCACTGGAACGGACAGGTCGCATGGAACGTGTCACCAGCACACCTGCGTCGGCGCGACTTCATCCCGCGATTGGACGCGATCCTCACCGAGCACCGGTTCCCCATCGAACGACTCGTCATCGAGGTGACCGAGTCAACGCTGTCCGATGACCACGACCTCGTGCAGGCGCTCGCCTCACTACGAGGACGAGGAGCAATGATCGCCCTCGACGACTTCGGAACCGGCTGGTCCTCCATCAGCCGCCTGGCGACGCTCCCGGTGGACATCGTCAAGATTGACCGGTCGCTCATCAACGACGTCACCTCCCGACGGGGCGGCGACATTGTTCGCAGCGTCATGTCCCTGTGCGAGGCGATTGGGGCAGTCGTCGTGGTCGAGGGTGTCGAGACCGTCGCCCAGCTCGACGCCCTCGAACGCCTCCACGACGGCACACACCTCGTCCAGGGCTTCCTCACCGGCCGACCCACCGGGGACATCGACGTCGCCCTCATCGCCGCCGTCACCCCGGTCGAGCACACGGTGTGCTTCTACGACACCGACGACGCCTTCACCGACGAGATCTCCAAGTTCGTCGCTGCCGGCCACGCGGCTTCGGAGCCCACGGTCGCGGTCCTCACCCTGCATCGCACCGCTCGAGTCCGCGCCGAGCTCCGGCGCCGCGGCATCGACCCGGACTCCTCGACCATCTCCTTCCAGGACGCCGACTCCACCCTCCAGTCGATCCTCACCGACGGCAACGTCGATCCCGTCAAGTTCCACCAGCTCACATCGACGCTCATCGCTCGCCACCCCATGCAACGGATGCGCTGCTGCGGGGAGATGGTCACCATGCTGTGGAACCGAGGTGACGTCCTCGGCGCCCTCTTGCTCGAGGACCTCTGGAACCGCCTCGCCGGTGGGCCGACGGTCACGATCCTGTGCGGCTACCCCAGCGCCATCGCCGCCCACCCCGCCGACCAACTCGCCGTCGAGGTCCTCCACAGCGACCGCTACACCACCGCTGCCGGCACCACCCCCACGCCACCCGAACGCGAGGAACGCCGACGCACCGCCGAACTGCACGCCCTCGGTCTCCTCACGCGAACACCAGACGACACCTTCGACGCCGTCACCGACCTCGCAATCAAGGTGTTCGACACCGACTACGCCTTCATCTCACTCATCGACACCGACCGCCAATGGTTCGCATCCCGCACCGGCTTCGCCGACACCGACTCCGCGCGCGACGTCGCCTTCTGCGCCCACACCATCATGAGCGACGAACCACTCATCGTCCACGACACCCGTCGAGACCGCCGGTTCCACGAAAACCCCTTCGTCACCTCGCCACCCCACATCATCTTCTACGCCGGAGCACCGATCCACGCACCGAACGGCTCCCGCATCGGAACCGTATGCGTCGCATCCTCCAACCCACGCCGGTTCTCCCAACCCGACCGACGCCACCTCACCCACCTCGCAGACATCGTCGACAACCTCATCTCCCAGCGAGCCGAAGCCGTCACCGACCAGCTCACCGGCCTCTACAACCGCCGCGGGTTCCTCGACAGCCTCCACCGACTCGCATCACAGCCCACCGACGACGACCTCACGATCGTGGTCGCCGACATCGACGGGCTCAAAGCCCTCAACGACACCCGGGGCCACGCAGCCGGCGACCGAGCCCTGAGCACGGTCGCAGCAGCCCTCAATGACACGCTCCAGGACGCCGCCATCATCGCCCGCATCGGCGGCGACGAGTTCGCCGCTATCTACGCCGGCGCCGAACCCACCGCCAAAGCCGACACCCAGATCGCCAAGGCCGTCCAGCGCATCGACACCGACGCCCTCCCCATCGGCCTCAGCGCAGCAACCGCAACCCGCCAACCAGGCGATACCGCCCGCAGCCTGCTCGCCCGCGTCGACCGGACCATGTACGCCAACAAACGCGACCGAGCCCGCCACACCCCCAGAAGCCGGACCACCTGACACCTGCTCCACCGCAAGACGAACTGTTCACGCCCCAGGCCCCCATAGGGCCTCACCTTTCGCGGCGAACGCCTTGGACGACGCCCCCGGCCCCGGCGTTCGGCCCCAAGGCGTGGCCATGAACGCTTCGCGACGGACACCAAGTTGCGCCGGCTCAGAGAGCGCACTTGCCAGCCGGGATCCCCGTCGGTGGGTCACATAGATCGCCCCGTATGCGAGCCGTGGACTCACTACGCAACGACGGCGACGGTGCCGGCGCACCGCCCCGCCTACCGCCGTTGCACGGACTGAACTCAGTGGACGTTTGGGTGCATCCACCGAGCGACATCGACCGGCACCTTCCGGGCGGTACCCCACGCGATTATGTCCTCGCGTTTGGTGGCTGTGAACGCGCCCGGTCGGCACTTCTACTTCAGCGCGATCGTCCAGCCGCAGATGTCAACAGACCTGCGCGTCGATGAGCAGGATCAGCCACATAGCAGCGGCAACCGCGTCTGCCCTGGTGATGCAGTCAGATGGACGACTGCCGAACCGGACGCAAGAGAGGCCACGTTCACGCTCCACCTCCGACACATGACCGAGCCCCTGGCACGTGAACCCGTTCCGCTCGTCCACCGCGGGCACCACCGCCGGGGCGTCCGGTCAGCCCACACCCTCCGGTCGCTCGTCGGCGAGCAGGTACCGGGGGCCGTCGCCGAAGCTGGCGGCGACGTCATCGGGGTTCCAGATCGCGCACGACTCTATCGAGAGGCAGCCACAACCGATGCAGCCGTCGAGGTCGTCGCGCAGTCGCGTCAGCACGGCGATGCGCTCGTCCAGCATCGGCTTCCACCCTGCAGCGAGGCGCGCCCAGTCCTTGGCGGTAGGGGTGCGTGAGCCGGGAAGCGAGTTCAGTGCCTCGCGGATGTCGGCGAGCGAGACGCCCACGCGCTGCGCGGTGCGGATGAAGCTGACGCGGCGAATCGCCTCGGCCGGATAGCGGCGGTGGCCGGCGGCCGTCCGCTCGGGGTGGAGGAGGCCGTGGTCCTCGTAAAAGCGCAACGCCGAGGCCGACACCCCGGTGCGCTCCGCGACCTCGCCGACAGACAACCTTTTGACCTCGACCATGGTTGAAGTCTTACCTTCCGATGCCATGGACGCCACCGCCTCCACCGACGCGAGCGACCGACCAGTACGACGTGAGGTCGTCGGCCACCTCGACGACTTGGCCGAGGGCTCGATGAAGCTGGTCAAGGTCAACGGGCGCCGGGTCTGCCTGATCCGCACCGCAGAGGGCGTGTTCGCGCTCGACCAGGCGTGCCCGCACGAGGGCTACGGCCTCACCACCGGACAGCTCGACGGGAACACCGTCACGTGCGCCTGGCACAACTGGAAGTTCCGCGTGTCTGACGGGCGCTGCGTGCTCGGCGAGGAGGACGTGGTCAGCCACGACGTCGACATCGCGAACGACGGCACGCTCACCATCACGCTCGACGATCCCGACCCCGCCGAGAAGCGCCCGGTGCTGCTCGCCAGCCTCCGGTCCGCCATCGAGAAGGACTACATGGGACAGGCGTCGCGCGACGTCATCCGCCTGCTACGCGCCGATGCCGACCCGGGCCAGCTGATCTGGGAGGCCGTGGCCTACGGCGCGCCCCGAGCCGAGTTCGGGTGGGGCCACAGCATCGCCAGCCTCACCGACTGCCTGACCATGGTCGACCGCTACGACGGCGACCAGCGCGCGCTGCCCATCGTGCAGGCCATCGCCGGGGTGGCCCACACCGAGCGCGGTCGCCCGCCCTGGAGCCTGCCCGACCCCCTCGCCGCGCTGCCCGACAATCCCGGCGCCGAACTACGTCGCCTGGTGGAGGCTGAGCAGCTCGAGCCGGCAATGGCCCTCGTGCTCGGCGCCCTGGAGGACGGCCGAGGTCGGGACGAGCTGCAGTCGTGGTTCACGCCACTGGTCAGCGACCACCTGCTGGCCTACGGCCACGGCGCCATCTACGCCCAGAAGGCTTTCCAGCTGCTCGACGGGATCGGGTGGGAGCGAGCCGCGACGGTGCTGCCCCATCTGCTGCCCTCGATCGTCTACGGCACCCGCGAGGACACACTGCCCTACTGCGTGCCGTTCCACCGTGGCCTGGTGGACGTGTCATGGGAGGCGCTGGCCGAAGCCTCCACGGACGCAGACGACGCGGCGGCCGAGGACGCCCGATCCGACCACGGCCGCCTCGCGTCCGCCCTGCTCGACGCCGACCGGGGCGAGGCCGCCCGCGCCGCCACGGCCGCGATCCTGGCCGGTGCCGGGCTGGAGGCCGTGCTCGACGCGGTCGTGTTCGCGGTGAGCGAGCGGATGCTCCGCTACGACGTGGCCGGAGAGCGCGACTTCCACGATGACTTCGGCTGGCTCGACATCACGCACGGTCTCACCTACGCCAACGCAGCGCGCTGGCACGTGGCCGAGGCTCGTCGGACCGGCGACGTCGACCCCGTCGACCTCGTCCGGCTCGTGCTGTGGACCGTCTTCCTCGCCAACTGGACCGGCCGGCACGAGTGGCACACCACGGTCCACCGGACGCAGCAGGTCGACTCGCTCGGGTCCGACCTGCGCAGCTACGGCACGGCGCTACAGGACCTAGCCCTCCAGGACGGCACGACGGCCTTCATCGTCCACGCCCACGCCGTGAAGATGAGCGTCGCGGCGACCGAGGAAGCGCTGCGCCTCGACGACCGACGTCCCCTCGACGCCACGCACCGCTTCCTCACCGCTCCGAAGCTGGAGCGCTTCGTGGCCGCCAACGTGACCCGCTCGATCGACTTCCTATCGGGCCGCGTGATGCGGGTCTGAGCCGCGCCGTCGGCGAGCTCGCTACTCGTCGGGCCCGTGAATCGTCTCAGACCTGACTAAAGCGTGTTCACCCTCGTGACCGACCACCGGTTACTCGAGCCGTTCATCGAAGGGATGGTTGGAGGTGGTCTTCGGGGGCACCGGCTGCTGGCGCAGCGAACCGGCACCTCGGGGACATGTCACACGCTGATATCGGCGCGCGATAGGTGGCGGTTCACGTCCGCGCGATCGGCACCTCAATGCGCCGATCCCGGACGGTCGCTCGTGCGCCTCGTCACGGGAAGCCGCTGAGGGTCACACGGCTCGCGCCACGAGGATGGCGATGTCGTCGCGAGGCGTCGGGGTCTTGCGGCGCACCGCCTCGAGGAGGGCGTCGGCGATCACCTCAGCGGACCGGCCAGCGACCTGGCTCAGCAGCGACTGCAGGGTGCCGTCCTCGAGATTGGGCACACCGGGGCATGCATCGGTGAGCCCGTCGGTGTACAGGACCACGCAGTCGCAGGCCCGTAGGGTCAGCGTGTCGTCATAGAACGTCGGCTCGTCGAGCCAGCCCAGCAGAGATCCGTACCTGCCAATGGTCTCGACGGACCCGTCGCCGTGGACCAACACCGGTTGTGGGTGGCCGCCCAGGCTCACCGTCGCTGCCCAGGACCCGGCTCGTGGCGTCAGTCGGATGGCGGCGATGGTGCAGTAGCGATTCGAGATCTGCTGGGTCTGACGGATTCGCATCGCCCGGTTGAGACTCTCGAGCGAGCGGGCCGGCGACCAGGCGGCCTCAGCGAGAGCGAGCATGGTCTCGCGTGCGAGGCTGGTGGCTGCCGCGGCGTAGGGACCGTGGCCTTCGACATCACCGATCAACAGCACGGTGTCGGAGTCTCGTGTCACGCGGACGTCGTAGAAGTCACCGCCAACGCGCCCACGATCGGCGGGAACGTATCTGACCGCAAGGTCGAGCCCCTCCACGTCGGGGAGCGACGCAGGAAGCAAGTTGCTTTGCAGGACGTGGGCGAGAGCTTCGGACCTGTTGCGTGCCTCCCGTTCGGCCGACACACGCGTGAGAGCGCTGAGACGCAGCTCCATCTCGTCGACCACGATCGAGGCTAGGTCCGACAGATCTCTCACGTACTGCTCGGTCGCGGTGCGCGGCTCTCGGTCCAGCACGCACAGCGTGCCGATCGCGTGCCCGTCGGCCGTGATCAGCGGCACGCCGAGGTAGAACTGCAGCCCGAAGTCCCCGGCGACGAGAGGGTTCGCGAGGGTCCGCGGATCTTTACGCGCATCCTCGACGATCCATGGCCCATCCTGAAGGATCGCAGACGCACACAAGCCGGGATCTCGACCGATCTCCGGAGCGTCGACGCCGTAGCGGGACTTGAACCAGATCCGCTCGGTATCCACGAGGCTAACGACCGACATCGGCGTGGAACACAGTCTCGCGGCAAGAGCCGTCAGTCGGTCGAACGCTCCGTCTGGGGGAGTGTCGAGGATCTCGTACCGACGAAGCGCCTCCATCCGGGCCGCCTCTGCGCCGCTCTGAACACTCGTCACGTTGCCTCCGCCGGGTGGGGTAGAACCAAGAATCCGCCTGAGCAGCGGGGCCCGCCCCGAGTGACGGAATGTACGCACGATCCCATCCTTCTTCCAGTCCGGGCAGACCTCAGACCGACACGAACGCTCCCCAGCCTTTGCGCGACGCCGCCACACCTGTCCAAGGTCTCTCGAACCGACGGGTGATTGCCGCTCCTAGTGCTGCCGTCTGGACGCCGTTCGCATGCCGCATATCGCTCCAGTCGGAGACGACGTTTCCGGTCACCTCGGCGCCCTCGCCCGTGCGGCACCTTGTGGACACGGCAGCGCTGGGAGTCGGTGAGCGATAGGAGACAGTCGGGGGCTTCGCTATCGCCAGTTAGGGACGAGACCGACTCGCGGCGCGTCGTCTCACGGCGCATTGTCATTGACGCTCCGGGACGGACGACGGCAGGTTGGCAGTCTGGCGCCTGTCGCCGTTCAGCAGACGAAGCAGATTGGTGCCAGGAACCAGATCGCGGCGCCGCCCACGACCATGCCCGTCAGCGTGGTCGCCACCGACTCGGTGATCGTGGGCTCTGTCCCGTCCGCTCGTGCGGCTGCCGCTGCGGGATCGGGGACGGGCGCCGGCAACTCGGCGGGGTGCGGTGTGGTGATGTGTGACATGGTTCCTCCGTGAGCGTCAGGCAGGAGTGCGGGTGGGGACTGCCCGTTCGACGGCGCAGGTGAGCTGCGTGCGAAGCCGGGTGTCCAGCCCCCAGGCGAGCAGACCGACGGCGGCCAGCTGCAAGAACGGCTGCACGGGCTCGAACCAGGTCAGGGCGCCGGCGCTGCCGAGGGCGACCAAGACGACCTTGTTGCAGACCGGGCACCCCACGGCGAAGAACGTGAGTAACCCTCCTGCTGCACCCCGACGGGCGTCGGCGTCGGCGGCCGGGGCGGGTGCGCTGACGTAGGTCGCTATGAGGAGAC
>JBKHVG010000043.1:0-19426 GCA_046570205.1 Acidimicrobiia bacterium
GGGGAGGGACTCCGCCCCCCGAAACCACAGCGTGTAGGCGAGGGCGGTTCCGACCAGGCCGAGCCACAGGTGTCCGGCCACGTTCTCGGCGGTCAGCGCCGGCGGCGGCCCCTCGAGGGCGAACATGACGGGGGTCAGCACGAGCCCGCCGGCGACGAGCTGCCAGCCGGTGGCAGCGAGCACGGGGAGCGAGCGGCCCCAGCGCTTGGTGAGCATGACGCCGGTGGCCATGCACGTCGTGCCGGCCAGGCGGCGGTGACGCCCCAGCCGTCGAGGGCGGCGCCGGCGCGCAGCACGAGCGGCGCCACGCCGGCGGATGATGACGTCGGGTGGCATGACCGCCCGCTCGATCGCCTCGAGCGTCGCCCCCTGATCGCGCGGCTGCCCAACCCAGCCGACCGGCGGGGGAGCCTGGTGCAGCTCGCCGACGAGGGGCGAGAGGCGATCGAGGCCGCCGTCGACCTGCAGGTCGACGTGGAGTGGCGGCTGGCCGAGGTGCTCAGCGACCGGGAGCGGGACCAGCTCACCCGGCTGCTCCGCAGGCTCCTCCTCACCGCTGACCCCGAGAGCCCGTAGGCCGCTGCAGGATCAGAACGCGGACTCGAGGGTCTCGGTCGGGAGCAGGCGGTCGAGCGCCTCGTCGGCGACGACGGTGTGGCCGTCGGGGCCGAGCATGGCCTCCAGCGCAGCACCGCCCGGGCTGTCGACCGGGATGATGAGCAGGTACTCGCGCGGCGGGTCCTCGATGGGGCCGTGGCCCTTCGCCGCCGGCCATGGCAGGTTCGTCCGCTTGCCCCGCAGCCGCTCGACCACCGCCCACGGCAGGGCGAACAGCCACTCGACGATCCAGTAGGTGATGCGGCCGATGAAGGCGACGGCCGTGGGAGCGCCGACCGCCGCCACGCCGAGGGTCGCCATGCCGGCGACCTGGCCGACCTTCACCGGCAGCGGCGGGCCGCTCGAGCCGATCCGCCCGGCGGCGATGGCCGCGGCTCGCACGGCGATCCACATCAGACCCCGGGTCAGCGCCGTGGCCCCCGACTCGCGCAGCGACCGGCGGAACAGCCCGTCGACGTCCCACGGGTCGACCCGGGACGGCTTGCCGTCGTCGCGCTTGGACTCGCGCCACAGCGCGTCGTGCAGCACGCCCGGCTCGCTGTTGGCGCCGGCGGTGTCGAACAGCCACCGCACCGGGCGGGGGATGGAGGCGAAGTCGGTGCGGAAGTCCTTGCGGATCACGAAGAACTCGTGACGCCCCTCGAACACCAGCGGGTCGAGCAGGCGCCAGTCCTCGCCGACCTCGTGGCGGACGCTGAGAGGCGTGCGGAACGGCACGCCCACACCGTAGGGATCGGCAGGGTCTCAGGTCGCCCGTGCGACGACTCTGTTTCCTGCCCGTGAAGTCGGCCCCCGGTCGTTGACCCTGCCGGGGCGGCCCGCCCATCCTCCGCCCGATGACGACCTCCGCACCGACCGCAGCCGTGCACCAGCTCTCGGCCGAGGCGTACCACCATCATGGGCCCGCCACGTCGATCCGTAGACCGCGTCCTCCACGACGTGGACGAACAGGTCCCGCTGGTGGGCGTCGGCGTCGTCGGCGCCGGAGGCCAGCTCGGCCATGACGTCGACGACGACCAGCGCCGCTCGGCGATCTCGCAGGTCCAGCTGCACGGTGTTCCTCCAGGGTGGGTGATGGCTTCAGCGCAGCTCGCCCGATGCGATCCAGCGCTGGCGCTCGGCGTCGAACGCGGCCTGCTGTTCGGATCGGAAGGCGTTGATGTCGTCGGCCTCGGCGTCGAGCCAGGCCTCGTGCTCGGCCAGCGAGAAGGTGGTGTGCTCGATGTCGATCTCCAGCTCGCCGGCCCGGGCCCGACCCCGCAGGTCGACCAGCTCGTCGGCCGACACGGGGTGGAAGCGCAGCTGGTCGAACGTGCGCAGCAGCCACGGCACGTCGGGCTCGTCGCCAGGCGTGGGGTGGTCGAGGTACCAGACCGGCACTGTGCGCCCCACGAACTGGTAGCCGCCGGGGCCCTCCATCCCGTACACGCACAGGTAGGCGCCACCGATGCCGACGGCGTTCTCCGGCGTCCACGTGCGGGCCGGGTTGTACTTGGTGGTGACCAGCCGGTGGCGGGGGTCGATGGGCGTCGCCACCGGTGCGCCGAGGTAGACGTCGCCGAGCCCGAGCACGAGGTAGCTGGCGTCGAACACGATGCGGTGCACGTTGTCGACGTCGTCCAGGCCGTTGATGCGACGGATGAACTCGAGGTTCGACGGGCACCACGGGGCGTCGTCGCGCACGACCGCCATGTAGCGGGCGATGGCGTCGAGCGTCGCCGGGTCCTCCCACGACAGCGGCAGGTGCACGGTGCGGCTCGGGATCACCAGCTCGCTGGTGGCGGGGAGCTCGTCGTCGCCCTTGCGCAACAGCTCGAGGAGCTCGCCGATGGGCAGGACGTCGGGGTCGAAGTGCACGAGGAGCGAGCGGACGCCGGCGGTGGTGTCGACGACGGCGTCGGGCTGGTGGTCGGCGAGCCACGTCTGCAGCGCGTGGATGCGGGCCCGCAGGCCGAGCTCGAGGGTCATGTCGCCGTACTCGACGAGCACGAACTCATCACCGGCGCGCCGGTAGGCGGCGGCGGGGCGATCGTCGCCGTCACCCGCCTCCCGGGCGAGCACACCGCCGTCGCGGCGATCGGTGGCCGTGAGGCGGTGCCGCCGCGCGGGTCGGCGCAACCGCCGGGCGACGTGGTCGGCCGCACAGCGGGCATCGGCGGTGCGCTCCTCGTCGACGACCACGAAGCGGACGGTGTCGCCGGGTGCGAGCTGGCCCAGCTTCCACCGCTCGGGCGCCACGACCGTGAGCGGGCAGGTGAAGCCGCCCAGGCTCGGGCCGTCGGGTCCGAGGACGACGGGCGTGTCGCCGGTGAAGTCGACCGCTCCGAACGCGTAGCCGTTGTCGTGGATGTTCGACGGGTGCAGACCGGCGTCGCCGCCGTCGGGCCGGGCCCACCGCGGGGACGGTCCGGTGAGGCGCACGCCGGTGCGAGCGGCGTGGGCCTGCACCTTCCACGTCGCCGACAGCAGCTCCTCGAGACCGTCGGCCGTGAAGAAGTCCGGGGCGGCGTGGGGCCCTTCCATGACGCCGAGCTGCCAGCGCGACGTGAGGGCGGGCCAGCACGACGGCGGCAACGGGGATGGCTGCAGCGGTGCCACCGACGTGCCGATCTTCAGCTGGTCGCCGTCGACGAGGGCCCGGCCGGCGTGCCCACCGAAGCCGCCGAGGGTGAAGGTGGCCCGGCTGCCGAGGACCTCCGGGACGTCGATGCCGCCGCGGACCGCGACGTAGGTCCGCATGCCGGCTCCGACCACCCCGCCCAGCTCGAGCACGCCGCCGGCGGCGACGGCGATGGGGGACCAGCACGGCATGGGACGGCCGTCGAGGCGTGCACCCATGTCGGCGCCCCCGAGGCAGACGGTGGCCGGTTCGGTGAAGCGCAACGTCGGCCCGCCGACCGTGCACTCGAGGCCGGCCGCGTCGCTCTGGTTGCCCACGATGCGGTTGGCCAGCCGCAGTGACCGATCGTCCATGGCCCCGCTCGGCGGTACGCCCACCATCCAGTAGCCGAGCCGACCCGGCGCGTCCTGGACCGTGGTGAACATGCCGGCGGCGACGACGTCGATCGCTCCGCTCGGGCTGGGCCAGCTCATGCGTCGGCCCTCCACGCCCGCCAGCCGCCCCAGGCGGTGATGTCCGGCGCGTGAGCCGCGACGAGTGCGTCGCAGAGGAAGCCGGGGACGGTGGTGCCGTCGGCGAGGAGCAGCGGGCCGATGGCGAGGGGCGACGGGACCTCGGCCACGAAGCGACCGAAGCCGGCGGCGGGCAACGACCACACCTCGGTCTCGACCGCACCGCCGCCCTCGCCGATGTGCACCAGGCCCGGCTTCGGGACGTCGCCGGGCAGGGCGACCAAGCGGTAGCGCGCGGCGGTGGTGGTGCGCCGCGACAGCGTCGCGCCGCGATCGGTCAGCTGGCTGTTGAGCGGCTCGCCGTCGAGGTGGGCACCGACGACCGCCACCTGCAGCAGGTCGTCGTCGGCCTCGTCGATCGTGGCGATGCCCGTGTCGTCCTCCCCGAGCATGCGGGCCGCTGCTGCCCAGATGGCGGCGTCCGACCACGCCGGCCCGAGCAGCTGGACGCCGAACGGCAACCCATCGGTGGTGGGCATCGGGATGGCGGCGGCGCACCAGTCGACGACGTTGCAGCCGCTCACGAACCGGCCGAGCCGGCCGTTCACGCCGATCGGATCCGCATCGACGTCGGCGATCGTCGGGTGGAACGGTGCGGTCGGCAGCAGCACCGCGTCGACCGACGTCCACACCTGGGCGGCCTGGACCTCGAGGTCGCGCCGGCGCATGCGGTCGGCGGCCAGCTCGACGGCGGACCACCGCGACCCCTGGCCGACGATCGTCTCGACGCTCGGATCGGCGTCGACGCCGAGTGCGTGCCCGAAGGCGGCGGTCCGCTCGGCGACGAAGGCCCCGCCGTACAGCAGCGAGCCAGCCTCGAGGTACGCGTCGAGCTCGACCTCGACCAGCTCGAAGCCGCAGGAGGCGACGAGGTCCCGCGCCCGACGCAGCTCGTGGAGCGTGCGATCGTCGCAGCCGTCGAGCACGGCCGCCGACGGCACGCCGATCCGATGCACCGGTCGGGCGGGCCGGGGCGGTCTCGGCCGGCTCGCGGGGTCACCTGGCACGGGGCCGGCCATGGTCCGCAGGGCACGGGCCGCCTCGCCGACGGTGCGGCCGAGCACGGTGGTGCAGTCGAAGCTCGGGCACGCCGGCACGACGCCGGCGGTGGGCACCCAGCCCCGGGTGCCCTTCAGCCCGACGATCCCGCAGAAGGCGGCCGGAACCCGACCCGACCCGGCGGTGTCGGTGGCGACGCCGATGTCGGCCCACCCGAGCGCGACGGCCGCCGCCGACCCGCTGGAGGAACCACCCGACACCCGTCCCGGAGCGGCCGGGCTCTCGACCGCGCCGTACGGGCTGCGGGTGCCGACCAGGCCGGTGGCGAACTGGTCGAGGTTGGCCTTGCCGACGACCACGGCCCCGGCGTCGAGCAGCCGCTGCACCGCTGGTGCGGTGGCGGCGGGCTCGTAGCCGAACGACGGGCACGCCGCGGTGGTCGGCAGGCCGGCGACGTCGATGTTGTCCTTCACCGCCAGGGTCACGCCGGCGAGCGGTCCGGTGGCTGCGGCGATGGCGGCGGCGACCGTCTCGTCGTCGTGGCGGGAGATCCACACGTGGTGCGGATCCACCGTGGAGGTGGCAACGCCTGCCGCGGTGGGCGCTGCGGTCACGCGTCCGGCTCCGTGACGATGATGCGCACGGGCGTGGGATCGAAGCCGTTGCAGGGGTTGTTCACCTGCGGGCAGTTGCTGATGATCACGAGCGTGTCGAGCTCGGCGCGCAGGTCGACCCAGAGCCCGGGTGCCGAGATGCCGTCGACGATGCCGAGGCTCCCGTCAGCCTCGACCGGCACGTTCATGAACCAGTTGATGTTCGACTGGATGTCTCGCTTGCCCAGGCCGTGGCGCAGGTGCTCGTGCACGAAGTTCTCGACGCAGGCGTGCTGGGCGTAGGTGTGGTGCCCGTAGCGCAGCGTGTTGGACTCCTTCGAGCACGCGCCGCCGAGGGTGTCGTGGCGCTCGCACGTCGTACCCGTGACGGTCATCAGCGCGCGGCCCTCGGTGGTGCGCAGCACCGTGCCGGCGACGAGGTACACGTTGCGCTGGCCCACGATCGTGTCGGGTGCGCTGTAGCGCTCGGTTGGGTCGTCGGCGACGTAGAGGACGCAGTCGACGGCCTGGTTGCCCTCGAGGTCGACGATGCGCATGGTCTGTCCCGCTCGGACGACGTACGACCACGGCGCCCGCGCCCGGATCACCTCGTCGTGGACGACGGTCCCCGACACGGCGAGGGCGCGGTCGAGGTCGGTGGCGGGGACGTCGGTGGTGGTCATCGAAGGGCTCCGGCGAGGGCGGGTGCGGTGGCGGCGAGGTCGGTGTTGTGGTGGGCGCGTTCGGCCTCGGGCGTGGCGGTGCGGGCGGCGTCGTCAGCAGCGGCCGGGTCGCCGTGCCACGCGGTCACGCGCAGGCGGCCGGCGGTGTAGGCGGGGCGGTCGTCGATCGGGTGGGGGACGTTCACGATCGTGACGAGCACGTCCAGGTCGCAGCGCAGCACGACCTCGCTGCCCGGCGCGGACGGCGGTGCCAGCTCGAGCGAGCCGTCGTCGCCGGCCTGGACGCCACGGAACAGGTTGACGTTGGGCGCGACGTCGCGCCGCGACAGCCCGTGCTTCGCCAGAGCGAGGGCGAAGAGGTCACGACCGTTCGGCGTCGGTCCGTCGATCGCGCCGTCCCCGTAGCGGGCCTCGTTGGCCGCCAGGTTGGTGGTGCCGCACAGGGCGTCGTGGCGGCCCGACGTGTCGGTGAGGATCGTCGCGAGGCTGCGTCCCATGTCGGACAGGAGCAGCTGGCCGGCACCGAGGTAGGCCTGCCACTGGACCTTCACGGTGTCGGCGACGTTGAGCCGCTCGGCGGTGTTGTCGGCCCGGTGCAGCAGCACGCCGGCGCAGCAGTCGCCGTCGAGGTCGACGAGGCGAACCCGCGACCCGCGGGTCAGCAGCAGGGAGGTGTAGCCACCGCCGGCGACGGTCTCCTCCCAACGCATGTCCGGTGCGGCAACTCCGGGTGGGAGGTCGGGGGTGGTGGACGGTGGCACGGTCGGCATGGTGTCGACGCGGTTGCCGTGCATGGCCCGGGCGTGGTCGCGGGCGGCGTGGGTGGTGGCGGTGCCGGGCATCGGGCGTCCTGGGTCAGGTGGTGGCGGGTGCGAGGTCGTGCTGGGTGGACAGCAGGTGCTCGATCTCGTCCCGGAGGTCGAGGAACCGGGGGTCGCGCTTGACGGTGGGGCCGCGGTCGCGTCCGAACGGGACGTCGATCACTGCGCCGACCCGGCCCGGTCGGGACGTCAGCACGTAGATGCGCTGGGAGAGGTAGATGGCCTCCTCCACGTCGTGGGTGACCATGAGGATGGTGGCGCCGGTGCGCTGCCAGACGGCGAGGAGGAAGTCCTGCATCGCCCGCTTGGTCTGGGCGTCGAGGGCGCCGAAGGGCTCGTCGAGGAGCAGCACGTCGGGCTCCGGGGCCAGCGCCCGGGCGATGGCCACCCGCTGGCGCATGCCCCCGGACAGCTCCCGCGGGAGCAGGTCGGCGGCGTCGGTGAGGCCCATGACGCCGAGGAGCTCCTCGACCCGTTCGGCCCGCTTCGCCTTGGGGTGGTCGCTGCACTCGAGGCCGAAGGCGATGTTGTCGGCCACCGACTTCCACGGGTACAGCGAGTACGCCTGGAAGACCATGCCCCGGTCGGGCCCGGGGCCGATGACGTCCTCGCCGTCGACGGTGACGCTGCCGGCGGTGCGCTCCTCGAGCCCGCCGACGATGTTCAGCAGCGTCGACTTGCCGCAGCCGGATGCGCCGACCAGGCAGACGAGCTCGCCGGCCCGCACGTGCAGGTCGATGCCGTCGATCGCCACCGTGCGCTCGCGCCGGCCGGTCCGGTACTCCTTGTGCAACCCGTCGACGCGGAGCTTCACGGGACGGGTGTCGGGGATCGTGGTCATGGCCTGGCCCACCTCGCGGAGCGGTTGCGGAACCAGCGCAGCGCCATGTCGCTGGCGATGCCGAGCAGTCCGAACACGAGCAGCAGGGCGAACATGCGGTCGATGCGGCGGAAGCGCTGGGCGCGGATGATGCGGAACGCCAGCCCGTCCTGGGCGGCGAGGAGCTCGGCGACCACGAGCATCAGCCAGGCGGCGGCCAGGTTGATACGGGCGACGTCGACGATGCCGGGCCAGGAGTGGGGGAGGATCACCCGGCGCAGCACGGTGAGCCGCTTGGCGCCGAGCGTGTAGGCGGCGCTGATGAGCTCGCGGGGGACGGCTTTGGTCACGTCGGCCACCATCAGCACGTTGTAGAAGACGGTGCCGAGCACGATCAGGGCGATCTTCGGCGCCTCGTCGATGCCGAGCCAGATGAGCAGCAGCGGGGTCAGCGCGGTGGCCGGGATGTAGCGCAGAAAGCCGACCTGGGGCTCGAAGAACGCCTCGGCCGAGCGGAAGCTGCCGATGAGCACGCCGAGGGCGACGCCGATGACGATGCTGATGGCGTAGCCGATGCCGACCCGCTCGAGGCTGGCGGTGAAGTCCAGCCACAGCTCGCCGGCCTGCCACATCTCCACCAGCGCCGACCAGGTGGCGGCGAGCGTCGGGACCTGGAAGCCGTCCGACGCCCAGACCGTGGATGCCAGCACCCAGAGCCCGAGCAGGCTGGCGGCGCCGGCCGCCGACAGCGACCACCGCAGCCGGGCGGGGATGTCACCCCGCAGGCGCCCGACGGCCGACTGGCGCGAGCCCCGGGTGGCGGACGTGGTCGCCGGCGGCACGCCGATGCCCAGCGCGTCGGTCGGTGCGTGGGTCCGTGCGGAGGCGTCGATGTCGGTCTCGGTCATCGCCACCTCAACCGCCCTGCCGCTCGACCCAGTCGGCGGTGAAGCTGGCGTCGAACAGGTCCTCGAGCGGGGCTTCGTCCTCGGTGAAGCCCGACTCGACGAGGAACGGGTTGATCAGGCCGGCGGTGTGGGGCAGCGACGTGGTGTCGTCCCCGTCCTCGAAGGCGGCCAGGGCTTCCTCGGCGGTGAAGATCGTGGTGCCCTCGGCGAACTGTTCGTACTCCTCGGGCGTGGTCTCGGCGACCCGGGCCACGATCTCCATGGCCTCCTCCGGGTTCTCCGCCATGTACTCGAGGGTCAGGTACCAGGCGTCGACCAGCTTCTGGACCGCCTCGGGGTCCTCGTCGACCAGCTCGCGGCTGACGACGATGTGATCCGGGATGAGGCCCGGGAAGTCGGCCGAGCTGAACAGCTCCTTGGACCCGGGACGCTCGAGCGCGGTGAGCCAGAACGGGGCGAACACGCCGACGCAGTCGAACTCGCCGGCGGCGAAGCCGGCGGCCGCAGCGTCGGTGGGCACGCCGCGGAAGTCGATGTCGTCCTCGGTGAGGCCGACGGACTCGAGGCCCTGCACGAGGAGGAAGTGGTCGACCACGCCGGCCTCGGCGGCCACGGTCTTGCCGGCCAGGTCCTCGATGGAGCCGATGCTGCCGTCGCAGATGATCTTGTCGTTGCCGGTCGAGTTGTCGTTGACCACGACGATGACCTGCTCGCTCCCGAAGGCGACGCTGGCCATCGTGTCGTTCAGGGTCTGGGTGACGGCATCGAGCTCACCGGCCGCCATGGCATCGATGGAGGCGAGGTAGTCGGCGAAGAACGTCAGCTCGACGTCGAGGCCCACCTCGTCGAAGATGCCGGCCTCCTCGGTGACGGCGAGGGGGAACCAGCCGGGCCAGGCCGAGTAGCCGAGGGTGATGGACGAGGTGGACCCCTCCGACTCGGCCGGCTCGGTGCCGGCTGCGACCGCTTCGGTGGCGTCGTCGTCGCCACCGCACGCGGCCAGCAAGCCGAGGGGGAGGACGAGTGCCAGGAGGCGGGTGACCGATCGGGACATGGCAGGGCAGCTCCGGGTGGTGAGGGCGATGGAGCGAACGTAGGGACGCCGTGTTCCGTTCGAATGTCGTTCGAAATAAGCGGGCGTGGCGAGGTGCTGAACGGAATCTGACGCGTCGCCGGTGCTCAGGGCTCCGTGGCGGCGCGGATGCCGTCGAGCGTCGACGGGTCGCGCAGCAGACCGCGCAGGGTGAGGTCGGCGAGGTACCGGCCCACGTCCTCGGGTGTGTACCGCTCGGTGCTGCGCCCGTCGGCACCGACGAGCCGTCGGGCGCCGACGGGGCGGTACCAGTTCTGCGCCGCCTCGTCGTTGGCCAGGATCGTCAGCGCGGTCAGGTGCGGGTCGACGTCGATCAGCGTGCCGGCCGCGACGCCGTCGGCCACGAGCGCCTCGACGTCGTCGTGCAGCTGCTGGCGCTCGGACCAGTAGCGACCGAACTCGCTGTCGTCGTCACCGGCGAGGCGGTGGATCTCGTTGATGTCGAAGGGGAAGCGGCACAGGACCGCGGCGTCGGCCCGCACGAAGGCGTGGAGGCTGGTCGCAGGGTCCTCGTGCTGCGCTCGGGCCTCGGCCAGCGCGGCCCGCGGGATGCGGTTCACCTCGCCGACGATCGCCTCGAGGATCTCGTGCTTGGAGCGGAAGTAGTAGTACAGCGACGACACCTGCAGGCCGGCCGCCGCCGCGATGTCGGCCATGGTCGTGGCGGCCACGCCCTTGCGGGCGAACAGGTGGCTCGCCTCGGCGATGATCTCCTCGGGCACCGGCCGATCGGAGCTGCGCGGCGTCTTGCGCGGCCGGCCGGCGCCCGGCGCGCGGACCCGCTTGTCGCTGTGCCGTGCCGCCATCGCGATCACGGTACGCGCCGCCTCGGAGGTTGTCGGGCCGCCGGGCGGTCGTCCACCATGGCTCGTCGTGGCCGGCACCGTGAGCAACGTCGACGCACCCCGCAACGGCACGGCCGTGGAGGAGGGCGTCCCCGCCGAGGCGATCACCGCCCGGCTCGGCGTGGTGGTGCTCGCGGCGTGGCCGCTGCTGCTGTCGATCCTGCTGCTCATGGTCGGCAGCGGCCTGCAGGGCGCGCTGCTCGGCGTGCGCGCCGACCGGGCCGGGTTCAACTCCACGATCACCGGTCTGGTGCTCGGGCTCTACTACCTCGGCTACGTCGCCGGGTCCGCCTGGGTGCCGGGGATGATCCGCCGGGTCGGCCACATCCGGGTCTTCTCCTCGCTGGCGTCGCTCGCCTCGGCCACCGTGGTGGTGCACGGCGTGTGGGTGTCCCCGATCCCGTGGATGTTCCTCCGGTTCATCACCGGCGTGTGCGTGGCCGGCCTCTTCATCGTGAGCGAGTCGTGGCTGAACGATGTGTCGACCTCCAGCACGCGCGGGTCGCTGCTGGCCGTCTACAACTCGGTCGTCACGGGCGGTCTGGCCATCGGCAGCCTCCTGCTGAACGTGGCCGACGTCGACGGCTTCGTCCTGTTCGTGATCGGGTCGGTGATGCTGTCGATCGCCGCCGTGCCGGTGGCGCTGGCGCCCCACCAGGCCCCGCCCCCACGGGAGCCGCGGCCGAGGTCGGTGCGAGACGTCGTGCGGTCGGCGCCCCTTGGCATCACCGGCGCCACGCTCTCCGGGTTCAGCACCGGCGCCGCACTGGGGTTCGGTGCCGTGTACGCCACCCGCGCCGGCTTCGGGGTGAGCGGGGCGTCGCAGTTCGTCGCCGCGCTCCTCGTCGGCGCCGTGATCGGCCAGTTCCCCCTCGGGCGCTGGTCCGACCGCACCGACCGCCGCTACGTCCTCGCCGCCGCCGCCCTCCTCGTCGCCGTCGGCTCGCTGACCGGCGCGGCAGCCACCGTGGGCGACAGCTTCCCCTCCGCCCTCGTGGCCGCCCTCCTCGTGGGCGCCGGTGCGTTCTCGCTGTACGGGCTCTCCTTCGCCCACGTCGCCGACTACGTCGATCCCGCCGACATGCCGGCCACCGGCGCGCGGCTCATCACCTTCAACGGCCTCGGCGCCGCCGCCGGGCCCTTCGTCGCCTCCGCCGCCATCAGCGCCGTGGGACCCGAGGGCATCTTCTACGTGCTGGGCGCGATGTCCGTGCCCTTCGTCGTCTACGTCGCGCTGCGCCTCACCCGCCGGGCCAACGTGAGTGACGACCGCCGCGCGCACTACGCGCCGCTGTCGACGTCGGCCACCGTCGCCGCGCTCGACGAGCTGGCCTCCGAGGTGAGCGGCGTGGAGATCGCCGAGGTGGAGGCCCGGCGTCGCCGCCGCCTTCCGCGACCCCGTTCGGCCCGGAGGTGACGACGCCACGCCAGGCCGTGCGCGACGCCATCGGCGACGTCGCACCGATGTTGGTGGGCATCGTGCCGTTCGGGCTGGTGGCCGGGGCGGCGCCGATCGCGGCCGGGCTCGACGTCGCCCACGCCGTCGGCATGTCGGCCCTCATGTTCGCCGGCGCCAGCCAGCTGGCCGTGGCCGAGGTGCTGGGCAGCCACGGCAGCGCGCCGGTGGCCGTGGTCACCGCGCTCATCATCAACCTGCGCATGGTCCTGTACTCGGCGTCCCTCGCCCCTGCCCTCGCACGCGAGACCCTCGGACGACGCCTGCAGATCAGCTACTTCCTCGTCGACCAGGTCTACGCGCTGTCCGTGATCCGCTGGGACGGCACCGACGACCGTCGCCTGCGCGTCCCGTACTACATGGCCATGGCGCTGCTGCTCTGGGTGTCGTGGCAGATCACCACCGTCGTCGGCGCGCTCGTGGGCGCCCGGCTCCCCGACTCGGTCCCGCTCGACTTCGCCGTCCCGCTCGTCTTCCTGGTCCTGCTGGTGCCGGTCCTGGAGAGGCGGCCGTCCGTGGTCGCCGCCGCGACCGGCGGCGCGATGGCGGTCGCAGCGGCTGAGCTCGGCGCCGGCCGGCTCGCCATCGTGGTGGGGGCGGTGTGCGGCATCGCGGCCGGCGCCGCCGTCGATCGGCCCGAGCCCGTCGTGCCCGAGGTGCCGGCATGAGCACCACGTGGGTCGTGATCCTGGTCGCTGCCGCCGGCACGTTCGCCCAGCGAGCGTCGTTCCTCGTGTTCGCCGACCGCCTCGCCGAGGTGTCGCCCCGGGCCCAGCGGGTCCTGCGCCAGATCCCACCTGCGGTCCTCGCCGCGCTGGTCGTCCCCGCCCTGGTGCGGCCCACGGGCGAGCTCGACCTGTGGCAGCCCCGACTGCTCGCCGGCGTGGTGGCCGGCCTGGTCGCCTGGCGGAGCCGCAACGCCGGCATCACGTTGGTGGCCGGCATGGGTGTGCTCGTGCTCGTCGAGCAGATCGTCTGAGCTCCGGCGACGGCACGAGCTCCTGCCTGGGCGTCGACTCCGCCCGGCGCCGAGCAGTCGGACGTTCGGAGGAGTCGCCGTCCGGCGCTACCGTCGGGGCTGATGCCTCCGGTCCACGCCTCCGAGACGTCGCCCACGCCGACGATCACGCCCGACACCACCGTCGATCCCACGACGGGCGACGGGGACCACGACCGCTACGCGCACATCTGCCGCAAGGAGGACGTGACCCGCGCCTACATCACGGGCGAGGCCATCGAGGCGCTGTGCGGCAAGAAGTGGGTTCCCACCCGCGATCCCGACCGCTACCCCGTCTGCCCCGCGTGCAAGGAAGCCATCGGCCGGATCCGCAGCGCCGGGGAGAACTGAGAGGTCTCAGTCGAGGCGGCGCAGCTCGCTGCGGTAGCGGTGGCCGCGCTCGCGGTAGAACTCGGCCGAGTGCTTGATCATCTCCAGGTCCACGGCGTCGTGGCGGAGCTTGGCCGGCACGCCGAGGGCCATCGCGCCGGAAGGCACCTCGAAGCCGCCGTTGCAGACGGCGTTGGCGCCGACCAGTCCCCCGGTGCGGACGATCGCCCCGTGCAGCACCACGCTGCCCGAACCGACCAGCGCATCGTCCTCGATGATGCAGCCCTCGAGGTGGACGATGTGGCCGATCACGCAGCCGCTGCCGATCTGCGTCGGCGCCCACTCGGTGGTGTGGATCACCGAGCCGTCCTGGATGGAGGTGCGCTCGCCGACGGTGATCGGGCCGCTGTCGCCCCGCAGCACCGCACCCGGCCACACCGTGGACTCCGAGCCGATGGTGACGTCGCCGATCACGACGGCGTCGGGGTGGACGTAGGCATCGGGGGCGATGGTGGGCACCAGGTCGCCGAGGGCGTAGACGGGCATCAGATCTCCTTGGCGAGGGCGACGGCGTCTTCGAGGGTGAGGTCGGTGCGGCCCACGAGCCAGCAGGCGATGGGGGCGGCGATCCGCTCGGAGGCGTGCGCTGCCACGCCGGCCAGCTCGAGCAGGGTGTCCAGCTCGTCCTGGGAGGGCGCGGGCAGGCCCATGCGGGCGGAGAATGCGGCGAGCCAGTCGGCAGCCGTGCGGTCGTTGGGTTCGCTCATGGCCAGCCATCCTCGCAGCGCCGGGACGCCCGAGCGAGCGCAGCTGGCGCACGGAACCCGACTGCACTTCGCGCTCGACGGCCAATAGCGTCGCCGGGCGTGCCCGGCCCCCGCATGCTTCTCACCTCGGTGCTCGTCGCCGCGCTGGTCGCCGCCGGTTGCGGGGACAGCGACGACACCGCCACCGGAGGTGCCGACGACGGGCGCCCCGTCGTCGTCACGACCGTGAGCCCGATCACCTCCATCGCATCCGAGGTCATCGGGGACCTCGCCCGGATCCGGGGCGTCGTCCCGGAGGGGACGAACTCCCACACGTTCGAGCCCAGCCCGTCGGTGTCCGAGGTGCTCGAGGATGCCGACGTCGTCTTCGCCAACGGGCTCCAGCTGGAGGAGCCCACGCTGGCGCTGGCACGCGACGTCGCCGCCGACGCCGTGATCGTCGAGCTGGGCGACCGCATCGTCAGCCCCGACGAGTACCTCTTCGACGTCTCGTTCCCGGAGGAGGAGGGCAAGCCGAACCCGCACCTCTGGACGGACCCGACCCTGGCCAAGGGCTACGCCCGCTACATCGCCGAGACGATGGCCGAGGTCGACCCGGACAACGCCGAGGAGTACGACGCCAACCGGGCGGCGTTCGAGGAGTCGATCGACGACTTCGACGCCGTGCTGCGCGCCGCCCTCGACACGGTGCCGGAGGAGAACCGCAAGCTGGTCACGTACCACGACGCCTACGCCTACTGGGCGAAGAGCTACGGCTGGACCGTGGTGGGGGCCGTGCAGCCCGAGGACTTCGGGGACCCCTCGCCTCGGGCCGTGGCCGACCTCGTCGACCAGATCCGGGCCGAGGGCGTGCCGGCGGTCTTCGGCTCCGAGGTCTTCCCGTCCCCGGTCCTGGAGACCATCGCCGCGGAGACCGGCGCCGAGTACGTGGCCGACCTGCGCGACGACGACCTCCCGGGCGAGCCCGGTGACGACGACCACAGCTGGATGGCGCTCATGCGGACCAACTACGTGACCATCATCGAGGCGCTGGGCGGCCGAGCGGCCGGGCTCGACGAGTTCCGGGTCGAGGGCGCACGCGACGACACCGCGGAGTACCCGCAGTGAGCGGCGGTAGCGTCGTCCCAGTGATCCCGCTCCTGCGCCTCGAGCGCGTCGCGGCTGGCTACGGCGAGGGCGCCGTGCTGGTCGACGTCGACCTCGAGCTCGGCGCCGGGGACTTCACCGGCATCGTGGGTCCCTCCGGCTCGGGCAAGTCCACGCTGCTGCGGGTCCTGCTCGGCAGCATGCCGGTGGCAGCCGGGCGGCTCGAGCGAGCGGCCGGCGTGCGCCTCGGCTACGTCCCCCAGGTGGAGCGGATCGACTGGAACTTCCCCGTCACCGTGGCCCAGTGCGTTCTCATGGCCCGGGTGCAGGGCCGGATCGTGCCGTGGGCGTCCCGGGCCGAGAAGGCCGACGTGGCCCGGGTGCTCGACCGGCTGGGCATCGGTGACCTCGCCGGGCGGCACATCCGGGCGCTCTCGGGCGGTCAGCAGCAGCGGGTGTTCCTGGCCCGCGCCCTGCTCGCCGAGCCCGACCTGCTCCTGCTCGACGAGCCGACGTCCGGCGTGGACGTGCGCACCCGCCACGAGATCCTCCACCTGCTCGGGGAGCTCCACGAGGGCGGCCTCGGCATCGTGCTGACCACCCACGACCTCAACGGCATCGCCGCCCACCTCCCCCGCCTCGTCTGCCTGAACCGGCACGTGATCGGCGTCGGCGCGCCGCACGAGGTGCTGGTGCCCGAGATCCTCGAGGCCACCTACGGCTCGCCGATGGAGGTGCTCGAGCACGGCGGTATGCGGGTGGTGGTCGACGCACCGATCGAGGCCCAGGTCATCCCGCTCCGGGACCGCACCGCGTGATCTCCCTCGAGGAGCTGCTCCGCCCCTTCGAGTTCCAGTTCTTCCAGAACGGCCTCGTGGTGGCGACCGTCGCCGGTGCCCTGTGCGGGCTCATCGGCGTGTACGTCGTGCTCCGGTCGATGAGCTACATCGGGCACGGCCTGAGCCACGCCATCTTCGGCGGATTCGCCGTGTCCGCCCTCGCCGGCGTCAACGTGTTCCTCGGTGCGGGCGTGTGGGGGTTGGCGTCGGCTCTCGCCGTGTCGTCGGTGACCCGCCGGCGGCCCATCGGCTCCGACGCCGCCATCGGCGTGATCACCACCGCGTCGTTCGCGTTCGGCCTCGCCGCCCTGCAGCTCGGCGGCGGCGCCGACGTCGATGCCGACGCCGCGCTGTTCGGCAACGTCTTGGGCGTGACCCGTGGCGACGTGTGGATCGTCAGCGGCGTGACGCTGTTCGCCGTCGCCGTGGTCGTGCTGCGGTACCGCTCGCTGCTGTTCGTCACCTTCGACCCGGAGGTCGCCGAGGCCTCGGGCGTCCGGGTGGCTCGGGTCGACGCCCTCCTCATGCTGGTCCTGGCCGCGTCGATCCTCGCCACCATGAACGTGATGGGCGTGACCCTCATCGCCGCCGCCCTCGTCGTGCCCGCCGTGGTGGCCCGCATGATCACGTCGTCGTTCTCCACGATGCTCTGGCTGTCCGCTCTCATCGGGGCCATCTGCGGCTTCGTCGGGATGAACCTCAGCTACCACCTCGACGTGGCATCAGGACCCACCATCGTCCTCGTGGGCGGTTTGCTCTTCTTGTCCGCACTGGTGGCCACGGGAGTGCGTGGCCGGGTGCGCCTCGCCGGGATGGAGGCCCACTGACGGCGGGTAGCGTCCGCCCATGGACACCCAGCGCACCAAGCGCATGCTCGAAGCAGTGCTGGGGGTGCCCGTCACCACCGGCAACCAGATCCAGGTCCTGAAGAACGGTGACCGCATCTTCCCGGCCATGTTCGAGGCCATCGACTCGGCCGAGCGGTCGATCGACTTCCTCACCTTCGTGTACTGGAACGGGGAGATCGGCAAGGAGTTCGCCCGTCATCTGTCGGCCAAGGCGAAGGAGGGTGTCCGGGTCCGGGTGCTGCTCGACGCGGCCGGGGCGTGGGAGCTCGACACCGAGGTGGTCGACGGCATGGACGAGGCGGGCTGCGACGTCCGCTGGTTCCGGCCCATCAAGGCCCGTGGCGCCCTGCAGGCCAACAACCGCACGCACCGCAAGCTCCTCGTGTGCGACGAGGAGGTCGCCTTCACCGGGGGCGTCGGCATCGCCGACGTGTGGACGGGCGACGCTCGCAACGAGAACGAGTGGCGCGACACCCACTTCCGGGTCACGGGTCCGGCCGTGGCGGGGTTGCGTGGGGCGTTCTTCGACAACTGGGCCGAGACGGGCACCGATCTCGTCGACGAGGTCGATCGGTTCCCCGACCTCCCCTGCGTCGGGCCCTACGACGTCCAGGTCATCAAGGGCGTGGCCGAGGCGGGCAACAGCGACGTGTGGAACCTGTTCCGACTCCTCATCGACTGCGCCCAGGAGCGGATCCGGATCACCACCGCCTACTTCACCCCCGACGAGGAGATCCTCCGTCGACTGGTCACCGCGGCCGAGCGCGGCGTGGCGGTCGAGGTCCTGGTGCCGGGCCCCCACGCCGACAAGCGGCTCGTCCAGGTCGCCAGCGAGGCCACCTTCCGCGAGCTGCTCGACGCCGGCGTGCAGATCTGCACCTTCCAGCCCTCCATGCTCCACGCCAAGGTCCTCACCGCCGACGGCTCGGTGTGCGTGGTGGGCTCGGCCAACATGAACCAGCGCTCCACCGAGTACGACGACGAGGTCTGCCTCGTGATCTTCGACGAGGACATGACCGCCCTCCTGGACGGCCACACCGACGAGGACCTGAAGCGGGCCGAGCCCGTGGACCTCGAGGACTGGGAGAAGCGAGGTCTGCTCCAGCGGGTCCAGGAGAAGGCCGTGAAGGTCGTCGACGGCCTGCTCTAGCCGGACGCGCCGGACGGCACCAGGACGTGCCACGCGGCAGGCCTCAGCTGGAGGTGCAGCGCACGCTGGTGCTCGGCCAGCTCGCCGTCGATGTCGGCGTCGATGGCACCCGTGGCGTGGACGCTCGCCCGCCGCCCGGTCCAGCGGTGGGCGCGGTCGGTCTGCGTCAGGCCGTCCCGCATGGCGGCCCGGACGAGGGCGACTCGATCCCGCGGCTCCACCGGCTCGACCACGACGACATCGATGGTGCCCTCGGTCGTGTCGACCAGCTCCACCCCCCCGCCCATGCTCGGACCGAGCAGGAACAGGCAGGCGAGCAGCGGGCCGTCCCACACGACCTCGTCCTCGACCGTGACACGCAGGGGGGCGGACCCGCCGGTGGCGCCGGTCCAGGCCGTGGCCACCGGGTAGGCGAAGCGCTTGAGCACCGGCTTCCAGCGCTGGGCAGCCCGGGCCGAGTCGACCCCCATGCCGAGGTGCAGGTTGTTGGCCACCAGCTCCCGGTGCGTGCCGTCGTCGCGCAGCTCGATGGCGTCGACGGCCCGTGCGTGGCCGGCGAGGACGACGTCGGCGGCCTCCTGGGGGTCGAGCGGGATGTCGTGGTTGCGGGCGAAGTCGTTGCCCGTGCCGAGGGGGATGATGCCGATGGCCTCGTCGGTCCGCCCCAGCGCGTCGAGGGTCTGGAGCGCGAGGTGCAGGGAGCCGTCACCGCCGGCGACGACGAGCTGGACATCGGTGGCGTCGCGCACCAGCTTCTCGAACTCCTCGGGCTCGCTGGTCCAGCGCAGCTCGGTGGGTGCGTGCTCGGCCAGACGGCTGACGGCGAGGGCGACGTCTCGTCGGGAGGTGCTACCGGCGCCGTCGTTGGCCAGCACGAGGTGGGGGCGGGGTCCGGGCATCCGCTCGTGATACCCGTCCTGGCACGGCGCCAGTCAGATCCGGTGGACGCGGTCCCCGGGCCGGACCTCGCCGTCGACCACGACCCTGGCGTTGGCGCCCCGCAGGCGCAGCTCCTTGCCGACCGGCGAGTTCACGAACCGCAGGGCCTCCAACCCGAAGCGCTCGGTGAACTTGGCACAGCCGGTGTGGGGTTGGTCGGTCACCTCGATGACCGCCGAGCCGATGGCGAGCCGGGTCCCGGCCGGCAGCGTGTCGACGGAGAGATCGAGGTCCACGTAGAGCTGGTCGCCGGCGAGCGGGATGCGGTCGGGCGTGACGGCCACCAGACGCGCCACACGGATGCCCATGACGTTGAGCTGCATGTCCGGGTGCGGGGTGCCGTCCGGCGTCCGCTTGCTCGGGCGCTGCGACCAGGTGTCGCCGACCAGGCCCTCGGTGGACGACAGCACCCCGACCTCGAGCACCTCGCGCTGGAGCAACGCCGGCCGGCGAACGACGAGCTCGAGCGTCCCGTCGTCGGCGGGGGCCGCGCGCAGGTGGT
>JBKHVG010000044.1:0-19265 GCA_046570205.1 Acidimicrobiia bacterium
GAGAAGGACCAGTCGAGGGTGACGATGAGGCCGGGGATGCCGGCTCGTTTGGCCCGGTCGAGGCGGGCGGTCATCTGGTCGCGGGTGCCGCACCAGTAGATCTGGAAGAAGGTCTTGGGGTTGTGGGCCATGACCTGTTCCATGGGGGTGGACCCGAAGTTGGACAGGCCGAGGGCGGTGCCTCGGTTGGCTGCGGCGCGGGCGATGCCGATCTCGGCGTCGGGGTGGACCATCTGCACGCCGGTGGGGGAGATGAGGACGGGCATGGACAGGTCCTGGCCCATGATCTGGGTGGATTGGTCGCGTTGGGCGGGCTTGTCGGCCACGGTGGGCACGAACCCGAGCTCGGAGAACGCTTTTTCGTTGTCGACGAGGGTGTGACCGGCTTCGGAGCCGGCCTTGAGGGCGCCGAACACGGAGCGGGGCAGGATCTTCTGGGCCCGCTGACGGGCGATCTCCACGCTCTCGAACCACTTGTGTGCCATCAGTCCACCTCGTGCCGATCGGAGCAATCATGTTGGCATGACCACCCCGCACCGGGAGAAGCAACATGCCCGCGGGGGCGGCGCGGTCGAGCTCGGATCGCGGACCACGGTCGACATCGGCGCGACCCCGCCGGCGGTGGTGCTCGTGCCGGTCGGGAGCTGTGAGCAGCACGGCCCCCACCTGCCCCTGGACGCCGACACGCGCATCGCCGTGGCGGTCGCCGAGGCGGTCGCCCGGAGCCGGCCCGACGTCGCCGTCGCACCCGCCATCGCGTACGGCGCATCAGGCGAGCACCAGGCCTTCCCGGGGACCCTCTCCATCGGGACCGAGGCCCTGCGAGCGGTGCTGGTCGAGCTGGGTCGGTCGGCGTTCCCCCCGGGCGCCGTTGCCGCCTTCGGCCGCCTCGTGTTCGTGAACGGCCACGGCGGGAACCACGAGGCCGTCCGGTCCGCCGTCGAGGCGCTGGCGCGGGAGGGCCGGCCGGCCTCGGCGTGGTGGCCGACGGTCCCCGGCGGCGACGCCCACGCCGGGCGGACCGAGACCTCGCTGCTCCTCGCCATCGCGCCCGACGTCGTCGGGCCCGAGCGCCCGGTGGGCGCCACCGGCCCGCTGGGCGACCTGCTCCCCGCCATGCGGGTCGGCGGCGTCGCGGCCGTCTCGAGCGGCGGCGTGCTCGGAGACGCGACCGGTGCGTCGGCGGAGCACGGAAGGAAGCTGCTGGCGGCCCTCGTGGACGATCTGCGGGCCCACCTCGACGGGTTCTTGACCGATCAGTCAGGTTTGGCATGACAACGGCGCGGCGCACGCCTAGGTTGGCGACCGATCATCCGCAAACGCACGAAAGAATCCGGGGGAACCCCAAATGAAGACCCGCGCCGCCATCCTGTGGGACAAGAACCAAGACTGGAGTGTCGAGGAGATCGACCTCGACCCGCCGCAGGCGGGCGAGGTGCTCGTCAAGCTGGTCGGTTCCGGTCTGTGCCACTCCGACGAGCACCTGCGCACCGGCGACATGGTCGTGCCGCAGGAGACGGCAGACATGCTCGGCCTGAAGCAGTTCCCGATGATCGGTGGTCACGAGGGTGCCGGTGAGGTCGTCGAGGTCGGCCCCGGGGTCACCGGCCTGGCCGTCGGCGACCACGTGGTCCTCGGCTTCATCCCCGCCTGCGGCAAGTGCCCGTCGTGCGCCAAGGGCAAGTCGAACCTGTGCGACTACGGCGCGTTCCTCCTCGCCGGCCGTCAGATCGCCGACTTCACGGCCCGCCACCACGCGGCCGACGGCACCGACCTGGGCCTGATGTGCCTGCTCGGCACGTTCGGCGAGTACACCGTCGTCAACGAGATGTCCTGCATCAAGATCGAGCCCGACATCCCGCTCGACAAGGCCGCCCTCGTGGGTTGCGGTGTCACCACCGGCTGGGGTTCGGCCACCTACGCGGCCGACGTGCAGGCGGGTGAGACGGTCGTGGTCGTGGGTGCCGGTGGCATCGGCATGAACGCGATCCAGGGTGCGGCCATGGCCGGCGCCCGCCACATCGTCGCCGTGGACCCGGTCGAGTTCAAGCGTGAGCAGGCCATGGTGTTCGGCGCGACCCACACCGCGGCCTCGGTGGAGGAGGCGGCCGAGCTGGTCGGCCAGATCACCTGGGGCGCCAACGCCGACAAGACGATCATCACGGTCGGTGTGGGCCGGGGTGACCTGATCGCGCCGGTGATGGGGATGACGGCCAAGGGTGGTCGTTGCGTCCACACGTCCGTCGCGCCCATCGACGAGACCACGGTGAGCCTGAGCCTGTTCGACCTGAGCATGTCCCAGAAGCAGCTGGTGGGCTCGATCTTCGGTTCGGCCAACCCCCGCTACGACATCCCCCGCCTGCTGCGCATGTACCAGGAGGGCAAGCTCAAGCTCGACGAGCTCGTGACCCGCGAGTACGACCTCGCCGACATCAACAAGGGCTACGACGACATGAACGAGGGCAACAACGTCCGCGGGTTCGTCCGTTACAACCACGCCTGAACGTGGCTGCTGACTCGCACGGCTTCGACCGCTCGCTCATCGAGAGCGCGGCGGTCGAGGTCGTCGGGCGGCGGCGGGAGCTGGAGCTGGTCACCGCGGCGCTCGCCGCGTCGCGCCACGTCCTGCTCGAGGGCCCGCCCGGCACCGGCAAGTCCACGCTCCTGCGCGCCATCGCCGAGCGGGCCGGCCTCGAGCTGGTCTTCGTCGAGGGCAATGCCGAGCTGACCCCGGCCCGCCTCGCCGGGCACTTCGACCCGGCCCGGGTGCTCACCGACGGCTACGCCGAGGACGTCTTCGTCGACGGCCCGCTGCTGCGGGCCCTGCGCGACGGGGGCCTCCTGTACGTCGAAGAGATCAACCGGGTCCCCGAGGAAACGCTCAACCTCCTCATCACCGTCATGTCCGAGGGCGAGCTCACCGTGCCGCGCCTCGGTCGGGTCGTCGCCGCCCCCGGGTTCCGGATGGTGGCGGCCATGAACCCCTACGACGCCGTGGGCACCGCCCGCATCTCGGGCGCCGTCTACGACCGGGTCTGCCGGGTGTCGATGGGCTACCAGTCCCTCGACGACGAGCTCGCCATCGTGGTGCACGAGGCCAAGTCCGCCGGGGCCACCGAGGCTGCCGGCGACGAGGACTTCGTCCGGCGGGTGGTCAGCGTGGTGCGCGGCACCCGCGAGCACCCCGACGTGCGGATCGGCTCCTCGGTGCGCGGCGCCATCGACATGGTGCTGATCGCCGACGAGCTCGCCGGCCTGCGCGACACCACGGTGTCCGAGGACGACACCGCACTCGACGCCGCCTGCATGGCCCTGTCCGGTCGCATCCGCGTCCACGAGTCGTGCCACCGCACACCCGAGGAGATCGTCGCCGAGCTCTGGGACCTCTACGCCACCACCATCGACCTGGGCGACGGTGTGGGGGGCGACGGCGAGGACCCGGGAAAAGGCTGAGCCTCCCGGACAGCGCCGGGAGGGACCAGGACCGGGACCGCACCCTCGACGAGGAGGCGACCCAGGAGGAGCTCAAGGAGTCCTCCCGGCGCACGACCTCCCGGCGCGAGCTGTCCAACCACGACGACTTCGACGAGGTGTCCCCCGAGCTGGGCGTGCTCGACGAGCAGGCCGTCGAGGAGTCCCTCGCCGACCGTCCCGACGAGACGCTGGCCATGCTCGCCGACATGACCGGGGCCACCGATGAGCGCCTCCGGGCCCTGGCCCGACGCCTGGCCGGACGGATCGTCATCGGCATGGCCCGGGCCGACGCCGCCCGCCGGCGGGGCATCGGCAAGATGCGCTCGCTGCCGATGGACGACACCGGCGGCGACATCGACATGGACGCCAGCCTGGAGGTGCTCCAGCTGGCGCAGGCGACGGGCACCGCACCCCGGACCGACGAGCTCACGGTGCGGGCCTGGGCCCGGCCGGCTGTCGCGATCTGCCTCCTGGTCGACCGGTCCGGGTCGATGAGCGGCGAGCGCCTCGCCGCCTCCGCCATCGCCGCGGCCGCCGTCGCGGAGCGGGCCCCGGACGACTTCTCGGTGCTGGCGTTCTCCGACAAGGTGATGGTGATCAAGGGTCAGGACCAGCGCCGGTCGGTCGACGACGTGGTCGAGGACGTGTTCCGGCTGCGTGGCCACGGCCCGACCGACCTCGGCCTGGCCCTCCGGGTGGCGGCCGACCAGCTCGCGTCCTCCACCGCGCAGCGCAAGCGGGTGGTGCTGCTCTCGGACTGCCGTCCCACGAAGGGCACCGAGCCCGAGCGCGACGCCGGCGCCATCGACGAGCTCCACGTGATCGCCCCGGCCGAGGACGACGCCGACGCCCAGGCCTTCGCCCGGGCCGTCGGCGCCCGCTACGCCGCGCTCTCGGGTCCGAGTCAGATCCCCTCGGTCTTCGCCCAGCTCGCCGACTGATCCGGCAGCGACGAGGGCATCACCGCCGCTGCCGTGCGCGCCGTCACCGATCCGGTGCTCGATCCCGCCGAGCGGGAGCAGCTGTCACGGTCGCTGGACCGGGTCCTCGGTCTCGGCCCCGGCTGATCGGTGGTCGGGGAGACAGGATTCGAACCTGCGACCCCCTGCTCCCAAAGCAGGTGCGCTACCGGGCTGCGCCACTCCCCGTCGACCGGAGGGCCACCCTAGCGGTGCGGCGGGGCCCGCCTGCCGGGCAGGCGCCCGTTCGGATCACGCGAAGCGGACCGCCGCCCGGCCGTAGTACTCGTCGCTAGCACCGAGGAACATGGCGAGGTCGACGTCACGGCCGTTGGCGAGCACGCCGGCCCAGTAGGCCCAGCCGCCGGCGTCGGGCACGCGGCCGAGCAGGCGCTGGAACAGCCCATCGACCCGGTCCCGGCGGGACTCGATGGACTGGTAGAGGTCGAAGGCGATGGAGGAGCGGGGGGTCCAGCGGGCCCGGTCGACCCAGAACGCCAGGCCGTCAGCCTCGGCGGATCGACCCAGGACCTCCCGGTACAGGTCCTGGACCCACCCGGTCGCCGTGCCACCCGCCCGGGCGAAGTACTCGTCCGACGCGTAGAACCACGCCGCCACCTCGGCCGGCGTGCGACCGCTGCGGATCACCCCCACCCAGTGCGCCCGCCCGTCGGCATCGGCGGCCCGGCCCAGCGTCGAGCGGTACAGGCCGTCGACGATGACGCCGATCCACTCGTCGGAGAAGGCGAAGTGGCGGGTGACGGCCTCGCGGGAGCCGCCGGAGAGCAGGTGGTCACGCCAGCGGGTCACCTCGGCGGCGGTCGGGCGGCGGCCGAGGAAGTCGGTGGTCACGGCCGTCACGAACGCTCCGGTCCGCTGGGAGGACGTGAGCGGACCAGTGGGCGTGCCGCCGGTCGGGACCGCCGTCGTGGGGGTCGTGCTGGTGGTCGTGGTGGCCGGCGTCGTGGTCGGGGTGGTGGTGCCGATCGACCCCGACGACGGGGCCGAGAAGGTCCAGCCGATGTCGGTGAGCATCGCCTTGGTGATCGGCGGGATCGTGGTGTGCACCTCGCCCCGGCGCAGGAACGGCGTCATGACCTCGCTCGTGAACGTGGCCTCGTCCAGATGCCCGACCGACGACCCCGTCTCGAAGGTGGGCGGGCTGTACAGCCGGGGCGACGTGCCGCCGTTGGCGGTGCGGCCCCGGGACCCGGACCACGACAGGGGCGTCGTGAGCGCCGAGGCCAGGGCGCTCTCGGGGAGCGAGGTGATGGCGGCCCCGGTCGGCGTCGTCACCAGGCGGTCGTAGGCGAAGGCGACGGTGGTGCCGTTGACGGCGTAGTTGACCGCCCACCCCAGGTCGGTCTGGCGGGCCCAGGAGGTGTGCCCGAGCCCGTGTCCCATCTCGTGGACGGCGACGGACAGCATCGACTGGGCGGTGCTCGCGACCGACCCGTCGGTGCTGCGGTCCCAGCTCATGGTCGAGGACAGCACCATCTCGATGTCGGGCAGGCTCGTCCGGAGATCGCGCCCGACGAACTGGTTGGCCAGGGCCAGGGGGTACAGCACGTCGGGCTGCGGGAAGGCCGGCTGCCCGAAGTGGGCCTCGACCGGCTTGGCCCCGCCGAGGATCCCGGTGCCGAGCGCCTCCATCGAGACGTCCACCACGATCGGCACCCGCACGTCGAGCACCTGGGACCAGATGCCGGCGGCCGTCTGGACCACCTGGCGGGTACCGGCATCGACGCTGCCGTCGAAGTCGAGGACGAAGTCGTCGTTGGCCGGCGGCACGAAGGCACCGGCCGACGTCGGCGCGGTCTCCGATCCGGCCATGGCCGAGGCGCTCTCGTCCTGGCCGTCCTCGACACCGTCGTCGTCGGGGGCCTCGACCGAGCCCTCCGGGACGGCCTGGGCCCCGCTGAGGAAGGTCAGACCGGGACCGGAGACCCATCCCTGGGCCGGTGCCGGCTCGCTCGTGGCTGCCGCGGCCGGGACCAGCCCTCCGAGGACGGCGACCAGGACGGCCAGAGCGATGGCGATCCGGACCGTCGGGGCGGGGGAGACCGGCGCGGACATGCAGAGACCATCGGCGCGTGGGCCCCGGATCTCCATGGCGCGTACGCGTCATTTCCCAGCTTCCCCGAGACCCTGGCGGGGCCCCACCCATGCGTGCCGGTCAGGGGGCCGTCAGTACACTCGGCCGCTCCTATGAGCACGTCCCCCATCCGACAGAAGCTGGTCATCGCATGAACTCCACCGTCGAGGAGCTCGATGGCAACAAGGTGAAGGTGTCGGTCTCGATCGACGAGACCGAGTTCGACAAGGACATCGACCTCGCCTTCAAGCGCATAGCCCAGGAGGTCAACCTCCCCGGTTTCCGCCGTGGCAAGGCGCCTCGTCGCATCCTGGAGGCCCGCCTCGGCCAGGGGGTCGCCCGCGAGGAGGCCCTGCGCGAGGCGCTGCCCAAGTACTACGCCGACGCCGTCACCGAGCACGACGTCGACGTCATCGCCGCGCCGGAGCTGGAGATCACCGGTGGGCAGGAGGAGGGCCCCGTCGAGTTCGAGGCCGTCGTCGAGGTCCGCCCGGTCGTCACCGTCCCCGGCTACGAGGGCCTCCAGGTCACGATGCCCTCGCCGGAGCCGTCCGACGAGGAGATCCAGAACCAGATCGACCGGATGCGCAGCCTCGACGCCACCGTCGAGGTGGTCGACCGGCCGGCCGAGAAGGGCGACACCGCGGTCATCGACATCGTGGGCACGCTCGACGGCGAGGAGCAGGACGGCCTCACCACCGACGACTACAGCTACGAGGTCGGCTCCGGGATCATCACCCCCGAGGTGGACGAGCAGCTCACCGGCGCCAAGGCCGGTGACACGCTGTCGTTCGACGCCACCCACCCCGACGAGGACGAGGAGCGCCAGCTCCACTTCGACATCACCGTCAAGGAGGTCAAGGCCAAGGTCCTGCCCGAGCTGACCGACGAGTGGGCATCGGCGAACTCTGACTTCGACACCGTCGAGGAGCTCGAGAACGACCTGCGCACCCGCATGGTCGAGGTGCGCAAGGCCCAGGGCGCCGGCGAGCTGCAGGAGAAGGTCGGCCAGGCCCTCGCCGCGCTGGTCGACATCGACCTGCCCGAGGCGCTCGTCAGCATGGAGCTGAACAACCGGCTCCAGGACCTGGCCATGCGCCTCCAGGCCCAGGGCCTCCAGCTCGAGCAGTACCTGATGATGACGGGCCGCTCGCAGGAGCAGCTCGTCGACGAGCTCCGCGACGCGGCCGAGACCTCGTCGCGCGTGGACCTGGCGCTGCGTGCCGTGGCCGTCGCCGAGGGCATCGACTGCTCCGACGAGGACCTCGACGCCGAGATCGAGTCGGTGGCCGTCCGGGTGGGCGAGAAGCCCGCGAAGGTGCGCCAGCAGCTGGAGCGGAACGACCAGATCCCTGCGGTACGCTCGGACATCACCAAGCGCAAGGCGCTGGAGTGGCTGCTCGACCACGTCGCGATCGTCGACGAGCACGGTGAGCCGGTCGACCGCAGCCTGTACGAAGCCGATCACGATCACGATCACGAGCACGAGGAAGACAGCGACGGATGAACCCCGAGCAGGTGGCCCAGCACAGCAGCGTCGTCCGCAACTACCTGGTGCCCACGGTGGTCGAGTCGACCAACCGGGGTGAGCGGGCCTACGACCTCTACTCCCGCCTGCTCAAGGAGAACATCATCTTCCTGGGCACGCCGATCGACGACAACATCGCCAACCTCGTCTGTGCCCAGCTGCTGCACCTCGAGTCGGAGAACTCCGACAAGGACATCAGCATCTACATCAACAGCCCGGGTGGCGACATCACGGCGCTGTTCGCGATCTACGACACCCTGTCGTTCATCAAGAACCAGATCAGCACCATCTGCTACGGCCAGGCCGCCTCGGCCGCCGCCGTGCTGCTGGCCGCCGGCACCAAGGGCAAGCGCCTGGCGCTGCCGCACTCGCGTGTCCTGCTGCACCAGCCGTGGGGCCAGGGCGGGGGCCAGGCCACCGACATCGAGATCCAGGCCCGAGAGATCATGCGCATGCGGGACCTGCTCAACGAGATCCTGGCCGAGCACACCGGCCAGACGGTCGAGCGCATCGAGACCGACACCGACCGCGATTTCGTGATGACCGCTCCCGAGGCCCTCGAGTACGGCATCATCGACGAGGTGATCAGCCGGCGCTCGCTCGCCGACACGACGGGTCCGATCCGGGCCAACTGAAGACCAGGGGGGACCACCAGGTGGCCAAGTTCGGAGACGGGGGCGAGCTGCTCAAGTGCAGCTTCTGCGGCAAGTCCCAGAAGCAGGTCAAGAAGCTCATCGCCGGCCCGGGCGTGTACATCTGCGACGAGTGCATCGATCTCTGCAACGAGATCATCGAAGAGGAGCTGGCCGAGTCCTCCGACCTGTCCTTCGACGAGCTGCCCCGGCCCCGGGAGATCTTCGAGTTCCTCGAGGAGTACATCGTCGGCCAGGTCGATGCGAAGAAGATCCTGTCGGTCGCGGTCTACAACCACTACAAGCGGATCCAGTTCGGGCACGGCACCGTCCACGACGACGTCGAGGTCGCCAAGTCCAACATCCTGCTGCTCGGCCCCACCGGCTCGGGCAAGACCTTCCTGGCCCAGACGCTGGCCCGCCTGCTGAAGGTGCCCTTCGCCATCGCCGACGCCACCGCCCTCACCGAGGCCGGCTACGTCGGTGAGGACGTCGAGAACATCCTGCTGAAGCTGATCCAGGCCGCCGACTACGACGTCAAGAAGGCCGAGACCGGGATCATCTACATCGACGAGATCGACAAGGTGGCCCGCAAGTCGGAGAACCCCTCGATCACCCGGGACGTCTCCGGCGAGGGTGTGCAGCAGGCGCTGCTCAAGATCCTGGAGGGCACCCAGGCGTCGGTGCCGCCCCAGGGCGGGCGCAAGCACCCGCACCAGGAGTTCATCCAGATCGACACCTCGAACATCCTGTTCATCTGCGGCGGCGCCTTCGCCGGGATCGAGCGGCTGGTCGAGTCCCGCCTCGGCCGCACGGGCGTCGGCTTCGCGGCCGAGATCCGCCAGGGCAACGACCGCGACATCGGCGAGCTGCTCACCGAGGTCCGCCCCGAGGACCTGGTCAAGTTCGGCCTCATCCCCGAGTTCATCGGGCGGCTGCCGGTCATCGGCGCGGTCGGCCACCTCGACCGCGAGGCCCTGATCGAGATCCTGACCGAGCCCAAGAACGCCCTGTTGAAGCAGTACCAGAAGATCTTCGCCTACGAAGACGTCGAGCTCGAGTTCACCCAGGATGCCCTCGATGCCGTCGCCGACCAGGCGCTGCTGCGGGGCACCGGCGCCCGCGGCCTGCGGGCGATCCTCGAGGAGGTGCTGCTCGACATCATGTACGACATCCCGGGCCGCACGGACGTGGGCAAGGTGCTCATCGACGAGGACGTGGTGCGCCGGCGCGTCAACCCCACCATCGTCCCTCGCGACACCAAGGCCGACCGGCCCAAGCGCGCCGCCTCTTGAACTTCGGTGACGCGCTCGCCCACCTGGACGAGCACATCAACCTGGAGGCCACCCTCGACGGCCCCAAGGCCGGGGCGGTCCACGGCCTGTCCCTCGACCGCATGCGCGGCATCGCCGAGGTGCTCGGCGATCCGCAGGCCGCCGCGCCGGTCATCCACGTCACCGACACCAACGGCAAGGGCTCCACGTCGCGGCTCATCACCGCCCTGCTCGGCGCCCACGGGCTGACCGTGGGCACCTACGCCAGCCCGCACCTCGAGTCCATCACCGAGCGGATCCGGCGCAACGCCGAGTCCATCTCCGAGGAGGACTTCGCCGACGTGGTCGGCGAGATCGCCGCTCTCGAGTCCATGTTCCCGGACCGGCCCAGCTACTTCGACCTGCTCACCGCCGCCGCCTTCGCCTGGTTCGCGCGCGAGGCGGTCGAGGTCATGGTGCTGGAGGTGGGCATGCTCGGCCGCTACGACTCCACCAACGTGGCCTCCGCCGACGTGGCCGTCATCACGAACGTCGGCCGGGACCACACCGACTTCCGTGGTGACTGGCGCCGGGCCATCGCCGAGGAGAAGGCGGGCATCATCGAGGAGCGAAGCGCCGTCATCATCGGTGAGACCGACCCCGAGCTCGTGGAGGTCTTCCGGGCCGAAGGCGGATCCCTGCACTGGGTGCGCGACGAGCACTTCGGTGCCCGGTCCTCCGTGGTCGCCCTCGGCGGGCGCCACGCCGACCTCTACACCCCCGGCTCCCGACTCGAGGAGCTGTACCTGCCGCTGCACGGCGCGCACCAGGTCGACAACGCCGCCGTCGCCGTCGCCGCCGTCGAGGCCTTCTTCGGCCGCCCCCTCGACCGGGACGTGGTGCAGGAGGCGTTGCGCAGCGTCGAGATCCCCGGCCGGTTCGAGGTCGTCGACCGGGCACCGCTCATCGTGCTCGACATGGCCCACAACCCCGACGGCACCGAGGCCATCGCCGCCACCCTCAGCTCCGAGTTCGACCCCGAGGGGGGGCTGACCCTCGTCGTCGGCATGCTCGGGGGCCGCGATCCCGACGACACGCTCGCCCCGCTGCTCGCGCTGGGCCCGCGCCGGGTCGTCTGCACCCAGGCCGACTCGCCCCGATCGGTGCCGGCCGGTGACATCGCCGCCGCGGTCGCCCGTGGGCTCGGCGACCACGTCGCCGAGGTCCGCACCATCGGCGACGTCGACGCCGCCGTGCGCAAGGCGGTCGAGCTGCTCGGCCACGACGAGGCCATGCTCGTCACCGGCTCCACCTACGTGGTGGGCGAGGCGCGGGGCACGCTGCGCCGCCTCGGGTTCACCGCCCGCCGGTGACGACCACTACCGTCCCGGCCCGTGAACCGGACCTTCGTCATGTGCAAGCCCGACGCCGTCGAACGCGGCCTCGTCGGTGAGATCATCGCCCGCTTCGAGCGCAAGGGCCTGACCCTCGTCGCCGCCGAGCTGAAGACGGCCGACCGGGAGCTGGCCGAGGCGCACTACGACGAGCACCGCGAGAAGCCGTTCTTCGGTGAGCTGGTCGACTTCCTCATCCGTGGCCCGGTGATGGCCATGGTCGTCGAGGGCCCGGCCGACAACACCTTCTCGGTGTGCCGCACGCTCATCGGCAAGACCAGCGTGGACGATGCCCAACCCGGCTCCATCCGGGGCGACTTCGCCACCACCACCAACGAGAACCTCGTCCACGGCAGCGACTCCCACGAGTCCGCCGAGCGGGAGATCGGTCTCTGGTTCGGGTCGCTCCGCTGACGGAGTTGCTCGGCAGCGCCTCGCAGCTCCCGACCTCGGAGGCACCCGACTGTTGCGATCTCGTGACAGGGAACTACCCTGGCGCCCTCCGATACGCTGACCGCTCGACACCCGACCTGGTCCCCGACGGAATCGTGAACGCATGTCCGAGAACGTCTTCACCACCCTGATGGGCCGCGACATGGCGGTCGACCTCGGCACCGCGAACACGGTGATCTACGTGCGCGGGCGGGGCATCGTGCTCAACGAGCCCTCGGTCGTGGCCGTGAACGTGCGCGACGGGCGTCCCCTGGCCGTCGGCGCCGAGGCCAAGCGGATGATCGGCCGCACGCCGTCGCACATCCAGGCCATCCGCCCCCTCAAGGACGGCGTGATCTCGGACTTCGAGATCTGCGAGAAGATGCTGCGGTACTTCATCCAGAAGGTGCACCAGCGCCGCTGGGCCAAGCCGCGCATGGTCATCTGCGTCCCGTCCGGCATCACCGGGGTCGAGCAGCGAGCCGTGCTCGAGGCCGCCGAGTTCGCCGGCGCGCGCAAGCCGGCCCACATCATCGAAGAGCCCATGGCCGCCGCCATCGGCGCCGGCCTGCCCGTCCAGGAGCCCACGGGCAACATGATCGTGGACATCGGCGGTGGCACCACCGAGGTCGCCGTCATCTCCCTCGGCGGCATCGTGGCCAGCCAGTCCGTCCGGGTGGCGGGCGACGAGCTGGACGAGGCGATCATCCAGTTCATCAAGAAGGAGTACTCCCTGGCCGTCGGCGAGCGCGCCGCCGAGGAGATCAAGATCGGCATGGGCTCGGCCTGGCCGCTCGAGGAGGAGCTCTACGCCGAGGTGCGAGGGCGCGACCTCATCACGGGGCTCCCGAAGACCATCGTGACCTCCACCGAGGAGATCCGCGACGCCATCGAGGAGCCGGTGACGGCCATCGTCGACGCCGTGAAGGTCACCCTCGACAAGACGCCGCCGGAGCTGGCGGCCGACATCATGGAGAAGGGCATCGTGCTCGCCGGCGGCGGCGCGTTCCTCCACGGACTGGACGCACGGTTGGAGCACGAGACCGGCATGCCGATCGTGATCGCCAACGACCCGCTGCACGCCGTCGCCTTCGGCTCGGGCCTCGCCCTCGAGGAGTTCGACGCCTTGAAGGACGTGCTGTTCAACAACCCGCCCGAACACTGAGTCCCGCCATGTCCGAGGGCCTCCCATGGCCATGACCGGTCCCCGCCGCAGCGGCCGGTCACGGCTGACCATCCTGCTGCTCGTGCTCACCTCCGTCACCGTGCTCACGCTGGACTTCCGGGGGGTCGGCTTCCTGGGCGACGCCCGCCGGGCCGTCGGCTCGGCGCTCAGCCCCCTCCAGGGCGCCGCCGACTTCGTCGCCACCCCGTTCCAGAACACGTGGAACGGCATCACCAACTACGACGAGCTGTCCGACGAGAACGACGCCCTGCGCACCCAGGTCGAGCAGCTCGAGGGCGAGGTCGCCCGCAACGCCGACGTGGCGGCCCAGTACGACGAGCTGGTCGGCCAGGTGGACATCACGTGGGTGGGAGCGCTCAGCACCGCCACGGCCCGCGTCGTGCAGCAGCCGTCCAGCTCGTTCTCGCACGTGATCGGCATCGACAAGGGCACCGGGGCGGGCATCCGCGTCGGCATGCCGGTGGTGGTGGGCGACGGCGACGGCCTCGGCGGTCTGGTCGGCCGCGTGGTCGACGTCGGCGCCGGCAGCGCCTCGGTCCAGCTCGTGACCGACCCCGACTTCCGGGTCGGCGTGCGACTGGTGACCAGCCAGCGCTTCGGCACGGCGTCGGGGCAGGGTGCGGGACGCGACCTGCTCATCGACACCGGCATCGAGCCGGGCGAGGACGACGCCGACATCCCGTCCGTCGAGATCATCACCACCTCCGGCATCGACGACCGGTCGTCGTTCCCGGCTTCGATCCCCGTGGGCAAGGTGACCCGGACGCGGCCGGCCAACGGCGGCCTCACCCTCGAGGTGTTCGCCGAGCCGCTCGCCGACCTCGACCAGCTGAGCTTCGTCTCGGTCGTGCTGACGACGCCGGTGAGCTGATGCTGCGCGTCGCCCGACTCTCCCTCGTCCTCGTCCTGGCCCTCACGATCCAGACCACCTGGCTCGCCGACCTCCGCCCGTTCGGAGAGACCGGCGACCTGATGCTCCTCCTCGCCATCGCCGCCGGGATGGCCGGCGGGCCCGTCCGCGGCGCCACCGTGGGCTTCGTCGCCGGCGTGGCGATGGATCTCGTGCTGCTCAGCCCGTTCGGGCTGTCCTCGCTCACGTACCTGACGGTCGGATTCGTGGTCGGCACGGTGCACGACGGCGTCCTGCGCTCGGCACCATGGATCCCCGTGCTCGTCACCCTCGTCGCGTCCGCCCTCGGCGTCGTGTTCCTCGTCATGCTCGGCCAGCTGGTCGGCCAGCAGTTCCGGGTGCCGAACCTGCCCAGGATCGTCGCCGTGACCGCGGTGATGAACACCGTGCTGTCCTTCCCCGCCCTGTTCGTGGCCCGCTGGATCGAGAAGGCCGCGCCCGACCGCATGCTGCAGCCCTCGATGCGAGGCCTCCGATGAGCCAGCGCATGGAGTCCCCCCGGCTGCGCCTCGGCGTGCTCGGCATCGTGGTCGTGGCCCTGTTCGTGCCGCTCTTCGCCCGCCTCTGGTACCTCCAGGTCCTGTCCTCGGAGACGTTCACCGAGGCCGCCGAGGCCAACCGCATCCGGGTGGTCCAGGTCGAGGCCCCGCGCGGCCGCATCCTGGACCGCGACGGCACGGTCCTGGTCGACAACCGCGTGTCCATCGTGGTGACCGTCGACCGGGTCCGCTTCGCCGACCTCGAGGACGACCAGCGCACCCAGATGCTCGAGCGCCTGGCCGGTGAGCTGACCCGCTACGGCTCACCTGCCACCGTCGAGCAGCTGCTCGACCGGGTGAACGACCAGCGGTACTCCCGCTACGCGCCCGTCCCGGTGGCCGAGGATGCCACCGAGGAGCTGAAGATCTTCATCGAGGAGCGCGAGCAGCTGTTCCCGTCGGTGGCCGTCGAGCGGGTGGCGGTGCGCCGGTACCCGTTCCAGACCCGTGCCGCCCACGTCATCGGCTACGTCGGCGAGATCAACGACGAGGAGCTGGCCGAGCGGGCGAACAAGCCCAAGACGTACATCCGGGGCAACCAGATCGGCAAGACCGGCGTCGAGCGGATCTACGAGGACGACCTGCGCGGCATGCCCGGCCAGACCGTGTTCGAGGTCGACGCCATGGGCGATCCCGTCCGCATCCTGGAAGACCTGTCGACCCCGCCGATCCCTGGCGACGACGTGTGGCTCACCCTCGACATCGAGACCCAGGCCCTGTCCGAGGACCTGCTGGCCCAGGCCCTGGAGGACGCTCGCGAGCGGCGGGTCTCCGCCGGCAACCTGCCCAACCGCGGCAACGCTGGCTCCGTCGTGGTCACCGACCCCCGCAACGGTGAGGTCCTGGCCATGGCCAGCTACCCGCTCTACGACCCGAGTGACTTCGTCAACGGGATCTCCTCGACCCGCTGGGAGTTCCTGAACAGCAACGAGGCCGACAAGCCCATCCTCAACCGGGCGATCCAGGGCGTCTACGCGCCCGGCTCCACGTTCAAGCTGTTCAGCGGCATCGCCGCCATGGTGCACGGGCTGCGCACCCCCGAGCAGCCCTTCGTCGACAAGGGCACCTTCACCCTCGACGACTGCCGCGGCCCCGGCTGCACGTTCAAGAACGCCGGGTCGAAGGCCTACGGGACCGTCGACATGTCGCGGGCCATGACCGTGTCCTCGGACGCGTACTTCTACAGCCTCGGTGCCGACTTCTGGAGCAACCGCGGCCGGCTCGGAGACGAGGCGCTCCAGGAGACCGTGCGCCTGTTCGGCTTCGACCAGGAGACCGGGGTGCCGCTTCCCTCGGAGCAGGCCGGGCGGATCCCCACGCCGCGCCAGCGCAAGGCCCAGTACGAGGCCAACCCGGACCTGTTCCTCACGGGCGACTGGTACACCGGTGACAACGTCATCATGGCCATCGGGCAGGGCGATGTCGGCGTGACCCCCCTGCAGCTGGCCAACGGCTACGCCACCTTCGCCAACGGGGGCACCCGCTACGCCCCGAACATCGCCCGCAAGGTCACCCGCAGCGGCTCGCCCGAGTCGGTGAAGCGAAGCTTCGAGCCCCGGATCAACGGCCGGGTCGAGCTGCCCGGGGCGTTCCGCCAGGCCATGCTCGACGGGCTCGTCGGGGTCACGACCAGGGAGGGCGGCACGGCGACGGCCACGTTCTCCGACTTCCCGAACGACACGTTCCCGATCGCGGGCAAGACCGGCACCGCCCAGGTCGACCAGAAGGCCGACACGGCGCTCTTCTCCGCCTTCGGTCCCGCCTACGCCCCCGAGTACCAGGTCACCGTGGTCCTCGAGGAGTCCGGCTTCGGCGGGACGGCGGCGGCTCCGGTGGCCCGGGCGCTGTTCGACGTGTTCGCCGGCGTCACCCCCATGCCGATCATCCAGCCGGGAGGCGGCCTGCTCGAGCCCGAGCCCGAGGCGGGTGTCGACGGAGCGGTGGAGCGACCGGCCGACCGGCTCGGTGGGATCGCCGAAGGAGGTGCGGACTGATGGAGAGCTTCGCCGGGCGCTGGCCCGGCACCACCCGTGCCGGCTCCATGCGGCGCAACCCGGCCGCGCCGTGGCGCCACGTCGACCTGCTGCTGCTCGGCTCCGTGGCGCTCATCGCCGTCATCGGTTCGCTGATGGTGTTCTCCTCGACGCGTGGCTCCGGTTCCGGACCGGCCGACACGGCGGTGCTCGAACGCCACCTGGTGTTCGTGGCCGCCGGTCTCACCTGCATGGCCCTGACCACGATGGCCGACTACCGCCGCTTCCGCGACTGGGCGCCGATCTTCTACGGCGCCGTGTGCCTGCTGCTGCTCGGTGTCATCTCCCCGTTCGGCACCGAGGTCAACGGCGCCCAGGCGTGGTTCCAGCTCGGCCCCATGCAGCTCCAGCCGTCGGAGTTCTCCAAGATCGCGGTCATCATCGGGCTGGCGTCGCTCGGCGCGCACTTCGGCAGCGACATCGACCTGCGCCGCCTCGCCGTCCTGCTCGCGGTCCCGGGCATCCCGCTCCTGCTGATCATGCTGCAGCCCGACCCGGGCACGGCCATGGTCTTCGTCGCCATCACCATGGGGGTCCTACTGGTGGCCGGCGTGCGGGCCAAGCACATCGCCGGGCTGACGCTGGCCGGGCTCACCGCCGTGGTGGGCCTCCTGAGCTCGGGCTTCCTCGCCGACTACCAGACGGACCGCCTCACGGTGTTCCTGAACCCTGCAGCCGGTCTCAAGGCCGAGGCCTACAACCTGAACCAGTCCAAGATCGCCATCGGGTCCGGGGGCGTGCTGGGCAAGGGGTTGTTCAACGGCACCCAGACCCAGCTCGACATCGTCCCCGAGCAGCACACCGACTTCATCTTCACGGCGGTGGGGGAGGAGCTCGGATTCATCGGCGCCGCCACGCTGCTGCTCCTGTTCGCCGTGATCGGTTGGCGGATCTGGCGGATCGCCCAGCTGTCGCGTGACCAGTTCGGCGTCCTGCTGTGCGTCGGCGTGCTGTCGATGCTGGCCTTCCAGATCTTCCAGAACGCCGGCATGACCATGGGCATCATGCCCATCACCGGCATCCCGCTGCCCTTCGTCAGCTACGGCGGCTCGTCGACCATCGCGCTCTTCGCCGGTCTCGGCCTGGTGCAGAGCGTGCACATGCGCCGCTTCACCTGATCCCCTCGTTCGCGGTCCGAAACCGACCGGAACTGGTCGATCTGGTACGAGCGGCGTGGTTTCGGACCGATCGGGGAACGTTCGCGGGTCTCCGGTAGCCTGGGCGGACCGTGTCCGCCGCGCCCCCGCACCCCTCCGCCACAGCCTCCACGGAGTCCTCCAGCGTCTGGGGGGCGCTCGAGCCGCACCTGCCGAAGGTGGCCAAGCCGGCCCGCTACATCGGCCTCGAGGACGGCGCACCGGCCTCCGAGCGGGCGCCGCACAAGGTCGGCTGGCTGCTCTGCTACCCCGACACCTACGAGATCGGCCTGCCCAACCAGGGCCTGCAGATCCTGCGCGAGATCGTCAACGAGCGCGACGACGCCTACGCCGAACGTGGCTACGCGGTGTGGAGCGACCTCGAGGCCATCATGCGGCGGGAGCGGATCCCGTTCTTCTCGGTGGAGACGCACACCAGCGCCGCCGACTTCGACGCCATCGCCTTCAACCTCTCGGCCGAGCTCACCTACACCAACGTCCTGAACTGCGTGGACCTGGCGGGGGTGCCCGTCCGGGCCGACGAGCGGGACGAGACCCACCCGCTGGTCGTCATCGGCGGCCACTGCACGTACAACCCCGAGCCGCTGGCCGACTTCGTCGACGTCGTCGTCCTCGGCGACGGCGAGGAGGTCATCGGCGAGATCACCGACGTGCTCCGGGAGTGGCGGGCCGAAGGCAAGCGGCCAGGGTCGCGCCACAACGTGCTGCGGGCGCTGGCCCGCGTCGAGGGCGTCTACGTCCCGTCCCTCTACGACGTCGCCTACGACGGTCCCTTCCTCGCCGCCGTCACCCCCCGCTTCGCCGACGTGCCCGAGCGGGTCGAGAAGCGCACCATCGCCGACCTCGCCGCGTGGCCGTACCCCAAGCAGCAGCTGGTGCCCCTCACCGAGGTGGTCCACGATCGCCTGAACGTCGAGGTCTTCCGGGGCTGCACGCGGGGCTGCCGCTTCTGCCAGGCCGGGATGATCACCCGACCGGTGCGGGAGCGTCCGGCCGAGCAGGTTCGCTCGATGATCGAGCAGGGCCTGAAGCGCACCGGCTACGACGAGGTCACCCTCACCAGCCTGTCGACGGCCGACTTCTCCGGCATCGAGCAGACGGTCCAGGACGTGATGGACCTCGACACGGGCAGCACGCAGCCGATCACCCTCGGTCTACCGTCGCTGCGGGTCGATGCGTTCACCGTGGGCCTGGCCAACAAGATCCAGAACGCCCGCCGCACCGGCCTCACCTTCGCCCCGGAGGCCGGCACCTGGCGCATGCGCCAGGTGATCAACAAGCTCATCCGCGACGAGGACCTCTACGGCGCCGTCGGCTCGGCGTACTCGCAGGGCTGGCGACGGATGAAGCTGTACTTCCTCACCGGCCTCCCGAGCGAGACCGACGAGGACACCCTCGGCATCGCCGAGCTGGCCAAGAACTGCGTCGAGCTCGGCCGGGAGCACCACAAGAACCCCAGCGTCACGGTCAGCGTCGGCGGCTTCGTCCCCAAGCCGTTCACCCCGTTCCAGTGGTTCGGTCAGAACACCGGGGACGAGCTGCGCCGCAAGATCAACCTGCTCAAGGACACCACCCGCAAGATGGGCGGCGTCCAGCTCAAGTGGCACGATCCGCGCGCGTCGGTCGTCGAGGGGCTGCTCTCCCGTGGCGACCGCCGCCTGGGCCCGGTGCTC
>JBKHVG010000045.1:0-19248 GCA_046570205.1 Acidimicrobiia bacterium
GATGAGGGCGAGGGGGATGGCCAGGCAGCAGCCGATCATCATCACCCACATCATCCGGCTGTCCATCTGGTGCCCGCCGGCGGGATCCGGTCCGGGTCCGCTCGTGTCCTGAGCGGCAGGGCGGGGATTGGTGGTGGGCATCGGGTGCTCCTCGTTGGTGGCGGGCTCGGCGGGCTTCATCGGAGGTGCTCGAGTCGTTCGCGGTACTCCTCGGTGGACAGCTCGCCACTGGCGTAGCGCTCCTCGAGGATCTCTTTGGCCCGTGACGAACGACTCCCGGTCGCGTCACGGCTTCGGCTGAGGAACCAGATTGCGGCGGCGATGATGGCGACCCAGGAGAACATCATCAGGGTCCCCCACAGCCACATCCAGCCCCCGCCCCAGCCGTCCATGTGGCCCCAGCCGTCGCTGGCGCCAGCTCTCTGTGCGAGCACGGTGAAAGTCAACATCGCGATCACCTCCTTGTCGTGGTCGGTTCGAGATGTGCGGTTCGTGGCGTCGGCGATCCCGCAGGCGGGCACGGACCATGGCGACAGCCGAGGGCACCACGCATGGCGCTGCTGAGGTCTTCTCCAACATGATCCCGGCACACCCAGCCCCCAGCGCCGTTGGCCAGGGCAAGCGACCGATACGCCGTGTCTGGCTCCGGGCCCACCACCACCACCTGCGCCGGAGGCACCCGGTGGAGCGCGGACTGGCAGCAGGACGGGAAGTCGCTGTCGTCCACCACGACCAGGTCCGGCTGGGTCCGGGCGATGGCGTCGACCAGCGGCTCATCGCCGTCCATGGAGGCGACTTCCCAGCACCCGTGCTCGGTGGCGAGCAGCTCTTCGGTCCACCGCCGCATCACCAGGTGACGCAGGGCGACCAGCACAACGGGGGTGGCGTCGCACACCGGGCACCACTGCTGGACTCGGTGCGTCGTGTCGAGCGTGTGTTCTCGGGGCAAGGATCACATCGTCGCTGCTCTCGTACCCCGCGACATCGGCACGAACTACTGATTCCGTTACGGCTGCGCCGACGGTCGGGCCCCAGCGACGGCGCACCGGTTTCACAGGATCCGTAGAACCTGCCGAGACGCACCCGTAGACAACCCCGATGCCTCAATGACCTTCGGTGATCACGATGGAACGTGCCAGGGGATGACTGAAATGGGGAGAGATACCGATGACCCAGCCCGCTGAACCGCAGAACGTGGCAGTGCCGGTCGCTGCCCGTGTGTGCACGATCCGAGACCGCCGGCTGGCCAACGCGGTACTCGTGGCACTCGTCGGATTCGCCGCGGCCGGTGCGGTCTGGTTGGTGTCGGCAATGCTGGCCGGCCCGTGGCTGGCCGACACACTGGCCGTGGAAGGAACAGTCGCCGCCGTCACCGTAGTGGCCTTCGTTTCCATGGCCTGGTCGTTGAGCCGGGCTCTGGGCTGCGGGCGGTGCCACACCCCGCAGTGCCGCTGCGCGTGACAACCACGGCCGAGACGCCGTGAAGATCGCAACGGGCCGCCTCCGGGGTCACCGGATGGGAGCATCGCCGATCAGTCATCCGGAACCACCGACTCGACGGTGCGCACCCTCCGCCAGGACGCCAGGACAAGGACCCCTGTGGCCACGAAGAGAACTGCGGCGGAGGTGCGGTGCTGGCGGGTCATGCCATCGCCGACGTGCGGCAGCCACACGGAACCGAGCGACCGCACGGCCGCGACGATGGCCGCCGCAGTCGCGACCAAGACCGTGGGCCGGACACGATCCTGTAGTCGGTGCACGATCACCGCACCGGCGAGGGTGGCTGCCGCCATCAGCAGCCCGACCGGCAGCATCGTGGTCTGCAGCCCGGGTGGGCGCAGCCCCACCGGCGACACGGGCCCGAGGCATCCGTCGCGGAACACACAGGCCGCCTCGTAGGCCGCGTATCCCACGAGCGCGAGGGGGGCGAGCGCGGCCAGGCGCTCGAGTGGTGACCGGTCGGCACGGTTCGCCTGCCAGGCCACCACGCCCGCGGCTGCGGCGACCCCGGGCCAGAACTCGACCCCGCTGCGGATCACCAACATGTCCGACAGGCTCCCGATCGAGTTCGGGTCGTCGAGGGCCAGGGTCACCAGCCTGCCTGTGACCAGGCCGACCAGGAGTGGGACGGTCACGTCGTCGAGGAAGCTCGAGCCCCAGTCGTCGTACGAGGCCCATCGGAGGGCCAGCAGCGCAGGAGCTCCGATGGCCGCGATCAACGAGACGACGAGGCCGAAGTCGATCACCGCAGCGCGTCCTCGATCAGGCCGGCCAGTCGTTGCTCGGAGATGCCACCGTTGACCCGGGCGCGGAGCTGCCCGTCGGCGCCGAACACGTAGGTCGTCGGGTAGGCGGTGAGCCCGAGCGCGACGCGGATCTGGCCTGATTCGTCGAACACGTTGGGATACGTGATGTCCAGGTCGTCGAGGAAGCGCCGCGCTTCTGCCGGGTCATCCTTGGACGCGACACCGAGGATCACCGCCTCGGCCCCGTACGACCGCGCCGCCTCGTCGAGCAGGGGCATCTCGGTGCGGCACGGCGCACACCAGGAGGCCCAGATGTTCACAACAACAGGGCGACCCTGCTGACCCACCAGCATCCCTTCGAACTGCTCGAGCGACACCGGCGGAAAGTCCCCGTCGGCGGGCAACTCGGCAGGCTCACCCGAGGCAACGAACTCGGGAAGGGCCGGCTGGCGCAGCGCCGTCCACCCAGCCCAGCCGGCGACGACCACCACCACGACGACCACCGCCACTCGTCGCCGCCCGTTGATCGAGTTCGTTGCTGCTGGCGCCACGGCAGCCATTGTGACCTACGCTGACCCGTGTACTACAGCGCGTCGTTGTCCGACGCCGAGGAGATCCGCCGATGATCAGCGCCCCCGTTGCGCTCGCCTTCACCGCAGGCATGGTCGCCACCTTCAACCCGTGCGGCTTCTCACTGCTGCCCGCCTACCTCGGTGCCTTCGTCGCCGGCGACGCCACTGACCTGCGGGCCGACCAGCGTGTCATGCGGGCAGTCGGCGTGGCCGCAGCCGTGTCGCTCGGTTTCGTCGTCGTGTTCGCCACCGCGGGATTGGTCATCGATCAGCTCAGCAGCGCAACCCGCGAACGCCTCCCCTGGGTCACCATCGTCGTCGGCGCCGCTCTCGTCCTCACCGGCATCGCCATGGTCCTCGGCTGGAAGCCAACGATCGCCGTGCGGGGCCCCGACCTGACCTCGGGGCGACGAGGGATCGCGGCCATGACCGGGTACGGCGCAACGTTCGCCGTCGCGTCCCTGTCCTGCACGATCGGCCCGTTTCTCGCCGTCACTGGCGTCGCACTCACCCAGTCGACCACCCAGGGGATGGCCACCTACGTCGCTTACGCCCTCGGCATGGGAACCATCATCCTGGCAATCAGCGTCTTCGCCGCGCTCGCCCACACCACACTCACCCAGGCCATGCGCAACCTCACCCGGTTCATGACACGAGTCGGCGGAGCGCTCATGATCGCCGCCGGCGTCTACGCCATCTGGTACGGCAGATGGGAACTCGGCGTCTACGCCGGTGACCTCGACGGCGACCCGGTCATCGACACCATCGAGGACCTCCGCCTCCGCATCGTCGAGAACATCGAAGCCATCGGCGCGGCGCGCATCGCGCTCGCCGTGGCCCTGTCGATCTGTCTTGCCGTGGCCGCCGTCCGCTGGCACCGTGCTGCCGGCGGCCGGGACCACGAACTGCCGTCTCCGCCCTCAGTCACTCCTGCCGAACGCAGCCCACAGCTGCCGGTCGAGAGGATCTCGTGATCCGTCGTACGCGCCCCGGAGAATCCGCAGTGCCTCGAAGGGCCCGTTTGACTGCAGCTGTGGCGGCCTCCGGCCTTGCGCTGACAGCGTGCGGGAGTTCCGAGAGCACCACTACTGAACCCGGCACCGAGCGCACCGTCGACGGCGAACTGATCCATGTGCACGACGTGCTCGTCGGCGCTGGCGGGTCACCGGTGCACCTGGCCGCACACACCGGTCTCTACGAGCTACGGGACGGGGAACCTGTGCCACGCAGCGACCGCTTCGATGACCTCATGGCGGCCGCCATCGAGCGCGACGGCACGCTCATCGCCTCCGGTCACCCCGACCTCTCGCGTGAAGACCTGCGCGTCGCGGGCAAACCGCCTCTGCTCGGACTCGTCGAGAGCGAGGACGGGTCGATGTGGGCGCCTCGGTCACTGCTCGGTGACGTCGACTTCCACGCGCTGGTCGTCGCCGACGGGCGGCTGTACGGAGCGGACTCCACCTCGGCGCGGGTGCTGGTCAGCGACGACGGGGGGCAGACATGGCAGGCGCGGACCGGCGATGCCCAACTCCTTGACCTCGCCGTCGACCCCACCGACCCGGACCGCATGGTAGGCGCAGATCTCGATCGGGGTCTGATTGTGAGCGACGACGGCGGCAACAGCTGGGAGCCCGTGGCGGGCGCCCCCCAGCTGATCCACCTCGAGTGGACGTCCAGGTCGCTCGTCGGCATCGACGCCGAAGGGGCCATCATGACGAGCACCGATGCCGGCGTCACGTGGGCACCGGTCGCGCCGCTGCTCCGTGCCGAGGCAGTGGGCAGCGACGGCACCGACTTGTACGTCTACAGCCCGCGTGTCGGCCTGCACCGTTCGACAGACGACGGCGAGTCGTGGACCGAGGTAACCCCGTAGGACGTCCTGTGCTACTCGGGGGAGTCGGGTTTGTCACCCGGCGTCGCCGGCGAGGTCGGCCAGGAGTTGCTCCATCTCCTCCACCTCGCCCTCCTGATCCGAGACGACGTCGTCAGCAAGGGCGAGCACATCCGGGTGGGAGCCGTCCGTCTGGACCTCTCGAGCCATGGCGATGGCGCCTCGATGGTGCTCAATCATCATCTCCAGGAACATGACGTCGAACTCGGAGCCGCTCGCTGCCTCGAGCCGTTCCATGTCCTCGCCGGACATCATGCCCATGCTGTTGTCGTCTCCCATGTCCATCCCCTCATGGTCCATGTCGGTGGCAGCATCCGCCGCATCTTCACCCCATGCCTCCAGCCACTGCTGCATGCGATCGATCTCAGGCTGCTGAGCCTCGCCGATCCGGGTCGCGAGGGCTCGCACCTCGTCGGCATCGGCACGGTTCTCTGCGAGCGAGGACATTTCGATCGCCTGCTCGTGGTGGACGATCATCGCCTGAGTGAACGCGATGTCCGCCTGGTTCGGGTCGGATCCCTCGACATCGGCGGAGCCGTCCTGTTCCACGGGCGGGGGTTGCATCGCCGGGTCGTCGCCACTGTCGCTGCCGCACGCCGCAACGAGCAATGCGGCTGCGACCAGAACGAGGAGGGAGCGGAGACGGACGGGGGTGGTCATGGGGTGAGCCTTCCGAAGCGTTGATACGACACGTCGTCGTAGGTTTGCACGCCGCACGGTGAGGCCCAAGTCGGGCGCCAGACTCGTCGACGGAGGGCCCAGAGGCGACTGCGCCCCATCGTGCGCCACGTGGTGGTCGCCTGAGTCGTCTAGCCGGTTCTGGTTCAGCCGCCCCACATGGTCTTCGGAAAATGCGCCTGTGGAAGGCGGTCGGGGATGCGGCGCTCGTCCTGCTCGTGCTGGCACTGGCTCTCGGCCCGCTGGCGCGGCTGGATCGCCGCTTCACCCGATGGCTCCCGTGGCGGCGCCAGCTGGGCGTCCGGTTCGCTCTGGTCGCGCTCGTCCCGGCGCCCTGTTGGTCCACGGCTGGGCCCGGTGGAGCTTGCGGCGTTTCCTCGGGTACGAGGTCATCCCGCAGCTCGGCCGGGAGGTACGCCTCGAGCCCGGTTTCGGCTTGGCGAACGTCGTCGGAGCAACGGCGCTTGCGTTCGCGCTCGTGCTCGCCGCCACGCCGTCGGATCGGGCACTGCGAGGCCTCGGCGCGCCGGCATGGAGGTGGCTCCACCACGGCGCGCGCTTCGACTTCTACTTGACCCTGCTCCACGTCGGCTACTTCTTGTTCCTGCACTACACGCTTTCGTCCACAAGACGGTTCCCCCGCCCGATTGGTTCCACGTGCCCTTCGTGCTGACCGGCATCTCGTTGATCGGTCTGCAGGTCGCTGCCTTCATCAAAGACGGCGAGCAAGCGGAGCGCTCAGGAGGCGCCGGCGTGAGGCGGCACCTCTGTCAGCTGTCGTCACCAGCTCTTCTCTGGAGGACGGGCTTGCCGGCTGCCTCCCAGGCCTGCATGCCGCCTTCCAGCTGCGCCACGTCGGTGTAGGCCGCGCCCACCAGCGCCTCGGCGGCTGTCGCCGACATCCGACCCGACTCGCAGTACAGGAGGATCGGGGTGTCGGTGTCCGACGGCAGTCGTCGGTCGCCGGTGATCTCGTCGTAGGCGATGAACGCGTCGGTGCCCTCGATCTCACCCTCGTAGGGCTGGTGCACGTTGACCACGAACGCCCCCTGCGACATCCCAGTGGCGAATTCGTCGACCGACAGCGATGCGTACGCCATGGATCCGTGGTCCATCGACGCCATCGCCCCGTCGCCACGGGACGGTCCGTGGTCCATGCCAGGCATCCCGGCGACGAGGTATGCAAGGAACAGAGCGCCGGCCGCCACGGCGGCCGCGACCAGTGCACGTCCGCTGCGTTGCGTCGCCCGACTGTCGGATTCAAGATCGCTGGACATGAGCGGATGCTACGACAGCACGTCGTAGACTCGCCCATCAGCGAACCAATCCGTAGTCGACCACGACGCCATCGCGTAGTCCTTGCGGATGGTGGGATCGCACGCGACGAGCGACGATGCAGGACGAGCAGGCACGCCCTCCATGACGAAGGAACCACCCCCCATGCCACAACGATCCCGGACAACCCTCGTGATCGCGGCCGTCGGCCTCTTGATTGCCGGAGCGGTGTGGGTCGGTGCTACCCAGCCGTGGCGCGACGAGACGACCACCAACTCCACGGCCGCCACCGCGACCTCGATCGGACCGGGCGACGAGGCCGTCCTCGCCAGCGAGCGCGCTCGCCGCGGAAGCAACGCGGCGGTGCGTGAGGTCAGCCTCACGGCAGCGCCGGCCTCCATCGACCTCGGTGACCGGACGGTTGAGACGTGGGCGTTCAACGGAACCGTCCCCGGCCCGGAGATCCGGGTCGAGAAGGGCGATGTGCTGCGCGCCCTAGTCCAGAACGACCTCCCGGAGCCGATGACGATCCACTGGCACGGGATCGCGCTCCGCAACGACATGGACGGCGTGCCGGACCTGACCCAGGAGTCGATCGAGCCTGGTGCGTCCTTCACGTACGAGTTCACCGTGCCCGACGCCGGGACCTTCTTCTACCACCCCCACACCGGCACCCAGCTCGACCGCGGTCTCTACGGTGCCCTCATCGTCGAGGACGACGGCATGGCCGCCGACGGTGGAGCCGAGGACGTCACCGTGCTCCTCGACGACTGGATCGACGGAACCGGGCAGGACCCCGACGATGTCCTCCAGGGCCTGATGTCCGGCGCCGGGCCCGGCCACGACATGGGTGCGATGGGGGATGAGGACATGGAGGACATGGACATGGGAGACATGGACATGGGCGACATGGAGATGGCAACCCCCGAGCGCCCACTCGGGAGCGATACGAGCGACGTGGACTACCCCCTGTACCTCGTGAACGGTCGGGCGACGTCGGAGCTGGCAGTGCGACCGGGCTCGACGACCCGGCTCCGGCTGATCAACGCCGGGGCCGACACGCCGTTCCGGGTCGCAGTCGGCGGCGCTCGGCTTACCGTCGTCGCCACGGATGGCTTCCCGGTCCAGCCCGTCACCGTCGACACACTGGTGATCGGCATGGGCGAGCGCTACGACGTGACGGTCGACGTCCCCGGAGGCTCGGGATTGCCGCTGGTCGCTGCCGTCGAGGGCAGCGACGGCGGTGCGCAGGCGCTCCTCCGCTCCGGGCCAGGGACGATCCCGGAAGCCGGGTCACGTCCAGCCGAGCTCGACGGTGATCTGCTCACGCTCGATGACCTCGTTGCGACCGAGGACGTCAGGCTGACCACCCGTGCGCCGGACCGCACCTACGAGATCAGCATGCGGGGCGACATGCAGGCCTACCAGTGGGCCCTCGACGCGCCGGCGGAGGACGGCACCTCGATGCCCGTGCGGGAGGGCGAGCGCATCCGGCTGGTGCTGCGGAACGACACGATGATGTGGCACCCGATCCACCTGCACGGCCACACGTTCCAGATCACCGTCGACGGCCAACTCGGGGCTCGCAAGGACACGGTGATCGTGCCGCCGATGGAGACGGTTGTCGTGGAGTTCGACGCCGACAACCCAGGGTCCTGGGCGATCCACTGCCACAACATCTATCACGCAGAGGCGGGCATGGTGACCGTCGTCTCCTACGTGCGCTGACACCGACCGCTCGAGACACGTGGAAGACGCCGTGTAATAGAACGCTCGGCGAGCCTCACACCGAGGAGGAAAACGGCCTGATGTGAAGGATCCCGTCTGCGGGATGACGATCGCTGAGGCCGACGCCGTGGCCACCGTCGACCGCGACGCCTGAACATGCTCTTTCGGCAGCCAGGACTGCGCAGAGGAGTTCCGCGAGAACCCCGGCGACTACACCTAGCGCCATGGCTGACCTGGGGCCGCTCGGTGAGTCGCTCGCCGTCAGCCCGGCCCGTGGCGAGGGATCAACGACCGGCTGTTGGCGACGGCGGCCCGGTACAGCCAGCACCGCACCGGCCGCACCGGATGCCGCCGCACGGACTCCAGGAGGCACCCACGGAGCTGCTCCACGCCACCATTTTCGACGGATAGTCGGCGGACCTCCGAGGTCGCTGCGCCTGGCGACCCGTCTGGCCGCGACCGTGGGCATCGCCGCCGCCGGTACCCTCTACGGCGTACTTGCTGCGGGACTGGCCGTGCGTGACACGCTGGTACCGCTCCTCCTGCTCCCGGTCCTCGCACCGGTCCTGCTCGGGGCCACCCGAGCGTCGGAATCGGCGCTCGGCAACGGCGTCGGTGACGGCTGGTCGTGGTGCGGGCTGCTGGCGGTGTTCGCCGTCCTCTACACGATGCTCGGCATGACGTTCTTCGGCACGCTCCTGGAGGAGACGTGACAACCACCCCCACCGAGACCTCGCCGGCGATTCGTCCGAGCTGTTCCAGCCTGACATCGCGGTGGTGCTCGGGTGCCCGGAGCCAGGACGACGACTTCCTCGCCGGCGCCCGGATCCTCGTGAAGCACTCCGAGGACTACGAGGCCGAGAACCCCGACCGCACCGACGACTACGTGGGTGAAGGGACCTCGGTCGAGTGAACGCTGCGCTCGGGACCGCCGGGGTGACCCTCGGCCTCATCGCATGCGTGGCCGGTGCCGTCACCATGGCCGTGGGGCTCCGGGGCGAGCGTGCCGCGCTCATCCGCACCGGCCGCACCTACGCCTTCCTCGCCCTCGCGGGTGCGGTCCTGGCCACCATCGCCATGGAGCGGGCGCTCATCACCCGCGACTTCTCCTTGGAGTTCGTGGCGAACAACGGCTCGACCCGCACGCCGGCCCTGTTCAACGTGGCCACCATGTGGGCGGCGCTCGAGGGGTCGATCCTGCTCTGGGCGCTCGTGCTCGCCGGCTACACCGCCCTGATCGCCCACAAGTTCCGGGCTCGCCTCACCGACCCGCTGGTCGGCTGGGCGCTGCTCACCATGCTGGTCGTGGGGATCTTCTTCTTCGGGCTGATGCTCGGCCCGGCCAACCCGTTCACCACGGTGAGCCCGGTGCCCCTGGACGGGCCGGGTCCGAACCCGCTGCTGCAGAACCACGTCCTCATGGCGTTCCACCCGCCGATGCTCTACCTCGGCTACGTGGGCTTCACGGTCCCGTTCGCGTTCGCCATCGCCGCCCTCGTCACCGGCCGGGTGGGGGAGGGCTGGCTGCTCGCCACGCGCCGCTGGACCCTGTTCGCCTGGGGCTTCCTCACCGTCGGCATCCTGCTGGGCGCCTGGTGGTCCTACGAGGTGCTGGGCTGGGGCGGCTACTGGGCCTGGGATCCGGTGGAGAACGCGTCGCTGCTGCCCTGGCTCACCGGCACCGCCTACCTGCACTCGGTGATGGTCCAGGAGCGGCGCGGCATGCTGCGGGTCTGGAACCTGTCGCTGCTGTGCGCCACGTTCGCCCTCACCATCCTCGGCACGTTCCTCACCCGCTCCGGCGTCATCGACTCGGTCCACGCCTTCTCCGAGTCCGACGTCGGCGGCTGGCTGCTCGGCTTCTTCGGCCTGATCGTCGTCGTCACGGTGGGCCTCATCGGGTGGCGGGGTGACCGGCTCCGGGCCCCGGGCAGCATGGACTCGCCGGTCTCGCGCGAGGGCTCCTTCCTCGCCAACAACGTGCTCTTCGCCGCGTTCACCTTCGTGGTGCTCCTCGGCACCGTCTTCCCCCTCGTCGTCGAGGCGGTCAACGGCGAGCAGCTGTCGGTGGGCGTCCCGTACTTCAACCGGATGACCATGCCCCTCGGCATGCTGCTCCTGTTCCTGATGGCCATCGCCCCGGTCCTGCCGTGGCGCAAGGCCTCCCAGGAGCTGCTGCGGGTCCGGCTGTTCTGGCCGGCCGTCGCCGCCACCGTCACCGTGGTCGCCACCGTCCTCGCCGGTGCCCGCGGTCTGGCCCCCGTGCTCGCCTTCGGGCTCGGCGCGTTCGCCGGCGGTGCCGCCATCCGCCAGGTCGTCCTCGCCTCCCGACGCCAGGGCTGGCGGGGCGTCGTCGGCCGCACCAACGGCGGCATGATCGTCCACCTCGGCGTCGTGATGATCGCCGTCGGCCTCGCCGCCTCCCAGTCGTACTCGTCCGAGGTCGAGCTGCGGATGGAGGAGGGCCAGGTGGCCACCGTCGACGGGCACACGCTCGTGTTCGAGGGCATCGAGACCCGAGAGGACCCGGAGAAGACGACGATCGCCGCCCTCGTGCGGGTGGACGGCGGCAAGGTCTACCGCCCGGCGATCAACGAGTACGTCTTCGGCGGTCAGACCATCGGCACGCCGTCGGTGTCGACCGGGCTGCGCCAGGACGTGTTCCTCGCCCTGCTCGACGTGCCGGAGGAGCCAGGTGACCCGGCAGTGATCCGCGTCGTCATCCAGCCCCTCGTCACCTGGTTGTGGATCGGTGGCGGCGTGATGGGCCTCGGCACGGCGCTGGCCGCCTTCCCCGGGAAGCGGCGCCGACCGACGCAGCCCACGTCAGCGTCCGAGTCGAGTGAGCCGGACCCCGAGCCGGAGATGGTCGGGGCGTCGGCATGACCGCCCCTGCGCGCGAGCGACGGCGGATCGGCCCCTGGATCGCCGGCGCGGTCCTGGTCGTGCTCGCCGCGTTCATCGGGGTCCTCGCCACGGGTGGCGACGACGGCGGGGTCCGCTCCACGCTCATCGGACGCACGGCCCCCGGCATCGCCGGCGACACGATCGACGGCGCCACCTACGACCTCGCCCAGCACCGGGGGGAGTTCGTCGTGGTCAACTTCTTCGCCACCTGGTGCGTGCCCTGCATCCGGGAGCACCCCGAGCTGGTCGACTTCGAGGAGCGCCACCGCGAGACCGGCGACGCATCCGTGGTGTCGGTGGTCTTCGACAGCCGCCCCCAGCAGGTGCGGGAGTTCTTCGCCGAGTACGGCGGCGAGTGGCCCGTGGTCCTCGACCCCGACGGACGCACCGCGCTCGAGTACGGCGTCACCGGCGTGCCCGAGTCCTACGTGCTTGCTCCGGATGGCACGGTGCTGTTGAAGATCGAGGGCGGCGTGACCGCAGCGGCCCTGGAGGACCTGCTCGAGCAGGTCCAAGTCGGCAGCGTGGACGCCGGGGTTCTCGGCGGCGAGGACGAGGCAGAAGCGGAGTGAAAGACGTGAGCCGGTCCCGCTGGCCCTGGATCCTGCTGGTCGCGCTCCTGGCCGGCGGGCTCGTCGTGGCCGCCGTGGGCGACCGTGGCCCGCGCACCACAGCCGAGCGCGCCCGGGCGATCTCGGAGTCCATCAAGTGCCCCACGTGCCAGGGTCAGTCCGTCGCCGACTCCGCCGCGCCTTCCGCGCGCGCCATTCGCACCGAGGTCGCCCGCCGCCTCGAAGCCGGGGAGACCGACGACCAGATCCGGGACTACATCGCCGGCATCTACGGCGACGACGCCCTGCTGACCCCGCCGAGCGACGGCGTGGCCGGGCTGATCTGGTTCCTCCCCGCCGCCGGCCTGGTCGCCGCCGTGGGCGGCCTCGTCGCGGTGTTCCGTCGGTGGCGGGTGCCCGAGGACGTCGAGGTCTCCGACGAGGACCGAGTCCTCGTCGAAGAGGCCCGACGCCAGGCGCACCGGTGAGGCTCGACATCGACGAGCGGACCGTCGGTGGCGCCTCGTCGGCGAGGAATCGCTGCTGCGATCGCTCGGAGACACAGCAGAGGGTCAGGAACCCGCTCGACTCCCCGCTGCTCGTACTTCGGTACTTGGGCCGTGGCATCGGGATCGTTCACGCCTCGGCGGATACCGACCGGCCCATCCCTGGCCAGGGCACCGACTCGGTGCCGGGCGAGACGAGCAGCACGGCGAAGACGACGAGCGGGGTGAGGACGAAGAGGGTTTCATCCCAGCCGCCCTGATGGGCGAACTACGTCGGCAACGCGTCGATCACAGCAGGGTGAGATAAGGGGAGAAGTCGGCCGAGGCGTGTAGTGCGACCGAGACACCGACGGTCGAGACGACAGCGACGCCGAGGGCGGCGAGGGACAGATCCGGAAGTGCCGGGGGCGGGAGGTCAACGAGGTTCCGTCTGCGGAACTTCCACAGCTCGGCGCCGCAGGCGATGTGAGTTCGCGCGCCTTCAGCGCTGATGCCTCGCGCGATCGTCCGCCGACGGGTGAGCTGGCCGCCCGCAGCATCTTCGTCGGCCGCTCGCTCGAGACCGATGCGCAACGCTGCCGCCGTGCGCGCGGCCCCGGGAACGAACACGAATGCCGTCTCCGAGGCAGTGGCCAGGAGTGCGCTCCATCGGTCTCCGCCTCGGAGATGTGCACGCTCATGGTCGAGCACGAAGCGCAACACGTCGGCGGACAGCCGAGTGCGCAAACCTTCCGAGATCACGATCTGCGGTTGCCGACCAGGGATGTTGTAGGCCACGGCCGCATCGGTAGGAATGATGACGACCTCCAGGTCCCCGGCCGTCTCGTGCTCGCCCAACCACGCGTCGACCCGAGCGGTCCGATGGCCGCGTGCCGCTCGACACGCGAGGACAGTGGACCGACCGATGATCCAGACGACCGCAGCAGCGGCCGCGTCGGATCCGACGACCCCTTCTGGTGCGAGGTGGTCGACCGGGGTCACGGCCCCTCCAACCATGAGGTGCAATGCGCCAACGGAGGTGGAGAGGAGGAGGGCGGCGACGATTGCGGACATGCCGAGGCCGACTACACCACCGCGAGGCGCACGAACCATCGTGGTGCAGCGGCCAGCATGGGCTTGGGGCGGATGCCGGGCATGGCGACGGCGAGGAGGCCGCAGGCCACGAGCAAGAGGGTCACTGGTGAGGGCCGTCGTCGAGGAGCTTGCGGAGCTGGCGGCGACGCCGTGCGTTGAGTCCGGCCAGGAAGTGGGTGAGTGCGGCTTCCGGGTCTTCGGCGGCCTCGAGGATCCCGGCCATCCGCTCGGCTGTCTGCTCGCCCTCGCCCTTCACGGGGTGGTATGCGAACGCCTTGCCCACGATGCGCCGGTCGACGATGCCCTTCTTCCACAGGCGACGGAGGATCGTCATCACCGTCGAGTAGACGACCGGGGGGTCGCTCTGGAGTCGAGCCAGGACCTCTCGCGGTGTGAGCCAGTCGTCGGTGTCCCACAGGATCGACATCACTTCGGCTTCGAGCTGGCCCATGCCTCGCCGCTGCACCGTCACGCTGTTCCTTCCACGACTGCTTGCCACTGCTTCGGTGGCTCTGTTCGGATGCGACGTTGTCCCACCGCTCGATGACGGTACCGCCCGCACCGGCGAGGAAGACTCAGGGCTCCGCAGGATGCCCCTGCCGGTCGGGCCAGATCCATTCGACGGCCGCCTTGTTCAATGTGTTGCCCTCGAAGTCCTTGAGGACCTCGAGGTGCACGAAGTCCATCCGGTCGCCGTACTCCTGAGCCAGTTCCTGCACCGTGTCCGTGATCGGGCCGCAGAAGCGGCTGACGCAGTACTGCTCCCGAGTCGAGGGTTCGGGCGGGGGCCTCCGGTTGCGTCCGCGAGGTCGGCGAGGACCGACTGAAGATCTGACGCTGAGCTCGAGTCCATGAGTGCCTCGATGCGTTCCTTCGCTCGCAGCAGGTCGGCAGTGACTGCTCGATCGATGTCGGCAGTGCGGGCGGCCAGGTCGTGGAGGCCGTCGTGGGCGCCACCGAAGAACGCCGCCCGTGCCTCCTCGACGTCACCCGACCGCGCCGACGCCAACGCATCGCACACCCCAGGCAGCGGCGACGCCCCGCGCCATCTGTCCGTCTGCGTCGTTGCCTCCGGCGGGGGTGATGGCGAGCCAGCCCGCAGCTGCTGGCTGAAGCCGAGGTCGCCGGCGTCCCCCTCGAGGGCGGCGGGTACCGCGACAGCACCGGTCAGCGGCGGCTGCGGGCCCAGAACTGCACGGCCCGGCCGATTCGCCAGCGTCAGGGTGCAGCCCGCCGACCGCGAAGGTGGGCCAGTCCCTCCACGGGTACGGGCTTGCGATCGACGTCCGCTCCGGGGGCGAGCTGATCCTCGACCGCCGCTCGACCTTCGTACCGCCCGTGATGCCGTCGACCCCGGTTTGGCATCTCGACACAGAGGTCGTACACGCTGTAGCGGATGGACCGATTCCGAAGCCCTGCGTCCGCGATGGAAGCCAGCATGAGCCGGCGGCGTGCCCTCCGCCTCGGAGCCAGCGCGATCGTTGCGACCGCCCTTGCCGCATGCGGTGACACCGGATCGCCTGACCGCGCCGCAGCGGAGGCCGAGGAGCCGGTCGATGAGTTCACCATCGTCGCCGAGAACATGCGCTGGGACGTCGACCGGGTGGTGGTCCCGGCAGGCGTGGAAGTCACCGCCACCATCGAGAACCGTGACAGGGGCGCCCTGCACAACCTGCACATCAAGTCTCCCGAAGACCCCAAGACCGAACTCGAGCAAGGTGTCGTGACCCAGACGCTGACGTTCACCATCGCCGAACCCGGCGAGCACGAGTACGTGTGCGACGCCCACCTCTTCATGTCCGGGACCATCGTTGCCGTCTAGTCAGGATCCCGAGCAGGGTGGGCCCCGACGCCGGAGCCTGAGCGCGACACCTGGCGGGGTATCATGGCCGGCCCGCCCGTTGTCGGTACCGGAGGTTCTCCTCGGCTACCTGCTGGCCCTCGTTGCCGCCGGGATCACCAGTGGCGTCGTCGGGCTCGTCACCCTCGACGACAATGGCCCGCTCATGCTCCTCGGCGGCCAGGTCAGCCTCTGGGGCGGGTTCATCGGTGTCGTGGTGTTCGCACGGTCGCGCCCCGGCGCACCGCGATACGTGGGAGCGATCCGAAGCGAGTTCCACCCATCGGACGTCCTCGGCCTCGTCGTCGGTGTGATGACGCAGCTGGTGCTGCTTCCGCTCCTGTACCTCCCATTCCGCTCGTGGTTCGCGGAGGACGACCTGTCCGCTCCCGCTGAGGATCTGCTCGCGGACTTCAACGGCATCCTGCTGGTGCTGATGGGTGTGGGCGTGGTGCTGGTCGCACCGGTCGTGGAGGAGCTGTTCTTCCGGGGACTGCTGCTCGGCACGCTCCGGGAGCGCTGGGGGACGCTTGCAGCCGTGACCGGGTCGTCTGTCTTCTTCGGGGCGACGCACTTCCAGCCGCTGCAGTTCGCCGGGCTGACCGCCGCCGGGCTGGTGTTTGCCGCTGCGGTCGTCAAGACGGGGCGGCTGGGATCTGCGATCGCGGTGCATGTCGGCTTCAACGCCACCGCCTTCGCCGCACTGGTCCTGCTCTGACTACGGCTTCCGCCGCTTGCGTTTCGGCGGTGGCCCGGACCGTTGCCGGAGGATCGACCGCACCAGTCCGGTCAGGGCAGCGACGACGATCACTGCCAAGAACACCGCTGCGACGATGCCCGGTGCGCCTCCCACGCCGCCCGATCCCTCCGGTGGTGCAGGCTCGGCGACCGCTGCCGTCACCGGCACTCGCCGCTCACTCGTCCTTGTCCGTCTTGCGGTCGTGGTCCTCAGCGAGGCGGCGGCGTCGCCGGCGCACGATCAGGAACCCGGCGACGAGGATCCACAATACGACGGGCACGAACGCGGCGAGGGCAGCGGCGTTGTTCGCTGCGGCTCGCTCCCCGTCGGCGGATGCGAGCATCAGCACCGTGGCCACGATCATGTCGACACCGGGTCACCGCTCGGTGCCCGACGCGGGGCGGGTTGTCCCTGCGTCGCGGACCAGCGGAAGAAGATGACGACGATCAGGCCCCAGAGGAAGAACCCACCGCCGAGCTTCATCATCGCACCCGCCGCCTGCGTGTCCTGTACGGCCGTGACTCCCCACAGGCGTGGCGCAGTCGCGTACTCGTCGAACAGGGCAGTCTCGGACCACGTCAGGAACGAAGCCGGAAGGGTCGGGATGACCGATGACAGGAACAGGTACGCCATCTGCAGCGGGGGCGAGAGCTTGCCGTAGCTCTCGGGTGCCCGGTTGAGGATGGGCAGCCAGAAGACGAAGCCGGCGATCATCCAGAGGGCGTGCATGCCGAAGTGCACGGCATCCACCCGCAGGTAGACGCCGACGAGGGCAGGCCAGTGGCTGAACACCAGCACCGCATTGAAGAGCGCGATGGCCACCACAGGTCGGGCCAGGCGCCGGACGAGCGGCTCGATCGGCTCGGTCAGCGTCGTGAGCATCCACCCCGGCGTCCCTGCCACCAGCAGCGGTGCCGACACGAACGACATGAGCAGGTACTGCACCATGTGGATGCTGAACAGGTAGCCGTCGCCGATGGTGTCGATCGGCCACGAGACCGACACCGCCAGCACGAGGAGGCCGGCCATGAACAGGCGTCGACGGCCGGCAACCGTGCCGGGGTCGAAGTCCGGGAGCCGAGGACCCAGGTTGCGCATCGCCCACTGGTATCCGACGGCGAGCCCCAGGACGAGAATCCACGCCTCGACCCGCAGCTCGAACGGGACCATGTCGATCGTCTCGGTCACTAGGCACCTCCGATCTGACGGCGGCAACCTGCGACAGCCTGTACCATCTCCCCAATGGTGCCTGCTGCAGCCGAGGGCGTCCAAGCCACGACGGTCGTCGGGGGCTGGCAGCGGGGCCGCAGGCTTGTCGTGCTCCTGGTGTTGCTCACCGCAGTCGGGTCCTGCGCATCGTCCCCTTCGGGTGGTGGTGACGACGCCGCCGCCGTTCTTGCGCTCGAGACCCGTCTGGCTGAGCCACGCGATAGCTTCCGCTTCGCCTACCGCGCCCGAGGCACAGGTGTGCTCGATTGCGTCCTGCCGAACCGCCAACTCGACGGCACCGTCTTCCCGGACGACACCGTGCTGCTCACCACGGAGACACCGGGCGGCCGCGGCACGGCGATCGTCGAGGCGGACGCCGTCTACCTCAGCTCCGAGCTGTTCTCCGTCGAACCCGACACCTGGGACTGGCTCCGCATCGATCGACAGGACGTGGAACGGGTCCGTCCCCAGCTCACCCGGATCCTCGGTGCAGACCTCACCTCCTACGTCGCGGCCTCGGGCCCACCGCCCGACGGCAACGCGACCGTCGCGGCCATGCTCGAGGGCGACGACGCCCAACCCGTCGACCCGATCCGCACGCCGAACAGCACCCTGGCTGACGGGTTCCGCTTCGTGGTCGAGGGGGATGCCGCCGTTCCGGTCGTCGACGGCTGGATCGACCCGGACGGAGAAGTCGCCCGCGTCCAGGTGCGTGACTCCGTTGCGGGCGCACCGGGCACGCCCGCCCCCGACACCGGTTGGGTCCTCGACTACCTCCCCCTGCCATCGGACGCCACCGCCCCAGAGGCGCCGACCGATGCGGTCGCAGCGACGGACGACGCGCTCACCGAGCTGGCTCCGCCGATGCAGGACGGGTGCGAGCTCGAGATCGGCCGGGAACCGGCCGACCCCAGCCTGTAGGCGAGCCGTTGCAAAGTCAGCCGCCGGAGTGATCCATGTCCTCTGACTCGGACATCTCGCCAGCGTCCCTGCGGTCGGGGGACGGGCCGGGCTCGTAGCCGTCGGGTCGAGGTCCGCGCGCGTGCACGCGGCCTGCATCTCGTTGATCTCGATCGTCTGGTTCCGGGCCGTGCGTCGGCCAGCTTCGAACCAACGGGTCGGACGCTTGCTCTGTCGCAGCGGTGGAGACGCCCCCTCGGTGGCGGTCCTCCACCAGCGCCATGAACAGGGCGTCTGCCTCGGCGCCCTCGGCCTCCCGGGTGTACGTCTGTGCCGTCGGGGTGGTCCCGTTCTGCAACTCCCACGCCGACAGGGTCAGCCTGCTCGTGGTGGTCGAGCATGTCCTGCAGTTAGCCAACACCTGCGGACGACTCGCCGCGTTGCTCGCGCTCCATCACGAAGTAGGTGACGCCCGCTCCGAGGAACGCGAACACGCCGGCGAGGCCGACGATGGCCAGCCAGGTGCGGGGCACGCGAGGAGCGTCTCTGATCGGGCGCACCGGGACAACGAGGGCGCGTAGAAGGCCCCGGCCGCGGCCTTCGAGAATCGGCAAGTCCGTCTTGAACGGGGCGACGCTTCGTCCCGCCATCGCGTCGGTACGGTTCGCTGGTGTGGCGCCGGACGAGGATGACGTCGAGCGTGGCCTCGGCGACGACGATCGCTGGATGGGTCCTGCCGTGCCGCATCTTCCCCTCCCACCGGATGACCGCGTGTGGCGGCACCCGTCCGAGTTCGGGGCGCAGTCGCGCGCGCAGCGCGGCGAGCAGCGACTGCTCCGACGACATCGTCGGACCCGGCGATTCGTCGCGGTCGGGACCGTGGCGACCGCAGTGGCTTTGGGGGCGCTGGTCGGGGTCATCTCCAGCGACGACAGCCGGACCTCGAGAAGCCCGCTTGCCATCGACGGCGACAACGAGGAGGAGGCGCGGCTCGGTGCTGATGAGGTGCTGAGTGGCCCGGTGGTGACGGTCGAGTTCCGCGCATCCGGGCGACGCTCCCTGGCGAGAGCGACCCTCTATCGGGACCGATACCTGCTTACCGCCGCTCGCTTGTCGGCCGAGGCTGACTCGA
>JBKHVG010000046.1:0-19093 GCA_046570205.1 Acidimicrobiia bacterium
TGGGGGGCGGGGCGCCGGCCATCACCCACCGCGTGGTGCCCCGTCCCGGCACGTCGCCGCCGGCCGCCCGGGCGGCCTCCAGCACGATCGACCCCACGGCCGGCGCCCCGCACAGCAGGGTGACGCCGTGCTGGTCGATGCGGCGGAGGATCTCGGGCCCGTCGATCTGGCGCAGCACGATGTGCCGGCCCCCCATCCCGGTGACGGCGTAGACCATCCCCCAGCCGTTGCAGTGGAACATCGGCAGCGTGTGGAGGTAGACGTCGCGGTCGCTCACGCCCATGTGCCAGCCGAAGGTGGTGGCGTTCAGCCACAGGCTGCGATGGGTGAGCTGCACCCCCTTGGGGCGGGCCGTGGTGCCGCTCGTGTAGTTGATGGTGGCGGTGGCGTCCTCGTCGGGCTCCCACGGGATGGGCTCGCCCACCGCGTGGAACAGCTGCTGGTCGGTGTCGGCGCCGAGCACCATGGTGTGGGGCGCATCCACGCCGGCGAGGTCGTCGGCGAGGGCGGGATCGATCAGCAGCACCGACGCACCGGAGTGCTCGACGATGTAGGCGATCTCCTCCCGGTTCAGGCGGAAGTTGATCGGCACGAGCACCCGGCCGTACGCGCTGACGCCGAAGAAGGCGGTGAGCAGGCGGGCCGAGTTGTGGCTGACGATGGCCACCCGCTCGCCGTGCTTCACGCCCATCTCGTCGAGGGCCACCGCCATGGACCGGGCCCGGGCGGCCATCTCGCGGTAGGTGATGGAGCCCCACGACTGGGCCGGCTGGTCTGGTTCGTCGACGAACGCGATCCGGTCGCCGTAGACGAGCTCGGCGCGGTCGATGTGATCTCGGACGGTGAGCGGGACGCGCATGGCCTCTTCCCCCTGGAGCGTGCGGAGCCCGTGACCCTACCGATGGGCGTGCCGGGTCGTCATCGCCGCCCCCATCCGGCAGAGTGGCGCCACACCGCCCACGCCACGGAGGACGAGACATGACCGGTTGGGTCGACGACATCGAGAAGGCCACCCTCGACAACGACACGTTCCGCACGGTGCTCTTCACCGGGAAGCACCTGCAGATGACCGTGATGTGCCTGCAGCCCGGCGAGGAGATCGGCGTCGAGAAGCACGACGACCTCGACCAGTTCATCCGCATCGAGCAGGGCACGGGCCGCGTGCTCATGGGCCCCGCCGAGGACGACCTGTCCCAGGTGCACGACGTGGAGGACGACTGGGCCGCGATCATCCCCGGCGGCACGTGGCACAACGTCGTGAACACCGGCGAGGGCCAGCTGCGGCTGTACTCGATCTACACGCCGCCGGAGCACCCGGAGGGCACCGTGCACCGCACCAAGGCCGACGCCGACGCCGCCGAGGCCGAGCACGGCCACTAGGCCGGGAGCGGGTGCGGCGACAGGCCTTGCGTTCAGGGCCCGGTCAGGTGTCGAAGACGATGACGCTGCGGGCGACCTCGCCGCCCTTCATGGCCTCGAAGCTGTCGTTGATCTCCTCCAGGCGGATGCGCCGGGAGACCAGCTCGTCGAACTTCAGGCGGCCCTGCTGGTACAGCTCCAGCCAGCGGGGGATGTCGACCCGGAACCGGTTGGATCCCATGGTCGATCCCTGCAGCTTCTTCTCCATGAGGAAGGCGAAGCCGGGCAGCTCGACGTCGATGCCGAAGGGGACCATGCCGATGATGGTCCCCGTGCCGCCGCGGCGCAGGACGGCGAAGGTCTGCTCCGCGGTCTGCTTCAGGCCGATGGCCTCGAAGGCGTAGTCGACGCCGTCGCCGGTGATGGCCAGCACCTGCTCGACCGGGTCACCGGCCGACGCGTCGATGACGTCGGTGGCCCCGAACTGGCGGGCCAGCTCGAGTTTGGAGGGCACCATGTCGACGGCGATGATGCGCCGGGCCCCGGCCAGGTAGGCGCCCTGGATGCAGTTGAGCCCGATGCCCCCGCAGCCGAACACGGCCACGGTGGTGCCCGGTTCCACCTTGGCCGTGTTGAGCACGGCCCCCAGCCCGGTGGTGGCGCCGCACCCGAGCATCGCCGCCGACTCCAAGGGCACGTCCTTGGGGATCTTGACGATGGCGTGCTCGTGGACGAGCAGCTCCTCGGCGAAGGAGGACAGGTTCATGAACTGGTTCATCGGTTGCCCGCCTCGCGTGAGCCGAGAGGGTGCGCCGCCGGGGCGCTGCACGTCGGCCGACTGGCACAGCGCCATGCGCCCGGTGAGGCAGAACTCGCACTCGCCGCAGAACACCGACAGGCACGTGATCACGTGGTCGCCGGGCTTCACGTACGTGACGTCCTCACCGACCGCCTCGACGATGCCGGCCGACTCGTGCCCGAGGACCACGGGCACCCCCGCCGGGTACTTGCCCTCCATGAAGTGGAGGTCGCTGTGGCACAGCCCGGCGACCGCCGTGTGGATCAGGACCTCCCGGGGGCCGGGCTTGTCGATGCCGACCTCCTCGATCTCCAGCTTCCCCGGGCAGCTGTTGAGCACCGCAGCCTTCATGTCATCCCCCGTCTCGCCTTGTTGGTGGTGACCCCGCCGCTCAGGCGACAGGGTCCGGTGGCCGTTGCCGGCCGGCGGCCGACACCACGTCCCGGAACGGGACGTCCCGGTCGACCTGTGGCTCCTTGGGCAGCCCGAGCACCCGCTCGCCCACGATGTTCCGCTGGATCTCGTCGGTGCCGCCGGCGATCGAGCCGGACTGCACCGAGAGCGCCATCTGCTGGAACTGGCCGTTCCGGGGGGAGTCGTCACCCATGAGCATCCCGTGGGCGCCGAGGATCCCCAGGGCCGCGTCGCGGGCCTGGCGGCCGAGCTCGGCGCCCACCAGCTTGGCCGTCGACACCTCGGGCCCGGGACGCCGGCCCGCCGCCGCGGCGGCTCGGGCCCGCATCCCGGAGATGCGGCTGGCCTCCGACAGCGCGTGCATCCGGGCGATGCGCTGGCGGACCAGCGGGTCGTCGGAGCGGCCCTGCTCGGTGGCCAGCCCGGCGATGGCCGACGGGCTCCGCAGGGCGTAAGTCGCGGCCCGCTCGCCGCTGGCCTCGCGGTCGCGCCGCTGGACCTGGGCCACGGTGAGGTCGAGCACGCCGGCCTTCTCGCCGGGCACCGCCGCGCCGCCCATGGCCGCCGAGCCGCCGCCGGCGATGCCCTGGCGCTCGTAGGCCAAGGTGGTGAGCGAAACGGCCCAGCCGTCGTTCACGTCACCGATCCGGTTCTCGTCCGGGACGACGGCGTCGGTGAAGAACACCTCGTTGAAGTGGGCGGCGCCGTTCATCTGCCGCAGCGGGCGGATGTCGATGCCGTCCTGGTCGACGTCGCAGATGAAGTAGCTGATGCCGCGGTGCTTGGGCGCGTCCGGGTTGGTGCGGGCGACCAGCAGGCCACGGTCGGCGGTGACCGCGCCGGAGGTCCACACCTTCTGGCCGTTCACGACCCAGATGTCGCCGTCGCGGACGGCCCGGGTCTGCACGGACGCCAGGTCCGAGCCGGCACCGGGCTCGGAGAAGAACTGGCACCACGACTCCTGCCCGCTGGCCAATCGGAACAGCCACCGGTCGCGCTGCTCGTCGGTGCCGTGGTCGATGACGACCGGCCCGCCCATCATGGTGCCGATGCCGGCCGGAGGGCCCAGCGCGCCGGCGGCCGCCAGCTCCTCGCCGACCGCCCGGGCCGCTTCCGGTCCGAGGTCACGCCCGCCGAAGCCGGTGGGCCAGGTCGGGAACGCCCAGCCCGCCTCGGCCAGCGCCGACCACCACTCGCGCACGGTCTGCTCCGGCGACCAGTGGTCGGTGATCCACCCGCGGGCCTCGGCCCGTACCTGCTCCGTGCTCGCCATCGCGATCACCCCCTGGCGCAGCAGCGTACGCGAACGCCCGGTGGCGTGCTCGTGCTCCCTCTGCGCCGCCCCGATGTCAGGCGGCGGTGAACTGGTCCCGGGCCCAGCCGTAGTCGGCCTTGCCGTTCGGCGCCCGCTGCACGTGCGGCAGCACGACGATGTCGCGGGGGATCTTGTAGCCCGACAGCCGCGACCGGAGGTGCTCGCGCAGCTCGCCGGTGCTGGGCTCGTCCGCCGAGCACCCGACCACCGCGACGATGCGCTGGCCGAAGCGCTCGTCGGGCACGCCGATGACCAGGCAGTCGTCCACGGCGGGATGGGTCTTGAGGGCCTCCTCGACCTCCTCGGGGAAGACCTTCTCACCGCCGGTGTTGATGCAGTTCGAGCCGCGGCCGTGCAGGGTGACGGTGCCGTCGTCGTGGTAGGTCGCCCAGTCGCCGGTGATGACGTAGTGCACCCCGTCGATCTCCTTGAAGGTGCGGGCCGTCTTCTCCGGGTCCTTGTAGTAGCCGCGCGCCGCGGTCGCGGTGGCCAGCAGTCCCGGCTCCGGCGCCCCCGGCTGCAGGGGACGGTCGTCGGGGTCGAGCACGATGGTGCCGGGCACGGGGGTGAACCGCGCCGTCGTGCCCGCCGTGGACTTGTCGGTGGTCACCGCGCCGTAGCCGCCGCCCTCGGTGGAGCCGAGCGCGTCGAGGAGCAGGGCGTCGAGGTAGCGGGTCATGCCGTCCTTGATCTCCGCGCTCCACATCGCTCCCGATGACGTGATGAGCCGCAGCGACGACACGTCCGGCAGGGCGCCGCGAGCCTCGGCGGCCTCCATGGCCCGCAGCATCGGCCGGGCGAACGCGTCGCCGACGATGGCCATGCGGGTGACGCGCTCGCGCTCGATGAGGCCGAGCAGCTCGTCGGCGTCGAAGGTGCGGTTCTCGAGCAGTGCCACGGTGCCGCCGCAGTGCAGGGCCGGCATGCCGCCGACCCACATGCCGGTGCCGTGCATGAGCGGGCAGCACGGGACGGACACCACCTGCTCGACCTCACGGGCCTGTCGCACGAAGCGACCGATGTCGTCGAGGCCGGTCGGCATGTCGACGCCGAGGGTGAGGGACGCGTTGAGGTAGATCCCGGCGCAGAACTCGCCGTTGTCGTACATCACCCCCTTGGGCATCCCGGTGGTGCCGCCGGTGTAGAGCATGTACAGGTCCTTGCTCGACCTGGTCTTGCGGGGCTGGGGATCGTGGGCGGCGAGCAGGTCGTCCCAGCGGACCGCGCCGTCCGGGCCGGTTCCCGCACCGTCGTCGTCGACGAGCACGAACAGACGTACCCGGTCGAGACGGTCCGCCACGCGCGCCACCCGGTCACCGAGCGAGGACTCGAACACGAGCACCTCGCTGTCGCTGTTGTCGACGAGGTAGACGAGCTCGTCGTCGAGGTACCGGTAGTTCACGTTGATCGGCACGCAGCCGTGCTTGAACGCGCCCTGCTGGGCGATCAGGTACTCCGGCAGGTTGTGGAGGTACAGCGACACGTGGGCGCCGGGTGCGACCCCGGCCGCCTCCAGCGCGGCGGCGAACCGGGCCGAGGCGTCGTCGAACTCGGCGTGGGTGACCCTCCGGTCGCCGAGCACGACGGCGTCGACCTCCGGAACCGCGTCGGCGACGCGCTCCCACACGGATGCGAAGTGCAGATCCACCCTGTTCCCCCCGGGTCTGTTGTTGTTGCCGAGACAGTAACCGCGCCTGGCTGCGTCACGACGTCTGATGGCGGGGGTGTCCGTCGGGGCTGTCCGGAACGACGTCAGTGGCTGCTTTCGACGGGTTCTTGTCCTGCCTCGGCTCTCACAACCACACAGTCGTGCAGTGCGGCCAGAACGTTGCACCCATCACGCCGACAGCCAAGTTCACACGCCTTCTCCAGGGTCCAGCCGAACACGTCGGCGTCGGGGATCGAGATGACGCCCGGAGCCAATCCCATCTCCTTCGCTCGGCGCTCCGCAGCAGCGACGTCGAGGCCTTCCAGTTCGAGTAGCCGCGCCGAGAGCCGAAGGTGCTGCTCCAGAAACCCGTCCCGATCCAGCCCTTCCATGGCGCCGCACGATATGCGTCGTCCTCGGTCTCTCGACAGCCCCTTTGCCCCACCCACGAGCTGCTGTGGGTCTCAGCTATCCCCGACGCAGATCCACCCGGGCGTCGGTGCCGAGACCGATTGGAGGTCTGCTTCGTCAGTGGTTGCGCAGGACTCATTCAGCGGCCGCTGCGATGGCTTCATCGAGGGTGATGGAAGCGTCGCCGTCGATGGCCCTCGTCGCCTCGCGAAGGCGTGCGTCGTCCGCCGGGTCAGGGTTCGTGCCGGCGAGCACCGTGCGCTCGTATTGGACGACGTGGAGGAGCTCGTGGTTGGTGAGCCGGTCGCCGAATCCCGGCATGGCTGCGCCGTTGACCGTCCTGGCCGTTGTGCCGTAGGTCGGTCCGTGACGATCGATCCAGGCTGCGCCGCCGAGCTTCACCCACTCCAGGTGGTCTTCGAAGGACGGCCATGTGTCGAAGACGGCTCCGCCTGCGAACCCGGGCCCGTTCCCGCCTTGCCCGTCGCTTCCGTGACATGCGCTGCAGTGCGACGCGTACACCTCGGCGCCGATCGTCTCAGAGGTGGACGGGCCTGTGGGGCTGAGCGTCCCGACGTACACCCACGCCCAAACCGGTAGCGCGACGAGCACGGGAACAGCCCAGAACGGGACCTTGGGTCGCTGACCACCTCGGGTCACCATGCGAGCTGTGACACGCCGGCGATGTCTACGTCCGGTTCTTCGAGGCCCGTGGCTCGCAGCCGGCTGTCGACGTCGATGTAGAAGCTCCCCCACGGCGACCCACCGGCGTCCACTGCGGCGACGCTCACGGCCGTGACCCCTGCCTGTGCAACCGACCCGGTGCTGATGGAGACGACGATGGCCTGCGAGGGCTCGCAGCAGGCGCTGGTGCCGATGAGACTGTCCTGGTCGGCCCAGTCGGCGTTGAACAGTGGGCCCATGACAGGGCCGGTTTCGTCGAACGAAGTGGCGGTGTCCGGATCAAGGATCCGGACGGTGCCGGCGGCGTCTCCGACAGCAAGGCGACCGTCCGATGACCACGAGAGCCAACCGTCGACGCCGGGACCGCCGGCAGGCGTGACGAAGACCCGCCGTTCGCCGGTGCCGAGGTGCTCGACGACAACACCCTGGCCGCCGTCGGCTCCCGCCGATTGCAGATACGCAACTCTTTCGTGGTCGGGCGCAGTCGCCATCCCGGCTGCGTCGTCCCAGCGCCGGGAGATCTCACCGCTGGCGAGGTCGACCTGCACGACCGACGGCGACGCTCCGTTCGGCACCGTCAACAAGACACTTCGTCCTCGCGGCCCGATCGAGGCTGCCGAGATGGGGCTGGTCGTGGTGACGGTCGCGTATCCAGCGAGGCCGGTCCCCACGTACTCGCCCGCTCCCTTCGGGCTGAGCGGGTCAATCACCGTGACTGTCGTGCCATCGATCGAGACGACGACGAGGGGCGGCAGAACGCCGGTCAGCTCAGCGAGGTCGGCATCGACATCCACACCGAACGTCGGCTGGGTCGGCGATCCGTCGGTGCTGGCGACCGGGGAGTCGCCATCGGAGAGGGGCGCCACAACCCAAGCAGCGACGGCGATGACCGCGGCCGCCGCGGCTGCGACGACACCACGGCGGATGGAGCGGTGCCGATCGTGGCGGGCGATCGTTCGCCGAAGCGCTTGGACGGCTTCGTCGTCGGTCCGCGCTGGCACGTCCTCACCCAGGTCGCGCAGCAGGCTCGCCAATTGGGTGTCGTTCATCGCAGGTCCTCCAGAGACGACGTCAGGACCGCGCGGGCACGGTGCAGATGGGTCTTCACCGACCCGACCGAGATGCCGAGCTCGTGGGCGATCGCCGGCTCGGTGAGGTCGGCGAAGTAGCGCAGCGCGATGCACTCCCTTTGCCGTTGCGACAGGGTCCGCATCGCAGCATCGATTCGATCTCTGCGGTCACGGTCGACGGCCACGGACTCAGGCGTTGCCGGCACGACGCCAACCGCGTTGCCGACCGAGTGGAGGTGCTTGCGAGCTGTGCCCTGCCGTCGCCATCGGCCCCGCAGTTGCAGGAGCGTTGCCTGACGAAGGTAGGCGAACTCTCGCCCGGGCTCGATCGAAGGACGCCGCCGATGGAGGCTCACGAACACCTCTTGCACCGCCTCCTCGGCCACCGAACCACTGCCGCACACGACACGTGCGAGCGCAACGAGGTCCTGCCGGTGAGTCCGGTACAGGGACTCCACGTCTACGGGCACTGCGCTCACCACGTCGTTCACTGAGAGAACCGCCTCCACACCTACCTGTCGCGCACCTCAGCTCGACCGTTGACACGCGGCCAACCCCAGTCGTTGACGGGCGATGGTGGAGCTGAGCCTGTCATTCGTCATCCGAGACAACGGCGACCACGTCACTGCCCGACTCCAGACGACCCCGGCCGGCCCCGAACGAGCACGGACGTGGTCCGCCGTCGCTCCCGTACCCCGGGGTTCGGCTCCCCTCTCGGCTCCCCTCGGCCGTGTCCGACCCAAGACGCGACAAACGCCCAGGCCGTGGACCTGGGCGTTCCGAGTGGGCCGTGAGGGATTCGAACCCCCGACCCCCTGCGCGTCATGCAGGTGCTCTAGCCAACTGAGCTAACGGCCCTCGGGAGCGGGCACTGTAGCAGCGGGGGTCAGGGCGGCCACATCGTCGATCGGCCGCCCCCGAGCCGCTGTGGTAGACCGCCGATCCGTGCCGGCCGCCCTCGACCACCTGGATCGACGACTCCTGCTGTGCCTGGCCGAGCACCCTCGCGCGGGGGTCATGGAGCTCGCCCGCAAGCTCGAGGTGGCTCGGGGCACCGTGCAGGCCCGCATGGAGAAGCTCCAGCAGCGGGGCGTCATCACCGGCTACGGCCCGGACATCGACCTGCGCTCCATCGGCTACGGCGTGGTCGCCTTCGTCACCCTCGAGATCTCCCAGGGGGCGCTCGAGACCGTCGTGGCCCACCTGTCGACCCTGCCCGAGGTGCTGGAGGTCCACACCACCACCGGCCCCGGAGACCTGCTGTGCCGGGTGGTGGCCCCCACCAACGCCGACCTGCAGCCGCTGATCGCCCGGATGCTGTCCACCGGTGGCATCGAGCGCACCACCACCCAGATCGCCCTCACCGAGCAGATCCCCTACCGCGTCCTGCCCCTCGTCGCCGGGGCGGCGCTGGATGGCGCCTGACGTCGTGAGTGGAGCACGCCGCCCGGCCACCCCTACCGTGCCGGCGTGACGACGATGGCAGCGGTGCGGGTGCTCGCCCACCAGGGCGGGTGGGACGAGATCCTCTTCGTCCTCGCACCACTGCTGATCTTCGCCGGGCTGCTGGTCCTCGCCCGACGTCGCGTCGACCGCTTGGACGACGAGCCCGGAGACCCACCCGTCGACGGCCCGGTCGGCACCGACCCCACGTGAGCGACCGGCCCGACGTCGATGCCCTCGCCCTCGACGTGGGTGGCGTGTTCCTCGTCCCCGACCACCGGCCCCTCGAGGCGGCCCTCCGGGCGGCGGGGCTCCCGTGCGCCCTCGTCGTTCTGGGACGCCCACCACCTCGCGATGCACGCGGACGACGCGGCCCAGTCCCCCGCCGAGACCTTCGAGACCTACGTCGCTGCGTTCGTCCACCACCTCGGCCACCGTGAGGCCGCAGCGGAGAGCGCTCTGCCCGGGCACCGATCCCGCGCACGTCAGGTCGCTGGCCGACCTGCTCGGCTGAGGGCGGCTTCGAGCACCAGGGCGGCGGCCGCCGCCGTCCCGACGGTGACGGCGAGCGAGAGCCGCAGCGAGGTGGCGTCGGCGACGGTGCCGACCAGCGGGGGCGACAGGAGGAACCCGAGGCGGGCGCCCGTGGACATCACGCCCAGACCGAGCCCGGCCGGGATGCCCTCCCGGTCCGTCGCCGACAGGTAGAGGGCGGGGAACAGGACGGACACGCCGAGCCCGATCACCCCGAACCCGGCGACGGCCACGGCGATGTCGGGGGACGCCACCACCGCGGCCAGGCCGACGACGACCGTGCCGAAGGCCAGCCGCAGCACCCGGGTGGGTCCGAGCCGGTCGGTGGCGGCATCCCCGGCGAAGCGCCCGATCACCATGCCCGCCGACATGGCGAGGAACCCGAGCCCCGCGGTGCCGGCACCCGCGCCGTGCACGTCGGCCCCGAAGACGGCCGCCCACTCCCCCGGCGCACCCTCGACCACGGCCATGGTCAGCGCCACGGCGGCAAGGAGGGCGGGCACGGGCAGCCGGCGGGCGCCCCCACGGCGGGGTGCCGGCGCATCGTCCACCGGCGACAGGTGTCGGGCCACGATCGCCACCGTGGCCACGAGCACCACCGACGTCACCGTCAGCTGCAGGCCCAGCGTCACCTCCGCGGCCGCCGCGACGGAGGCGATCGACGCGCCGACCAGGGCGCCGACGCTCCACGCACCGTGGAAGCGCTGCATGACCGAACCGGAGGACTGGCGCTGCACCTGCGCGGCCTGCACGTTCATGCCGATGTCGGTGAGGACGTCGACGGCACCGAGGCCCACCAGCACCAGACCGAGGGTCAACGGCGTCGATGCCACGGCGACGAGCGGGAGCCCGGCCGACAGCGCCACGCCGGCGGTGACGCAGCTGCGCCGGCTCCCCAGCCGGTCGGCGAGGGCGCCACCGGCGGCGCTGGCGAGCAGCCCGCCGAGTCCCGTGCCGAGCAGCACGACGCCGAGCGCGGCCAGACCGATGTCGAGGCGGTCGCGCACCTCGGGGATCCGGGGCAGCCAGGACGCGAACGTGACGCCGTTGACGAAGAAGACCGCCGTCACCGCCCACCGCTGCGCCCGGCGGTGGGACGGGACGGGACCGGTGCGGCGGGGTCCGCTCAGATCGTGCGGCCGGGCCGTCCCGGGCCCTCGGCGTCGTCACCGTGCATGTCGGCGTTCAACCGGGCGTCGGCCATGAGGCGGGCCACGACGTCGGTCATCGCCTCGGGGTCGTCGACGTTGTCGGTGGTGGGCCCGCGGTGCCACGACTCCGCGATGGCGATCTCCTGACCGTGCACCTGGAACACCCGGCCGGTGACGTTCCTCGACAGCGGCGAGGCCAGCCACGTGCAGATGGGAGCGATCCAGCGCGGCGACTGGGCCTCGCGCTGCTCCTCGGTCGGCGGCTCGGCTCGCAGCGGCTCGGTGAGGCGCGTGAGGGCGCCGGGTGAGATGGCGTTCACGGTGATCCCGTACCGGGCCAGCTCGAGCGCGGCGATGATCGTGAAGCCGGCGATGCCCATCTTCGCCGCGCCGTAGTTCGTCTGGCCGATGTTGCCGTAGATCCCCGAGACCGACGTCGTGTTGATGATGCGGGCGTCGTTCTCCTCGCCGGCCTTGGCCCGGTTGCGCCAGTGCTCGGCCGCATGACGGGCCGGGGCGAAGGTGCCCTTGAGGTGGACCTGCACGACGGCGTCCCACTCGGACTCGCTCATGTTCACCAGCATCCGGTCGCGCAGGATGCCGGCGTTGTTGACCAGCACATCGAGTCGGCCGAACGCGTCGACGGCCTGGTCGATCATGTTCTTGGCGCCGTTCCAGTCCGAGACGTCGTCGGCGTTGGCGACCGCCCTGCCACCCATCGCCTCGATCTCGGCCACGACCTGCTGGGCCGGTGTGGCATCGCTGCCGCTGCCGTCGGGGGCGCCGCCGACGTCGTTCACCACGACGGCCGCGCCGTGCTCGGCCAGCATCAGCGCGTGCTCACGACCGATGCCCCGGCCGGCACCCGTCACGATCGCCACTCGTTCCTCGCAGAGGCCCATGTCCTGTTTCCCCTCGTCACTCATCGGTCAACGTGTGGCGGAAAGGTAGTGGCAGCACGGTCCCCGAGCCGCGTGGCCGCCGGCGGGGAGCCGGCGGCCACGGGTCGGGGGTCGTCGCCGCCCTCAGGCGGCGTGGCGGCAGCTCCACGGCTGCCAGCCCTGCGTGTCGTGGAGGTACTTGGCGTAGACGGTGTTCCAGAAGCCGTCGTACACCATGTCCCACGGTTGGCCGGTGACCTCGACGAACGTGCGCTCGTGCACGGCGTTGATCTGGAACAGGCCGTGGTCGTTGGTCGAGCTGACGGCGCTCGGGTTCATCGTCGACTCGCAGTGGGCGACACGTTCGGCCTCCGGCGCCCGGGCGCCGAAGATCGCGGCGATCTGCTGCTGGGGCGTGCACGCCGCACCGCCGAGCAGGGCGATGGCGAAGACGGCGACGAGGGGGATGCGGCGCGCGCGGCGGCGCAGGGTGGGAGATGAGGTCACGGAGACCCTCCTGGGGGGGGAGTGGAGGACGCTGCACCAGGTGACGGTCCCGTTTCGGGATCCCGCGGCGGCGCGGCGCGCCCTTCCAGGCGTTGCTTGGGAAGGAATCTGTCTATCGGTTCCTCGCAACAGGACCGCAACATTCCCGCTGTGACGTCCGTCGCCGACGGCAGGCAGGTGCGAGCGCTCCCCCACGTTCCGAGATCAGATCGTCATCCAGCGTGCGGTCTGCCCGCCGACGCGCCGGGGGTACGGACGCTCGCATGGAGATCATGGGACGCTTCCGCAACCGCACGAACACCGTCGAGCGCGGCACCGCCGACGACGGCCACTTCGTGCTCATCGAGACCGACGACCACGAGCAGATCGTGCTGGCCGGCTCCAGTGACGCCGAGATGCAGGCCAAGCTGGACGACTTCCTCACCTGGGCGTCCTGATCCCGCTGCGGGCCCGATGACCATCGATCCGGCTCCTGCCCGAGGGCCACGGAGCGGTGATCGGTCGGCGGTTGTGGATCAGGCCGAGGTGTGGGCGGGGGCGCGCTGCAGGAGCCGGTCGACTTCTCGGGCGAGTGCCTCGAGTGCATCGTCGGTGAGGGGGCCGTCGGAGGTGGTGCTTCCCAGGGTTCCGGCGACGCCGAGCACAGGGGTGGCGGTGGCAGCGGCGGTGCGCAGCAGCCAGCGGTCCTCGCCAGCCTGGGCGTCGGAGACCACCAGATCGATCGGTTCGGTGCGCAGGAGCCGGATGCTGGCGCTCGGGGTCACGCCGACCACCGCCTGCACGCCGCTGAGCTCGAGGGCCCGGGCGAGCGCGGCGAGTCGGAGCTCGTCGTGGCCGCTGACGAGCACACGAGCGCGGCCGGCACGGCGGTTCGCCGCAGCGGTGGACGGCCGGGTGGGCAGGACCAGCTGCACGGACGTGCCCTGGCCAGGGGTGCTCTTGATGCGCAGTGCCCCGCCCGCGGCATCCACGAACCGGGCCACGGTGTGCATGCCGACCCCGCTTCCACCCGAGGCTGCCTTGGTCGTGAAGAAGGGGTCGGTGACCCGGGCGAGCACCTCGGGGTCCATGCCGGTTCCGTCGTCTCGGACCTCGAGCAGGCCGTAGCTTCCATCGGGGATCCCGCTCGAGTCGCGCAGCTGGTTCACCTCGTCGGGGGACATCTTCCGGAACGAGACGCGCACCGAACCCTGCTGGGGCGGCAGCGCGTCCCGGGCGTTCAACACCAGATCGACGAGGACGCGCTCGAGGCGCGTGGCGTCGGCGAGCAGGTCGACCGTGCCGTCGCCGGCGTCGACCTCGAGGTGCCGGTGCCGACCGAGCACCGTGGCTGCGGTGATGGCGAGGCGCTGCAACGTCGCAGCGACAGCCACGGGCCGTGCGGTGACCGGTCCGGTTCGTCCGACGTCCAGGAGCTGGGACGTGAGCTCGAGGCCCCGCTGCGCGGACCGCTCGAGGGCGGCGAGACAGCCCGCCTCGGGTGTGCGTCCGGATGCGGTGGCCACGGTGACCAGGTGCGTGTGGCCGAGCACGACCGTGAACAGGTTCTTGAGATCGTGCACGGCGCTGGTGGCGGCGAGGCCCGTCAGGCGTGCCGCCGTGCTGTGCTCCAGTGCCAGCTCCAGCTGCCAGTCAGCAGTGACATCGGAGATCATCCCGAGATACCGCACCGGCGTGCCGTCGGCATCGGCCACCGACTGGGCGCGGATCTGCAGCACCCGTTCGCCGTCCGCGGGGCGGCACCGGACCTGGTACGGCCCGGGCTGGTGACGAGCCCGAAGATGTACGTGCCGGAGCAGGTCGACATCGTCGGGATGCACCGCACCGAAGCAGGCCTCGACCGTCGCGGTGTCGATCGAGAGGATCTGGAAGACCTGCGTGGAGAGGTACAGCGCCTCCGTGGACAGGTCGTACTCCCAGAAGCCCACGTCAGCGAACGCGGGGAAGCGGCCGCTGTCGAAGGGCGCTGGGATGTCCGGGTCATCAATGCGTGCAGCCATCGAAGCGTGACGGTACCGATGGCCGATCATGTGCGAAACGGGCCTTTTGGACCCTTTCCGCACGGAGCGTGCGGGGCCCGCCACAGAGGGGCGGCTCCGTCCGCTCTCGCGCGATCTCGACGAACCCATCGCCGGTCTCCGCCTCCACGGTGATCGGCGGCGCCCCGTGCAGGCCAGCGTTGACCACGAGGTTCACAAGGACCCGGTGGAGCAGGTCTGGGTCGACCTCCGCCCACAGGCCTTCAGGGACATGGATCTCGGCGTCCACGTTGGCCAGGGTGACCGCATCGCGGGCCGCGGCCGCCACTTCGACGAGCTCGGTCCGTTACGCGACGGCGCCGGCCTGGATCTGCGACAGCGTCAGCAGCGAGTCGACCAGCCGGGTGGCTCGATCCGCACCCCGCTCGATCGCAGCAGCGAACTCCATCCGACTCGCCTCCTCGAGGCCGGGATCATCCGACGTGAGCAGACGGGCGAAGCCGAGCACGGACGCCAGGGGCGTCCGCAGATCATGGGAGGCGGTGGCCACGAACCGGCGCATGGCGTCGTTGACCCGGCGAAGTTCGTGCTCGGTGCGACGGAGCTCGGTCACGTCCCTGATCACGGCGACCACGTGACGTCGCTCGTCCTCGAGCGTCACGTCGGAGAGCGTGAGCTGGACGGTGAGCGAATCACCGCAGCGCGTCCGGGCCGGAACCTCGACGCGGGGAGAGCTCCTGCTGTCCCACCAGCGCCCCCACTCGACCTGCCGTTGCAGCACTTCGAGCTTCCTCGGCGGGGAACGAGGCGGACACGACGCCGATGGGCGGCCCGCGGTCACGGCTCGCTGGCCATCATCACGGCAGCGACATCCCCGGTAGAGTGGACTGGTCGGCAACACCGCCGGCACTCAGGGCAGGGGCCTTGCCGATCCGTTGGACACATGGTCCCGGTAACGAGCCCGACGTCTCCTCTGAGATCTCAGAGGAGAGCCATGACTGCGCTTGCCGCCTCAGTACCCCTTTCCGACGCGCGCCCCGCAGCCGTCGTCTACTGCGAGGGCCAGTTCGGCGAGCAGGACGGGAAGACCGCCAACGGTCTCGTCCGGTACTCCGAGAAGTACCGCATCGTCAGCGTGATCGACAGTGGCCATGCCGGAGTGGACGCCGGCGCGTTCCTCGATGACGCTGCCAACGGGATCCCAATCTTGGCGAGCCTGGCCCAAGCCATCGCCCACGCCGGATGCATCCCTGACTACCTGATCTGCGGGGTCGCCCCCGCAGATGGGCTGCTCTCGCCGGCTCAGCGCGTGGTTCTGCTCGACGGAATCGCTCGGGGGATGAACGTCATCAACGGACTCCATGAGTTCCTCAACGACGACGCGGAGTTCGTGGCGGCCAGCGTGATGGCGGGCGTGACGATCACCGACGTCCGGCGCCCCAAGGAGAAGAAGGACCTGAAGCTCTTCTCCGGGCGGATCTTCGACGTCGACTGCGTGCGCATCGCCGTGCTCGGAACGGACGGCGCCATCGGCAAGCGGACCACGGCGACGCTGCTGGTCCAGGCCCTCAACGCCCGCGGGATCAAGGCCGTCATGGTCGGGACCGGCCAGACGTCCATCATCCAGGGCGGCCGGTACGGCGTGGCGCTCGATGCCCTCGTCCCCCAGTTCTGCTCCGGTGAGGTCGAGGACCAGGTAGTCGCCGCCTTCGAGGGCGAGGACCCCGACGTCATCGTCGTGGAAGGTCAGGGTGCGCTCAGCCATCCCGCCTACATCACGTCGGCGCACATCCTCCGAGGCAGCCGGCCGCACGGAGTGATCGTGCAGCACGCCCCCAAGCGGGAGACGCTCGGTGACTTCCCGATGGTGCCCATGCCCACGGCCGAGAGTGAGGTCGAGATGATCGAGGCGTTCGTCGACACGAAGGTCATCGGCCTGACCATCAACCACGAGCACATGACCGACGATGAGATCAGCGGCGCGATCGATCAGTACGAGCTCGCCCTCGGCGTGCCGGCGACAGATCCGTTGACGAGGCCGCTCGACCGCCTCGTCGACATGGTCGTCGACGCGTTTCCGACACTCCTGGCCGTGCCCACGCTGAGCACGAGGTGACGAGCCCGCGCCTCGAGATCGATCTCGAAGCGATACGGGACAACACCAAGGTCCTCGTCGACCGGCTGGCGCCTCGAGGCATCCGGGTCACCGGGGTGACCAAAGCCGGCCTCGGATCGCCCGGCCTGGCCAGGGCCCTGCTGTGCGGGGGCGCAGCCGGCCTCGGCGACTCTCGCGTCGAGAACCTGGGACGGCTGCGAGCCGCCGAGATCGACGGCGCGCTCACCCTGATCCGAACGCCGATGCTGAGCCAGGTGCGATCGGTCGTGCGACACGCCGACACGAGCATGAACACCGAAGGTGTGGTCCTCGACGGCCTCTCGGCAGCAGCGCTGGAACAGGGCACCATCCACGCCGTCGTGATCATGGTCGAGCTGGGCGACCTTCGCGAGGGCGTGCCCAGCGCTGACGTGGTCGCGCTCGCCCGATTCGTCGGCCGACGCAAGGGTCTGTCGCTCGTCGGTTTGGGAACGAACCTGGCGTGCTAGTGCGGGGTCGTACCCGACCAGGCGAAGATGGACGAGCTCTCGGTCCTCGTCGAGCAGGTCGAGGCAGCGTGCAGCGTCGGCCTGTCCATCGTCTCTGGCGGCAACTCCGCCAACCTCGACTGGGCGTTGACGACCCACGACGTTGGTCGGATCAACGACCTGCGCCTCGGCGAATCGATCCTCCTCGGTACCGAACCACTCCACCGCCGACCCATCGACGGTCTCCGCACCGACGCCTTCACCCTGGTTGCCGAGATCATCGAGGTCCGAGTGAAACCTGCCCAACCCTGGGGCGAGCTCGCCCAGAACGCCTTCGGCACACAGGCCTCCCGACGAGGCACCGGCGCCGTCCGGCAAGCGATCGTTTCCCTCGGGCGCCAAGACGTGGAACCAGACGGGCTGCGCCTCCCCGACGGCGTCGCCCTGCTCGGGATGAGCAGCGACCACCTGGTTCTCGACATCGGCGACGCAGGCGGATCTGTGGGCGACGAGATGCGCTTCGGCGTCGACTATGGCGCGCTCCTCCGCGCCATGACGTCCCCATTCGTCACCAAAGTCGAGACGCGAACCCTCCGAGCCACCCCTGCGCCGCCGGCAGTGCGGGCCTGACGAATCGGCTGAGCGGACGCTGTCGATGGGTCGCCTCCTCGCAGGAACGGAGCTGGGGCAAATCGGCCCGACGGTGGCGCAGCCGGCCCGGCGTGGTACCGTATCCGAACGGATACGGAGGATCGGTATGGGATCGACGCTCATCGAGACGGCACGCACAGCCGCCGGCATGACGAAGGACGAGCTGGCGTCCTTGGCCGGCACGTCCCGACCGACGCTCTCGGCCTACGAGCACGGGCGGAAGTCGCCGCGCCTCGACACCGCTGAGCGCATCATCGGTGAAGCCGGGTTCGTCCTCGCTGTCGAGCCCAAGACGACGTTCCACGACATCCGCACGCGCCACCGTCGCGTCGCCTCGGTCCCGAACCGGTTGCCTCGGCTCCCTGTCGGCCAGGCACTCGCCACCGTCGAGCTGCCACTGCACCTCGACTGGTCCAGTCCGGGCCGCAGCGTCGATCTCCGAGACCGCGGGGAGCGAGCGCGCTGCTACGAAGTGGTGCTCCGTGAGGGCAGGCCCGACGACATCGAGCGCTTCGTCGACGGCGCACTGCTCGTGGATCTCTGGGGCGACCTCGTGCTCCCTGCGGAGATCCGGGCCGCGTGGCAGCAGGTGATCGATCGGGAGCTGCGTACGTGAGCGACGCAAGCGGCCTCACCGAGTTCCAGCTCGAGGTGGCACAGCTCTTCTTCGTACTCCCGGCGAGCGAGGGATTCCTTCTCGGTGGTGGCGCCGGCCTCCTCGCCACCGGACTCACCTCCCGACCGACGCGGGACCTCGACTTCTTCCAGCCGTCTCGCTCGGTCGTGGCGGCGAGAGACGAGTTCGAGGCCGCCGCGACACGTCGCGGGTGGGAGGTGATCCGGCTTCGAGACCACGACGACTTCGTCCGGCTGCAGGTCTCCGGGGACGAGGCCCTGATCGTCGACCTCTGTCTCGACTCTCCGCCCGTCCGACCGGCTGCAAGGACGGTGGCAGGTCCGACGCTCGCGGCCGACGAGCTGGCCGGCCGCAAGGTCGTCGCCCTTTTCGGCCGGGCCGAAGCTCGTGACTTCGCCGACGTCCACGCCCTCCTCGAGCGCTACACGAGGGACGAGCTGCTCTCCCTCGCCCGCGAGATCGACGACGGTTTCGACGACCAGGTCTTCGCCGAGATGCTCGAGTCGATCGCCCGGTACCCGGATGTCGTAATCGCAGACGTTGGCGCCAGCCCACCCGAGGTCCGAGAGTCGTTCGCGGACTGGGCTCGCCAGCTTCGCTCCTGACGCCGGGTTCTCAGCGGTGCGGGTCCGGTGGGAGGAGTACGCCGACGTGGTGTTGGGCGATCCACCCGCAGCGACCCGATGCGGTAGTCCCCGAAGCGGGGCACGACGTAGCGGCGGAGGTCGCGCTCATAGGCCGCCCGGCTCGTGTACTCCGGCCGCCGGCACAGGGACAGGAAGGTCTCGGCCCACTCGGCGACCGGCAGCTGCGCCCCGGCCGGGTCGAGCCACTGCCCTCGAGCGAGGTCCGCTTCCATCTCGACGGCGAAGCGGTCGGCGTCCGCTTTGCGGGTGAAGGTCCGGCTGCGTTGCCGGCCGATCGGGTCCCGGTACTTGACGCGATAGCGACCGGAGCGGCGTTCGATCGATGCCATGGTGGTTGCCCCTTGGGAACATCTTGGGAACACGACAGCGCGTATTCCCCG
>JBKHVG010000047.1:0-18169 GCA_046570205.1 Acidimicrobiia bacterium
GGGGCGCTCCTCTGTCGTTTCCATCACAGGCTCCTGCACGAGTACGGCTGGACCCTGTCCGTTGCCCACGGCAGATGGACGGCCGCCGATCGCCACGGCACCACCTGGACCGGCCGCCCCCGAGCCCCCGACCCACCCACCGCCAAGACGCCCAGCTGACCCGGCCACCCCAGGCCGGGTCACCGGCGCGCCCGGGGGCACGAGGGACGCTTGTCACGTCCGGAGGGAGCGCAGCCGGCGGCCACCGAGTACGACTGCGGATGACGCTGTCCGTGCGGGACGGCTCACTTCGACCGAAGGAGATCGGTGATCACCCCGAGCGTGTCCTCGACTGCGACGTCTTCGTCGGTCTCGACGATGCCCGACCCCTGCCGGAGCCGGCGCGCCCTCGCACGATCCGTCGGCGCCGCAGCCCAGAGTAGGGCCCAGCGGCGATGTATCACTCGTGATACATTCCTGCACGTGGCCGACGTCTCCATCCGTGACCTCCGGAACCATGGTGGTGAGGTTGTCGACCGCGCCCAACGGGGCGAACGGCTGATCATCACCCGTTCCGGCAAGCCCGTCGCCGAGCTCTCGCCCATCCGTCGGGCGCCCGTACCGCTCGACGAGCTGCGGAAGCGATGGGCCCGACTCCCCGACGTCGACCCCGCCGCCCTGCGCAACGACATCGACGCCGTCATCGACGCGGGGCTCTGACGTGGCCCGGGGGATCCTCGACACCAGCACGCTCATCCTCCTCGCACGGATCGAGCCGGCCAGCGCCCTCCCCACCGAACCGCTCATCACCGCGATCACGCTCGCCGAGCTCTCGGTGGGACCGCTGGTCGCCACGACCGATGCCGAACGGTCCGCCCGGCAGGCGCACGTCCAACAGGCAGAGGCCGACTTCGACCCGCTGCCCTTCGACGCGGCAGCGGCCCGCAGCTTCGGACAGGTCGCCGCGTCGCTCCGTGGCGCCGGGCGCAAACCGGCGGCGCGTGCCTACGACGCGATGATCGCCGCCGTCGCGATCGCGAACGGGCTCCCCGTCCACACCTGCAGCCCGGATGACTTCTCCGGCATCGAGCGACTCGACGTGATCGAGGTCCCACACCCCGACCACTGACGACCGGTGCGGGAACTCCGCGGCTGCGGTCGACGACGGGTACTCGGCCTTGTCCAGCGCTCTGCGGTGAGTCAAGGGGCGGCGACGCTCAGTTGCGTTCAGCGCCCACGGGGACCGACCCACGTCCAACGGGCGGCTGCCGCGGCCGGACTGGCGCCCTCCCCGAGCTGTGCTCCGACGGCCCGGCCGCCCACGCACGTGGAGAGCACCGGGATGGCGGCCAGAGCGTCGGGCGGCACCTGCCGGGGGTCGGCGCCGAGGACGACGAAGTCGGCGGCGCCGCCCACGGCCAGCACGCCCGTCGACCCGGTGGCCGACACGGCCCCGGCCCGGCGAGTGACCAGGTCGAGGGCGACGTCCACGTCGACCCGCTCGGCCGGGTCCTCCCGGCTCACCATGGCCTGGACCGACTCCAGCGGCCGGGCCGGCACCACGGGGGCGTCCGAAGACGCGGCCACCTCGACGCCGGCCCGGAGCAGCGAGGCGGTCCGGTACAGCCAGCGCTGCTCGACCTCCGACAGCTCGGCGCGGTACTTGCCGGCGCGGTGCACGAGGAAGCTGGGCTGGTTCACGACTGCGACGCCGGCGCGGGCGATGGCCGCCACCTGCTCGGGCAGGCACAGCGACACGTGCTCCAGCCGGTCCCGGCAGCCGGGCGGAGGGCCGGGCGCGGCGGCCAGCGCGTCGAGCGCCACCTGCAGCGGACCCACGTCCACGACGTGCAGGGCCACCGGGTGTCCGGCGCGGTGGGCGAGCGCGATGCGCTCGGCGAGCTCGGGGACCGTCGTGCGCTCGTCGACGACGAGCTTGATGCGGGTGCCGACCGGCACCTGGCCGACGGCCTCCACCCCGGCCATCGCCTCGACCCGCACCGGGAGGCCGGCGCCGACGAGTCGATCGACCTCGGCGGCACCGTTCGTGGCGGTGGCGTCCGTGACGGCCACCACGCCGGCGGCCGACAGCTCCCAGCCCACCGCGGCCAGGGCGTCGTCGAGCACCGTGGCTTCCAGCCGGGGCACACGGGCCAGGGCGGGGTGGTCGCCGGGGACGACGCCGCCGCCTCCGTCCTCCACGCCCAGGCGTGCGACGGCCTCGGTGCTGAGCGTGACGAGGTGGCCGGTGGCGTGGTGCACCACCACCGGCCGGCCAGGGCACGCCCCGTCCAGGTCGACGGCGGTGAGGGTGCCGTGGCCGAGTTCGTCGTCCCAACCCACGGCCCGCACCCACCCGCCGGCCGGCGCCGCGGCCAGGCGGTCGAGCAACGCCGAGCGGTCCGATGCGGGCGCGAGGTCGACCGAGCAGCGCGCCGCGGCCATGGACAGCAGGTGGACGTGCGGGTCGACGAAGCCGGGGAGCACCACTGCGCCCTCCGGTGCTCGGAGCACCTCGGGCGCCGTCACGCCGGCGTCGGCGAGCGCGCACCGGCACGCATCCAGGGTCCCCACCGCGATCACCCGGCCGCCGGCGACGGCCATCGCCGGAGCCGGCGGCGCACCCGTGTGCGCTGCCGCCACCACCGGCACCGCCACCAGCAGCCCGCCCTCGGGGGCGGGCGTCATGGGCGGGGCAGGAGCCCTTCGAGCACCGGCACGAGCCGGCGGCGGACGACCTTGCCGGTGGAGGTGCGGGGCAGCTCGTCGACCACCACCACCCGCTCCGGGCGCTTGTGGCCGGGCAGCCGCTCGGCGCAGAACGCGGTGAGCTCGTCCTCGGTGCACGTGGCGCCGTCGCGCAGCACGGCGGCGGCGACGACCCGCTCACCCCACTCCTCGTCGGGCATGCCGGCCGCCGCGGCCTCGGCCACGTCGGGGTGCTCGTACAGGACGGCCTCCACCTCCTCGGGGGCGATGTTCTCGCCGCCCCGGATGATGAGGTCGTTGGCCCGGCCGGCCAGGAACAGGTAGCCGTCCTCGTCGAGGAACCCGAGGTCGCCGGTGTGCACCCAGCCCTCGTCGTCGATGGTGACCCGGGTCTTCTCGTCCGACCCCCAGTAGCCCCGCATGGCCCGCCCGGTGCGCAGCTGCACCTCACCGACCTCGCCCGGACCCAGCGGGTCGCCCATCGGGTCGACGATGCGGGCCTCCACGTCGTCGACCGGTCGGCCCACGGAGGCCAGCCGTCGCAGCTTGCGGGCCCGCTCCGCCTCGTCGCCGTCGATGCGGTGGTCATCGGCGTTGAGCACGGCGACGGTGGCCGTGGTCTCGGTCTGCCCGTAGGACCCGGAGAACCCGACCGTGGGCGGGAACACCTCGATGGCCCGCCGGATCACCGCGGGCGGCATCGGCGCAGCGCCGTAGGTGACGTTCTCCAGGCTGGACAGGTCGGCGCCGGCCAGCTCCGGCGTGTCGAGCATCCGGGCGAGCATGGTCGGGACCAGGAAGGCGTGGGTGACCCGCTCCTGCTGCACCGCCTGCAGCCAGGCCGCCGGTTCGAACTGGGGCAGCAGGTGGGTGCGCCGGCCCGTCCACAGGGCGTTGACCAGCGACGTCAGACCGGCCACGTGGTACAGCGGCGCGGCGAGCAGGGACACGCCGTGGTCCTCGCCGTCGGCGGCGTCGTTGGCGCCCATGACGTAGCCGGTGAGCGCGCCGTGGGTGAGCATCACGCCCTTGGGCAGCGACGTGGTGCCGCTGGTGTAGAGCAGCACGGCGACGTCGTCGTCGTCCACGTCGGCCAGGTCCCAGTCGGCCTCTGCGCCGTCACGGGCGGCGGCGTAGCCGTCGGGGTCGTCGAGGACCACGACCTCCACAGATGAGGGCCGCACCGAGTCGAGCAGCTCCCGGTAGCGGCTGTCGGTGAACACCAGCCGGGCGCCGGAGTCGCGCACGAGGTGGCCGGCCTCCTCGGCGTTGGCCCGGTAGTTCATGGGCACGACGGTGACCCCGCGAGCGGCGGCGCCGAGCAGCAGCTCGACCAGCTCCGGGCGGTTGACCGCCATGGCGCCGACCCGGTCGCCTGGCCCGAGGCCGTGGGCGCCGAGCAGGCCCGCCACCTGGGCGACGCGGGCACGGAGCTCGTCGTAGGTCAGCCGGCCGCCCGCCGAGGTCACGGCGAGCGTGTGGCCGGCGATCGACGCCGGGATGTCGAGCAGCATCGCCAGGTTCACGGAGGGCCTCCAAGGGAAGGGGGTGGTCGGTGCAGGGTGCTCAGATCGGGTTGCCGTCGGCGTCGAGGTAGGTGAGGGTGATGTGCCCGTCCTCCTCGAGCGCCCGGAACTCGTCGTCGTCGAGGCCGAGCAGCTCCCGGTACACGTAGTCGTTGTCGTGGCCCATGGCGCCGATCGGACCCCATCGCATGTCGGGGCCGTCCCAGTGCCACAGGTGGGCGGGGTGGTCGTAGGCCTCGTCGATGCACGGCGACACGTTGGGCCGGAAGAAGCCTCGGGCCCGCAGGTGCGGGTCGGCCAGGGCGTCGCGCTCGTCCAGCACCGGCCCGGCCGGGACCCCGTTGCCCTGGCAGCGGTGGAACACCTCGTCGGGGGTGAGCTCCGACGTCCACGCCGCGATGCCGGCGTCGATGTCGTCGTGGGCATCGCGCCGGCCCTCGGCGGTGGCGAAGCGGTCGTCGTCGGCCCACGCCGGGCTCCCCATGGCCGCCTTCAGCCCCTGCCACTGCTGGTCGTCACCCACGGAGATGACGGCCCAGCGGTCGTCGCCGGCGCACGGGTAGCAGCCCTGCGGCGCGCGGGTGGCGTGGCGGTTCCCGAGCGGCGTGTGCTCCCGGCCGGTGCGTGCGGCATCGACGAAGAACTCGCCGATGTGCTGCATGACGTTCTCGGACTGGGCCATCTCGATGAACGAACCGGCACCCGTCTCCTCCCGGCGCTTCAGCGCGGCCATGACCGCGAAGGCCCCGGCGGCGCCGCTGGCCGGGTCCATGTGGAACACCGACGTGGTCGACGTCGGGTCGGCGTCGTGGTACCCGCGCAGCGACGTGAGCCCGGAGATGGCCTCGAAGTGGGCGCCGAACCCGACGTAGTCGTGATACGGCCCGTCCAGCCCCATCGGCGGCATCCGGAGCACGCTGAGCCGCGGGTTGCGGGCGTGGAGGGCCTCCCAGCCCACGCCCAGCTTGTCGAGCACGCCGGCGGCGTTGTTCTCGACGACCACGTCGGACACCTCGGCCAGGCGCAGGAACGTCTCCACGCCGAGCGGCGTGGCCAGGTTCAGCGTGGCGATCCGCTTGTTGCGGGCGTGGCAGTTGAACATGGCATGGCGGTTCCAGGGGTCGTCGCCCGGGTCGCCCTCGGGGAACGCGCCGGCCAGCGCCCCGAGGGCCTCGGCCAGCTCCTTGGTGAGCCGGGGGGCGAAGCCCTTGGTGCTCGACGGGAACAGCCACGGGTTGTCGAGCCGGATCACCTCGGCACCGAGGTCGCTGAGCAGCATGGTGACGTACGGGCCGGCCCACACCACCGTGAGGTCCAGGACCCGCACGCCCTCGAGCGGGAGCCGCTCGGTGGCGGGCGCCGACGGCTGCGCCTTCGGCGTGACCGGCTCGGCCCGCACCTCGGCGCCGTGCTGGTCCAACGTGGGCGCGCCCCGGCGGATGCGCCAGCCGTCCTCCATGCGGAACGGCGGCCCCGGTTGGCGGACCGGCCCGGTGGCCGGATGGTCAACCTCCACGAAGAACTCTCGGGCGCTGAAGTGGGGATCCTCGAGCAGCTCCACCGGCAGGTTGATGGCGGTGACCGGCCACTTGTGGGCTTCGGCTTCCTCCATCGCCTCCTGGCGGGTGCGCGTGAGGAGCCACGGGTAGAGCGCCTCGTCACACACCTCCGGCGTCGACGGGTCGACCAGCCACGCGTCGGTGGAGAAGTGCTCGGCGAGACCGGGGTCGTCGAGCGTGGCCAGCATGCGCGGTACCCACGCCGGGATGGTGATGATCTGCACGTAGCCGTCGGCCACCGGGTACACGCCCGTCGGTGCCGGGCTCAGGCGCTGGGTGCCCTCCCGACGGACCAGGCGGCCGTTGTAGGCGGCGCCGAGCAGGAAGGCGAGCCGCCGGTCGATGGAGCCCTCCTGGGTCTCCAGGTTGGAGATGTCGACCGACACCGCCCGGCCGTTGGCCCGGGCGGTGAGCATGGCCGCCATGGCGGCGGTGGCCGCCATGTTCCCGCACTGGTACTGGACCACGTCGCCGGCCAGCTTCACCGGCTCGCGCTCGTCCACGCCGGTGGAGTTCATCGGCCCGCCCATGGCGTAGTACACGATCTCCTCGCCGAGGTACCCGGCGTAGGGGCCGTCCTGGCCGAAGGGCGTGATCTGCACCAGCGCCACCGTGGGCTGGAGCTCCCGCATGGCGTCGAAGCCGAGGCCGCAGCGGCCGATGGTGCCGGGCGGGTGGGCGTCGATGACCACGTCGGCCGAGGGCAGCAGGTGGCGGACCAGGTCCTGGCCGTCCGCGGTGGTGATGTCGACGGCCACCGAGCGCTTGTTCGTGTCCAGGTGCAGGTGCAGCGCCCCTTGCTCGACGTCCGCCTGTCCGTCAGGGAACGGCCCGGCCAGGCGCACGCGATCACCGCCCGGCGGTTCGAGCTTGATGACGTCGGCGCCGAGGTCGGCGAACAGCTTGGCGGCGTAGGAGCCGGCGATCCCGCCGGCGAGCTCCAGCACCCTCACATCGGACAACGGCTGCGTCGCCACGCTCATACCCCCTGCGGTCATCGGAGGAGCGCTGGTCGGACCGCGGCCACCACCGGGGAGGTGGCGGCCACCGCAGCACCGGTCCCCCGAGCGGTGCTGCGCCATGACCGTACCTCATGGGCGAGACGTGGGGAGCCGGATGTCTCAGGTGCCGCCGTCGAGCTCGAAGCCCCGGTAGCCGGCGGCGGCGGCCTCGCGGCACGAGGCCAGGTACAGCTGCAGGCCACCCGGCCAGTTGAGCATCTCCCGCGGCTTGCCGGGGATGTTGGCGCCCATGTACCAGGAGTCGGCCCGGGGGAACAGGGTCATCCCGGCGATGGCGTGGACCATGCCCCGCCACTCCTCCTCGGCTTCGGCCGTGGCCTCGATGCGGGTGGTGCCGGTGTCGCGCAGGTGGGCGAGCAGGTCGACCACCCAGTCGCCCTGCGTCTCGGCGCAGGTCGGCCCGTTGCAGAACCCCGACGGGCTCTGGGGGCCGTAGAGGAACACCAGGTTGGGGAAGCCGTGGCTGGCCAGGCCGAGGTGGGTGCGAACGCCGCCGGCCCAGTGGTCGCGCAGCGTCTCGCCGTCTCGGCCCCGCAGGTCGATGCTCACCAGGCCGCCGGTGACGGCGTCGAAGCCGGTGGCCAGCACCAGCAGGTCGCAGGGGTGCTCGCCCTCGGCGGTCCGCACGCCGGTGGGCGTGATCGCCTCGATCGGGGTGGCCCGCAGGTCGACGAGGTCGACGTTGTCCTGGTTGAACGAGTCGTAGTACCACTGCTCGAGCGACGGCCGCTTCACGCCGAAGGGGTGGGGCGGCTCCGCCGGCGCCAGGATCTCGGCGACGGCCGGGTCGTGCACGCGCTCGTGGACCTTGCCCCGCCAGAAGTCGTAGGCCGTGCGGTTGGCCACCTCGTCGAGGAGCAGGTCGGAGTAGCCGCCGGCCCAGAACGCGAACCCGCCCTCCTGCCACAGCCGCTCGTAGGTCTCGAGGCGCTCCGCCTCCGAGACGTCGAAGGTGTTCACCCCCGGTTCGGGGTAGGCGAAGCCGCTGTTGGTCTGGGTACGGCGCTCGAAGATCGCCGGGTACTCGCCCTTGGCCTCGTCCTGCTCCTCCCGGGTCAGGCGCCGCTGGTGCATGGCCAGGGCCAGGATCGGCGTCCGCTGGAACACCGTGACGTGGTCGGCGACCCGGGCCGCCTCCTGGACCACCTGCACGCCGCTGGCGCCGGTGCCGATGACGGCCACGTTCCGGCCGGTGAGGTCGACGCCGCCCTGGGGCCAGTGGGCGGTGTGCGACCACTCCCCGGCGAAGGTGTCGAGGCCGGGGATGTCGGGCACGTAGGCCTTGGCGGCGAAGCCGGTGCACACCACGACGAACCGGGTGCGCAGCGTCTCGCCGCCGTCGGTGCGCAGCTCCCAGCACCGCTCGTCCTCGTCCCAGCTGCCGCCGGCCACCCGGGTCTCGAAGCGGATGTCGTCGCGCAGGCCCCACACCTGGTCGACGTGGTCGAAGTAGCGGCGCAGGGCCTGCCAGTCGGGGAAGCGCTCGTCCCAGTACCAGTCCTTCCAGACCGCGGGGTCGGAGTACTCGTACAGGGGCACGTGGGAGTCGACCCGGGCGCCGGGGTAGCAGTTCCAGTACCAGATGCCACCGAGCCCGGTGCCGGCCTCGAGCAGCGTGACGCGCAGTCCGAGCCGGCGCAGGTGGTGCAGCTGGTAGAGGCCGGCGAAGCCGGCGCCCACGACGACGACGTCGTGGTCCGGCTCGGTCATCGCCGTCGCGCTTGCGTCCACGTCAACCCCTGCTCCGCATCCACGTCGTGGGGTAGGCCGAGCACCCGCTCGCCGATGATGTTGCGCTGCACGTCGCCGGTGCCGCCGCCGATGGTGAGGGCCGGAGCGAACAGGTACCCGTGCGTCCACATGTCGGGCTCGCCGCCGAAGGGCCCGACGTCGGACCGCACGCCGTCGGCTCCGGCCAGGTCCTTGGCCAGCTCCATGATGTGCTGGCCGTGCTCGTCGGCCATGACCTTGCGGATCGACGCCTCCGGCCCCGGCTGGCGGCCCTTGATGGCCGCGGTGACGGTGCGCATGCGGATGAGGCGGAGCAGCTCGGACTCGATGTGGAGCTGGGCGAGCCGCTGGCGCAGGAGCGGATCCTCCACCCCGCCGTGTGCCCGGACGATGTCGAGCAGGTCCTCGGCCGTGGGGCCCATGCCCCACAGCGCGCCACCCGAGGACAGCGACACCCGCTCGTTGCCGAGGGTCACCTTGGCCAGCGACCAGCCCCGGTTCTCCTCGCCGACCAGGTTCTCGGCCGGGAGGCGGACGTCGGTGAGGAACACCTCGTTGAAGGTGTGCCCGCCCGTCATCTCGATGATCGGGCGGATCTCGATGCCCGGGGTGTCCATCGGGCAGATGAAGTACGACACGCCCTGGTGCTTGGGCTGGTCCGGGTCGGTGCGGGCGATGAGGATGCCGTAGGTCGAGAACTGGGCCAGGGAGGTCCAGATCTTCTGGCCGTTCACCACGTACTCGTCGCCGTCGCGCACCGCCCGGGTGCCGAGGTTGGCCAGGTCGGAGCCGGCCTGGGGCTCGGAGAACAGCTGGCACCACACCTCCTCGCCGGCGAGCAGCGGCATGAGGTAGCGGTCCTTCTGCTCCTGGGTCCCGGCGTGCAGGATGGTCGGGCCGGCCCAGCCGATGCCGATGGGGTTCATCGGACGACGGACGCCGGCCCGCTTGAGCTCGTCGTCGATGACCAGCTGCTGGATCGGGTCGGCGTCGAGGCCCCACGGCGCGGGCCAGTGCGGCGCGACGTAGCCGGCCTCGGCCAGCTGGCGCCCGGTCGGCTCGGGATGCTCCGCCAGCCACTCCCGGACCGCCTTGCGGTCGGGGTGATCGGCACCTGGCAGGTCGAAGTCCATGCGTGCTCCTGAGCGCTCGGTGATCGACGGCGACAGTAGCGGCGCGCGACATCGACACTGCAACGTCTCGTCGCCGCGGTCGGCGTCCGTCCGTGGCGAGCGGCGCCGGCCGGGGGCAGGGGGTCGGCCGCATCGTGGCGAAGGTTGCGGTGCAACGGATCCGTCACTACGTTTCACCTCTCGTCCTTCGAGGAGGCCCCATGCCCGCCGCGTCCCCCAGCGTCGTGTCGCCCATCACCACCCGCCGGATGTCCTTCGAGGACTCCTTGCGAGAGGTCCCCCGCCACTTCGGCTCCGACGGTGATCTGCTCTCCAGCCACATCGCCGCCTGCCTGTCCTCGGTGTTCCCCGACGGGGAGGACTTCTTCGTCCGCTCCGTGCGCGACTTCCGTGACCAGGTCAGCGAGCCGGTCCTGGCCCAGCAGATGCGCGGCTTCATCGGCCAGGAGGCCGTGCACGGTCGCGAGCACCGGGCGTTCAACCGGCGCCTTGCCGAGCTCGGCTACCCGACGACGTTCATCGAGACCGTCACCGAGCGGCTCCTCGCCCTCGCCGACCGGGTGCTCAGCCCGAAGGCGCGCCTGGCGGTGACCGCCGCGCTCGAGCACTACACCGCCACCCTGGCCGAGCAGCTGCTGCGCGACGACGACACCAAGGCGCTGTTCGGTCAGCCCGAGGTGCTCGAGCTGTTCCTGTGGCACGCCCTCGAGGAGTCCGAGCACAAGACCGTGGCCTTCGACGTCTACCGGGCCGTGGGCGGCACCGAGCGCATGCGGCGGATCGTGATGGATGCGGTCACGGTCGGCTTCCTCGGCGGCGTCGGCCTCATCGTCGGGCTGTCGCTGCTCGGCGACCGGGCCACGTACCACCCGGTGCGGTTCGCCCGCAGCCTCCGGCGGCTCCTGCGCTCGCCCATCATCAGCAAGGACCTGTGGCGGGAGCTGCGGGCCTACAACCAGCCCGGGTTCCACCCCTCCGACCACGACGCCACCGAGCTGCTGGAGACGTGGCGGGAGCGGCTCTTCGGCGCCGACGGCGCGCTCAACGACAGGCTGGCGGGGGTGGCGTGATGGCCGCCACCGAGCGCACCGCGCCCGAGCACCTCGACGTCCTCGTCGTCGGCGCCGGGCTGTCCGGCATCTGCGCCGGCCACTACGTCCAGGCCGAGTGCCCATGGGCCTCCTATGCCATCTTCGAGGCCCGTGGCGCCATCGGGGGGACGTGGGACCTGTTCCGCTACCCGGGCGTCCGGTCGGACTCGGACATGTTCACGCTGGGCTACCCGTTCCGGCCGTGGAAGAGCAGCCGGATGATCGTCGACGGCGACTCGATCCGCCACTACATCGAGGACACCGCGGCCGAGGAGGGCATCGACGACCACATCCGGTTCCACCACCGCATCGTCCGGGCCGAGTGGTCCACCGAGGACGCCTGCTGGCACGTGACGGCGGAGCGGACCGACACCGGCGAGACCGTCGAGGTCACCTGCGGCTTCCTGCTCTCCTGCAGCGGCTACTACCGCTACGACCACGGCTACCAGCCCGACTTCCCCGGCCTCGACCGCTTCCAGGGCGACCTCGTGCACCCCCAGCACTGGCCCCAGGACCTCGAGGTCGCCGGCAAGCGCGTCGTCGTCATCGGCAGCGGCGCCACCGCCGTGACGCTGGTGCCGAGCCTGGCCGAGCGGGGCGCCGAGGTCACCATGCTGCAGCGCTCGCCCACGTACATCGCGTCGGTCCCGGCCAAGAACCCGATCGTGGCCGCCGCCCAGCGCGTGCTGCCCGACCAGGTGGCCGGCACCGCCGTGCGCTGGGCCCACGCCCTCGGGACCCAGGCCATGTACCAGGTCAGCCAGCGGTACCCGCGGCCGGTGAAGCGCCTGCTGCGGCTCGGGCTGCGGCTGCAGCTGCCCCGCGGGTACGACATCGACACCCACTTCACGCCGAGCTACAACCCGTGGGACGAGCGCATGTGCGCCGTGCCCGGGGGTGACCTGTTCAAGGCCATCTCCTCCGGCGGTGCCGAGGTCGTCACCGACCACGTCGACACCTTCACCGAGACCGGCATCCGCCTGCGGTCGGGGCGGGAGCTGGACGCCGACATCGTCGTGTCGGCCACCGGCCTGGAGCTGCTGTTCCTCGGCGGCATCGAGCTGGTCGTCGACGGCGAGGAGGTCGTCCTCAAGGACCGGCTCACCTACAAGGGCATGATGCTCGAAGGCGTGCCGAACCTGGCCATCGCCATCGGGTACACCAACGCGTCCTGGACGCTGAAGTGCGACCTCACGTGCCGGTACGTGATGCGCCTGCTCAACCACCTGCGCGACACCGGACTGCGCCAGTGCACGCCGGTCAACACCGACCCCGATGTCGTGGCCGAGCCGCTGCTGAACCTGAACTCCGGCTACATCCAGCGGGCGCTGGACCGCATGCCGGCCCAGGGCAACCGGTTCCCGTGGCAGGTGTACCAGAGCTACCTGATGGACCACCGGGCCACCCGCCGAGCCGACGTGGCCGACGGCGTCATGCAGTTCACCAACCCGGGGAGCCGGTCCGAGCGCCGGGCCCCGGTCGCCACCGGGTGAGCGACCGGCTCGGACGCCGGCGCGCCCGGCTGCGCCTCGAGGGGGGCCAAGCCGTCGTCGCCGGCGCCGGCGACGCCATCGGCCGGGCCGTGGCCGTCGCCCTCGCCGCGGCCGGCAGTGACGTGGTGTGCATCGACACCGACGAGGTGGCGGCGAGCACCACGGCGGCATCGTGCGCCGACCGGGGCGTGACCGCCCGCGCCGAGACCGCCGACCTCGGCGATCCCGTCGCGGCGGCCGAGCTGGCCGGCAGGCTGGCGCCCGAGCTGAGCCGCCTCGACGTGCTGGTCAACGTCGGCGGCGGCACGCCGTCGGGCCGGCTCGCCGACCTGGGGCCGGCGGGATGGGCCGCGGGGCGTACCGGCGGGCTCGATGCCGTGGTCCACGCCTGCCAGCTGCTGGCGCCCTCGGGTGGCGACCGCCGCCGGGCCCACATCGCGAACGTGGTGCCGGCCGCCGCCCTCGTCGCCGGCCCCGACCACGTGGCGCCGGCCATCACCGGCGCCGGCGTGGCCGCGCTCACCCTGGCCCTGCGCGCCGACCGGCGCCGGAGCCAGATCGGCGTGACGCTCGTCGTGGCCGGGCGCACCGCCACCGCGGTGACGGTGCCGCCGGGCCATCGCCGCCTTCGGCCGCCCCGCGGTGGCCAGGCGCCAGAGGCGGTGGCCGCCGCCGTCCTGCGCGCCATCCGCGCCGACCGGGCGGTCGTGCTCGCCGGCCCCGACGCCCAGCGGGCGTGGCGCCGGCGACGGCTCGTGCCCGGCGCCGTGCGACGCCCACCCGGCCGGGCGGCGACGTCCCACCTGGCCACCGGCTCGGGCCTCGTCCTGTCGGCCGCCGGCCGATGAGCCGGCGTGGCCGACGGTCCCGGCTCCGGCGCCGGCTCGCGGCGCTGCTCGTCCGCGGGGTCGGCGCGATGATCCGGCGCCGGCTGGGAACCGTGCTGCGCCTGGTCGTCGTCCCCGCCTCGCTCGGCGCCGGTGGCGCCGCGGTCCTGGTCGCCTCGGTGGCCGGACTCGTGGTTCACCGCCGCCGACGTGCCGGCACACCCGACCCGTGCGGACCCGACGCCCTGTCCCTGCCCGACGGGGAGGCCGCGGTGGTGCGCCGGCCCGACGGCGCCGAGCTCGCCGTGCACGTGGCCGGCCCCGCCGACGGACCGACGGTGGTGCTCGTCCACTGCTGGACCGGTGCCAAGGAGCTGTGGTCGCCGGTCGCCCGCCGGCTCGTGCACCTCGGCCACCGCGTGGTGCTCTATGACCAGCGGGGCCACGGCGAGTCGACCTGGGGTGGCGGCCTGCCCGACATCGACCACCTCGGCGACGACCTCGCCGCCGTGCTCGACCACGTCGACGCCCAGGACGCCGTCGTGGCCGGCCACTCGATGGGCGGCATGTCCATCCAGGCCTACGTCGCTGGGCATCCGCAGGACGCCACCCGCCGGGTGCGCCACGCCGTGCTCGTCGCCACCGCGGCCCGGACGTTCGGTCGCGAGCTGCCCGCCGTCCTCGCCGAGCGGGTCCTGGGTGAGCTGGCCCCGGCGTGGACCCGCACCGGGCGGGTGGGCACCGCCCTGGCCCGCGCGTCGCTGGGACGGCGGGCGCTGCCCGCCCATGCGGTGGCGGTGCGCGACCTGCTGCACGCCACCCCGGCCCAGGCCCGGGTGGCGTGCCTCCTCGCCATGGCGCGAATGGACCTGCGCCCGGGCCTGGACGGCTGCGCCGTGCCCGCCACCGTGCTCGTGGGCACCCGTGACCTGCTCACCCCGCCCCGATCCGCCGCCGCGCTCGCCGCCGCCTGGCCTGGTGCCGCCGTCACCGTGCTCCCCGGCGCCGGGCACATGCTTCCCATCGAACGACCGGACGACATCGTGGAGGCCGTGGCCCGAGCTGGCCGGTGACCGGCTCGACGCCGCCTATCGTCGCTCGGATGACGGCGGCACGTCCCCGCGGCGAGCGAGAGGTGAAGGAGGCGGTCATCGACGTGGCTGCCGCCCTGTTCGCCGAGAAGGGCCCGGCCGCGACGTCCATCCGAGAGATCGCCGCCGCGGCCGGCGTGAACCACGGGCTGCTCCACCGGCACTTCGGCGGCAAGTCCGAGCTGGTCCGGGAGGTGCACGACCACCTCGCCGCCCGGCTGGCCGAGACCGGCCCGTTCTCCGAGGCCACGCTGGCCAGCGCCCTCGAGGCCTTCCACACGCTGGCCGAGCACCGGGAGTACTGGCTGGTGCTCACCCGGGCGATGCTCGACGGGGAGCTGCGCGACGTGCTCGCGTCCGATCACCCCGGCGCCCGTCGCATGGTCGAGACCCTCGCCGCCGTGCTCCCCGACGATGCGGCGCTCGACGCGAAGGACCTGGTCGCGATGGCCTTCGCGTTCTCGCTCGGCTGGCTGCTGCTGCGCGACTTCATCCAGGCCGCCACCGGCGCCGGCGAGGACCTGCCCGAGCGCTGGTTCTCGACGATGGCGTCGCTGCTCGATCCTGGCTGAGCGGGGCCTTGCCCCGGCTGTACACGACCGTCTACATTCGGCGGCGCCCGGGGGGCGACCGGCGCGATCCCGGGGGAGGAGGCGACACATGTCCGACGTGTTGGAGTTCAGCCCCGAGGAGCTCCTGGCCAGCCACGACATCGAGGAGCCGCTGGTCCTCGGCGGCGTCCGGTGCCACGGCGGCTTCCTCGCCGACGGCACCTACGTGTCGCCCCGCACGAAGCACCGGGCCCCCGCCCTCGCCGCCTGGCAGGAGCAGCACCGGGCCGCCTTCGGCACCGAGATCCTGCACGCGCCCGTCGAGACGTGGCCGGCCAACTACCCCAACGTCGAGCAGGCCCGGTTCCTGCTCCGTAGCGGGGCGCCCGAGCCGATCATCGCCACGCTGACGCGCATCGGCACCGTCGAGGGCTTCGGCTCCCTCATCCGCTTCCTCGCGCCCACCGACATGCAACGCCACTTCGACGACGACATCCGCGGCACCGCCACCGCCCACCTCTCTCAGGGCCTGGTCGAGGCCCATGCCCGGGACGAGGCCGGCTGGAGCGACGAAGCCGGCCACGACCGCATGTGGTACGCCGTGCGCGACATCGCCTTCGAGAACCCGGTCACCGAGGACGAGACCGCCGAGATGATGAAGCGCATGGGCATCCCGGTGGGCGTCGGCGCCGACCCCGACGCGGCCCGGTCCCGGTTCCTCGACCGGCGCGCCTTCCCCGACCTCGACCTGGGCCTGGAGCTGCTGGTCTCCACGATGCTGCGTGTGCTGTTCGTGGAGATCAAGGCCTTCCACGTGTTCGCCTGGGCCGAGGAGCTGCTCGCCGACCGCGACCTGGTCGCCGGCGATGGTGAGGCAGCCCGCCTGGTGTCCTTCATCCGCGCCGACGAGACGCCCCACGTGGAGTACCTGCGCACGTCGCTCACCGAGATGCGCGACCGCACGTTCATCGGCGAGTCCGGCCGCAGGTACCCCGGCACCGACGTGATCGGGCGCATGTGGGATGCCTCGATGGCCGAGTCCCTCGGCCTGCTCGAGGACCAGAACCGCAAGGCGGTGATCGCGGAGATCGAGCGGGCCCTGCTCGCTCGACCCGACGGCGCCGACCTGCTCGCCGAGTTCCACCGGCTGGGCGATCCCGCCCCCGCCGGGCGATGAGCGCCCTGTCGCCGGCGCCTCCGGTCGACAAGGAGGCGTTGCGCCGGCGCTACCGGGCCGAGCGGGACAAGCGCCTCCGGCCCGAAGGGTCGGCCCAGTACCGCCGCCTGGCTGGCGCCCTGGTCCGCGACCCGTACCTGCCGGTCCAGCCCCGCGAGCCCCGCACCGACCACGTCACGTTCACCTTCATCGGCGGCGGCTTCGCCGGGCTGGTCACCGGCGCCCGGGTGAAGGAGGCCGGCGTCGACAGCGTGCGGATCCTCGACAAGGCCGGCGACTTCGGTGGCACCTGGTACTGGAACCGGTACCCGGGCGCCCAGTGCGACACCGCGTCCTACGTGTACCTCCCGCTCCTCGAGGAGACCGGGTACATGCCGAGCGAGAAGTACACGCACGCCCCGGAGATCCTCGAGCACTGCCGCCGCATCGGTCGCCACTACGGGCTGTACGACGACGCCCTCTTCCACACCGAGGTGCGGGACCTGACCTGGGACGACGACGCCGGCGTGTGGCTGGTCCGGACCGACCGGGGCGATGCGTTCACCAGCCAGTTCGTGGCCATGGGCACCGGCCCGCTCCACGTGGCCAAGCTGCCCGACCTGCCCGGCATCGAGACCTTCCGCGGCCACTCGTTCCACACCAGCCGCTGGGACTACGACTACACCGGCGGCGGCCCGGACGGCGAGCCGCTCACCGGTCTCGCCGACCGGCGGGTGGCCATCGTCGGCACCGGGGCCACCGCCGTGCAGTGCATCCCCCACCTGGCCCGCAGCGCCGGGGAGCTGTACGTGTTCCAGCGCACGCCGTCGTCGGTGGACGCCCGGGGGAACCAGCCCACCGACCCCGAATGGTTCGCCACCGTCGCCGAGCCCGGCTGGCAGAAGCGCTGGCTGGAGAACTTCACCGCCAACACGATGGGCGGCTTCGGTGGTGGCGCGGAGGAGGACCTGGTGGCCGACGGGTGGACCGACATCTCCCGGCGGGTCAAGGCCAAGGTGCTGGCCCGCATGGCCGAGGGCGGTGCCTTCGACGCGGACGCCCTGCTCGACGCGTTCGAGGACGCCGACTTCGAAAAGATGGAGGAGGTCCGGGCCCGGGTCGACGAGCTGGTGGAGGACCCGGCCACCGCGGCGGCGCTGAAGGCGTGGTACGGGCAGCTGTGCAAGCGCCCCTGCTTCCACGACGACTACCTGCCCTCCTTCAACCGGCCCGACGTGCACCTGGTCGACACCGACGGGCGCGGGATCGAACGCATCACCGAGCACGGCGTGGTGGCCGGCGGGCGTGAGTACGAGGTCGACTGCATCGTGTGGGCGACCGGCTTCGAGGTCGGCACCGACCTGGTGTCCCGGTCCGGGTTCGACCCCATCGGGCGGGGCGGGACGCGTCTCAGCGACCACTGGGCCGACGGCATGCGGACCCTGCACGGCATCCACACCCACGGGTTCCCCAACCTGTTCCTCGTGCAGCTCGCCCAGGGGGCGAACCACATCGCCAACGTGCCCCACAACATGAGCGAAGCGGGGGCCACCATCGCGGCGGTCGTCGGCCATGCCGTCGAGCGCGGATCTCGCACCGTCGAGGTCAGCCCCGAGGCGGAGCAGGCGTGGGTGGCCCGGCTGCTCGACGGTGCCTCCCCACTGCGCGGCGGCGGCTCCGGTGACGGTGGACGCCGCGAGCTCCTCCTGCCCGGGTCCTCGGAGTGCACGCCCGGCTACTACAACAACGAGGGCCAGCCGGCGAGTGCGGCCCAGCGCAGCAGCGTGCTCGGGTTCCCGGGCGGCCCGCTCGCCTTTTTCACCTTCATCGACGGCTGGCGCCGCTCGGGCGCCTTCGACGGCCTCGACTTCGAGCCCGGCTGACCCGTCGATCAGCCGGCCGGCGCCGGCGCCGTGGTGGTCGGGGCTGGCGCCGTGGTGGCCGCGCCCGGTGCGGTCGTTGTCGTCGTCGGCACCCCGTCGCCCACGACCTCGGGGATCGGCAGGGGGGAGACGGCGTCGACGAGCCACTCCCCGTCGACGGCTTCGAGCTCGAGCACGAAGGACAGGTTCTGGAGCCGTTGCTCGCCCTCCGGGCCACGGGCGTCGACGTCGACGAACACCAGGGCGCGGACCCGGTCGTCCTCGATGCCGGTGGTGAGCACGTCGCTCACCTCGGCCCGGGTCGCCACCTCTCCGTCGGCGAACAGCTGCTCCACGCCGGGCAGGCGGGCGGACTCGTACTCGCGCACGAAGTCCTCGGTGCCCAGCTCGAGCAGGCGGTCGCCGAGGCCGTCGACGT
>JBKHVG010000048.1:0-17904 GCA_046570205.1 Acidimicrobiia bacterium
ACGGCGCTGCGAGGAGGAGCGCTTCCGATACGCCGCCGTCCTGGAAGCGGCGGACGCCTTGTCCGACCGGCGGGAGCGGCGGAAGGCGGCACTGCTGGCGGAGCTCACCGAGAAGCACCCTCGGGTCCTTGCGTTCGACCACCACCTCATCACGTTGTTCGTGCTGGAGCGCCTGCTCGAGGACCAGGCCCAGGAGGTGCTGGTCGCCACGGGCAGCGCGTCGCAGGTGCGCAAGGAGGTGGAGCGACGGTTCGCACGCTCGTCCACCGGTGAGGCCATCGCCCTGTGCTCCGACGCCATGAACGAGGGGATCAACCTCCAAGGCGCCAGCACCGTGGTGCACCTGGACCTGCCCACCACGCTGCGCGTGGCCGAGCAGCGCGTCGGCCGGGTCGATCGCATGGACAGCCCCCACGACGCCATCGAGGTGTGGTGGCCGAACGACGGACAGGCGTTCGCGACGCGGGCGAACGAGCTGCTGGCGCAGCGGGCGGCTGAGTCGAACGCCCTCCTCGGCGCCAACGTCGTGCTGCCGCAGGCGCTGCGCGGCGACACGCTCGATCTCGACACCCACATCGCGACCGTCGAGGAGCGCACCACCGACGAGTGGGACGGCATCCGGGATGCGCTCGACCCGGTGCGCCAGCTGGTGACCGGGAGCGTGCCCCTGGTGCCGGGCGACCTCTACGAGCGGCACCGCACCGGCGCCGAGCGCGTCCGCACGCACCTGAGCCTGGTCAGGTCCGACGAGCCGTTCGGGTTCCTCGCCGTCGCCGCCACCGCGCACGGGGCACCTCGGTGGCTGCTGATCCGCAAGGGTCAGGCGCTGACCGACCTGGCCGAGATCTGCTCGTCGCTGACCGAGCTGCTGGGCGGCGACCCGGAGACCGTGGCCCTCGACGAGGCGGCGCTGGCGTGGCTTCGTGACGTGCTCGCCTCCGCGACCCGAGCCGAGCGCTCGCTCCTCCCCCGGCGCATGCAGCGGGCGCTGGCCCAGATGCGATCGGCCTGCGCGGCATGGGCGGACCAGTGCCGGAGGCACGGCGACGAGCGGGCCGCCACCCGCTGGATGGTCCTGTCCGAGGCAGCGTCGGGGACGGCCGAGTACCAACCCGACTCCTATGCGCTGGCGGAGGCGTGGCTGTCGTTGGTGCGACCCCGGCTCGACGCGCACCGGCGCCAGCACCGCCGCGCCCGGTACGTCCTGCTGCGCGACATCGACGCCGACCTGGTGTCGACGCCGCTCGATCTGGACGCCGTGGAGCACGAGTGCAGCGGGCTCCTGCAGGAGCTGCCGCTCGGCGAGCGGGTGCGCGCCTGCATCCTCGGGTTCCCGGCGCCGGGCGGCGATGTCGGCCGGTCGGCGTGGGGCCTCTCGCGCTCGACGTAGCGATTCCTCGCCGGCGCATCGAGGCGTTCCTGTCAGACCGCGCGTGCACACTCGTGGAAGCGCTCGACACCACGCCACGAAGGGGTGTCCCCGAATCCGACGCACGGCCCCGTCGCCGTGCAAGGGGAAGCTGTCATGTGCCTGCGCTGCGCTGGCTGGAGCGACGACCAGATCGCTCGCCGCTACGCCCGACTCATCGATGACCACGGCTGGGCTGCCGTCGCTGTCGACGCCGACGTGCCGTGGACCTACACCATGGGCCTGCGATGGCGGCACGGCCATCCGGAGCTGATCGTCGTCGGCATGGACCCGGTCGAGGCCCACCACCTGCTCCACGACCTCGTCGAGCGGATCGAGGAGGGCGAGGTCGCCCGGCCCGGCGCGCTCATCGTCCTGCCGGACGCAGAGGTCACCTTCGGTCACGTCCACCACCGCAACCTCGCCGGCGAGTGGTTCGCACAGTGGCCCATCGCCGCCCGGACCTGCGGCGAGGGCACCACATCGCTTCGGGCGCTGCAGGTGCGCCTCGACCAGCTCGACTCCTGCGACATCTGCTTCGACCGCCAGCGAGCGCTCGAGCGGCCGTGCTCCGCCTCCGCCCTCGCGGCGGTCCGCCACCCCGAGCCGACGGCATGACCGGGCCCACCACCGTCGAGTGGCCCTCGTTCTGCGACCTGTGCGAGCAGTACACCGCCACTCCCGAGCGGTGCTCCCACTGCGGCCACCACCTCCGCCCCATCGAGCGGCCGGAGTTGTCGCCCCCACCGGGGTCGGGGCTGGAGCCGGCACCGCTCGCACAGGCAGCGACCGAGCTACGCCGCTCCCATCGGGCGACGCTGGCCGAGCTCGCCGGGTGGGCGCTGGCGCAAGGACGGCCGGTCGACCTCGATGTGGCCGCGGTCTGCCTCGAGGTGCTCGAGCGTGACCGGGTCGACGACGGGCTGCGACTCGACCGTGCCTCCGTCAACGGCATCATGTGGGGCGCCATCCGCAACGCGGTGACGATCATGGGAACGGCCCTGCCCGACCAGTGGATGGAGGACCTCTGGAGCGTCCTGCAGTTCTGCGTCTCCACCGGCCGGCTCACCCCAGACAGTGACCCCGAGCCGGCATTGCTCGAGCCGCTTCAGTGCTACGGCGGGCTCGGAATGAACGGACGCCCCCGCCCGGACGGCGCCGACGTCGACTTCTTCTGCCAGTGCTACCTGCCACACGACCCGACGTGTCCGCCGGACATGGTGCAGATCTCCGTCGGACGCAACTGGGGTGACCGTGACGACCTGTTCGAGTACGTGGCCCTCGGCCACGGCGTCCCCCGGTCGACCGACGTGCCGATGTCGGCCTTCGAACCTCTGGCGAAGCTCGCCCGACGGGCGCGGGCGCAGCCATCCATGTTCCCCTTCTTCGTCGACCTGTTCGACCACATCGGTTCGCTGCCGGCTGAACGGAAGGTGCCTGAGCTGTGGGTGTACCGGTTCACCGGGTCGAACCGGAAGGGGTGGCCACCGCTGGCGCTCGACGAGCACGGCGGCGCCTGGCGCCCGGTGCGCCACCGCGGCCGACGGCGTGGCTTCCACTGGAAGCCGATGGACGACCGGGCGGCCGCCCACCACTGCGGGGTCGCGTCGTGGGACTTCGACTTGGAGCACCGGGAGCTCGAGCGGCGGGACGGCGGGCAGGGCTGGGATGACGCAGTGGGCCGCCAGACACCCTCGGTCATCGGGACGGGTCAGCGTGGTATCTGATCCGATACCGGAAGGGTATGCTCGAACGGTGGATGCAGCTCGAACGCTCCGCCTGGCACGACGCAGCGCCGACTTGACCTTGCGGGATCTGGCGGTCCGGTCCGAGACTTCCCACGCCACGCTGGCGGCCTACGAGTCCGGGCGTGTGACACCGCGCGTCGACACGCTCGACCGAATCCTCCGGGCCGCCGGCTACGAGGCGGAGATCAGCCTGCGACGCCGCCCCGACGCCACACCGGCCGAGCGCGAGGCCAAGGGACGAGAGCTGGTCGAGGTGCTCGATCTGGCCAGTCGGTTCCCGGCCCGCCACGCCCGCAACCCCGGACACCCCCGGTTTCCGCCGGCTCCGGCGGCATGACCACCCCGAGCTCCCTCGGACTGCCCGAGAAGATGGTGGCCGTCCACCACGCCCTCGCCGACGCCGGCATCCATCACGCCTTCGGCGGGGCGCTCGCCCTGGCGTGGTGCACCCAGCGGGCCCGGGGCACGATCGACCTCGATGTCAACGTGTTCCTCCCTCCCGACCTCTCGGAGCAGGTCCTGGCTGCGCTCCCGACCGAGGTCGTGGCCGGCGACGACGGACGGGCACTCCTCGCTCGGGACGGCCAGGCCCGACTGTGGTGGGACCGGACGCCGATCGATCTCTTCCTCAACACCACGGCGTTCCACGAGGCCGTGGCGAACCGGGTCCGGTGGGAGCCCTTCGCCGATCACGAGCTGCCGTTCCTGTCGTGTGACGACCTCGCCGTCTTCAAGGCGTTCTTCAACCGCACCAAGGACTGGGCCGACCTCGAGGAGATGCGGGACGCCGGGACGCTCGACATCGCCACGGTGGCCGGCGTGCTCGTCCACCACCTGGGCGCGGACGACGAACGCATCGCTCGACTGGGGTCGCTGGCTTCCTGACCTCAGCCCGAGCGAGCGCGGGTCGTCGCCGCCGATCGGGCGTGCACACCCATGGTGCATGTCTCACACCCCGAATGCAGGTACCCTCGACACATGGCCAAGACGATCCAGGTCCGCGACGTCCCTGACCACGTCCACGCCGAGCTGCGCACACGCGCCGCGGCGGCAGGCACGTCGCTCTCCGCCTACGTGCTCGGCGAGCTGGAGCGCGCGACCCGTCGATCGGACAACGCCGAGGTCCTGCTCCGAGCCGCGCAGCGGGACTGGTCGGTCCGCCGGGTCGTCACCCGAGAGCTGCTCGACGAGGCACGCGCCGAACGGTGATCGTCGTCGATGCGTCGGCCGTGCTCGAGATCCTCGTGGGCGAGCCGAACGAGGCCCTGGTGCTGCGACTCGCTCGCGAGGACGTGCTCCACGCTCCCCACCTGCTCGACACCGAGGTCCTGCACGTCCTGCGGCGCTTCGAGCACCGCGGTGATCTCACTGCGTACCAGGTCGCCAGCGCCCGGTCGCGCTTCGACGAGCTGGCCATCGATCGGTACCCGCACCGAGAGCTGTCCGAACGGGTCTGGGGCCTGCGGTCGACGCTGTCCGCCTACGACGCCACCTACGTCGCACTGGCCGAGACGCTCGATGCGACACTCGTGACCGCAGATCGCCGGTTGGCCGGAGCGAGCGGCACGGAGGTCGCGATCGAGGTCCACTGATCGTCGGCTGCGCCGCTCCGGTCGCCGAGGGGGTCACGGCGCTCTGGTACGACGGAGTCGACCGCCATGCGCTTCCCCGTCGTCCTCCTGGCCATCCTCGCCCTGCTCGCCGCCTGCGGCGAGGCGTCGTCGACCTCGAGGGAGGAGGGTTCGACGACCACGTCGTCATCGGCCACGCCGGTGGTCCGGACCCGCGAGACGACGACCCACAGCACCGTCGGCAACCGCAGCTCGGCCGTCGAGGTGATAGACGGCGACACCATCGAGGTCGATCTCGCCGGCGGCCGGGAGACCGTGCGCATCATCGGCGTCAACGCGCCGGAACGGGGCGAGTGCCTGGCCGACGAGGCGACCGGTCGGCTGCGGGAGCTGGTCGCCGGCGCCGACATCGAGCTGGTGGCGGACGAGAGCGACCGGGACCAGTACGGGCGGCTCCTGCGCTACGTCGAGTCCGACGGCACCGATGTCGGCGCCGAGCTGGTACGGGCCGGGCTCGCACTGGCCCGGGAGTACCCGCCCGACACCGCCCGGTCCCACGACTACGAGCTCGCCCAGCAGACCGCCGAGGACGCCGACGCCGGCATGTGGGGCCCCGACGCCTGCGGCGCTGGCGGGTCGACCGATGCAGCGGTCGCCATCGACGCCACCCGGTTCGACGCCGACGGCGACGACAACGAGAACCTGAACGACGAGTGGGTGCGCATCACCAACCAGGGCGGCGGACCCGTCGACCTCACCGGGTGGGTCCTGAAGGACACGTCCGCCAGCCACCGGTACCCGTTCCCGAGCGGCTTCGTGCTCGGTGCCGGGGCGAGCGTCACGACCCGCACCGGCTGCGGTCCGGACTCCCCCACCGAGCTGCACTGGTGCAACGAGGGCTCGGCGGTGTGGAACAACTCGGGTGACACGGCGTTCCTCCTCGACCCGGCCGGGAACATCGTCGACTCCAGAGACGGCTGAATGCGACGCGGGCGCGATCGGAGCATCGCCGGCTCAGGCGAACTGGCCCCGCAGGTCGATGACGGCGTCGTGGCGCACCACGCGGTCACGGCCGGCAGCCTTGGCCCGGTAGAGGGCGGCGTCGGCGTGGGCCACCATCGCTGCTCCGTCCCCGTCGGCGGGGAGGCCGGCGACCCCCACGCTGATCGTGACCGGGACAGCGGTGACCGTGCGGGCGGCGGAACGCAGGCGCTCGCCGAGGACCTCTGCATCGTCCACGGTGGCATCGGTGGCGATCACCACGAACTCCTCGCCGCCGTAGCGGGCGACCAGGTCCTGGGCCCGGGCGGCGTGGCGCAGCGCGGCGCCGAGCTGGCGGAGGACCTCGTCGCCGACCTGGTGGCCGTGCTGGTCGTTGACCGACTTGAAGTGGTCGATGTCGACGACGGCGAGCGCGAGCGGCTCGCCGGTGCGACGGGCGCGGGCGACCTGTCGCTCGAGGGTCTCGTCGAACAGCCGGCGGTTGGCCAGGCCCGTGAGGGCGTCGGACGTGGCGAGGCGCTCGACCTCGGCCAGCAGCGCGGCCGTGCGCAGGGCGAGGGTCACCCGCTCGGCGGAGGCGGCGAGCAGGTCGAGCTCGTCGGTCGGCAGATCGGATCGGCCGGGACCGCACTCGACCGCCAGCATGCCGAGCAGGCGGTCGTCGGCGACCAGTGGGGTGATCACGACGTGGCAGGCGCCGGGGAGCAGCGTGGCGAGGGCCGGGTCGCCCTCCAGGTCGATGTGGCGGGCGGGGACCGGACCCCGGGGCTCGGTGGGAAGGCTGGCACCGCCCGCGACCACGACGGAGAGCGCTGCGTGCTCGTCGGCCACCGCGCCGGTCCAGTCGCCGTCCTCGGCGACGAGCACGGCCGCCCGTCGGTACCCGAGCCGGGCCACGAGGTGCTCGGTCGCCGCGAGGGCGACCTCGTCGCTGCGGTGGCTGCGTTCGAGCCGCGACCCGAGCTCGACGAGGGCGCGGGCGGCCCGGCGGCTGCGACGCAGGGCCCGTTCGTTGAGCCGGGCGACGGCGACGGCACCGAGGCCGATCAGCAGGAACGAGGCGACGGCGAAGAGGTCGGCGGCGCTCGGGTCGTCGGGTGTGGTGCCGAACCACGTGACGTAGCCGCAGGCCACGAGCAAGAGGCCGTGCCAGATCGCCACGACCACGCCGCTGCGGAAGGTGGCCAGCACCGCGGCCGCCACCACGTGGATGTGCACGAGGAACAGCAGCCGGCTGGCACTGCCGCCGGTCTCGGCGACGACGACGGCGAGGAAGGCGCCGTCGACCAGGAGGAGCCCGGACAGGATCGGCAGGACCCGACGCCGCAGTGCCCGCCGCAGCAGCTCGAGCGCCGTGGTCCCGACGACGTACGCGGTGGCGAGCGGGGCGAGATCGAGGTCCGGTGCACCGGCGATGTGCGGCAGCCGGACCGCCAGCACGACCACCGCCCCGAGGAGCAGGCGCGTTCCCTGCAGCGCGGCGGCCCGGTCCGACAGCGGGACCAGATCGGGCGATCCTCTCACCGGAACCGGGCCCGGTCGTCACGGTCGTCGATCGCGGCCTCGCACAGCTTGGGGTCCCGCCGGTCGCCCCGGAAGCCGAGGGCGAGCACCGCGGCGAGCACCGCAGCGAGTAGGAGGGGGAAGGCGGGGTGGCCGGCCGCGCCGGGCAGTGTCGGCCAGAGGCCCGGCCGGGCCAGATCCACGGCGGGTTCGTCGCGGGCCATCACGACGGGGGCTGCCACGAGCGCCGCCGAGTCGTCGCTCGTGCCCACCACGCGGGTGGCCATGGGACGGACGGCGGGCCGGGGCGAGCGGTCGACCTCGGCGCGCACCGGCGGTTTGCGCGCCGCGAAGCGCACCGACGCCGGCCGGGGGTTGTCATCGGCCGACGACCTCACCCGACGTGGAGTCTCGGCGTCGACTCCCCTTCCGGCCTCGGGCGGCGGTCCGCCCGCCTGGGACCTGCCTTGGGACGCCTTCGCCGGCCGGGCCGGCGACGGCCCCGCCGGCGGTGGGCCCGGTTGGGATGCCGGCCGGTGCCGTCCTCCGGCCTCGGCGGCGGGCCTCGGAGCGTCGCCGCCGACCTTCGCCACCTTTGCGACCTGCGCCGACGGCCGGCTCGCATGGCGGGAGGCTCCGGCTTCGCGCCCCTCACCCCCCTGTTGCCCGGCGACGTGACCGCCCCGGTCGCGGCGCGCCGAGCCCGGTGGCCCCGCCGCGACCGGTATGGCGCCGGCCACGACGAGCAGGGTCGCAAGGAGACCCACCGCCAGCGCCCGTATCCCCCGTAGCTCCCGAATCGCCATGATCCGGACATCGGCCTGTCGATGGACCGACTTGAGCGATTGACTAGTCCGTTCGGGTCATCTCACACCGGCTCGGGCGGCGAGCAGAACCTCGGGGCCGGCGGGATCGGGCGCACCCCGCGCGGCGCCGGGTCCACCCGCGACCGGACCGCCGGCGGCACCATGGCGGCGGGGACGACACGTCACGCGACCGCCGCACGGAATGGTGCCGATGGCCCATGCCCGCGGCACGGGAACGGCGTACAACGGAGTGAGGCACGCGCCACCGACCGTGGCCAGGTGCAGGGATCAGACCGTCGAGGACGAGATGAGTGAAGCAGACCGACCAGGGGACGGGAACGGCCTCAGCTGTCCCGAGCGCGACGCCATGGTGGCGACGCTGCTCGGCATGACGCCCGACCGGCTCCGCACGATCCGACGGGTCCACGACAAGCGGGCCGGCAGCTCCAAGCCGACCGATCGCTCCGGGACCGAGGCCCGCTGGCAGCGCATCGACCAGCTGGACGACGACGCGCTGTTCGCAGCGTTCCGCATGCACGAGGTCCGGGCCCGCAACGTCGTCCGGACGAGCATCGCGTCGGCGGTCGATCGCATGCCGCGCCGCAGCGTCGGTCGCCGGTAGGCACCGCAGCCGGGAGCCGGCCCCGTGCCCCGCTCGAATCAGGAGACCTCGAGCCCGTAGGCCTCGGTCAGCCAGCTGCGGACCAGGTCGTCCACCTCTTCCGCCTCGCCCAGGTTCACCACGTGGTGCCAGCGACCGCTGTACTCGGCCGGCCGTCGCGAGATCCGGGCGTGGTCGATCCGCTGTGGGGAGAAGAAGGACAGCGCAACCCACTTGGTCATGGGGCGCAGCTGGGCGAAGGTTGTGTGGACCTTGAAGAAGATCCCGACGGAGACCGGCTCGACGTGGACGTCGCCGAGGCTCGACAGGTGGCCGTGCACCGCCTCGAAGATCGGCCGCTCCCGCTCGGGCCCGGTGGAGAAGTAGTCGTCCAGCGTCATCGCCGGCGCGCACTCATGTCCCTGGCGGGTGCGGCCGAACTCCCGTCGGCACTCCGGGCACGTCCACCTTGTCACGGCCCCATCCTCGCACCACACCTGATCGAGCGGCCCGATCCACCTCACGCTCGACGGTTGACGCCAACCGGCTTTGCGTCCCTGCGCATTGGTCGTAGCGTCGATGCCATGCGGCTGTGAATCGACTCCATCCCTGGAATGCGTCGGGCCGTCCGGCGCCGACGAAGAGAGGAAGAGCGATGACTGCCAAGAACAAGCGAAGCTCGGGTCGCGTGACCCCCAAGGGCACGAAGAACCCGACGAAGACCACCAAGCGGGAGCGTCCCGGTCTGCCCGACGCCACCGGCGACAAGGTCAGCGGCACCCCACCGCACGAGCTGGCGGGCAAGGCCGGCAAGCAGAGCGGCAAGGTCAACCGGCCCGCCAGCCACAACCGCGGCAACCGCTGATCGCGACGGGTCGTCGAGCGCCCCGGCGAGCTGCTCGTCCGCCTCCACCCGACCCGCGTGGTCGCCGGCTTCGACGTCGCCGATTGAGACCCCCCGGTGTGATCACGCCGTCGATGCGCCGACGTCCCATTCGCGGTTGGTGCACCTGCAACCAGGACTAGTCCGGTTGAGGCATTCCAGCAACCACCTCGGGAAGCCGCTCAAGGGCGGAGTGCCGACCCCCGATGTAGGCCCCACGCCCGGGTTCGCCCGGTCGTGCAGGGAACGACAACGGGGGAGAGGGAACATGAACAAGATCAGGATCGCTGGCGCCGCCGCGGGCGTGGTGCTCGTCTCGGGGATGGTGCTGCAGGTGTCGTCCGCGGCGTTCACCGGCACCACGGACAACGCCGGCAACGCGTGGACCGCCGGCACCGTCACGTTGACCGACGACGACGCCACGAGCGCCATGTTCTCGTCGACGGCTCAGGTGCCGGGCGACAGCGAGACCAACTGCATCGAGGTCACCTACACCGGCAACGCTGCTCTGACGAAGGTGGACCTGTACGCCGCGGTCACGCCTGGTGGCGCGCTTCCGGCCGACACGCTGGCCGACGACCTCGACGTCACCGTCAAGATCGGCCCGGCGGCGTCCGGATGCAACCTCACCGATGACGGCTTCGTCAACGACCTCACGGGCGTGCCCATGGTTCCCGAGAGCACCGTGGTGAACAACGAGGCGCTCGCGCTGTTCGGCACGGAGACAAATCCGGAGACCATGGGCTGGGTTCCCAGCAGCACTGATTCGATGCGGCCCTTCCTCTTCACCGTCACGCTGGGCAGCGATACCGCCAACGACGCGCAGGGCGACACGGCTGGCGCAACGTTCACCTGGCGGGCGTCGAGCTGATCGGCGTTTGACACAGCCCACCAGGAGCGAGTCGTGACGGCCACCACCCACACGACGCTCGCCGGCACGGCAGCCTCCTCCGGGAGGCTGTCGTCCGTCGCGTCCGGCGTGCTCGAGTTCGTGTGGCCGATGTACCTGACCCTGGTGTTCACGCTGGGGGCGTGGGTGCTCGTGCCCACCGTGGTCCTCGGCTGGCAACCGGTCACGATCATCTCGGGGTCGATGGCGCCCACCGTTGCCCCCGGCCACGTCGTCGTGGTGGAGCCCTATGCCGGCCAGGACCTCAGCCGGGGCACGGTCGTGACGTTCCGGGACACCAGCCACGACCGGCTCGTCACCCACCGGGTCGCAGCCGTCGACGAGGACGGGACCATCACGACCAAGGGCGACGCCAACGCCGTCGACGACCAGGAGCCGTTGGCCACCGATCGCATCGTCGGCGTCGGGCGACTCGTAATCCCGGCCGCCGGGTTGCCGTCGCTGTGGATGCACCAGGGGCGGACCGACCTGCTCGCCGTCGTGGTGGTCCTCACCGTGCTGTCCGCGAGCGCGGCTGCGAGCGCGGTCTCGACCGGGATGCGCTCCCTCCGCCCGCGCCTGTCGCTCCGAGGCGGGACCTCACGGCGCGCCAGGCGGCGCACCATCGGCTTCGCCTTCGCCGCCCTCGCCGTCAGCGCCGCACTGGGCGGCACGGCCGTCTCCCGAGCGGCGTTCGTCGGTTCGCAGGACAACGCCACCAACACCTTCACCGCCGGCATGGTGGGGTCACCGACCGGCCTGAGCGGCGAAGCGACATGTGTCCTGCTCGTCAGCCTGCTGACCGGACCGGCCGTGAACCTCAGCTGGACCGGCGCCCCGGGCGCGACCGGCTACGACATCGTGAGGACGAAGGCCGACGGCTCCGGGCGGACCTCGATGTACACGAGCGGCACCTCGTTCCGTGACGAGGACGGACTGGTGACGAGCACCACGTACCACTACTCCGTGCATGCGCGTGCTGGCAGCTGGACGGGGGGATCGGTCGGCCCCGTCGCAGTGAAGACGCCCCTGCTCTGCGTGCTCTGACCACCGGGGGCGAGGGGTAGGGCTGGCGGCGTGTTCCTCTTCTTCTCGAACCGCATGGGTTGCATGGGCTCGCTGATCCTGTCCGTCGTGCTCTCGCTGGTCCTGATGGCGGTGCTGCGGTTGCTGTAGCGGCGGCACCGGCACGGCCCGCTACCTTCCCCGCACGACAACGGGACGACGACCCCAGGGGGACACCGTGGACGGACTCATGCAGGACGCACCGCTCACGCTGCCGCACTTCGTGCGGCGCGCCGAGACGCTCTTCGCCGACAAGGAGCTGGTGACGGCCACACCGGCCGGCCGCGAGCGCATCGACTACGGGACGTGGGCCGACCGGACCCATCGGCTCGGTGGCGTGCTGGACGAGCTCGGCATCTCCGAGGACGGCCGGGTCGCCACGTTCGCGTGGAACACGGCCCGTCACCTCGAGCTCTACTTCGCCGCCCCCTGCACCGGGCGGGTGCTGCACACCCTCAACATCCGCCTCTTCCCGGAGCAGCTCACCTACATCGCCAACCACGCCGAGGACGAGGTGATCTTCGTCGACCGATCGCTGCTCGGCCTGCTGATGCCGCTCGTGCCGACGTTCCAGACGGTGAAGCACCTGGTCGTCATGGACGACGGTGCTGCGAACGAGATCCCGAGCAACGACGGCTCCGACGGTCCCCGCATCCACGACTACGAGGACCTGCTGGCCGCCGCCGACGCCGTCGCGTTCGACGTCCGGGACGAGCGACGTGCGGCGAGCATGTGCTACACGTCCGGCACCACGGGGAACCCCAAGGGCGTCGTGTACTCGCACCGCTCGACCTTCCTGCACACGCTGGGCACGATGGTGGCCGGCGGGCTCGGCGTCCAGGAACCCGACCGCATCCTGCCCGTCGTGCCCATGTTCCACGCCAACGCCTGGGGGCTGGCCCATGCCGCCGTGGCCGCCGGCGCCACGCTCGTCATGCCGGGGCCCGACCTGTCCCCTCCCTCGCTGGCTGCACTCATCGAGGAGGAGAAGGTCACGGTGGCCGCTGGCGTGCCCACCATCTGGATGGGCGTGCTGCCCGAGCTCCAGGGCCGCGACACCTCCGCGCTGCGTGCCATCCCCTGCGGCGGGTCGGCGGTGCCACGAGCCCTGTCGGAGGCCTACCGGAAGCAGACCGGCCTCCCGATCCTCCAGGCGTGGGGCATGACCGAGACGTCGCCGATCGCCTCGATCGCCACCATCAAGTCCACCCTCGACGCCACGCTCGACGACGAGGGACGGGCCGACCTGCGGGCCAGCGTGGGGCAGCCGTCGGTGTGCGTCACCGCCCGGATCGCCCGGCCGTCGGCACCCGGTGAGCCGATCGAGGAGCTGCCATGGGACGGCGAGTCGTCGGGAGAGCTGCAGGTGTCCGGTCCGTGGATCGCCCGCGAGTACTACGACGACGAGCGCTCCCCCGAGTCGTTCACGGACGACGGCTGGCTCAAGACCGGTGACGTCGCCGTGATCGACGGCCACGGCTACATCCGCCTCGTCGACCGCACCAAGGACGTCATCAAGTCGGGCGGCGAGTGGATCTCCTCGGTCGACCTGGAGAATGAGCTCATGGGCCACCCGGCCGTCGCCGAGGCTGCGGTCATCGGCGTGGCGCACCAGAGGTGGGCCGAGCGGCCCCTGGCGTGCGTCGTGCTGAAGGAGGGCGAGTCGGCCACGAAGGAGGAGCTGCTCGCCCACCTCGAGGACCGGGTGGCGAAGTGGTGGCTGCCCGACGACATCGTGTTCATCGACGAGGTGCCGAAGACCTCGGTGGGCAAGTTCTCGAAGAAGGACCTGCGCTCGAAGTTCGAGGGCTACCGCCTGCCCACCGACGCGTAGGTCAGCTCATCGGGGACGGGCCGGGGGCGCTGATCATCCACAGCGTCCCCCAGCGGTCCCGGCACGCGCCGAAGCCGGGCGACCAGAACGTCTCACCGAACTCCATCTCGGTCTCGCCGCCGTCGGCCAGGGCCTCGAACACGCGCGTGGCGTCAGCCACGTCTGTCGCCTCGAAGTGCACGTAGGTGCTGTTCGCCTGCCCGGTCATGCCCGGTGCGTCCGATGCCATCAGCATGGCGGCGCCGATCTGGAGGGCGGCGTGGACGACGAGGTCCGGGTTCCAGTCGGGCGTGACGCTCTCGCCCTCGGGCATGTCGCCCGAGCCCATGACGTACAGCTCGCCCCCGAAGATCTGCTGGTAGCGGGTGAACGCCTCTCGGCAGGTGCCGTTGAAGTTCAGGTATGGGTAGAAGGCCATGCGGGCTCCTCGGTCGGTGGTGGCTGAGTCTTGCTCCCCGACGTCCGCGGCGCCCCGAAATCATCGGTGCCGTACGAAACGGCCCGGACGAGTCGTGCCCGCGGGTCCGCCATTCCCGACGGCCGCAACACCGGCTGCTCCCGCTACGCCCACGTGCAACGCTGAACCGATGAGCACGGTGCAGCCGGTGCCCGACGACAAGGACTGGACGTGGGTGCTCGAACGCCCGTGCCCCGAGTGCGGCTTCGACGCCTCGTCGGTCGACCGGGGTGACGTCGGCGACTTGATCCGGGCCAACGCATCGGCGTGGCAGCAGGTGCTCACCCGAGCCGACGTCGGCGCGCGCCCCGTGCCGGCTCGGTGGTCGCCGCTCGAGTACGCGTGCCATGTTCGGGACGTGTTTCGCCGCTACCTCGAGCGGCTCGACCTGATGCTCACGTATGACGGCCCCCACTTCCCCAACTGGGACCAGGACGCCACCGCCATCGACGACGACTACGCCGGGCAGCGGGCGGTGGCGGTGGCCGTCGAGCTCACCCGGGCCGGGGCGGCGCTGGCCGACCGCTTCGACACCGTGGCCGACGATCAGTGGTCACGCACCGGGTTCCGCTCGGACGGGGCGTCGTTCACCGTCGACACGTTCGCCCGCTACTTCGTCCACGACCCGATCCACCACCTGTGGGACGTGCGCCAGCCCGACCGCTGAGCCCCCGGGAGCGGGCCGAGACGCCACCGTTGGCGCCCGGCCCGAGCTCCGGAGGGTCGTCAGGCCACTCCATCACGGACGATGATTCTCCCTCGGCGATCAAGTTTCCTTGCTAGCCGAGATCCGATCAGCTTCGTCAGCCGACGAGCGAGGTCGCCTCATCGACGGCCTGGTCGGCATCCCGGGGCGGGCTGACGAAGGGGGCCGGCGTGGTGCGGGGAAGCAGCTTCCACGACACGAAGGCGGCGACGAAGACCACCACCGACCCGACGAGGGCGGCCGTGCCGAGCCCGTCGACGAAGGCCGCCTTGGCGGCACCGGCGATGGTGTCGCCCTGCACGCCACCGATCTCCCCGGCCACGCGCAGCGCGCCGGCCAGGCCGCTGTCGGCGAGGGCGCGGGCCTGGTCGGGCAGGGCGGCGAGCGAGCCGCCGACACCAGAGGTGTACTGGGAGGTCACCACCGAGCCGAGGACGGCGACGCCGAGCGACCCGCCCAGCTCCCGGGTGGTGTCGTTCATGGCCGAACCCACGCCGGCCCGGCCGAGGGGCACCGACGACATGATCAGCGTGGTCAACGGCGTCATGGTGATGGCCATGCCGAGGGCCAAGGGCAGCACGCAGAGGTAGACGCGCAGCAACGAGCTGTCGACACCGACGGTGGAGAACGCACCGAGGCCCAACGCGGTGAACGTGAGTCCGATGGGAACGACCTTGGCCGCACCCCAGCGGGCCACCAGCTTGGGCACCCGCGGCGCCACCATGATCATGATGAAGGCGAAGGGCAGCTGGAACAGGCCCGACTCGAAGGGCGTGTACCCGAGGACCATCTGCAGGTACTGCGCCATGAGGAAGAACGTGCCGAACATGGCGAAGAACGTCAGCGTGATGCCGGCGGAGGCCACGCTGAAGCGCCGGTCCCGGAACAGTGAGAGGTCGAGCATCGGGTGGCGGGCGGTGTTCTCCCGGATCGCGAACCCGACGATGGCGGCCACGGCGACGGTGAAGGTCAGCAGCGTCTCGGCGGACAGCCAGCCCTGGTGGGGCGCCTCGATGATGGCGTAGACGAGGGCGCTCAGGCCCACGATCGACAGGAGCGCGCCCGGCACGTCGAGGGGGCTCTCGGACGGGTCCTTGGAGCTGGGGACGAGCAGGGCGCCGGCGACGAGCGCCGCGATGATGAACGGCACGTTGACGAAGAAGACCGAGCCCCAGAAGAAGTGCTCGAGCAGCCACCCCGAGGCGATCGGGCCGAGCGCAGCACCACCGCCGGAGATGCCGGCCCAGATGGCGATGGCCTTCGGCCGCTCCTCGGCGGGGAAGACGTTGGTGAGGATCGACAGGGTCGAGGGCATGACGAAGGCGGCGGCGACGCCCATCACGGCGCGGGCGGCGATGACCGTCTGCGCCGTGTCGGCCGTGGCGGCCACGCCGACGCCGACCAGGAACACGAGGAGGCCGGCCTGCAGCGCCCCCTTGCGACCCCAGCGGTCACCGACCGTGCCGGCGGTGAAGAGCAGCCCGGCGAAGACGAGCGCATAGGAATCGACCATCCACTGGAGCTGGGTGGTGGAGGCGTCGAGCTCTGCAGAGAGCGTGGGCAGCGCCACGTTGAGGCTGGTGTTGCCGATGATCACGATCATCAGGCTGAGACACAGCACCACGAGGATGGCCCAGCGACGGGCATGGATCTCGGGCGCGATCTCGGGTTCAGGGGTGGGGATCGCAGGGGCGTCCAACGTGGCTCCGCTTCATGGTGTCGTCAGGGGGTGAGCTCCGCACCGGACCAGGGGGAGGTTCCGATACGAAGACGTTTCGCAACAGTAGGGACATCAACCATGAGATCAGTGGCCATATTCCGGGTTTCGATACGGTGGTGACCCATGGCACGGCCACGGAGCGCGGACGCCCGGCGCCGCACCATCGCCGCCACGGTGGAGACGCTGCTCGACACCGGGGTCGAGCGTCTCACGGTCGAGGAGGTCGCGGCTCGGTCGGGCGTGGCCAAGTCGACGATCTACCGCCACTTCGGCACGAGGGAGCATCTCCTGGTCGAGGCGCTCCGTTCCTGCATCGTGGAACAGTCGACGCCGGACCACGGTTCGCTGGTCGAGGACCTGACCGAGCTGTTCAGCCGCGGCGACGATTCCGAGGGCACCAAGCGGCTCAACGAGATCATCCCCCTCCTCGTCGATGCCGCCCGCCGGGACGCGGCCATGAGGGACGTGCTCGACGCGCTGCTGGTGGAGCGCCAGCGGCCGATGCGCACGGTGCTGAAGCTGGCCCAGGCGCGCGGGGAGATCGACCCCGACCTGGACCTCGACGTCGCCGTGGCCATGCTCATCGGGCCCTTCACCTACCGGCGAGTGGTGCAGGGCGTCGAGATCAGCGATGACTTCATGGCCGTCGCCGTCCCCGGCGGGATCGCGGCGCTGCGCGCCACGGTGCCGGGGACATCAGCCCCCTGACGCCGATCGGCCGCGGATCCGCTCGAGCACCGAGTCGAGGTCGGCGGCGGGGAAGGGGTCGGGCGTGTCGGCGAACCAGAGCAGGCCGACGGCCCGGCCGACGCGCACGCACACGACGTCGAGGAGCACGGGTCGGACCCCGTCGGCGGTACCGCCGGTGAAGCGGACCCGGTGGCCGTGGCGGGTGGGCTCGACGTCCACGGCGAGCACTTCGGCATCGGAGCCCGACGCGTCGAGGTCGGCAGCCACCGAGCGGCCGAGGCACCGGGCGAACGCCGGTCCCGACAGGATCTCCTCGGCCCGTTCCGCCGCTTCGGACGTCGCCACCACCAAGCCGAAGCCGTGGACGAGCCGGCCCGGCGGGTGGACGTAGTGGGGGGTGGCGGCGGTCCCCGCCACCTCGTCGTCAGCCGGGAAGCCCGGGCCCACGCAATCGACGAGCTCGCCGGGGGTCGGCCCACCGGCGGCGTCGGCCCCGAACCCCTCGTCGATGGCGACCCAGCCGGTGCCGGGCAGGTCGGCCTCTCGGGGCAGGACGTCCTCGGCGCGGGGCAGGGTCATGCCCGGGGGCGGTCGTCGACGATCTCGAGCGGGGGCACGGGCGCAGGTTAGGGACAGCACCCTCGACGGCCACCGCGTGCTGGCGCGTGCTGCCAGGATCGAGCCGTGGACCTGCTGCGACTGGAGCTCATCGGCGGACCGGGACGGGTGGAGACCGCGGTCGGCTCGCCGGCGTGGGAGCGTGGCGTGCTCGGCGTCGACGTCTCGGCACTGGCGGTGGAGGGCGAGGACCACACCGTCGTGCAGGTCCTGTTCGACGACGACGCTCCCGGCTTCGACGGCACGCTGCTGGACTCGCCGCTGGTCGCCGAGCTGCGGACCCCGTCGGGCGACGTCGTCGTGCGGGACCTCTTCGACCACGACCGGTTCCGCCACGAGCTGCGTGCCGATCAGGAGGCCGGCGGTCGGGTGCTGCGGGGGGTGCTGGTCCTCACCGGCGGGG
>JBKHVG010000049.1:0-17519 GCA_046570205.1 Acidimicrobiia bacterium
GAGGAGCAGTTCGGCCCCGCCCTGCCCGTCATCTCCTACCGGGACGTCGACGAGGTCGTCGAGCGGGCCAACGCCACGAACTACGGCCTGTCCGGCTCGGTGTGGGGCACCGACGTGGACCGGGCCACCAAGATCGCCGAGGAGCTCGAGTGCGGCACGGCGTGGGTCAACACGCACCTCGCCCTGGCGCCGCACCAGCCCTTCGGTGGGGCCAAGTGGAGCGGCATCGGCGTCGAGAACGGCACGTGGGGGCTGCTCGGCTTCTCCGAGCCCCAGGTCGTCCACCGCTCCAAGGCCTGAGAGCCCCCGGCTCACGCCGGACCGGAACCCATCCCACCAACAGATTCGAGGAGTCCTTGACCATCCGCGGCAAGGCGTTCATCGCGGGCGCCTACGAACACCCACTCCGGGTCATCCCCGACCGCACCATCGCGCAGGTGCACGCCGACGTCGCCGTCGGCGCGCTCGCTGACGCCGGCCTGTCGATGGGCGATGTCGACGGCTACTTCTGCGCCGGCGACGCCCCCGGCTTCGGTGGCTTCTCCATGGCCGAGTACCTGGGGCTGCAGCTGAGCTACATCGACACCACCGAGACCGGCGGGTCGTCGTACCAGTCCCACGTCGGCCACGCCGCCGCCGCCATCGCGGCCGGGAAGTGCTCGGTGGCGCTGGTGACCCTCGCCGGCCTCCCACGCTCGGACCCGGCATCGATGATGGGCGGTGCCCGGGCGATGTTCGCCAGCGCGCCCGAGGCCGGATTCGAGATGTCCTACGGCATGGCGATCCACGGCGGCTACGCCCTGGCCGCCCGGCGCCACATGTACGAGTTCGGCACCACCAGCGAGCAGCTGGCCGAGATCAAGGTGGCGGCGTCCCACCACGCCCAGTACAACCCTGACGCCTTCCTGCCCAAGGCGGTCACCATCGAGGAGGTGCTCGAATCGCCGCTGGTCAGCGATCCCCTGCACCGCCTCGACTGCTGCGTGGTCACCGACGGCGGAGGCGCCGTCGTGGTGGTGAGCCCGGAGATCGCCCGTGACCTCGAGCGGCGCTGCGTCAAGGTCCTCGGCCACGGCGAGGCGCCCAAGCACACCGACAACGGTCGCATCGACCTGACCCACACTGGTGCGGTCTGGTCAGGACCGCGGGCCTTCGCGGAGGCCGGCGTGAAGCCGGCCGACATCGACTACGCCTCCATCTACGACTCCTTCACCATCACGGTGCTGGAGACCATCGAGGACCTGGGCTTCTGCGAGAAGGGCAAGGGCGGCGCGTTCGTCGCCGACCAGGGCCTGCGGGCACCCGATGGCCGGTTGCCGTTCAACACCGACGGCGGCGGCCTGTGCAACAACCACCCCGCCAACCGGGGCGGCATGACCAAGATCATCGAGGCCGTGCGCCAGCTGCGGGGCGAAGCCCGCGGCGAGGTCCAGGTCCCCGACTGCCAGCTGGCGCTCGCCCACGGCACGGGCGGCTCGCTCGGCAACCGCATGGGCAGCGCCACCCTCATCCTCGGACAGGAGGACGCATGAGCGACCTTCCCACCTTCGCCCCTCCGGTGACCCCGGAGACCAAGCCGTTCTGGGACGCCACCGCCGAGGGCCGCCTCGTGCTGCCCCGGTGCACGTCGTGCCAGACCGTCATCTGGTACCCGCGGGCGTTCTGCCCCGCCTGCCACACCGACGGCGTCGAGTGGATCGACGCCAGCGGCGAGGGCACCGTGTACAGCTACACCGTCACCCACAAGGGCGACGGTCCCTGGCGGGAGGTGTCTCCCTACGTCCTCGCTTACGTCGAGCTCGACGAGGGCCCCCGCGTGCTCACCAACATCGTCGAGTGCGATCCCACCACCGTCACGGTGGGGCAGCGGGTGTCGGTCCGCTGGGACGCCACCGACGAGGGACCGGCCATCTACCGGTTCGCACCCGCCGACTGAGCGGACCATCCCGGGCGGCGGGTCTCACCCGCCGCCCGGCGATCGTCACGGCTGCCGGTCGGCGTCCGGCTCGTACATGACCGCCCCGGCCACCTCTGCGTCGACGCTCTCGGCCTCGTAGCGGGCCAGCTCCGGGCTGGGAGGCCCGAGGCGGAGCGACCGGCGTGGCCATCCCGTCCCGAGGGCCACCAGCCACACGGCCAGGCCGATGATCGCCGAGACGGTGTAGCCCCGGTCGAGCGGGAAGCGGGCGCCTGGTGACGTGTTGGCGGCGAGCACGGCAGCGCTGGCTGCGCTGCCGATCGAGGACCCGATGGTCCGCAGCACCTGGTTGAACCCGAGCGCGCTACCCGTCTCCTCCGCCGGCACGGCGGCCACGATCATCCGGGGCATCGCGGCGAAGACGGTGCCGACCCCGATGCCGGCCAGGACCATGACGACGACGAGCTGCCACACCTCCGAGCGCGCCCAGCCGAACACGACCATGGCGGCCGCGAAGGCGAGGCAGCCGAGCGGCATGAGCCACCGTCCGTCGATCCATCGGCGGACGACCCCGGTCAGGCGGTTCACCGCCAGGCTCGCCACCGAGAACGGCGTGAGGATGAGCCCGGCGGCGAGCACGGTGCGCCCCTGCCCGTACCCGGTGCCCACCGGCGTCTGGACGTAGCGGATCGCCAGCGAGAACAGGAAGTACATCCCGATCCCGGCCAGGACGGCCACGCCGTGCGCGATCCGCACCGACGGCACCGACAGGCTGCGGAGGTCGACGAGGGGGTGGCGAGCGGCGAGGGTCCGGCGGACGAAGACGGAAATCGCGACTGCGGCGACCACCAGCAGGCCGGCGAAGGGCACCGACGCCGCACCCCAGGTCGGCAGCTCGCTGAGGGCGACGACCACCGCTGACACCCCGATGGCCAGCGCCGCCGCGCCGCGGAGGTCGACCGGTCCCTGGGTCCGGTGGTCGCTGACCGGGATGCTCGCCGCGGCGCCCAGCATGACCAGGCCGGTGGCGGCGGCGGACACGACGAACGTGGGCCGCAGGCCCACGGTGTCCACCAGGAAGCCGCTGATCGGATAGCCGATGCCGACACCGGTCGCCGTCGTCACCGAGAGCGCGGCCACGGTACGGGTCGCCCGCTCGGCGAGGAGGTGGTCACGGGCGACGGCCATGGCCATGGGCATGAGGCCGAGCCCGACGCCCTGGAGCGTGCGGCCGAGGACGAGGGCGCCGAATCCCACGGGCAGGGCAGCGACGCCACCGCCGACGGTGATCGTGGCCAGGGCCGAGATGATCACCCGGCGCCGGTGGCGACCGTCGGCCAGCCGCCCGAGCACCGGGGTGACCACGGCGCCAGCCAGCAGCGCAGCGGTGAGACCCCATTGGGCCGCGCCCAGCGAGACGCCGTACTCGTCGGCGACGGTGGGCACCATCGGGGAGCCGAGGCTGCTGACCACCGCGACGGCCAGGCCGATGGCCACCAGCTCGGGGACGAGGAGGCGCTCCCGCCAGCCTCGACCGTCGACGATGCGCGGTGCGGCAGGAGCCGACTCTGTCAGTGGCATCGCCGCTGGATCACCACCCGGTCGCCGGCCGACGTCACGGCCGGTGACCCTACCGAGGTGGCGCTCCCGGCCCCCAAGCCGTCGGCCTGCCGTTCGCCACGCCCGGACGGAGCCATTGACGTACTGCGCCTGGTCAACAAGGGTGCACGAAACAATCGCCATGGAGGTGACCGTGCCCATCAACCCTGATGCAGTCGGAACCAAGTCTGATCCCCACACCGTCTCGTGGACGCCCCGGGACTGCGTCATCTACGCACTGGGCGTCGGCGCCGGGACCGGTGAGCTGCAGTTCTCGACCTGGGACACGGCGAGCCAGCCCCAGCAGGTGCTGCCGACCTTCGCCGTCGTCGCCGGCGGCGGGAAGGTCGGTACCACCGAGGGAGGCAGCGCCGGCATGGGCCAGGGCGGGCTGTTCGCCAAGCTCGGCGAGTTCAACTTCGCCATGCTCGTGCACGGCGAGCAGGGCATCGAGCTGGCCCGGCCCATCCCCACATCGGGATCGGCCTCGATCACCACCGAGGTGACCGGCATCTACGACAAGGGCTCCGGTGCGGTGATCACCATGGAGGGGACGGCGGTCGACCCGTCCTCCGGGGACGCCATGTGGAAGACGACGTCATCGATCTTCATTCGTGGCGAGGGCGGCTGGGGCGGCGACCGTGGCCCCTCCGGACCGCGCAACGTGGCGCCGGAGCGCGAGCCGGACCACACCGTCACCTACGCCACCCGCGAGGACCAGGCGCTGCTGTACCGCCTGTCCGGCGACGTGAACCCGCTGCACTCCGATCCCAGCTTCGCGGCGATGGGCGGCTTCGACCGTCCGATCCTGCACGGCCTGTGCACCTACGGGTTCACCGGCCGGGCGCTGGTGCACGCGCTGTGCGGAAGCGACCCGGCCCGGTTCCGGTCGATGGAGGGACGCTTCTCCAAGCCGGTGATGCCCGGCGACGAGCTGACGGTGTCGATGTGGGTCGACGGCAGCGAGGCCGTGTTCCGGACCTCGACCGAGGACGGTTCGGTGGTCATCGATCAGGGCCGCTGCGTCTTCGGGTGATCGACGTGCTGCCGGCGGCGGGCGGGAACGCCCTCCGCCGGCGGCTGTCCCTCGGCCGGTGGGTCGGCCGCTCGTCAGGTCCAGCGGTACGTGACGCCGGTCATCTCCTCCGAGACCCGCCACAGACGCTCGCCGTCGGCTTCACGCCGAGCCGCCTTGGAGGAGCCGGCCTTCGCCGGGGAGCCACGCATCTCGAAGGGTCCGCCGGGACCGATGTAGTCGCCGCCCTCGACCCCGGGCGCCACCGCCGCGTAGAGCTGGGGCAGCGCACCACCCTCGGGCGACTGGGCCACGGCGACGTTGGCGAGCCGCATGGCCGCGGCCATGACCTTGTTCCCGGACATCTGCGGCCCGCGCTGTTGGAGCGCGGTGGAGGCGTAGCCCGGGTGGGCCGCGGCCGACACCAGCGAGGCGCCCGCCGCCCGGGCCCGCCGGTCGAGCTCGAAGGTGAACAGCAGGTTGGCCAGCTTGGACTGCCCGTACGCCTCCCACTTGCGGTAGCCGCGCTCGGCGTCGAGGTCGTCCCAGCGCATGCGGCCCATGCGGTGCATGAACGACGACGTGGTGACGACGCGGGGGCGCTCGGCGGCGAGCAGCACGGGCAGCAGCCGCCCGGTGAGCGCGAAGTGGCCGAGGTGGTTGGTGCCGAACTGGGCCTCGTGGCCCTGCGCCGTCCGCCGCAGCGGGATCGCCATCACGCCGGCGTTGTTGAGGAGGATGTCGAGCCCCTCGACGCGACCGGCGATGTCCTCGGCGGCGGCGGCCACGCTGTCGAGGTCGGCCAGGTCGAGCCGGACGATCTCGGGCTCGGGGCCGGTGGCCTCGGCGGCCACGGTGGCCAGCGCCTTGCGGGCGCGCGCTTCGTCACGGCAGGCGAGCAGCACCCGGGCACCGACGCTGGCCAGCGCCCGGGCGGACTCGAGGCCCAGGCCGCTGTTGGCGCCGGTCACCAGCGCGGTGCGGCCGCTGAGGTCGCCCATGTCGCTGCGGTTCCATGCCATGGTCAGCTCCTGTCCAGCCGGGTCATGCCCGGAGGTGGCGGTCGAAGAAGGACACGATGCGCGCCTTGGCGTCGGCGGCGGACGGTTCGTGGAACCCCATGCCGGGCAGCGTCATCATCAGGGACACGGCGAGGGGGAGGTCGCTGCGGTCGTGGTCGTTCAGGAACGAGTGACCGGCGGCCGGGTACTCCTTCACGTCGTGGTCGACCCCCAGCTCCTCCAGGGAGGACTCCAACCTGGCCGCCGCGCCTCGGAGCATGAGGTCCTTGCCGCCGAAGCTGCCCACGATGGGGCAGGCCCCGCGCAGGAAGTCGGCGCTGTAGGTGCGCTTCGGGGAGCTGGCGTAGTTGACGCTGGCGGCGTCGAGCCCGTGGCCCGGGGCGAGGACGAGGGCGAACCCACCGCCCATGCAGTACCCGATGACGCCGACCTTGCCGTTGGATCGGGGATGGGCCGCGAGCCACGAGCGCACCGCCTCGACCTCGTCGAAGGAACGTCCGGCGCCGGCGCTGATCTCCCCCATGACCGTACGGATGCAGCGCAGCTTGCCGCCCCAGTGGAACAGGTCCGGGCCGGCGGCCAGGTACCCCGCACCGGCCAGCCAGTCGGCCTGGTTGCGCAGGTCGGTGGTCATCCCGAACGCGTCGTGGATGACGATCACGGCCGGCGCCGCACCATCGCCGTCGGGCTCGACCACGTAGGCGGGCAGCGGACCCTTGGGAGCGTCGATGCGGACCTCGGTCCCCGCGCCGCTCATGCGCTCGCCCACTGCGGGTCGCGCTTCTCGGCGAAGGCGCGTGGGCCCTCCATGGCGTCCGGCGAGGTGAAGACCTCGGCCAGCACACCTCGCTGCAGCTCGAACGCCTCGTCCTCGGAGACGTCGAGGGAGCGCTTCACCACCTTCTTCGACAGACGGGTCGCCAGGGGGGCGTTGCGGCAGATCCGCTCGGCCACGGCGACGGCGGCGTCGAGGACCTGGTCTCCGGGCACCACCCGGTTGACGAGGCCGAGCCGCTGCGCGGTCTCGGCATCGACCGGGTCACCGGTCATGGCCATCTCGAGGGCCACGGCCAGGCCGACCCGCTTGGGGAGGCGCACGAGGCCGCCGGCGCCGGCGGCTAGGCCGCGCTGCACCTCGGGGATCCCGAAGGTGGCGTGGTCGGCGGCGACCACGAGGTCGCAGGCCAGCATGATCTCGAACCCGCCGGCAAGGGCGTGGCCGTTGACCGCAGCGACCAGGGGCTTGGGGAAGTCGCGCTGGGTGATGCCGGCGAAGCCGCCGTTCACTCCCATCACGTTCCCGCCGCCCCCGGCGAAGGCCTTCAGGTCCATCCCGGCGGAGAAGGCCTTGTCACCGGCGCCGGTGAGGACGACGGCCCACACGTCGGGATCGGTCTCGGCCGCGTCGAAGGCATCGGCGAGGGCCTTGGACGTGTCGTAGTTGATGGCGTTGCGGGCCTCGGGCCGGTTGATCGTGATGATCTCCACCCGGTCCCGCCGCTCTGTCTGCACGAGCATGCATCGTCCTCTCTCTGTGTCGGGCCCACATCGTGGCCCACCGACGCCCACCCGCGCGACGCAACGGGCCACTTGTCTCACGGACGACGTCCTCAAGGCCGACCTCGACCGGCGCCAGAGCCCTACGCCGCGTCGCGCTGGTCCTCGAGCGGGGAGTGGAGGCGAGGTTCGGCCTCCGCCGCCGTCTTCGGGCCCCGCAGGGCCGTGAAGGCAGCGGCCAGCACGCAGGCAGCTGCGCCGAGCAGCAGCGCCGGCGCCATGCCGTCGACGAAGGCGTCGCGGGCGGCATCGACGAGCGCGGCCCCGTCAGGACCGAGCTGGCCGGCGACGACGAGCGCGCCTCCGATGCCCTCCTCGACCGCCTCGGCCGCTTCGGCCGGCAGGCCCGACGTCGCCGCGTCCACGTTGGTCCGGTACGTCGCGTTCAGCACCGACCCGACGAGCGCGATCCCCACGGCGGCACCGAGCTCCCGCACGGTGTCGTTCAGCGAAGCCGCGACGCCCTGCTTCTCGTCGGGGAGCGCGGAGGTGATGGCGGCCGTGGAGGGGCTCATGGTCAAGCCGACACCGGCGCCGAGGATCAGTGTGGCCGGGAGCACGCTGGTGAAGCCGCCATCGGCGTCAGCCATGAGCGCGAGGGCCACCAGACCGACCGCCATGGTGAGGGTGCCGATCACGAGCGTCCGGCGGAAACCGATCCGCTCGGCGATGGTGGGCGCCACGGTGGAGAGCGGCAGCATCATCACGGCCATGGGCAGCAGCGCCGAGGCCGCGGCGAGGGCGGAGTAGTCGAGCACCGCCTGGAGGTACTGCACCAGCACCAGGAAGAGCGAGAACATCACGGCGAACACGACGAAGAGGTTCAGCGACCCCGAAGCCAGGCCACGGATGCCGAAGACCCGGACGTCGAGCAGGGGGTGCGGCGTGCGCCGCTCGACGGCCACGAAGGCCAGCGAGGACAGGATCCCGACGACCAGGGCGGCGACGGTGACCACGGCGGTCCAACCCTGTTCCGGCCCCTCGTGGAGGGCCAGCACGACACCGCCGACCGCGGCGACGGCGAGCAGCGATCCGACGACGTCGAACCCGGCCTCGGTGTGCTCCACCGAGTGGGGGACGGCAACCGCCGTGGCCACGAACGACACCACGGCCAGGACCACCGGCAGGGCGAACACCCACGGCCACGTCACGTTGTCGATCAAGGCAGCGGAGACGAACAGCCCGATGATGCCGCCGGCGCCGGCGAAGCCGGCCCACGTGCCGATGGCCTTGGCCTGCTGGTCGCGCGGGAAGCTCGTGGTGATCACCGAGAGGGTGACCGGCATGATCATCGCCGCGGCCAGACCGGCCACGACGCGCAGGCCGATGAGGGTGGTCGCGCTCGTGACGAGCGCCGACGCCACGTTGGTGACCGCGAACAGCGCCAGGCCGCCGAGCAGGATCGGCTTGCGCCCCCAGCGATCGCCGATGGCGCCGACGGGCATGAGGAGGGCGGCCAGGGCGACGGTGTAGCCGTTGATGATCCACAGGAGCTGGCTCTGCGTCGCGCCGAGGCTCTCCGCCAGCGCCTGCTGCGCGACGTTGAGGCCGGAGACCGACGCCACGACGGCCACGAGCGCCGTGCACATCGCGGCGAGGACCATCCGTCGTTGCCCGGCACTCTGGACGATCACGTCCTCCTCGTGGGCCGAGGGCGGTGCGGTGGGCTGCACGTCGAGCGCGGCGCTGCCGGGCTGGGGGGGCATCGGGGGTCTCTTCTCGTCGGGGAACGAAGGGGGGACGGGGGATTGTACGACGCGCCGTCCACAACGAGACAACGCGCCCTGTTCCGAGACCGGTCGGTATGGTGCGAACATGGCTGGCGTGGCGTCCCTCGACCCCCGCGTCGTCCGCACCCGCCGTCACGTTCTGGCAACGGCGAGGGCCGTCCTGGTGGAGGAGGGCTGGCAGCGGGTGACCGTGACGCGGGTCGCGGAGCGGAGCGGCTACGCCCGCACGACGCTCTACCGCCACTGGCCTCAGCGCCTCGACCTGCTCCGAGACCTGATCACCGAGGAGGTGCACCCGCTCCACACGGTGCCCACCGGGGACGTCCGCGCCGACCTGGAAGCCGAGCTCGAGGCGTTCCGCGTGGCGATCACGACCACCGGCCTGGGGCGGATGATGGTCGCCATGGGCCAGCAGGCCGGCGACGATGCCGAACTGGCCGAGCTGACCTCGGCGCTGCGGGCCCACGGCGTGCGGGTCGTCGACGAGATCGTCACCGCCGCCGTCGCTCGGGGCGACCTCCGAGCCCACCTGGATCGTGAGGTGGTGGAAGCCCAGCTCGTCGGGCCGGTGCTGTTCCGCTACCTCTTCGGCGACGGTCGACTCGACCGCGCCTTCGTCGCATCCGTGGTGGATCTGTTCCTCCGCGGTGCGTCCCCGACGGCCGACGGCGAGCAGCCACAGGGGCGCCGCCAGCGCTGACCGCGGGTCGGGTGAGCACGATGGCGTTGCGGGGGCCGGGGTCCCCGATGGAGCGCCGATGCGGGTGTCGCGCCCCACTCGTCCCGAAGCGGAGATGACCAACGGCCCTTCCTCCCGGACCGGTTGGCGCTGACGATGGCGTCGACACCGATCGAAGGAGACCCACCGTGAGCGTGACGAGAAGGACGTTTCTGAAGGGCACTGCGGCGGGTGGTGGAGCGCTCGCCACCGCGACAGCGGTCACCGTGGGCACCGGCAACACCGGTTCGCGGGTTGCGGCCCGGGCCGGGGAGATCCCCGCCTCGGCGCTGGAGGAGACGCTGACCGACGCCGTGTGCTCCCCGAACTGCTGGATGGGCTGCCGCATCACCGCCCATGTCCGTGACGGGAAGCTCGTCAAGACGTCGATGAACCCGTTCCCCGACCACCGCTACGACCGCATCTGCCTCCGGGGGCTCAGCCACGTGCAGTGGGTGTACAACCCGGACCGGATCCTGAAGCCGCTCAAGCGGGTCGGCAAGCGGGGCGAGGGGCGCTGGGAGGAGATCTCCTGGGACCAGGCCCTCGACGAGGTGGCCGACGGCATCCGGCGTATCCAGGGCGAGCATGGCAAGCAGGCGTTCGCCGTCATGCCGGGCAGCGGCAACTACGGCACCGTCAACGGCGGCTTCGGCTACGCGCTGAAGGTCTTCGCCAACGAGATCGAGGCGACCGAGGGCCAGCTCGCCGTCGACCAGTCCATGCCGATGGGCCTGGCCCAGGTGTTCGCCAACACCGTGGGCGGCCTGGCCGGCATGATGGCCGGCAACGAGACCGCCGACATGTCGAACGCCGATCTGGTGATCGCCTGGGGCTCGAACATGACCGAGAGCCAGCTCCAGAGCTGGCACTTCGTCGCCGACGCCCGCGATCGGGGGGCGCCGCTGGTGGTGATCGACCCCAACTTCTCGATCCTGGCCTCCAAGGCCGACCGCTGGATCGCGCCCCGTCCCGGCTCCGACCCGGCGTTGGCGCTCTCGATCGTGGCCGCGATCATGGACGAGGAGCTCTACGACCGAGACTTCCTGCTCGCTCACACCGTGGCCCCGTTCCTGGTCCGCGCCTCCGACGGCATGTTCGCCCGGCTCGACCAGGCCGACCCGACATCGGAGCCGCTGGTGTGGGACGAGGGCGCCGGTGCGGCGGTGCCGCTGTCGCAGGCCAGCGCCCCGGCCGTGCACGGCAGCTTCGAGGTGGCCGGTGAGGCGGTGCGACCCGCGTTCGAGCTGCTCGCCGAGCGGGCCGCCCGCTACACGCCCGAGAAGGCGGAGCGACTGACCGACGTCGCACCTGAGGACGTGCGCTGGCTGGCCCGCACCTACGCCGGCACCCGCAAGTCCTTCATCTACCCCGGCTTCGGCATCGACCGGTGGGAGAACGGCTTCCAGACGGGACGGGGCATCGCCACCATGGCCGCCCTGACCGGCAACATCGGCGAGTCCGGCGCCACGCCGGGCGGGGCCATGGGCGGGGGCGCCCTCATGGTGCTCCTCGACCCCAGGCTCACCGGCGCCCTGTTCGCACCCAGCGGCAAGCACGCCGTCCCGCTCACCGACTGGCACATCATCGAGTCGGTCCTCGGCGACGGGACCACCACGATGCTCGTTCCCCGAGACCCCACCGACCCGACCAAGGGTGTGGCGTCACCGGAGCCGCAGGAGGTGCCCTGGCCGATCAAGGGCATGTACTTCCACAGCCTGAACATCTCGAACCTGCAGGACTCGAAGCGCTTCATCGAGCAGGGGCTGCTGGACGAGGACCGGGTCGAGCTCGTCGTCACCGCCGACAGCCTGATGACGGACAGCGCCCGGTACTCCGACTACGTCCTGCCCGTCACCCACTGGCTGGAGAACGACGACCTGGTGGGCGGCATCCACCCCTACCTGTGCCGCCACCAGCAGGCCATCCAGCCCCAGGGTGAGGCCCGGTCGGACTACCACATCTTCCGGGGCCTGGCCGAGCGGCTGGGCTTCGGCGAGCTGTACGCCCAGGAGCCAGCGGAGCTGGTCACCATGCTCGTCGGCGCCCTGGCCATGGCCGCCGGCGCCATGGGCAACGACACGGAGCAGGTGCTGGCCGACTTCGAGCGCGACGGTGCGGTGCGGCTGTTCCCGGGCCCGTTCGTGACCTTCGCCGACAAGAAGTTCTGGACGCCGTCAGAGCGAATGGAGTTCTACGCCGAGCGGGTGATCACCAACTACCCGCCAGGGGCCTGGATCCCGGTGTCCGACGGCGTGGACCCGCTGCCCGACTGGGTGCCACCCACCGAGGGCTGGCACGAGAACCCCGCCGCCGAGCGCTACCCGCTCACCTACATGCAGGAGCACTCCCGCTGGCGGGTGCACACCACCTTCCACAACCAACCCTGGCTGCGCGAGGTCAACCCCGAGCCCTACGTCGACATCAACACCAGCGATGCGACCAAGCGTGGGATCCACAGCGGCGACCTGGTCGAGGTGTTCAACGACCGGGGCGCCACGGTGGCCCGCGCCAAGGTCAGTGGCCGGATGCGCCCAGGGATGCTCAGCATCCCGAAGGGCTGGCAGCGGGCCCAGACCCGGGACGACAGCGGGTTCTCGGACCTCACCCCGAACTACAAGCACAAGCTGGCCAACAACGGGTCGTACTTCGACGTGCTCGTCGACGTGCGCAAGGTCAACAACGGAGAGGCGTGACCGATGAGCGAGCACACGACCACCCAGAAGCGATGGGGCATGGTCATCGACCAGGACCGCTGCATCGGGTGCTGGACCTGCGCGGTGGCATGCAAGGAGGAGAACAACCAGCCCGAGGGCGTGTGGTGGAACCACATCCTCACCATCGGGGGCGAGGAGATCGACACCCCCGCGGGTGAGTGGCCCGACCTGGAGCTCGCCTACCAGCCGGTGAACTGCTTCCACTGCGAGAACCCGCCGTGCGTGCGGGTGTGCCCGGTGGGCGCCACCTACCAGCGTGACGACGGCATCGTCATGATGGACTACGAGCGCTGCATCGGCTGCCGCTACTGCATGGTCGCCTGCCCCTACAGCGTCCGGGTGTTCAACTGGGAGGAGCCGACCCAGATCCCGCCTGCGGAAGGCAACTTCCACGTCGGCGCCGCCGAGAAGGGGCCCCGTCCCAAGGGCGTCGTGGAGAAGTGCGACTTCTGCTACCACCGGGTGGACGACGGCCTGCAACCGTTCTGCATCGAGGTCTGCCCCGCTCGGGCCCGCATCTTCGGGGACCTCAACGACCCCGACAGCGACGTCTCCCAGCTGATCCGCACCAAGCCGACGGAGCGGGTGCGCGAAGACCTCGGCACCGAGCCGTCCGTCTACTACATCAAGCCTCGAGGCGGCGGTCGCCGCAACGAGCCGCAGGCCATCGACCCCGAGCGCCACTCGCTCGACACAACGGAGGGCTGAAGCCATGGCCACCACCATCCCCGTCCGGCGCACCGCGACCATCCCGTGGCGGGATCGCCGCGTGGGCCTGCACCAAGCGTTCACCGGGGTCCTCACCCTCGTCGCACTGGCGGGTGCGCTGGTGTGGGCGTATCAGGTCCGGGAGGGCCTCGTCGTCACCGGGATGCGGGACATCGCCTCCTGGGGTGTCTACATCTCGTTCTTCATGTGGTTCATCGGCCTGTCGGCCGGCGGGCTGATCGTGGCCTCCGCGGCGTCGATCCTGCGGGTCGAGCGGTTGGCTCCGCTGGCCCGACCGGCCATCGTGGTCGCATTCGTGGCCGTGGCCCTCGGCGGGGTGGCGATCATCCCCGACATCGGGCGTCCCGAGCGGCTGTGGCACCTGTTCCGGTACCCGAACTGGTCGTCGCCGATGGTGTGGGACGTGATCGTGATCCTGGCCTACGGGGCGTTGTCGCTCGTGTACCTCTGGTTCCACACCCGGGTCGACCTGGCCCGTCGGGGCAGCTGGCTGGCGTTCGGAACGCAGGCCAGCGCCGAGGCCGAGGAGCGCAGCGAGCGGGTCGCCCACCGCATCGCCTGGGTCGCCTTCCCCCTCGCCATCGCCCTGCACTCCATCACCGCCTGGATCTTCGGGCTGCAGGCATCACGGCCGTTGTGGTTCGGCGCCATCCTGGCCCCGTTCTTCATCACCTCTGCGCTGGTGTCCGGGCTCGGCCTGGTGCTGGTCACGGTGCTCGCCCTGCGCCGGCGGCGCCTGGTCGAGGCCGACGACGCCACCGTCGGTTGGCTCGGCGGCCTGCTCGCCGGGTTCATCTTCGTGGACCTGTTCCTGCTCGTCGCCGAGCTGGTCACCGCCTACTGGTCGGGTCTGCCCGAGGAGCACCTGAACTTCGACGCCCTCGTGACCGGCAAGTACTGGTGGGCCTTCTGGGGCCAGGTGGTGCTCGAGGTCGGCGCCATGGCGCTGATGCTCAGCCCCCGGCGCCGGGCCCGCACCGGCCTGGTCGCCGTGGCCGGCGCGATGGCCATGGTCGGCATCCTGTTCAAGCGGCTCGGCCTCGTCCTCGTCGGGTTCCTGTACCCGCTGATGGACGCGGCGCCCGGTGCGGTCGTCGGTGAGATCGCCGAGACCACCCCCACGGGCATCCCGCTCACCGGCGCCTTCGCCACCGAGGCGAGCTACGTGCCCACCTGGGCCGAGTACGTCATCGTGGCCGGCCTGCTCGCCGTCGCGGTCCTGGGCATCGACTTCGCCGCTCGGCACCTGCCGCTGCGGAGGCGGTCATGACCGCGACGACCGCTCCCGCCGAGACGTCCGGCGCGGCCTCCCCCTTCGAGCCGGTGGTCGAGATCGTCGAACGCCGGGCGGCTGCCTACCAGCTCCTCCGCGAGCTGCTCGAGCCGCCCACGCCGGCCCTCGCCCGCCGGCTCGGTGACGGCACGCTGGCCGCCGCCCTGCGCGAGGCCGTGGCGTGGTTCGGCGCCGAGGCCAGGTGGTTCGACCGGGCCGCAGACGCGCTCGACGGTGCCATGACCCCGGTGCCGCCCTACCCGGCGCTCGCCTCGGAGCACCAGCGCCTGCTCGACGCCGAGGCCGGGGAGGCGGGGGACGCGGCCATCGTCACCGCCGAGCTCGATGCCCTCGGCGCCCTGGTCACCCAAGAGGCCCAGGCGTGGCACTCCGAGGACGCTCCCACCGCGGCCGCGACCCGTCAGCGCCTGCAGGAGCGGCTGACCCGAGGACTCGGCGCCTGGGCGGACGAGCTGGCCGCCGAGATCGGCCCCCGCGCCGCGTTCAGCATCTACCCGGCGGCGGCCGAGGCACTGTGCCGGTTCGTCGACCTCGAGCTGGGTCGCGGCTTCTCCTCCACCCGGCTCCCGTGGCGGGATCGGTCGGCGCCGCAGCGATGATCGCCGTCGGGCTGCCGCTGGAGTCGGTGGGACGGGCCGTCGACCACTGGGTCGGCCACCGTCCTCTGCTCCGGGCGGAACGCTGCACCACCGCCCGCCACGAGCGCGCCGGGTGCCGGGCCTGCCAGGACGCCTGCCCGCCCGGGGCGCTGCGCATCGACCCGGAGCACCGACTGGTGCAGATCGATTCCGACGCCTGCACCGGGTGCGACGCCTGCGTGTGCGCCTGCCCGACTGCGGCCCTGACCTCCCGGGCCGCCACGCCGCCGTCCGGCGTGATCGCCTGCCATCCCGCCGTCGACACGATGCCCGCGGCGTCCGTCGTGCCGTGCGCGGCGTCGCTGACCGCCGCCACGCTCCTCGAGCTGGCCACCGGCGGCGACGTCGTCGTGATCGTGGGCGACTGCGCCACCTGCCCCACAGCCGCCGGCTCAGCCGTCGCCGCGAGGGTCGCAGCGGTCAACCGGACCGTGGCCGCGCTGGGCAGCACCCACCGCGTCACCGTCCGGGGAGCCGGGGACGAGCCTTCGGCGCCCCGCCCGCCGCGGACCGACCCCGCCGCGCCGGCGACCCCACCCGGGTCCCGGCACGGAGGGCCGGTGTCCCGGCGGGCCTTCTTCCGCTTCGCCGGTCTCGGGCTGCGGGAGACGGCGGGTGCCGCGATGGACACCGGCGACGAACCCGACGTCCTCGCCTGGGCGGACCCGGCACGGGAGGCGCGGACCTCGGGGGTGGGGGCCGCGCTGGCCACGCTCGCCGCTCACGCCGGCGCGGCCAGCACCGCCGGGCTCGGCCTGGGGACCCCCTCGATCCACGGCGACTGCGACCTGTGCGGTGCGTGCGCCGCCTTCTGCCCCACCGCCGCCCTGCGGCTCGTCGCCGACGGAGCGGGGGCGAGCCTCGACGTCGACGTCACCGCCTGCGCCGCCTGCGGACTGTGCGAGACGATCTGGCCCCCGCCAGGCACTGCACGTCACGGCCGCCGTCGCCGTGGCCGACCTGGGCGGGGCCCGGCGAGTCCTGCGCCAGGGGCGGCCCCGGGCACCCGGCTCTCGGAAGGGACCGATCACGACGGCGGCCGCGTTCGCCGCCCACCTGCCCCCGCCGGCGGGGGCCCGACACCAAGGAGTCCTGACATGAACCTCGGACCCACAGAGCTCATCATGGTCCTGGCGGTGCTGATGTTGCTGTTCGGCGCCAGCCGCGTGCCCAAGCTCGCCCGCTCCCTCGGGGAGGCATCGCGCGAGTTCCGCAAGGGCGTCGAGCACAGCGACGACGACCACAGCTGAACCCCGGCCGGTGGACGCGGTCAGGCCTCGGCCGCGAGGACCTCGTCCACCCAACCCATGCCGGCGATGGTCGCAGGGAACCCGCGCACGCTGATGGCGAGCACCGCCACGTGGGTGATCTCCTCCGGGGTCGCCCCGGCGGCGAGCGCCTTGCGGACGTTGGAGCGCACCGCACCCTCGGCGACGGCGCCGACGGCCACACCGAGCCGCACCAGCGCCCGGGTGCGCTCGTCGAGCGGGCCAGCGTCGTCCACGGACTGGCCCAGCCCGTCCAGGGCCGCAGAGACCCCGGGGAACCGGTCTCGGAAGGACAGGTAGATCTCCGGCAGGTACTCCGGCGCTTCGCTCATCTCTTGCTCCATCCTCGAACATGGTCAGATCGCCGGGGAGTCTTGCAGTGCGGGGCGCCGAGCGCGCCGCATCGGCTCGGTCCCGGACGCAGGCCGCACCGCGATGGACCGTGGCACACGGCTCCGGGGCATCGAGGGCTCGCGGCGGATGGGCGACATCGGAGGCTCCACGGCATGGCGATGCGGTAGGACTGGCGGGATGGGCATCTACGAGAACCAGGTCCTTCCACGCGTCATCGACGTGGCCCTCCGCGGCGAGGCGATGGAACGGCTCCGACGCCACGCCTGCGAAGGCTTGTGCGGTGACGTCCTGGAAGTCGGGTTCGGCTCGGGGCGGAACGTGCCCCACTACCCGGCGGCCGTGACTCGGGTGCGCGCCGTCGATCCGGCGACCGTCGGGCGCAAGATGGCCGCACGCCGCATTGCCGCCAGCCCGACCCCCATCGACTACATCGGCCTCGACGGTCAGCACCTCCCCCTCGACGACGGCACGGTCGACCATGCGCTGATCACGTGGACGTTGTGCACCATTCCCGACGTGGACCAGGCCCTCAGTGAGGTCCGGCGCGTCCTTCGGCCCGGGGGCACGCTGCGGTTCGTCGAGCACGCCAAGGCACCCGACGACAAGGTCGCCCGCTGGCAGGACCGCCTCACGCCGATCCAACGACGCCTCTTCGGCGGCTGCCACCTCAACCGGCCCATCGACGCCCTCATCGAGCGGTCCGGATTCACCATGACGGCGCTGGACGCCGGATACGAGAAGGGGCCCAAGCCCTTCACCTACATGCTCAAGGGCGTCGCCACCGCGGAGTAGCGCATCTCCGTGGCGGACCGCTCTGCGGGGCATGACGGGCGACGGGGTCGGGTACGTCGGGGTCCCTGGACCGCAACCTGCACGAGGAGACGCAATGACCCACGCCCGAGCAATGCTCGAGACCCACCCCTCCCCAGCCGGCACACTCCCCACTGACGCCCTGGCCGA
>JBKHVG010000050.1:0-17513 GCA_046570205.1 Acidimicrobiia bacterium
CGGATCGGCAAGCACTTCGGTCTCTACGACGGTGCCCTGTTCCACACCGAGGTCACCGCGCTCGAGTGGGATGAGGCTCGGGCCCGTTGGGTCGTGCGCACCGACCGGGGTGACGAGTTCACCGCCCGGTTCCTCTCGATGGGGACCGGGCCGCTGCACGTGCCCAAGCTCCCCGGCGTGCCGGGCATCGAGGACTTCGAGGGCCATGCGTTCCACACGAGCCGCTGGGACTACGCCTACACCGGTGGTGACCCCAGGGGTGCACCGATGACGGGTCTGGCCGACAAGCGGGTGGCGGTCATCGGTACGGGTGCCACCGCGGTGCAGTGCGTGCCTCGCCTGGCCCGCGATGCTGGCGAGCTGTTCGTGTTCCAGCGGACGCCGTCGTCGGTGGACGTGCGCGGCAACCATCCCATCGACCCGGACTGGTTCGCGGGCATCGCCACGCCCGGCTGGCAGCAGCGTTGGCTGGAGAACTTCACCCTGAACCAGACGGGGGGCATGGTCGACGAGGATCTGGTCATGGACGGCTGGACCGATCTGGCCCGGCGCATCCTGGGGCGGATCGCGTCGCTCGAGGGTCCGATCGACATGGCCCGGATCATGGAGGCGGTCGAGGACGCCGACTTCGAGAAGATGGAGCAGATCCGGGCTCGGTGCGACGAGGTGGTGCAGGACCCGGAGACGGCCGAGAGGTTGAAGGCCTGGTACCGCCAGCTGTGCAAGCGACCCTGCTTCCACGACGAGTACCTGCAGGCCTACAACAACCCGAACGTCCATCTGGTCGACACCGACGGGCAGGGCGTGGAGCGGATCACCCCGACCGGGGTGGTGGTCGCCGGGGTCGAGTACGCCGTCGACTGCATCGTCTTCGCCTCCGGCTTCGAGGTCGGTACGCCGTTCACCGAGCGGGCCGGGTACGACCCGGTCGGCCGGGGTGGTCGGCGCCTGTCGCAGTACTGGGCCGAGGGGATGCGGACCCTGCACGGCATGCACGTGCACGGCTTCCCGAACCTGTTCATCACCCAGCTCGGCCACGGCGCCAACCTCGTCTCCAACGTCCCCCACAACTTCACCGAGACATCGAAGGCCGTGGCCGCCGTGGTGGCCCATGCGGTGGAGGGCGGGCACGACGTCGTCGAGGTGACCGGGGCGGCCGAGGAGGCCTGGATGGAGCTCATCTCGGGCGCGTCGACGTCGGCGATGGGCTCGGCGCTCGGTTCGGCCGACTGCACGCCCGGCTACTACAACAACGAGGGCCAGCCCGGGGCCGGCTTCGCCAGCGAGATCGCCAAGGGTCATCCGGGCGGACCGATGGCGTTCTTCGAGCACCTGCGACGCTGGACCGCGGATGGGTTCGATGGGCTCGACTTCCGCTCCGGTCCCGCACAGCCGACCACGACCTCGAGCGGTGGTCGATGAACGCCCGCACCGCACTCGTGACCGGCGGGGCCAACGGGCCGCTGTGGGGTTCCTCCCTGGTCGGGTCGTCCGGAGTCGACCTGCTCGCCGAGCTCCACCTCGAAGCTGCGGCGGCGGGCGCATGACGCTGCCCCAGCTCGCCGGTCGCACCGCCGTGGTCACCGGTGCCGCCAGCGGCATCGGCTTCGCCATGGCGGCGCGGTTCGCAGCCGACGGCGCCCGTGTCGTGCTGGCCGACGTGGAAGCCCCCGCTCTGGAGCAGGCGGCGGCCACGCTGCGCGAGCAGGGCGGTCAGGTCCACGCCGTCGTCACCGACGTCTCCGACGGCGACGCCGTCGACGCCCTGGCTGCCGAGGCGGTCGACATCTTCGGCCCCGTCCACCTGCTGTGCAACAACGCCGGTGTCGGCGCGGGCGGCCTCACCTGGGAGCTGACGACCCAGGACTGGGAGTGGGTGCTCGGCGTGAACTTGTGGGGCGTCATCCACGGCCTGCGCGCCTTCCTGCCGGCGATGCTCGCCCACGGTGAGCCGGCCCACGTCGTGAACACGGCGTCGCTGGCTGGACACGTCTCCGCACCGTTCATGGCGCCATACGGTGCGTCCAAGTTCGCGGTCGTGGCCATCAGCGAGGCGTTGTTCCACGAGCTCCAGATGACCGGCTCGTCGGTCGGCGTGTCCGTGCTGTGCCCGGGGTGGGTGAACACGAACATCCATGCCTCCGAGCGCAACCGGCCCGGCGCTCCCGGTCCCGACGCGGCGGCCGGCATGCCGGCGGAGATGCTGCGCCAGGTGCTGGCCGACGGCATGGCGCCGTCGGACGTGGCCGCGTTGGTGGCAGACGCAGTGAGCGATGGCACCTTCTACGTCTTCACCCATCCCGAGATGATGCCGGCCGTCAAGACCCGAGCCGACGGCATCCTGGAGGGCCGCAACCCCCGGTTGTCCATGAACCTGTGACGCACCCGGCACGTCGGGGCGTCTCGTGGTCCTCCTGCCGGTGTCGACGCGTCAAGGTGGAGGCAGCCCGTGCGTCGTGCCCGAGCCGCGGGACCGGGCGAACATGTCCAGGACCGCCCTGCACCGGTCGGCGTCGACGGGCTCGTCGAGACCCGGCACCTCCAGAGCAACCGAGGCGCAGCGGTCGCCGACCTCGATGCCCGTCGCCCGCGTGCCCTGCGGCAGCGGGGGGAAGGGGAGGGGGACCGGGACCCGTGGCGCAGCGATGCCCACCCCCAGCACCTCGCTGCGCTGCGGCGTGACGATCAGGCGCCGGTCCTGGATCGCGACGGTGGCTCGGACCTCGGCGAGACGGAGCCCTCCGAGGCCGGCGCGCAGGGCGAGGCCGTCGGCACGGAGGCGGAGCCTGACCGGGAGTGCAGCGCGGCGGGCCCAGGAGTCCAGCGCATCCTGGTCGGTCTCGGCCTGGATCCGGATCAGCCCGGTTCGCAGCCGTGATGGCCAGCCGGGCACCAACCTCACCTGCCGGGCGTCGACCGCGACCCGGGTCAACGCCAGACCGCCCACATCGATGTCGTCGACGCTGATGCGCAGACGGTCGATCCGGCCGAGTGCGACCCCCCGGAGGGAGAGACCGAGGCGCAGGCGGAGCCGACGACCAGCGGCCGTCGATGTGGCGGCGTCGGAGATGGCGGCGAGCAACCGGGCGAGGTCACCGCTGGCTGCGGGGGCGACCGTCGGGGTCGACGTTCCGGTCATGCCGGCTCGGCGGCGAGACGGGCGTGGAGGTCGGGGAGGCGCTGGACCAGCGGCATCAGCGCCGCCATCATGGTCGTCTCGGGTGCGACGGTGGCCAGGAACGACCGGAACCCGAAGACGTTGCGGACGAACAGCACGACCTCGACCGGGGGTCGTAGGCGGTGCCGAAGCAACACCCCGACGGCGTCGGACAGCGCGCCCGTGAGTCCGCCTTCGGTCGAGAGCATGGTCATCGGCGAGAGCGACGGCGTGGTGGCGAGCTCGGCCACCAGGGCGGCCTCGTCGGCGCCCGGCGGCACGGCGCCGGCGTCTCGCATGGCCGCGACGGCACCGGCGTGGTCACCGGAGAGGAGGGCGATGAGGAAGGCGAACGCGCTGTGGCGCATCCGGAGGTCGAAGCGCCCGACCGCCCCGGTGCCCACGACCGCCAGCCTCCGGTCGGGCAGGACGACGAGGTGCTCGGGCCGCAGGTCGGCGTGGAACACCCCAGCGGCCAGACCGGCCTCGAGCCCGGCGGCGAGCCACGAGGCCACGGCCTCGTCGGGCGGCAGCATCTCGGCGGCGTGGTCGAAGGGACGGGCACCCGGTAGGTCCTCCTGGACGAGCGCTCGGCGGGTGACGAGTCCGGGCAGCGGGCGAGCCACGTGGATGCCCTCTGCGCCGATGTCCTCGAGCGCCAGGGCCAGCTCGATCGCGTTCAGGGCGGCCTGGCGCAGATCCGCTTCTTGGAGGGCCTGGCGTGCCGCCAGCTCGACGAACCCCAGGGGGTGGAGGTCGCCTGCGGCGGGGACCAGGGCCTCGATCGCGGCCACGATCGACGCGGTGATGCGGGCATCGGCCCGAGCGGTGCGCCGGATGCCCGGCCGCCGGACCCAGACCGACACCGGCCGGTCGCCGTCGAGGACCGCGGCATGGAGCTGGGCCATGGGCGTCGCGGTCACGGGTCGGTCGCTCAGCTGGCTGACCCGGTCACCGAACTCCGCTCGGGCCAGCATCTCGGCGGTGGCGCCGCTGAACCGCCGCATGCGGACCGGGTGCCGCTGCAGCTCGTCCACGACGACCTGGGGGAGCAACCCCTCGCTGCTCGCGATGATCCTCGCCACCTCCGCCCCCGCCGGGCCCATGAGCGACAGCTGTCGGCGCAGGATCTCGGCGATCCCCTCCTTGGCCCAGGCGTCGGGATGGCGGATCGGGCGGAGACCGGGGGAGGAGAGCTGCCCGGCCGCCCACTGCGCGTTCGCGACCTGGAGTGCCGCGACGTAGCGGATCGACCGCAGCGGCGGCAGGAGCCCTGGTCGGGCGACGGCGGCGGCGTGCTGGGCCGGGTCGTTCCCGGCCAGGTCGTCGCACCAGTCACCGACGGCATCGGCCAGCCCCGGTTCCGCCGCGCACCACACCGACATCGCAGCCCGCACCGGCAACGAGGTCATGCCGTGTGGTGCACCCGGGCACCGGCTCGGGCTCCGACCACCGTGGCGTACGCGGCGAAGGCCAAGGTCTCACCGTCCACCGTGCACTGCTGGACCCCACGATCCAACCGCACCTCGGTCCGGCGGCGCTCGAGACGCACGTCGATCGGTCGCCAGCCCTGGTCTCTCAGCTCATCCAGACGCTGCGAGTCCGGGTCCGCTCTCGCCGCACGCGGGCTGTCGAGGACGGCAGCGGTGATGCTGATCGGGACTGCGGCAACCGCACCGGCGAGCCGCAGCGCCCCGACGGACGGGCGGAGGAGACGTCGCATGACGGCCATCACGGACACAGGGACCTCCTTGGGGCTCGCCGACCGCGCACGTCGGGGCGAGCAGACCGAAACGCGCCACCTCGCGACCCCCGCGCGACAACTGGCTGGTGTTGTTGCAGTGTTGCACGAACTCCATCGGGACGCACCCCGATCTTTCGGGTTCGTGCAGGAGATCCCCGTCGGGACGGCGAAGCTCGCGCAACACAGAGTCAGATCGGTTTCAGCGTCGCAATCCGGGGGGAGCGGTGGCTGCACAGACGAACGGTCCTGCCATGCGGCGGTCGCGCCGGGTGGTCGCCGTTGCCGTCGCAACGGTGCTGCTCGGGGTCGCGACCGTGCCTGCCGGCGCCCAAGCTCCCCCTGCACCGACCGGCGGCGACGTGCTCGTCTCCGGTGGCGACATCTTCGCGATGGTGGAGGGCCAGATCCTCACCGTCGCACCCTTCGCCGGCGGCCTCGCCCTCCCGGTGAAGGTCGGGACCTCCGGGTCCCGCCTGGCCGGGGCCACGGCCACCGCCACGTCGGCCACCCTGGACCTGGGCCTGCTCGGGGACCTCGGCCTCCTGGCCGTGGCCACTGCGCCTACGCTGAAGCGCCTCGGGATCGACACGAGCGCAGCGCCGGCGTACGCCCCGATGCCACGCCCGGTGACGGCTGACTCCCGGAGCACCACCGAGGTCGACAACCGGGTCGCGCTGGACGCGGTCAGGCTGGGCCCGGTGACCGTCGGTGGCGGCCACCAGACCGCCCGTGCCCCCGAGGGAGGGCCGGCGTCGAGCCGCACCGAGCTCGGCGACCTGCGCATCGGCCTGGGCATCGGAGACCTGCTCCTGGCCGGCGGCGTCGCCGAGACCGAGGCTGGCGCCGGAGAGGTGACCGGCACGGTGTCCTTCGGGCAGATGCTGCTGCGGGTGAACGGGGCCCCCATGGTCGACCTACGGGGGTTGGAGTGGCGGGTCCACCAGGTGCTCGGCCAGGCGCCCACGGGCGCGTTCGCCCTCGGGTCGGCCACCGTGATCGGCACCCGGTACGCATCCCCGGGCCTGGAGGCGCTCGACGCGGCGGCATCGGCGATCAACACGATCCTCGCTCCGGCCGGCGTCACCCTCCAGCTGCCCGTGGTCACCGAAGGCGGCGTGAGCCCGCTGCAGCTGATGATGAAGGACTCCGCGGCTGCGTTCGAGTACCTCAACCCGGTGTACTCCCAGGCCCTGTCCGGAGCGGTCAACCGGATCGAGGAGGCCCTCGTCGGGGGTGTGCCGGAGACCGGGCTCGTGGTCACCGTGGCCAACGTGCTCCTCGCCGCGGCCACGGGCCGAGGCGGGGCCCGGATCGACATCGGTGGGCTCAACGCGTCCATGGAGACCACCCCGATCGAGACCTTCTCCTACGGCTCTTCGGCTGCCCCTGCGTCGGCGCCGCCGGGCCCGCCGGCGAGCCCCTCGGTCCGGGGAACCGGGACCACGGATCAGCCGTCGACGCCCACGAGGCCCTCGGCGCCCGGGTCCTCGGCGGACACCGCGGTGGCCGTCGACCGACCCCCGACGCCGGCCGGCTCCGCCCGGCCCGTGCTCCGCACCGTCGCCTCGGTGGTGGGCGAGGACGTTCCCGGCGCCGTCGTGCTCGCCCTCGGCGGCCTGGCCGTATTGGCGGCCTGGCTCCTCGACCGCCGGCGGATCAGCGACTGGGCGGCGGGGCGATGACCGGCACCCAGCGCCGTGATGCGCCAAAGCTCGCCCTCGGCGGCTACCTGCCCCTGGCCGCGTTCCTGCTCGTGGCCGCCCTGCTGGTGGCCTTCGTGCCGAGCGTGCCGCCCGAGGACGTCACCGTCGGCTCGGGCGGCGAGGACACCAGCACCGGCCGAGACCTGACCGTGGACGGATCGGATCCGTCGGGCCAGGCAGGGTCCGGAACCGCCGCAGGCGGCACCGGCGGCGGAACCGGACAGGTCGGTCCCGGCAGCGGGCCGCCCGCCCCATCGGCCCCGGGCGTCGGCACCGCGGCACTGGCCGAGACCTGTGCCGGCGGCGCCCGCCAGACCCAGGAGCCGTACTCGCCGCCGTGCATCACCTTCGAGGGCAACAACGGCGGGGCCACGTCGCTCGGGGTCACCGAGGACACCATCACCGTCACCTTCCGGGAAGGTGACCTGCCCAGCATCTACGCGGTGGCCGGTCAGGTGGCCGAGAAGGCCAACATCAAGGACACGGCCGAGGACATCCGGCGGACCATCGACGCCTACGTCGAGTACTTCAACACCCACTTCCAGCTCTACGGACGCCAGGTCCGGGTGCAGTACTTCAAGGGCCAGGGCGACCAGCTCAGCGAGTTCTTCGGCGGCGGTGCCGAGGGTGCGAACGCCGATGCCATCCGCGTGGCCCAGGAGATCGGAGGGTTCGCCGACCTCTCGGCCCTCACCACGCCCTACGCCGAGGCGCTCGTTCGCCAGAAGGTCATGGCCGTCCCGCCGGTGCACATGTCCCAGCGCTGGTACGAGGAGCACGCGCCCTACGCCTGGGGGGTGCTGGTCGACTGCACGCGCCTGGCGTCGTCGTTGGTCGACTGGACGATGAAGCGGGTCTGGGGCCGCCCCGCCGAGTACGCCGGGAACCCGGCCTTCCGCGGCGAGCAGCGCCGCTTCGGCATGATCGTGCCCGAGGAGCCCTGGTACCAGGAGTGCGCGCAAGCGGGCGTCGCCGAGCTCGAGCAGCGGGGCGGTTCCTTCGCCCACCGCATCAACTACACGCTCGACTTCCAGCGCCTCTCCCAGGAGGCGGCCGGGATGGTCGCGCAGCTCAAGGATCGGGGCGTGACCAGCGTCGTGTGCATGTGCGACCCGGTGCTGCCGCTGTTCCTGACCACCCAAGCCACCCAGCAGGAGTACAACCCCGAGTGGATCATCACCGGCACCGCACTCACCGATGTCGATCTGCTCGGTCAGATCTACGACCCCGAGCAGTGGCGGAGCGCGTTCGGCATCAGCTTCCTCGGTGATGTCAACCAGGGGGTGAAGTCGGAGTCGTACCGGGCGTACAAGGCCGTTCGCTCCGACGAGCCCGCCTTCATCCACGACGTCCTGTACTACCCGGTCCTCCTGCTGTTCCTCGGCATCCACGGCGCCGGGCCGGAGCTGACGCCCCACACGTTCGAACAGGGCCTGTTCTCGTACCCGCCGACCGACGGGGAGACCGGGCGGTGGTCGTTCGGGCCCGGTGACCGCACCGCCACCGACACCGCCCGGGAGGTCTACTGGGATCCCGACGACATCTCGCCGTTCAACAGCGCACCGGGCCGGTGGGCCACGACCCTCGAAGGCCGACGGTTCGTCACCGACTGGCCTGAGGGTGAGCTCGGCCTGCCGATCCCGTGAGCGTCGCCGTGGTGCCCTCCCTGTCCGGGATCCCGCCCCGGTGGCGACCGGTGGCGTGGACCGCGGCCGCCGTGGCGGCCTGGGTGGTGCTGGCCGCCGTCCTGCCCCACGGCATGCCGGCCGGCATCGTCCTGCTCGGCGTGGTGCTGGGTTCGCTCACGGGGTTGTCGGCGGTCGGGCTCGTGCTCGTCTACCGGGCGAGCCGCATCGTGAACTTCAGCCAGGCGTCCCTCGGGGCCGCGGCCGGCGTGCTCGCCATCCTCGTGTTCACCTCCTGGGGGTGGAACTACTTCCTGTGCCTGGCGCTCGGGGCGGTGGCCGCCGCGGCAATCGGCGCGCTCGTCGAGCGGGTCGTCATCCGGCGGTTCTTCTGGGCGCCCCGCCTCATCCTCACGCTGGCGACCATCGGTCTCGCCCAGATCCTGGGCGGGGTCGAGGCCGGCCTCCCGTCGCTGTTCGGGCAGCCGCTGGTCACGAACTCGTTCCGCACGCCGCTGTCGTCCAGCTTCACGCTCGACCCGGTGCTGTTCACCGGGAACCACGTCGTCATCGTGGTCATCGTCCCCGTGGTGGCCGGCGCGCTGGCGTGGTTCCTGACCCGCACGTCGCTCGGCGTCGCCGTGCGTGCCGCGTCCGAGAACGCCGAGCGCGCCCTCGTGCTGGGCATCCCGGTGCGTCGCCTGTCCACCATCGTGTGGGCCATCGCGGGGCTGCTGTCCGCCCTCACCGTCATGCTCACCGCACCGATCCAGGCGCTGCCGCCCACCGTGCTCGCCGGACCGGCGCTGCTGCTGCCCGCCCTCGCTGCCGCCGTGCTCGCCCGCATGGACAGGCTCCTCGTCGCCTTCGTCGCGGGTGTCGGCATCGGCATCCTGCAGCAGGTCACCTTCTGGACCACGTCACGCTCGTCGGCCACCGACGTGGCGTTCCTCGTCGTGATCCTCGTCGCCCTGCTGGTCCAGCGCGACCAGCTCTCCCGCGCCGACGACGCCAGCGCCAGCAGCTGGCTGGCTGCCGGTGAGACCACGCCGGTGCCCTCCGAGCTCGCCCGGCTGCCCGAGGTGGTGTGGGCCCGCCGAGGGATCCTCGCCGTCGTGGCCGTCGTCGCCCTGGCCGCCCCGCTGGTGCTCAGCGTCAGCCAGACCAATCTGGTCGGCACCGTCGCGCTGGTCTATGCGCTCATCGGCGTGTCCCTCGTCGTGCTCACCGGCTGGTCCGGACAGATCAGCCTCGGCCAGTTCGCCCTCGCCGGCGTCGGGGGCGTCGTCGCCGCCAACCTCCTCGACGACGGCGTCGACCTGCTGGTGGTGCTGGCCGGCGCCGCCATCGGGGGTGCGCTCACCGCGCTCGCCGTCGGCTTGCCCGCGCTTCGGATCCGGGGCCTGTTCCTCGGTGTCACCACCCTGGCCCTGGCCGTGGCCATGTCCACGTACTTCCTCAACCCCAGCTACTTCCCCGACCTGCTGCCTTCCGGCCTGGACCGGCCGGTCCTGTTCGCCCGCTTCGACCTGAGCAGCGAGATCACCCTCTACTATTTCGTGCTGGTGGTCGTGGCCGCCGCGGCCTGGACCGCGGCCAACGTCCGCTCCAGCCGGGTCGGACGGCTCATGGTGTCGGTGCGCGACAACGAGCGGGCGGCCCGGGCCCGGGGGGTCGACGCCACCGTCGTCCGGCTCGGGGCCTTCGCCTTCAGCGGTGCACTCGCCGGCCTCGCCGGCGGCCTGCTCGTCCTCGTGCTGCTCACCGTCGGTTCGGGCTCGTTCTCCGCAACCCAGAGCTTCGATGCCTTCGCCATGGTGGTCGTGGGCGGGCTGACCTCGGTGCCCGGAGCGATCGTCGGCGCGTTCCTGCTGCGCATCGCGCAGTACACCATCGGCGGCTCGCTGCAGCTCATCGTCACCGGCGCCGGGGTGCTGTTCTTGCTGCTCGCCTTCCCCGGTGGCCTGTCGCAGCTCCTCACCGGGATGCGCGACCGGTACCTGCGGGCCGTCGCCGACCGGCGCGGGATCCTGGTGCCCAGCCTCATCGCCGATGCCGCACCGGCCGAGCCGGTCGCGGCGTCCGGAGAGGCGCTCGACGCGGTGGTCGCCCGCCGCCGGGCCGCCGCCGACCCGCAGGCCCGCTCGGAGGCGGAGATCGAACGGCTCCGAGCCGAGGGCGAGGCGCTCCGACGCCGCCTCGACCAGCTCGAGGATCAGGTCACGGGGAAGTCGTCGTGAGCGCGCAGGAGGCGGTCGGTCTCGACGCCACCACGGCCGACGCCACGGTGGTCGAGGGGCCGTCCCCGCTGCTGCGTTGCCGCGACATCGACGTGCGCTACGGCTCCGTGCAGGTCCTGTTCGGGGTGGACCTCGACGTCTGGGAGGGCGAGATCCTGGCGCTGCTGGGCACCAACGGGGCCGGCAAGTCGACGCTGCTGCGAGCGGTCTGCGGGCTGACGCCGCCTTCCCGGGGCCGGGTCGAGGTGGACGGCCGGGAGATCACCGGCTCGGACCCCGCCGCCGTGGCCGAGCTCGGTGTGGGGTTCATGCCCGGTGGCCGGGCGGTGTTCCCCGGGCTCACCGTGCAGGAGAACCTCGAGCTCGCCGGTTGGCTCTACCGCAGCGACCAGACCCGCCTCGACGCCGCTATCGAAGAGGCCCTGGCGCTGTTCCCCATGCTGCGCAAGCGGCTGGGCGAACGGGCGGCACTGCTGTCGGGCGGGCAGCAGCAGATGGTGGCCCTCGCCCAGACGTTGGTCTCCAAGCCGCGCCTGCTGCTCCTCGACGAGCTGTCCCTCGGGTTGGCGCCGGTCGTGGTCAGCGAGCTGCTCGACGTCGTGCGCCGCCTGCGCGAGTCCGGCTTGACCGTCGTGTTGGTCGAGCAGTCCGTCAACGTCGCGCTCGACGTGGCCGACCGGGCCGCGTTCATGGAGAAGGGCGAGGTGCGCTTCACCGGACCGGCCCAAGATCTGCGCCACCGCGACGACCTCCTGCGCTCCGTGTTCATCGGCCCCGCCGACGAACCCGACGACGAACGCCCCGATGCATCCGCTGCCGAGGGCGAGGTCGTCCTCCGGGCTGTCGGCGTCAACCGAAGCTTCGGTGGCGTGCGTGCGGTGGCCGACGTGGACCTGGAGGTCCGCGCCGGGGAGATCGTCGGCATCGTCGGCGCCAACGGTGCAGGCAAGACCACGCTGCTGGACCTACTGTCGGGGGTGGTCCCGGTGGACCACGGCCGTATCGAGCTGGCCGGCACGGACGTCACCGGGCTCAGCTCCCAGCGTCGGGCCCATCTGGGACTGGCCCGCACGTTCCAGGACGCCCGGCTCTTCCCCAGCCTGACCGTGGCGGAGAACCTGGCGGTGGCCCTCGACCGCTCGGCGCCCAACCGGGATCCCGTGGCTGCGGCGCTGCGCCTCGCCCCGTCGATCCTCACCGAGATCGTCGTCTCCGACGACGCCGACGAGCTGATCGAGGCCCTCGGCCTCCAGGCGTTCCGGGACAAGCGGGTGTCGCAGCTGTCGACCGGCTCACGCCGGGTGGTGGAGCTGGCGTCGTTGGTCGCGCAGGACGCCCAGCTGCTGCTGCTCGACGAGCCGTCGGCCGGCATCGCCCAGCGCGAGTCGGAGGCGCTGGGACCCGTGCTGCGTCGGTTGCGCGACGCGACCGGCGCCGCGATGGTGATCGTCGAGCACGACGTGCCGCTCCTGCGGGCCACCTGTGATCGGCTCGTGGCCATGGACCTCGGATCGGTGATCACCGACGGGCACCCGGCCGACGTGCTCGCCGATCCACGGGTGGTCGCCGCCTACCTCGGCACGAGCGACGCGGCGGTCGAGCGCTCGGGACCAGGTCGCCCCAGTCGACCGGCCCGCACGCCCTTGCGGGCCGGCAGCGGGCGAGCGCGCCGGCCACGGGAGGCCCAGCCGTGACGGTCGGGCGCTCCGGCCATGGCCGGGCCGGTCAGGAGCGGTGTCTCAGTACGAGGGGGCAGCGGGACCGGGCTTGGCCGGCGCCGGTTCGTTGATCACCGGGTCAGGTGTCTCCAGATCATGGAAGCCGGCCAGGATGCTGCCGCCCCGCGGGTGGGCATCGAGCTCCGCTTCGACGACCGACAGGAACATCTGCCGGTTGCCCTGGCGCTTGCCGCCCAACCCGAACATCGCCTTCATCGAGTAGTCCCAGCACGCGTCGATGACGTCGGTGCCCGGGACCCGGCGGCCGTCTTCGCCGACGAACGTGCGTGCACGCATCTCGGTCAACGTGGTGCGCAGGTACTCGACGTGGGGTGCCTCGTCGGCCCGGATGTAGCCGACCAGACGGGCGGCGGCGTCCGCATCGGAGCTGTAACGGGGATCGCCCACGACCTCCTCGGCCCAGCTGAAGGTCTTGGCGGCGAGGAGCTCGATGAGGAGCAGTCCGGTCATCCTGGTGATGGCCGTCTCCAGCTGGAAGTCGATCCCCGGCACGATCCGCTCGCCGGTGCCCAGGGACTTCGCCATGGAGTTGACGACCTCGTTTCCCGCGCCCCCCGAGCCCATCGTCTTCATGGTCAGGGCGAAGGGATCGCCCACGTCGGGATCGTCCAGGGCCAGGTCCCGCACCAGGTACCACATCTGCTGGTGCCCGCCCTCGTCCTCGAAGCCGGACTCGTCCCGGGCGTGGGCCTCGTAGAGGCCTCCGGTGAGGTGCGCGGTGGCGGTGCCGTCGATGGGCTCGACGAAGTGGCGCTGCAGGTCGTCGAGCTCCACGAAGCGGATGATCGAGCCGAAGCCCTCGATGGTGCCGATGTGGGTGAGCACGTGGGCCAGCGGGGTGCGGACGCCCTCGGAGAGCAGGTACTTGGTCTGGTCGACGTTCGGATAGAAGTCGGCGAAGAAGTCCGGCGGGCAGTCGATGAGCGCCATGCCGTCGGAGTCCTCGGCGAGCTTCGCCTGCCATGCACGGATGGCTGGCACCCGGTTGAGGGTCCGAGGCGACACGTAGCTGCCGTCACTGTCGAAACCGCCGTGCATCCGGCGGTCCTTGAGCACGAGCGGCTCCTCGTAGCGGTGGTTGGCCAGCAGCTCGTCCGGATCGAAGACCAGCTGGTCGGTGTTCAACATCTGTTCTGACACGGTCCCCCCAGAGTTCTCGCTTGTGCAACAACGATACACTGCTGTTGCATCGTTCGTCGACCCCCTCGCCGAACCGCGAGCTCAGCAGCTCTGGTCGGCGAGGGCTTCGTCGATCACGGCGCGGAAGTCCACGGCGGTGTCGAGCTGGCTGAGGATCCCCGCGGTGCCGAGGGTGATCCGCAGGACCATCGGCAGCTCGACGGGCACGTGGAGGCGCTGGAGCAGGCGCAGCTCGTCGGCGCCGAAGCGGAGCCGCACCGCCTGACCGACCTGGTCGCCGACGAAGCTGCGGGTGAACCGGAACGGCTGCTCGTCGTGCATGGCCGGTTCGACCGCGAGGCGCACCGGACGGGTGATCAGGGTGTGGTCGAAGGCCTTCGACCCGTCCGAGGTCACCACGCCGAGGGCGACCAGCGCGTCGACGATCGCTTCGTCGCGGCCGTCCACGACGGCGTCGATCAGCCCTCGCAGCCGGGCCAGCTGCGATGCGTCGAAGCGCTGGCAGGCACCGAAGTCGAGGAACGTCACCGTGCCGTCCTCGTGGAACAGGTAATTGCCGGGGTGAGGGTCGAGGTTCGTGAACCCGTCGCGGAACAGCGAAACCCACTGGAACCGGGCGATGGCCGTGCCCCACCGGTTGCGGAGCTCGGCGGGGGCGTCGAGGGCGAAGGGCCAGCGGTTGCCGTCGACGTAGCGGCTGGCGAGCACCCGCTGGGTCGAGAGCTCGGGGATGACCTCGGGTACGTGGACCGCCGGGTCGTCGCGCCAGAGCTCGGCGAAGGCCTGCTGGTTGCGGGCTTCGATGCGGTAGTCGAGCTCCTCGGTGATGCGGGTGCGCAGCTCCTCGATCACCGCCGTGGTGTCGATCTTCCCGGCGACGCCGGCCAGCAGCCGCCCGGCGACCCGGCCGAGCAGCGCGAACAGGGCCGCGTTGCGCAGGTCGGCCTCGATCGCCTGGGTGACCCCCGGGTACTGCACCTTCAGCACCAGCGCCTCGTCTCCCCGGTGCGCCATGTGCACCTGGCCGATCGACGCCGCGGCCATCGGCTGGCGGGAGAAGTGGGTGAACAGCTGGTCGGGCGGTGCGCCGAGCTCGGCGGTGACCACGTGCTCGACCAGCTCGAAGGGCATGGCCGGTGCGTCCGCCTGCAACGCAGCGAAGGCACCGCGGTACTCATCCGGCAGGATGCCCACGTCGATGAACGACAGGATCTGGCCCAGCTTCATCGCTGCGCCCTTCATGTCGCCGAGCTCGCGGGCCAGTCGCTCGGCGGTGCGGGCCAGGCGGCGGTCGGCCGCGAGGTCGGCGGCCATGTCAGCCGTGTCACCGCCCCGGAGCACCCGGGCCTTGGCGATCCCGACCGCCGTCGCGCCCTCGAGGATCAGCCTCGCCGGCGTCACGGCGCGCCGGATGCGGCCGGTCGGCATCCAGCTCGCGGCCATGTCAGGCCCTCTGGTCAGTCAGAGCGACGGCATCAGCCACGGGCGGGACCGGCGGCTGCCCACGCCCGGCGCTCCTGCTCGAACGGGGCGTCGCGCACCTCGACCACCGGGCCGAATGCCGCGGTGGCTCGCCGCTCGAGGTCGTAGGCAGGCCAGGCCAGCGCCGGGACGGACGGGTCGCCGGCGCGGGCGAAGCCGGTCCACGCGTCCTGCATGATCCCGGCGAGGGCGTCGGCGTCGGGTCCGGTGCCGGCGAGGCGCCCGAGCGGGGACTCCAGGGTGCCGAACACGAAGGGCAGCTCGAGGGCGTGGCAGGCGCGGAGGCCGTCTTCGGGGGAACACCAGTCGAACAGGTACATCCACGTCGGCGCCCCACCCGCCGCCCGGGCACCGGCCAGCCGCAGCGAGTGCTGGCGGAACATCTGGTCGGTCATGGCGGCGACGAGGACGTCGATGGGCGCCATGCCGGCGCCGCGGCTCTTCCGGTAGGTGTCGGCGAACCCGCCGGCCGCCTCGCCCACGAGCAGTGCCAGCATGCCCGGCAGGGCCGACTCCTCGAGCGAGGCGAGCACGGGCATCATCGCGGTGAACAACCCGGCCTCATCCCGGGTCGTCCCGATCACCATCCCGACGTCGGAGCTCGCCCCGCCGGTGAAGGCGTCGAGGGGCGGCTGGGGCAGCACGTCGCCGTCGACCACAGGCGACCATCCACCGAGGGCGGCGAGGATCCCGCCCCCCGACCCCATCGCCTGGAGGGTCTGGCGGTTCATCTCGGCGATGATCGCACCGGCATCGAGACTCTCGATGGCGCTGCGGTCCACCCGGCCGGTCGCATCGACCGCCCCGAGGGCGTCGAGGAGGGAGCGACCCGCGTCGGCGGCCGGTGCCGCGTCCATGGGCGGGTCGTAGGTCGACTGCGCGATGGCTCGGCGGAACAGCCCCGAGGCGCGGGGTGAAGCCACCAGGCACTCCACGCTCTTGGCGCCAGCGGACTCGCCGAAGATCGTCACCTGGTCGGGGTCGCCCCCGAAGGCGGCGATCTCGTCTCGCACCCACTCGAGGGCGGCGATCTGATCGAGCAACCCGACGTTGCACGGCCCGACCTCGGCAAGGTTCAGGAACCCGAGGGGCCCGAGCCGGTAGTTCAGCGTCACGACCACGACCCCGCGGCGGGCGAGCGCGGAACCGTCGTAGAGCGGCGAGGAGCCGGTGCCGATCCGGAAGGCGCCGCCGTGGATCCACACCATCACCGGCCACGGACCGTCCCCGGCCGACGGCGCGTACACGTCGAGGCGGAGGCAGTCCTCGCTCATCGCCAGCTCGCCGGGCCCGAACAGGCCGGCGAAGTCGGCACCCTGGCCGGCCGACATAACGCCGGTGGGCTGCGGGCAGGCCGGGCCGGGCCGGGTGGCGTCCCGCCGGCCTTCCCACGGGGACGGGCGGGCCGGGGCGGCGAAGCGCCGCTCGCCGATCGGCGGGGCGGCGTACGGGATCCCCTGGAAGACGCGCACGCCGGCACGGTCCGTGCCCACCACGTCGCCGTACCCGGTGCGGACCTCCCACGTCTTGTCGCCGTCCTCGGTCATGTTCCTCCTCGGTTGCTCGGGCCGCGTCCATCTTGCCCGGATCCGTAACAATGTGCCATTGTTGTTTCGATGTCATCATTCTGGCGAGGGGGCCGGCGGGAGAGGTCAGCGGCGTCGGCGCGACCTGAGGTCTGGTCGTGAACCCGGGCCCGGGACCGGCGGCACCGGCCTCCCCGCCCGAGGATCTGGCCCGCTGGTCGTTCACCGACGACGGTCCGTGGGTCCTCGACCGGGCGTCGATCATGTGGCTCGACGTCGTGGACCAGCTCCGCGCCGGGATGCGCGACGAGCTGCCGGTGCTCACCCGGCGACGCGCCCTGCCGCCTGCCCGGCGATTCGTCGGCACCGGGCTCCGGCTCGGATGGGCGTTGGCGGCGTGGTGGGCCACCGACCGCAGGCGAGGACCGAGCGCGTCGCGGGCGGGCCTGTCGCGGCGGCTGCGGGAGCAGTTCACCGTGTTGGGACCGACCTACATCAAGCTGGGGCAGATCATCTCCTCCGGCGAGGGCTTGTTCCCGCCCGAACTGGTCGACGAGTTCAAGCTGTGCCGCGACCAGGTGCCGGCCGAGCCCTTCACCGCCGTGCGCTGCGTCGTCGAGGAGGAGCTCGGCCGTCCCCTCGAGGAGGTGTTCGACCACTTCGAGCCCGAACCGGTGGCGGCGGCGTCCATCGCCCAGGTCCACTTCGCCCGCCTCCGCAGCGGCGAGGACGTCGTCGTCAAGGTCCAGCGGCCCCGGGTCGCCCGGGTCGTGCGCCAGGACATCCATGCCATGGCCTGGATCGCCCCCCTCATGGTGGGCCGCATCCCCGTCGCCGCCCTCACCAACCCCCCGGTCCTGGTCGACGTGTTCGCCGAGACGATCCTGGAGGAGCTCGACTTCCGGGTCGAGGCCGCCAACATGTTGGACATCGCCCGCGTGATGGTGGAGCTCGACCAGCGCCACTGGGTCGTGGCCCGACCCCACCCCGAGCTGGTGACCCGCCGGATGCTGGTGATGGAGCGCCTGTCCGGTTTCGCGTTCGACGACGTCATCGGGATGAAGGCCGCCGGCGTCGACACAGAAGCCGTCATCCGCACCGCGATGATCTCGTTCCTCGAGGGCGCCATGTTCCACGGCGTGTTCCACGGCGACCTG
>JBKHVG010000051.1:0-17359 GCA_046570205.1 Acidimicrobiia bacterium
GCCACCCGCGGTGGAGGAGCCGAACACGACGCAGACCGAGGGGATGCCGAGCTTGGACAGCTCGATCATCTCGTAGAAGGGGCGGCCCGACTCGGCGAAGTGCGTGGTCTGGGTCTTGGGCCCGCCGCTGCCCGCCCCACCCATGCGCAGGTCGGCGCCGGCCGACTCGACGAAGCTGATGTAGGGCATGCGGTTGTCGCGGGCGATCTCGATGGCGCGGGACCACTTCTTGCCGGCGTAGGGCGTGAGGGCGCCGCCGAGCACGGAGGGGTCGTTGCCCATGATCACGCACTCGGTGCCGGCGATCACGCCGACGCCGATGACCATGCCGCCGCCGACGGTGTAGTCGGAGCCGTAGCCGGCCAGCGCGCTGATCTCGAGGAACGGGGTGTCGGGGTCGAGCACGTTGGCGATGCGCTCCCGGATGGGCATCTTGCCCCGGGAGCGCATGCGGGCGATCGACGCCTCGCCGCCGCCGGCCTCGGCCTGGGCGAGCAGCTCGTCGATGACGGCGAGCTGCTCGAGCACGTCGTCGCGGTTCTTGCGGAACTGCTCGCTGGTGGTGTCGACGTTCGACGGCAGCGGCGGTGCCAGCAACGGGGTTCTCATGGATGCTTCCTCGCGGGTGGGGACGGGGGTCGGGTTCGTGATGGGATCACCGGCGCAGCGGCGAGGGGTGGCGGGCCTCGACGATGTCGTCGCAGCGGGTGCGCACCAGCGTCTCGGTGCGGTCGGGGTGGGTGAGGATGTAGAAGCGGTCCTGGCGCACGGCATCGACGACGGCGGCGCCGACGTCGTCCGGCGACAGGATCTCGCCGAACGCACCGAGGGCGTCCTCGGTGGCCGCCCCGTCGCCGTCGCCGCCGACCAGCGCGGAGAGGCCACGGGCCTCTCCGCCGTCGGCGAGCTCGTCGGGGCGGTTGCGCTGGGACTCGAAGATGTTGGTCATGACCAGGCCCGGGCACAGCACCGAAACGCCGATGTCGGCGTGGCCGGCGAGGCGCAGGTCGCGGTGCAGGGTCTCGCTCAGGGTCACGACGCCGTGCTTGGAGACGTTGTAGGCGCCCAGGTAGGGCACGGAGATGAGCCCGGCCATCGACGCGGTGTTCACGACGTGGGCGGGGCCGCCCTGCTCGATCATCAGGGGGACGAACACGCGGATGCCGTGGATCACACCCCACAGGTTCACCCCGAGCACCCACTCCCAGTCGCGCTCGGTATGGGTCCAGACCGGCCCGCCGACCCCGACGCCGGCGTTGTTGTGGACGACGTGGACGGCGCCGAACTCGTCGAGCGCGGCCTGGGCGAGGGCCTCGACGGACGCGCCGTCGGACACGTCGGTGCGCACGCCGATGGCCCGGTGGCCGGCGCCGACGAGGTCGGAGACCGTCGCGTCGAGCGCGTCCTGCTGGATGTCGGCGATCACCACGTGCATGCCGGCGCCGGCCAGCTGGGTGGCCACGGCTCGGCCGATCCCGCTCCCGCCGCCGGTCACGACCGCGACCTTCCCCTCGAGCTGCTCCATGTCCTGGTCCCCCTGATCTTCCTGTGCTGGTGCCCGCTACCGGGCCTTGAACTCCGCCGGGCGGCGCTGCGCGTAGGCGGCGATGCCCTCCGCCGCGTCCTCCGTGGCCAGCAGCCGCACCTGCTCGGCCAGCTCGTGCTCGGTGGCGGCGCGCAGGCGCTCCAGCCGGTCGCCGGTCAGGGTGCGCTTGACCGCCTGCACGACGAGCGGCGCGGCGCCGGCGATCTCGGCGGCGAGCTCCATGCTCCGCTCCCGGACCCGGTCGTCGTCGACGCACTCGTCCGCGAGGCCGATGGCCGCCGCCTCCTCCCCGCCGATGCGCCGACCCGTGTAGAAGAGCATCCGGGCGTGCTGGCCCCCGACGAGCTCGGGGAGCGTCACGGTGAGCGCGAAGCCGGGATGGAAGCCGAGCCGGCTGAAGTTCGCCGACCACCGGGCCCGGGGGCAGGTGATGCGGAAGTCGGCCACCAGGGCCAGACCGAGACCCCCGCCCACCGCCGGCCCGTGCACGGCGGCCACCACCGGGGTGGCGATGGCGAACAGCCGCAGGCCCTGGCGGTAGATGTTGGCGGCGCCACCGGCACCCTCGTCGCCGCCGGCGGCGAAGCGGTCCGCCTCCGGGCGGCGCCCGGCGGAGAAGTCGGCTCCGGCGCAGAACGAGGATCCCTCGGCCGCGAGGACGATGGCCCGGCAGTCGGGGTCGGCGTCGAGGCTCTCGAATGCGTCGGCGATGTCGCGGACGAGGTGCTCGTCGAAGAAGTTGTGCGGCGGTCGCCGCAGCTCGACCACGCCCACCATGCCGTCACGTTCGACGTGGATGCCGGTCACCGGCCAGCCCCCTTGATCGGCATGCCCGGAACCTAACCGCTCCGCCCGGTGCGACACAGCGGACGGTCACTGTCCGCTGTGTCGCGCCCACCGCCTGCGGGTCGGAGCGGGTTCAGGACGACGACCGCGCCCCGGGCCGGGGGCCGTCCTCGCCGTTGGCCGTGAGGTCCGGCACGTCGGCGTTCTCGTCGACGAACGACGTCTCGAAGGCGGCGCCGATCGCCTCGCCGTGGGTCACCACCGGCTCCTCGCCACGCACGGACGTGCGCAGCGCGAGCTCGGGGAGGAACAGCACGACGACGAAGCCGAGCAGGGCGATCGGCACGGCCATGATGTAGATGTCGGAGAGGCTGTCGGCGAAGCCACCGAGCACGGCATCCCGGACGGGGGCCGGCAGGGCGGCGATGGCGTCCGGTGTGCCGAGCAGGTTCCCGCTGCCCCCGGACGGCTCGACCCCCGCGGCGGCGAGGCGCTCGGGGATGTGGGTGGCCAGTCGATCGCTGAGGATGGCGCCGAACACGGCGACGCCGAGGGCGCCGCCCATCGACCGGAAGAACGTGGCGGCGGAGGTCGCCGTGCCCAGGTCCCGGTGCTCGACGGCGTTCTGGACGGCCAGGACGAGCACCTGCATCACCATGCCGAGCCCGGCGCCGAGCACGACCATGTAGAACCCGGCCACCACCAGCGAGGTGTCGACATCGAGCAAGGAGAACAGCCCGAGGCCGATGGCGACCAGGATGAGCCCCACGATCGGGAAGATCTTGTACCGGCCGGTGCGGGTGATGATCCGTCCCGAACCGATGGACATCGTCATCAGACCGACCATCAACGGGATGCTCAGCAGTCCGGAGCGGGTCGGGCTCTGACCCTTGACGATCTGGAGGTACTGGGGCAGGTAGACGATGGCGCCGAACATGGCGACGCCGACGATGAAGCCGGCGAGGCTCGAGATGCGGAACGTCGGGATCGAGAACAGGCGGGGCGGAATGATCGGCTCCGAGGCCCGCCGTTCCTGGACGATCGCCAGACCGAGGAGGACGGCGCTGCCGATCCCCATGCCGATGATCTCGGCCGAGCCCCACTCGAACTCCTTGCCGCCCAGCGACAGCAGGAGCAGCAGCAGCGAGACGCCGCCCACGATCAGTGCCGCGCCCAGGTAGTCGACCTGGTGGTCACGGCGGGTGAAGGGCATGCGCAGCACCCGGTTGGTGACGACGAAGGCCGCGACGCCGATGGGCACGCCGACGTAGAAGCACCACCGCCAGCCGGGGCCGTCGACGAGGAACCCGCCGATGAGCGGGCCGCCCACGCTGGACACCCCGAAGACCGAGCCCATGTAGCCCTGGTAGCGACCGCGCTCGCGGGGCGACACGATGTCGCCGATGATGGCCTGGGACAGGGCCATGAGCCCACCCACGCCGAGGCCCTGGATGGCCCGGAAGGCGATGAGCTGGCCCATCGACTGGGACAGGCCGGCCAGGACCGACCCGACCAGGAAGACGACAATGGCAGCCTGGAAGAGCGGTCGTCGGCCGTAGAGGTCGCTGAGCTTGCCCCACAGCGGGGTGGAGGCCGTGGAGGTCAGCAGCGTGGCGCTGACCACCCAGGCCAGCTCGTCCTGGCCGCCGAGCTCGCCCACGATGGTGGGCAGGGCGGTGGCGACGACGGTCTGGCTCAGCGCGGCGACGAGCATGCCGAGCATGAGGCCGCTCATCACGGTGAGGATCTCGCGGTGGCTGAGCTGGGCGTCTTCTGCCGCGAGGGCGTCGGTCATGGGTGACTCTCCGGGAACGGATGGCGGTGCAGGGGTCGTTGCATGGTGAAGTAGGTGCACGATACAACGGTTCCGCTGGTCGAGGTAGCGTGTTGGGAAGATGGATCCGATCGCCCCCGCCGTGGTGGACCTGGCCGACGCCCTGAGCCGGGTCGTCCGGCTCGGTGGCCTGCCCCGCTTCGCCGACCACATCGCCGCCCGGGCCGGGATCCACCTCGACCGCTCCGCCTACGTGCTGCTCGCCACCCTGGTCGCCCAGCCCCGCCGGATCGGGGAGCTGGCCGAGCTGCTCAGCCTCGACGTGTCCACGGTCAGCCGTCAGGTGCACTCGCTGGAGGAGGCCGGGCTCGCCCGGCGCGAACCGCTGCCGGACGACCGCCGGGGGTCCCTGCTGGTCGCCACCGAGGCCGGCGAGGTGGCGGTGGAGGCGCAACGTCGCGCCCGCCGAGAGCTGTTCGCGGAGCTGCTGGCCGACACGCCCCGCGAAGAGCTGGCCACCGTCGCCCGGCTGCTGCACCGTCTCGCCGACCGGCTCGAGGTCATGGCCGGGGCCTGAGCATCGGGGTGCTCGTCGTGCGGCCGTTCAGCGCGGCGGCGCGGAGCTGCCGGGGAGGAAGGCGACGACGAGGGCGGCGCCGCCGATGATGGCCAGCACGATCGAGCCGAGACCGCCGCTGGCCAGGAAGGGCAGCTGGTCGGCCACGACGTCACGGGCGGCGATCTGGTCCCAGGTCGACCAGATCAGGACGGCGGCGGCCACCCAGGCGGCCAGGGCCACGGTGAGGGCCACGCCGCGGCGGCGGCGCCCGTGCTCGACGACGTCGTCGCTCACCAGCTCGCGCAGCGCCCGCCAGTCGACCACCGGGGTGGCCTCCTCGGTGGTCGTCTTGGACTCGGTCTGTGCCATCTACGCCCCTCCTGTTCCGAAGTACGCCGCCTTGGCGGCCTCGTGCAACCCGTGCTCCACCTCGTCGGCCGGGATCCGGTCGGTGATCGTCCCGTGCTCGAGGACGACGATCTCGGTGGCCACGGCGCTGATGCGGATGTTCTGCTCGACCGCGACGACGGCGGTGCCGGACGCGTGGATCGAGGCCAGGATCTCGAAGACGCGGTCGACCATGACCGGCGCCAGACCCAGCGATGCCTCGTCGACGAGGAGCACCTTGGGGTCGCTCATCAGCGCCCGCCCCACGGCCAGCTGCTGCTGCTCCCCGCCCGACAGGGTGCCGGCCGCCTGGGTGCGCCGCTCGCCGAGCCGGGGCAGCCGCTCGTAGACACGGGCCAGGGCGTCGGCGCGTCCGCCCCACCGGGCGCCGGCGGCGGCGCCGGTGAGCAGGTTCTCCTCGACGCTGAGGGACTGGAACACGGCCCGCCCCTCCGGGGAAAGGGCGAGTCCGGCCCGGACCCGGTCGCTCGTGCGGTGGTCGGTGATCGGCACCCCGCCGAGCTCGACGGTGCCGGCGAACACCTCGGCGAGGCCCATCACGGCCCGCAGGGTGGTGGTCTTGCCGGCGCCGTTGGCGCCGACCACGGCGACGAAGGCGTCGTCGGCGACCTCCAGGTCGATGCCGTCGATGACCGGCACCCCGCCGTATCCGGCCCGCAGGCCACGGACGGCCAGCGCCGTGCTCACGTCGCCACCGGCCCGGGCTCGACCGCCTGGCCCAGGTAGGCCTCGATCACCTCGGGCCGGGCCAGGACCTCGTCGGGCCGCCCCTCGGTGAGCAGGCGTCCGAAGTCGAGGACGTAGATGCGGTCCGACACCGAGCGCACCAGGCCGACGTCGTGCTCGATGACCACGACGGTGATCCCCAGCTCGGCGCGCAGGGCGGCGATGGCCTGGGCCACCCACTCGCTCTGGACCCCGTGCAGACCGGCGGCGGGCTCGTCGAGCAGCAGCAGCGACGGGCGCGTGGCCACCGCGCAGCCGATCTCGAGCACCTTGCGGTGCCCGTACGGGAGCTCGGCCACCGGCCGCCCGGCGGCATCGGCCAGGCCGAGCACCTCGAGCACCTGGTCGGCGACCGCGGCCCGCCGGCGGTCGAGCCGGCCCTGGGCCGGCGCGGCGGTCACCGCGTCGCCGAAGCCGGCGCCGGTGGTGCGGGCGTACTGGGCCATCAGGAGGTTGGCGTGGGCGGTCTCGGACACCCAGAGGCCGCCCTGCTGGAACGATCGGCCGAGGCCGAGCCGGGTGCGCTCGGGTGGCGCCAGCGCCGAGACGTCCCGGCCCCGGAACCACACCACGCCGTGCGAGGGCTGGATGAACCCGCTCAGCACGTTGAACATGGTGGTCTTGCCGGCCCCGTTGGGGCCGAGGATGCCGACGACCTCGCCCGGGAACACGTCGAGGGACACGGTGTCGATGGCCACGTTGCCGCCGAAGCGGACCGTGACGTCCTTCACGCCCAGCAGCACGGGCCGGATCCGTCGGCCGTCGGGCATGCGCACCACGACGCGGGCGAGGTCGCCGCCCGACGCCGGCGGTCCGTCCGCGCCGACGCGCTCGCCGTCGGAGGCGGGCGGGCGGGCGGGCGGAGCGCCCCGGCGCCGCGCGAAGACGGACCGCAGCGCCCCGCCGGCGCCCAGCGGGTAGCGCCCGATCAGGACCACCACGCCGATCGCCGCGATCAGCGTCACCAGCTGGTTGCTGGCCGACGCGTACAGGTCGACCAGGGTGAACGCGGTGGCCACCGCGGCCACGCCCCAGCGGGACCCGAGACCGCCGAGCACCACCCAGATCACCAGGGTGAGCGACAGCGACACGGGGAAGACGGAGGCCACCACGATGCCCTGCCGGAACGCGAAGGTGGAGCCGGCGAGGCCGGCCACGATGCCCGAGAGCGTGAAGCCCACGACCCCGAGCCGGGTGGCGTCGATGCCGCGGGCCGCGGCGGCGGTCTGGTTCTCCCGGATGGCGACCATGCCCCGCAGGAGCGGGACCCGCTCGAGCCGCCGCAGCACGGCCCACACGAGCACGACGAGGACCAGCGATGCGGCAAGGAACGTGCCGTCGTCGCCGAGGTCGAAGGGCCCGATCTCGGGGCGGGACAGCGTGATGCCGGCACCGCCCTTGGAGAACGGGGTCGTGGGGAACACGTAGGCCTGGAGCACCACGCCGAAGGCCAGCGTGAGCACGGCGAGGTAGAGGCCCCGGACGCGCAGCGACGCGGCGCCGAGGGCGGCAGCAGCCCCGCCGGCCAGGACGGGGCCGGCGAGGAAGCCGAGCAGGGGCGGGAGCTCCCAGCTGCTCGTGGCGATGGCAGCCCCGAACGCGCCGAGGCCGAAGAGGCCGGCGTGGCCGAGCGACAGCTGCCCGGTGGCCGAGGCGAGGAAGCTCACGCTGAGGGCGAGCAGGACGTAGACCGGGATGGCGGAGAGCTTGAACGCATCCGGGCCGGAGACGGCCCCGGCGATGGCGACCACGGCGACCACGGCCGCCACCGGCGCTCCCACGCCGGCGATGCGACCGAGCCCGGCACCGGGCCGCGGATCGCGCACCATGGGCAGCAGCTTGACCAGCGACTCGGATCCGTCGACCGCCAGACCTCGGCGGGCCCGGGTGAACAGCCCCTGCGGACGCAGCAGGAGCACGCCGCCCAGGACGAGGAACACCACCAGCTCGGGTGAGCCCGGCGTCCCGCCCCAGTACAGCCGGGTGAGGCTCTCCGCCACGCCCACGACGAGGCCGCCGAGGACCGCTCCCGGCAGGCTCACCATGCCGCCGAGCATGGCGGCGGCGAAGGCCTGGGGCAGCACGCCGGTGAGGAAGCCGGGCGTGATGGTCTGGGTCGTCCACCCGGACAGGACGCCGGCCAGCGCCCCGAGCACGCCGGCCACGCTCCAGGCCGCCACCTCCAGCCGACGGGGATCCAGGCCGACGATGCGGGCGCCTTCCCGGTTGTCCGCGCCGGCCCGCAACGAGAGGCCGAGGCGGGTGCGCTCGAGCCCGGCCCACAGCGCCAGGCCGGCGACCGCGGCGACCGCGACGACCAGCATGCGGGTGGGCGTGACCACCACCCCGGCGATCTCCAGCCCGGTGCCGGACACCGGGGTGGGGAACTCACGGGTGCCGCCGAGCCAACGGGCCTCCACCAGCGTGATCGCCGACAGCAACGCCACCGTGCCGACGAGCGGCGGGAGCACGCCGCCGTCGCGGCCGAGCAGGACCCATGCCGTGGTTGCGCCCACGACGGCACCCACGGCCACGGCCGCCGCGACGGCCACCGGCCACGGAAGGTCGTGGCCGATGGCGATGCTGGCCGCGACGAACGCCGCCAGGGTCCCGAACGCACCCTGGGCGAAGTTGAGGACCCGGGACACGCTGTGCACCAGCACCAGACCCAGCGCCAGCAGGGCGTAGGTCGAGCCGCCGGCGACGCCGACGACCACGAAGGTGAGCGCTTCCTCCATCAGTGCTGGTTCGCCTCGGGCTCAGCCGAAGCTGGACGTCCACTCCGAGAGGAGCTCGCGCTCCCAGGGCGCCTCGGCGGTCGCCTCGATGACGATGACGCTGTCGGCACCGACCTTGCCGCCGCCGAAGTTGATGGGGTTGAACACCCCGTTGTCGTACTCCATGGCATCGAGCGCATCGAGGAAGCCGAGGCGGGTCAGCTCGGGCCCGGCCTGCTCCAGCGCCTCCCGGTACACGTCGAAGACGCCCCAGAAGGTCACCAGGTCATCGGGCGGGTCACGGTCGGGGAAGGCTGCAGCCCACGCCTCCTGGGCCTCCTTGGCCAGCGGGTCGTCGTCCGCGTCGACACGCACCGGGGAGAACGAGCGGCACCCGGCCAGCTCCGGAACGCCGATGGGGGGCTCGGTGGCACAGGACAGGGTGTTGGACACCGTCACGAACTGGGGCGTGAACCCCTGCTCCGCGCACAGCCGGGCGAACTGCGTCGACGCGGTGGGCACCAGGATCATGAAGACGACCTCGACCCCGAGGTTCGCCAGCTTCACGCACTCGGCGGTGAGCTCGTTGGCGTTGCCCTGCTTGTCGACCGCATCGGCGGCGACCACGTTGCCGCCGAGCTCCTCCATCTTGGCGGTGAACGCATCCTGGGCGCCCTGCGAGCTGGGGCTGTTGTAGCGGATCATCGCCACCGGGGTCTCCGGCTGGGCCAGCTCGGCGAGGATGTACTCGGCCATGAGCTCCGACATGCCGTCGTAGGTCATGGTCATGGCCCGGTAGCCGGGCTTGTCGATGAGGCCGGCCTCGGCGACGCCGAGGCTCATGTACGGCATCTGGTCCTCGGTGGCGAGGTTGGCGCAGGTGATGATCTGGTCGGCGCCGGAGGTGCCGGACACGAACAGCAGGTCCTGGGTGAGCAGGTCGCGGCACGCCTGCTGGGCTGCGTTGGCGTCGTAGCCGTCGTCGGCGAGGGTGACGTTGACCGTGCGACCGTGGATGCCCCCCTTCTCGTTCACCGTGTCCCAGTAGAGCTGGGTCAGGTCCCCGAGGCCGAGGATGTCGCCGATGTCGATCCCGCCGATCGTCTCGGGGGCGTGGACGCCGATGTTGATCTCCGTGTCGGTGACGCCCTTGGCGCTGTCCTCGATCTCGGGCTCCTCCTCGGCCGGCTCGCCACCGCCGTCCTCCGCGCCGCCGTCATCGACACCGCCGCCGTCGACGGACGTGTCGTCGTCCGTGGCGGTCGACTCCTCGTCGGCCCCGCAGGCGCCCGCGACGAGCAGGCCCGCCAACAGGAGCGGCAACCACCTGCCGGTGATTCGACGTCGGGTGTTTCGCACGATCGCATTCCCCCTGTTCCGTCCGGGCCTCTGCCCGGTCCGTCTGCACCGTAGGGCAGAGCGAGCGCATCGGGCGCGACCAAGCCACGGCGCGTTTCCCGGCACCGCCCTCGACCTCCCTATCGTGCCGGCATGACGAGCCTCCACCCCCCGACCTGGTTCACCAGCGCCACGGCGACCGCGGCCCGCACCACGGAGGTCGACGTCGAGGGTTGCCGGATCCACGCGCTGTCGTGGGGGGACACCGCCAAGCCGGGCCTCATGCTCGTGCACGGCGGCGCCGCCCACGCTCACTGGTGGGACTTCATCGCCCCGCAGCTGACGCACCACTACCACGTCGCCGCCATCGACCTGAGTGGCCACGGCGACAGCGGCCACCGCGACGCCTACTCCATGGAGCAGTGGGCCCGGGAGGTGCTGCACGTGGCCGGGGCGCTCGGCATGGACCGGCCGATCACCGTGGGTCACAGCATGGGCGGCTTCGTCACGATGCTCACGGCCGCCCTCCACGGCGACGACATCGCCGGCACCATCATCATCGACTCGCCGGTCCGGCGCCCCGATCCGGAGACCGAGGAGGCGAGCCGGGGCCGGGCGTTCTCGAACCCGAAGACGTACCCGTCGCTGGAGGAGGCCATGGAGCACTTCCACCTGGTGCCACCCCAACCGTGCGACAACGACTACATCGTCCGCCACATCGCGCGGCACTCCCTCCGGGAGACCGCCGAGGGCTGGACCTGGAAGTTCGACCGTGCCGTGTTCGAGCGGGTCTCGATGCACGAGCTGCACGAGTACCTCGCCATGGTGAAGACCCGCATCGCCGTGCTGCACGGGCAGTTCAGCGCCATCGTCACGGCCGACGTCATCGACCACATGAACGAGCTGCTCGGCCGCAACGCGCCGTTCGTGGAGATCCCCCAGGCCCACCACCACGTGCCGCTCGACCAGCCCCTCGCCCTCATCGTGGCGCTCCGGGCGCTGCTGGCCGACTGGGAGCACTCGGTGCCGGCCCGCACCGCTGCGCCGCCGGCACCGTGACCACATGACCGCCGTCCCCGGCGAGCGCGCCCCGGCCGCAGAGGAGGTCCGCGCCGAGGTCCGCTCGTGGTTGGCGCAGCACTGGGACCCGGAGGCGCCCCTCGCCGACTGGCGGGCCACGCTCGTGGAGTCCGGGTGGGCGTGTCCGGCCTGGCCGGTGGACCGCTACGGACGGGGCCTGCCTCCGGAACTGGCTCGCGTCGCCACCGACGAGGTCCGCGCCGCGGGCGCCGTCGGCCCCGCCATCGGGGTCGGCATGTCGCTGGCCGCGCCCACGTTGCTCGAGCACGCCCGTGTCGACCTCGCCCGACGGTTGCTGCACGGCATCGCCACCGGAGCCGACACCTGGTGCCAGCTGTTCTCGGAGCCGGGCAACGGCTCGGACCTGGCCGGCGTGACGACGCACGCCCGCCGGGACGGTGACGAGTGGGTCGTCACCGGACAGAAGCTGTGGACCACGGGCGCGCACCACGCCGCGTACGGCATGTTGCTCGCTCGGACCGACCCCGACGTCCCCAAGCACCGGGGGCTCTCGTACTTCGCCTTCCCGATGCGCCAACCCGGCGTCGAGGTGCGCTCGCTCCGCCAGATGAACGGCCGCGCCTCGTTCAACGAGGTGTTCATCGACGACGCCCGCGTCCCGCACGCCCACCTGGTCGGGGAGCTGCACGACGGCTGGCGCGTCGCGCTGAGCACGCTGTCCCACGAGCGCGGCCTGGCTGCCGGCCTCTTCGGTTCCCTGCCGCCAGAGGGCGAGGGGCGCACCCGGGCCGAGGCCCGGGCCGAGGCCGAGGGCTACCTCGAGACCTACGAGTGGTACCCCCAGCGAGCCGGGCGCGCCGATCTGGTCGCGCCGCTGGCCGAGCGCCTCGGGCGCACCGCCGACCCGGTGCTCCGCCAGGAGATCGCCGCTCTGCACGCGCTGCGCCGGGTGGCCGAGGTCACCGCGCAGCGGGCCGGCGCGGCGCGGCGAGCGGGGCGGCCGGGCCCCGAGGGCTCCCTGGGCAAGCTCCACGCCAGCCAGATCGCCCGGGCCGCTGCCGATGCCCACGGCCGGGTCTCCGGTGCCCACGCGATGCTGGCCGGCCCGGAGTCGATCGAGGCCGGCATCGTCGCCGAGGTGCTCGTCTCCGTTCCGGGGCAGTCGATCGCCGGGGGCACCGACGAGATCCAGCACAACATCGTCGGTGAACGGGTCCTCGGGCTCCCCAAGGAGCCGTCGGTGGACACCGGCATCCCCTTCCGGGACGTGCGCACCAACCGCCCTGGACGCGACGGCTGACGCCGGAGGGTTTTACAGGGCGACAGATCTGTATCGTCGCCTCATGGTGACCGCTGCCCGCACTGCCGAGACCGATGCCGATCTGCTCGCCGAGATGCGATCCATCTCCGAGCAGCAGCGGTCCAAGCCCCCCCGCCTGCGCCGTCGGGAGGTCACGCTGGACGACGGCCACCGCGTCGGCGTCGCCCTGTGCGGGGAGGGCGTGCCCCTGCTGCTCGTCCACGGGATCATGGCCGAGGGGATGCTGTACGCCCGCACCCTGCGCCGCATCGCGGGGCTCGGGTTCCGGGTCATCGCCGTGGACAGCGCCGGCCACGGCCGCACGGCGCCGCTCGGCCGGGGCGGGTTCCGCTTCGGCTCCTACGTCGACCTGCACCGTCGGGTGCTGGACCACCTCGGCGTCGAGCAGGCGCTCATGGTCGGCCACTCCATGGGTGGGCGCATCGTCGTCGACCTCGCCGCCGCCGAACCCGATCGGGCCCTCGGCGTGATCCCGGTCAACGCCGCCATCGGCGGGGGGTTCGACCGCTTCACCTACCTCGGTCGCTTCGTGCCCGGCCTCATGCCGATCGGCATCGGACTCCTCGGCGCCGACATCGCCCTGACCGCGGTGCGGGCCCGCCACCACGCCGGCTCCCTGGCCCGGTTGGCGGCCCCGTCACTCGGCGACCGGCTCCGGGCACTGCCCTCGCTGCCGGCCGCGTTCGTCGCCACCATCGGCGACCAGGGCTCCGAGCAGCGCCTCGAGACGCTGCGCGACGCCGACGTGCCGGTGGCCGTCGTGCACAGCGACCGGGACCTCGCCATCTGGTGGCCGTTCGCGAAGATGGCGGCGCGCAGCGCGGACGCCACGCTCGTGCGGGTGGAGGGTGCCGGTCACTCGTGGGTGATCGAGCACCCCGACAGCCTGCCGGCGCTGCTGTCCGAGCTGCTCGCCGGCCCGTTCGGCACCGCCATCGCGGGGCGGGCGAAGGGGCCCATCGCCGACCTGTGGGCCCCCGACGCCCTCGGGCTCGTGCTGGACCAGCCCCGGTCGCGGCCCTACGTCCTCGACCCCGGCCACACCTGGCGGCTGGAGACCACCGGCTGACGGCCGGGCGGCCGAGGCCGTTCAGCTGCCGAGAACCGGGAGGAGGACCTTGCGCAGGAACTCCTCGGGCGCCTCCTTCGGAGGGGCCACCACCATCGTGATGACCACGCGGGCCACCCACTCCCCGAGCACCGGGATGTCGAACCTGGCGCGCTCGTCCAGATCGGCGAGCCGGCGGACCACCGGCTCGGCCAGCACGAGGAGCCGATCGATCAAGGTGGGCAGCTCGGCGATGACGAAGCCGCCGACGAGCTCGGGTTCGTCGTGCAGCACCTTCGACAGCACCGGGTGCGTGGTGGCGAACTCGACCGCCGACGCGATGACCGACACGATGCCGTCGGCGTCGTCGGCGGCCAGCAGCTTCGGGACCAGAGCCGTCACCAGCCGATCGAGCTCACGGGCGAGCAGCAGCCGGGCGGCGTCCTCCACCGTCCCGACCTGCCGGTACACCGTCACGCGCGACACCCCGACCTCGTCGGCGATGTCGGTGACCCGGGTGCGTCGAAGGCCGTGCCGCACGAAGCATCGGGCCGCCGCATCGAGGTACGGGTCGAGGGCGGGGGACGGGAGCGTCGGGAGGCCGAGCGCGGCGAACGCCGGAGAGTCGGTCATGCCGCGATTGTCCCACGCACCCGCCGGCGGGGACGGAAGGCTCGCCCCGGCGCTCATCCACCCACCGGGATGGCGCCGATGGAGACCAGGCGGTCCCGCAGCTTTTCGTCCATGAGGCCGATCTTGGTGAGGTTCGGGGTGATCTTGGCGAACAGCACCCGCTGGAACATCTGCATCATCGGGGAGCGGCTGGCGTCGAGCAAGCCGTCGGAGGGCGGGATGCCCAGTCGCTCCCAGACCTCGGTGGCCAGGAAGCGATCACGCATCAACCACGAGGCCTCCAGCACGAAGTCCTGGCGCTCGGCGCGCTCCGCGGTGGTGAGCTCGTCGTAGTACCCCGACAGCGCCAGGGCGCCGAAGGCCACGTGACGGGCCTCGTCGGCCATGACGTACCGGGTGATCTGCTTGATCAGCGGCTCGGTGGAGAACTGGTGGATGAGCCCGAAGGCGGCGAGCGCCAGCCCCTCCACGATGATCTGCATCCCGAGGTAGGTGACGTCCCAGCGGGGGTCGGCGACGATGATCTCCAGCAGCTGCTGGAGGTTCGGGTTGATCGGGTGGATCTCCCCCAGCTTCTCGTCGAGGTACCGGCCGTAGACCTCGACGTGTCGGGCCTCGTCCATCACCTGGGTGGCGCCGTAGAACTTGGCGTCGGTGTCGGGGACCTGGGCGACGAGCTTGGAGGTGGCCAGCAGTGCGCCCTGCTCGCCGTGGAGGAACTGGGAGGTGAGCCACGTGTTGAACACGTGGCCGGCCTCTCGCTTCTGTGCCTCGGTGAAGGAGTCGAACGCGTCGGCCGCCATCACCGGCAGGTACTCCGACAGGCCACCCGGATCCTCGCGGTCGACCTCGATGGACCAGTCGATGTCCACCGATGCGTTCCACTGCTTGTCCTTGGCCTTGGCGTAGAGCCGGCGCAGCTCCGGTCGCTTCGGGGCGTACTCCCAGCTGAACCGGTCGTCGCGCACCGACTCGACGAGCAGGCCGGCCTCGGGATCTCCGTCCAGCGGGCGGGTGCAGGGCCGGGTGGTGAGCACCGGGCGCTGGACCGGGACCTCGTACTGGGGCAGCAGGTACGTGAGCAGCCGGGGATCGGACAGGATCTGGTAGCCGGGGGCGAGCTCCTTGGCGTAGCGCTCGAAGTAGAGGATCTGCTTGATCACCAGCACCAGCTCGCGGGGCAGGCGGACACGGTGGCGGCCGGCGACCTGCATGACGTCGGAGAGCAGCTCGCCGTAGCTGATCTCCGACAGGGGCTTGTCGGCCAGCGGTGCCACGATCCGACGCACGTCCTCGCTGGCGCGCTCCATGTCGAGGGGGCCGGTCACCGCACCGAGGGCGAAGAACGCCTCGACCACGCCCCGGGGGTCGTCGCCGAGCAGCAGGCCCGGAAGCGCATCGCGCAGGGCGGCCCGGACCGCCGGCTCCAGGTGACCCATGATCCCGAAGTCGAGCAGCGCCACCTTCCCGTCGGTGGTGAGGAAGAGGTTGCCGGCGTGCACGTCGCCATGGAACAGGCCGTGCTCGAAGGCCGATTCGAGCCACGCCCGCACGCCGAGGCGCAGCAGCTCCTCGAAGTCGTGGCCGGACTCGGCGAGCAGGTCCAGGCGGTCGACGGGGTGACCGTCCACGTAGGTCATGACCAGCACGCGCTCGCCGCACAGGTGCTCGATGGGCACCGGGGTCGTCACGCTGCGGTTGTCGCCGAAGGTCTCCAGGTTGGACCGGAACTCGGCCATCCAGCGGGCCTCGTTGCGGAAGTCGAGCTCGTAGCGCAGGGTGTCGGCGAAGTCCTCCACGATGGCGACCGGGTTCATCATCTGACCCAGCCCACCGGCCCGACCGAGCACCGATGCGAGAACGCGCAGGATCCGGGTGTCGCGCGCCACCTTGTGACGGAGCCCCGGACGCCGCACCTTGACCACCACGTCGGTGCCGTCGACGAGGCGGGCCCGGTGGACCTGGGCGATCGATGCGGCGGCGAGCGGCACGTCGTCGAACGACGCGAACGCGATCCCCACCGGCCGGCCCAGGGCTCGCTCGACGATGCGGTGGACCTGGCGGGTCGGGATGGTGGGGACCTCGTCGAGCAGGCTGCGGAACTCGGTGGCCGCCACGTCGGGGAACAGCCCCGGGCTCGACGCGATCAGCTGTCCGAACTTGACGAAGGTGGGACCGAGGTCGACGAAGCTGCGACGCAGCGCCACGGCCAGGGCGCGCGGTGCCCGCCGGCGCAGTCGCAGTGCGATGAACGGGCCGCGGCGGGCGACGACGACGATGCCGTGGCGGGCCAGGGTGGACGCGATCTCCAGCAGCCGGGTGACGTCAGCCGGGTGGAGGCCACCCAGGTCGATGCGAACCTCGAAGGGTTCGATCTCGGCGGGCGCATCGCCAGGCGCCACCGGAGCGGTATCGGTCACGGCCATCGCAGGTCCCCCAAACGTTCGCGATGCGGCATCAGAAACCGCCGCGTGCAACAATGAGACGTCACCGTATCACGATCAGGAGATGTGCGTGCGGATCGAACGTCTGGTTCCCAGCGAGATCACCCACCTCCGCCCCCGAGAGCTGGGGCGGGCGCTGACCACGGCCCGCCTGCTCAGCCGGGCGGGCGTGCGGACCGTGCGTCCCGGCGCCGGCCCACGGAGCGAGCGCGGTGCGCACGCGCTCCGCCAGTCCTTCGAGGAGCTGGGACCGACCTACGTCAAGCTGGCCCAGCTGGTCGCCTCGAGCCCCGGGTTGTTCCCCGACGTGCTGGCCGACGAGCTGCGGGCCTGCCTCGACAGCGTCCCCCCCGTGCCCTACCGCGACATCGTCGAGGTGATCGAGGCCGACCTCGGCGCCCACCACGACGAGCTGTTCGCCTCCTTCGACCGCGAGCCCATCGCCTCCGCGTCCATCGCCCAGGTCCACGGCGCGACCCTCCACGACGGCTCCGACGTGGTGGTGAAGGTGCAGCGCCCGGGCATCGGTCGCGTGCTCGACTCCGACCTGCGCATCCTGCTCAAGCTGGCCAAGGGGCTCGACAAGGTCTCGTCCAAGGGACGCATGGCCAACCCGGTCGCCGTGGTCGAGGACTTCGCCACCACGTTGAGCGAGGAGCTCAACTTCATGATCGAGGCCCGCTCCATGGAGCGCTTCGGCGAGATCATCGCCGGCAGCCAGACCCCCGGCGGGGTGCGGGTGCCCGGGGTGCACTGGGAGCTCACCAGCCCCCGGGTGCTCACCATGGAGCGCATCCACGGCTACAAGATCGACGACCTCGTCGAGCTGCAGGAGACAGGCTGGGACCTCGGCGCCGCGCTCAAGCGGGGCGTGCGGGCCTGGCTCGAGGCGGCCCTCGAGCACGGCTTCTTCCACGGTGACGTCCACGCCGGCAACCTGATGCTCGACACCGAGGGTGCCGTCGTCTACCTCGACTTCGGCATCTGCGGCACCTTCGACGACAAGACGCGCGACATC
>JBKHVG010000052.1:0-17178 GCA_046570205.1 Acidimicrobiia bacterium
TCTCCACGTCTTCCTCTGGTGTCAGCATCGAGACGGAGCCCCTTCTTCTCGCCGGTCAGGTGTCGCAACCGCCAGCGTGGGAAGGGGCTCCACCCCTGTTGGTGGACCCACAGAGGTGGGGAGTTTCAGTGAGCAGGTCTGGGGAGATCTCCGTGAGCGTGGTCAACGGCAAGCGACAGGAACAGTCCGTAGCTCAGCCGCCTCGCTTGGGCGGCCTTGCGCCAAGCGGGGAATCGCATCGCATCGTTGAGGCGAGGCACCAGGAACCGGACGTACAAGAGCCCAACGGCCGAAAAGGCGAGTAGTGCCGCTCCGCTTCGTGCGACGTCGCGTCCAGTAGTCACGAGCGCATCATGCCGAGCGTCGGGCAGAACGGCACGTCGGTGTGGCTCCTACTTGACGCACCGTGCGAGGATGCTGACGTAGTGAGCAGCGGATCGATACACGCTTTGGTACTTGCCCAAGTCATTGAGAACCCGAGTTACCTCGACGTCGCGTTCTTCCTGGTTGCTGGGGCGACAGTCCTCCTCTGGGGCGTCTGGCGAGTGCGGCACATCGATACCGCCGCAGACCGCCGCCGTGACTGGTGGCCGGAGACGCCAGCCGAGTCTGAACGCCACGAACGGCTGGCAGGAATCACCCTGATCGTCCTGGGATCGTTGACTTTCTTTAGTGCGGTATGGCACCTGATCGCCAAGGCGTCCTGAGCAAGCCGGTTCCGTCCACTTAGGTAGCCGACCGCTTCGGCTGCGGACACAGCGCACACCTATTGCCGGATTACCGGCGGCGTCATCATCCCGCTCCGCTAAATAATCGCGGTGGACGAGATTCGGGACTGAATGGCCCGGCGAGCTCTTCTCGGATATCGGCACATCGGGGCGCCACGACCTCGCCTCAGCAGGGGCCGATCGGTGGCCCGACGATGCGAGTGCCGTAGTCGGCAGCCAACGCCACAACGTCGTCCTCGTCCAAGGGCGAACCGGCCTCGGACTCGCGCCGTTCGACCTCGACGAAGAACTGCTCCAAGCCCGCCGGGGAACAGATCACGAGCATCCGAAGATCCTCATCCCCGACTCTCGCAAGGGCATGAGGTGCGCCTCTTGGGACGATCACGAAGTCTCCGGGTCCCAGCTCCCGACGGTCCTCGCCCACGACAAACACGCCACAACCGCTGAGGACGTAGAAGGACTCCTCCTCACGCTCATGCACGTGGAGCGGGGGCCCTTCGGCATCGAGCAGGGTCTCCTCGACCAACGAATACGCGCCGTTCGTCGACTGCCCGACGGCCTTGTAGCGGTAGCGGCTTCCAAGAGCGGTGACCGCCTCTCCTTCGCCGTGCAGAACAACGACGGCACGTGAGCTGAATGTCATCCGGGACTCCCTTCTGCGGGCCTGAGGGCAACGTCGGCGGACGTTACGACGTGTCTTGCGCTGCCGCTTCGAATGCTACCGGCGCGCTGCGCACCCTTGCGAGCTCCCGAGTGACCGCTCATATCGCTCCACGGGCCGTCAGCTTGGTCTGCGCCCGCCGGGTTGGCCGATGGGCGTGGCGAGACGTCAGAGCTTCACGCTGCGACGGAGCGCCAGTTCGGCTACGACGTCCTCGACAGCCACCTGACGTGCGGCCGCACTCGCTCGGATGAGAGCGACGGTGGCGAGTAGGGCGTAGCGCCAGAAGTCGTCGGTGCCCCACCAGACGACCTCGTCGAGAAGGTCGGGCTCGAGGCCGCCGGCGAGCGAGGCGCTGCACAGCACTGCGTACTGGAACTTGCGATTCTCCCTGCCGCGGAACTCGAACTCCTCGAGGTGCACCTCCCGCAGACCCTCGTACCCGATCGGGCCGGCGCCGGCGGCACTCGTGTCGGCAAGCACCTCGGCGGCCAGTCGGATGTAGACCTCGCCTGGGAACGTGTCGTTCTTGTGGTGGAGATCGGCGATCGTCGCCGACAGCCCGAACACGTCTTGGCCCGACGAGAGGCCGACCAGCAGGCGCTGGACCGCCTCGCGTTCGTCTTCCTCGGTCGCCATCCATCGCGGCATGGCTCGACCGTACGTGGTGGGTGAGCTCCGCGCCTGGGGCACCGGCTACTCGGTGAGGCACCAGGCAGCGCGGGGCGCGAGAGGGCTCGCCGATCCCGCGAGGATCCCGCGAGCATCCCGCGTCCGCTGCGTTCCGCCGAGTGTCGCCGTGTGTCGCCCACCCCGCCTGACCTGGACAAACGCATACGGGGGAACACTGGCGGACACCAGCGAACACGCCCTGAGCCACCTTGTAAACAGGAGGTCGTCGGTTCGATTCCGACCTCGGGCTCGCAGAAGTCCCTGGTCAGGCGCCTGCCGGCGCCGGGCCGCCAGGTACTACGAACGGTTCGGCTTCGAGCCGTCGCCGGTCGATGACCTCACGATGATGATGGTCGTGAAGGATCTGGAGATGACCGCCTCGGTGCCAGCGGGCCCCGAAGCGTCATGGCCATAGCGACCGTCGATCGCCTCGACCGACGAGGCCGAGGGAGCGTCGCGAGCGGTTGTCGCTCCGACGTGGCGGATTCCCGCCACCACAACCGAGCAGCACCGTGGTCCGCTTCGCCCACCCGACGCCGCGCTCAGACCGCGGTGGCCAGCGGGGCTTCCTCGTCGAGCTTGCCGTCCAGCTTGCGCTTGATGCGCTGCAGGGCGTTGTCTATGGACTTGGTGTGGCGGCCGAGCTGGTCGCTGATCTCCTGGTAGCTCTTGCCCTCGACGTAGAGCCGCAGGACCTCGACCTCGAGACCGGAGAGCAGCTCGTCCATCGAGGTCTGCATCCGCTGCATGCGCTCGTCGGCCACGACGGCGTCGCACGGATCGGCGTCGGAGTGGCTGACCAGGATCTCGTCGATGGAGGCCTCGCCGGCATCGTCACCAGGGCGGACGCCCGAGATCGACTGGTACTGGTTGAGCGGCTGGTGCTTCTGGCGGGTGGCGGTCTTGATGGCGGTGATGATCTGGCGCTTGATGCAGAGCTCGGCGAAGGCCCGGAAGCTGGCCTGGTGATCCGGGCTGTAGTCGCGCACCGCCTTGTAGAGACCGATGAGCGCCTCCTGCTCCACATCGTCGCTGTCTCCCCCGATCAGGAAGTAGCCGCGGGCCTTGGCCCGGGCGAACCGCCGGTAGCGGCTGATCAGTGCGTCGAGGACCTCGGGCTCGCCCTGACGCTGGTAGCGCTCGACCAGCTCGGCATCCGCGGTGTCCGCGGCAATGGTGGTGCGACGATTCCCCACGTGTGACGTTCCCTGCGTTGGTGGTTCCCGGTGTTGCGCCTGCCCATCCGACCCATAGCCCGATCGGACTAGTCAAGTGTGACAAGTGCAACTGCGATATGTCAATCACACCGCAGTTACCACCGGTAGAGATCAGGAGGCCCCCCTGCGGCGCACCACCTCGTAGAGGGCCAGCGCACCCGCGACGCTGACGTTCAAGGATTCCGTGCTGCCGTGCATCGGGATCGACGCGACCACCTCACAACGCTGGCGGACGAGGCGCCCGAGGCCCTTGCCCTCCGAGCCCACGACCACGATGACGGGCCGATCGACGGGAGGCAGGTCGTGGATCGTCACGTCACCGGCCATGTCCAGGCCGATGACCAGCGCGCCCCGCTCGGAGGCGGCGGCCAGCGCCGCCGGTAGGCCGCCGACGATGGCGAAGCGCAGGTGCTCGATGGCGCCCGCCGCCGCCTTCGTGACGGCCGGCGACACGTGGACGGCACGGTGCCGGGGCAGGACGATCCCGGTGACACCGGCGCACTCCGCCGTGCGCAGCAGCGCGCCGAGGTTGCCGGGATCGGTGACCCCGTCGGCGGCGAGGAGGAAGGGCTGCACCCCGTCTCGCACCTCGAGGAGCTCGTCGATGTCGATTGCCTGCAGCGGCACGGCGGTGGCGATGACGCCCTGGTGGGAGTCGGTGCGGGCCACCGTGCCCAGCTTCGCCCGACCGAGCTCGCGCACCGGGACGTTGAGCTGGCGGGCCAGATCGAAGATGTCCTCGAGCACCGGCGCGTCGGCACGGTCGGTGGAGACCACCACCTCGTGCACGCGGCGCCGGCCGGCGACCAGCAGCTCGCGCACGGCGTTGCGCCCCTCGACCTGGTCGCCGCCCAGCTCGCTGGTGGCGCGCTTGCGCTGGCCGACGCCGCCGCCCCCGGCCGAGCCGCTGCGACCCTTCTGCCGTCGGGCGGGGGCACGACCTGGCGTCGCCGACCTGCTGGTGGGAGGTGGCCGGCGTCCGCCCTTGCTGGCGCCGCCGCCGGTGGGCTTGCCGCCGGCGGGCTTGCCGCCGCCCCGTCCTCGTCCTGCGCTCATCCCTCGTCCTCCGCTTCGACCATGGCGACCGCCCAGCAGGCGATCCCCTCGTTCCGACCGAGCGAGCCGAGCCCCTCGGGACGCTTGCCCTTCACGGTCACCGGCCCGCCGGCGGCATCGCTCAGCCGGCGCTGCATCTCGTCCCGGCTGGGCCCGATCCTGGGTTCGTCGCACACCACCGAGCAGTCCACGTTCGCCACCCGCCAGCCGGCGGCCCGGACCGCCACGGCGACGGCGCGCAGCAGCTCGATGCTGTCGGCGCCGGCGAACGCGGGGTCGGTGTCGGGGAAGTGCGACCCGATGTCGCCGAGACCAGCGGCGCCGAGCATCGCATCGGCCACGGCGTGGGCGATCACGTCGGCGTCGCTGTGCCCGACGAGCCCGGGGCCGGGGAACGTCACCCCGCCCAGCACCATGGGCCGGTCCGGGTCCTCGCCGATCGGGTGGATGTCGAAGCCCATGCCGACTCGCCCGCTCATGCCGTGACTCCCCGCTCGAGCCGGGCCGACAGGGTCGCCTCCAGGGCGTCGCGGTCGGCCGGGTGGGTGAGCTTGATGTTGGTCGCCTCGCCCGGGATGACCACGACGCGAGCACCGTGCGCCTCGGCGACCGAGGCGTCGTCGGTGCCGTCGGCCCCGCTGGCATGCGCCGCCCGCAGCACCTCGGCGGGGAAGCCCTGCGGCGTCTGCACCGCCACGAGCTCGTCGCGGTCGACGGCTCCCCCACTGCGCCGGCGCAGCGAGTCGGTCACGTCCACGCCCGGCACCACGGCGTGGGCACCGCCCCGCACGGCGTCGACCACCGCCTGGAAGAGCGCAGCGCTGGCGGCGGGGCGGGCGGCGTCGTGCACGAGGACCACCGAGGCGTCGCCGGGGACCGCGGCCAGGCCGTTGCGCACGGACGCCGACCGGGTGTCGCCCCCCGCCACCACGACGTCGGCCCCGTCGATGCCGTCGCCGCCTGCGGTCGCCACGTCGGGCGGCACGACCACGACCACGCCGTCGGACACCGAACGCGCTGCGGCGACGGACCAGTCGATGGCCCGTCTGCCGGCCAACACGACGTACTGCTTGGGCCCGCCGAAGCGTGTGCCGGCCCCGCCGGCGACCACGACCGTCCAGACGGGGGCGGGCGCAACGGAGCTCGACATCGGCAGCGAGCGTACGCAGCACGGCCGCCGGCCCGGCATCCCTGGGCTTCCCGCGCCGCATCCGGTGACGGTTGGCATAGATTCGGCCTCGTGGCCGACCGTGACCTCCTCGCAGCCTCCGCGCTCTTCACGGGGCTCACCGCCGAGGAGCTCGACGTCATCGTCGGGGCCGCCACCACCCGGGAGCTGCGCCGCGGCGACGTGCTCTTCGCCGAGGGGGACGACTCCGAGGAGCTCTTCTTGGTCGAGGCGGGCCGCGTGGCCATGAGTCAGCGCTCCGCCGATGGCCGCGAGTCGGTCATCGCGCTCATGGAGCGGGGCGACCTGTTCGGCGAGATGCCGTTGTTCGACGGCCTCGGGCGGTCCACCGAGGCTCGGGCGCTGGAGCCATCCACGGTCACCGTGGTCGCTTACGAGCCCGTGCAGCGCATCTACGACGACCGGCCCACGCTGCTGTGGTCCGTGGTCGCGCTGCTGTCGCACCGCCTGCGCACCACCGACTCCGCCCTGGCCGACTCCGTCTTCCTCGACGTCACCGGGCGCACCGCCAAGCGCCTGCTCGAGCTCGCCGGCGACCAGGACGAGTTCGTCCTCCCCGTCACCCAGGAGGAGCTGGCCGGGATGGTGGGTGCGTCCCGGGAGCGGGTGAACAAGGCCATCGCGTCGTTCCTGCGCCTCGGCTGGCTCGACCAGCGCGACCGGCGCTACCGGATCACCGACCGCGAGCAGCTGACCCGCCGGGCGACCTGACAGGCTGCGCCGCCATGGAGCAGCGCTGCGTCGAGATCACCACGCCGGAAGGGTCGATGACGACCTTCGTGCACCACCCCACCCACGGTGGCCCGCATCCGGTGGTGCTCTACCTCATGGACGCCCCCAGCATCCGCCCCGCGCTGCACGAGATGGCGTCCCGCCTGGCGTCGGCGGGCTACTACGTCATGTTGCCGTTCCTCTTCTACCGAGGCAGCGAGTTCAAGGAGTTCGGTGCCGACGACGCCGACATGCACCAGCGCTTCGAGCTCATGGGCACGGTCACGCCCACCAACATCATCAGCGACGCGGAAGCGCTGCTCGCGTTCGCCGCCCACGACCAGGCCGCGGCCGACGGCCCCGTGGGCGCGGTGGGCTTCTGCATGAGCGGCGGGCTCGCCATGTCCCTCGCCCGCGCCATGCCCGAGCGGGTGCGGGCTGCGGCATCGATCCACGGCGCCTTCCTCGTCCGGGACACCGCCGACTCGCCGCACCTCGACCTCCACGGCGTGCAGGCCGAGGTCCACCTGGCCTGGTGCGCCGAGGACACGACCGCACCGGCCGAGCACCGGGAGGTGGTCGAGGCCGCTCTCCGCGACGCCGGCGTCACCTACACGCTCGACTGGCACGACGACGCCGTCCACGGCTTCGCCCCTCCCGGCCCCCGGTACCACCAGCAGGCGTCCGAGCTGCACTGGGAGCGGGTCCACTCCCTCCTCCGCCGCAACGTGGGGTAGTGGCGGGCTCGCTGCTAGCTGTAGCGGTCGAGGATCGAGCTCTCGGCCAAGCGGGCCAGGCCGTCCTTGATGGAGCGGGCCCGGGTCTCGCCCACGCCGCCGACATCGTCGAGGTCGTCGATGGTGGCCCGCATGATCTTCTGCAACGATCCGAACCGCTCGACGATGGCCTCGATGATCGAATCGGGCAGCCGGGGGATGCGGGACAGGAGCCGGTAGCCGCGGGGCTGCACGGAGGCGTCGAGGTCGAACGCACCAGGCAGGTGCAGCATCGACGACACGGTCCGCAGGTCGAGCAGGTCCTCGGTGCCGAGGTCGGCGAGAGCGCCCATGGCCTCGTCGAGGTGCCAGCTGCGCTCCTCGTGGAAGTAGTCGCGCACCACCTGGCGGCGCTCGTCGTCGACGCCCCCCATGAGCTCGTCGAGCTGGAGGCGCACGAGCCGGCCGTCGGTGCCGAGCTCGACGATGTCGGAGGCCAGCTCGTCGGCGATGCGGCGGACCATCTCGGTGCGCTGCAGGACCGTGACCACGTCGCGGACGGTGACGAGATCCTCCACCTCGAGGGCGGAGAGGTTGGCCGAGACGTCGTCGAGGCGGTTGCGGTACCGCTCGAGGGTCTGCAGGGCCTGGTTGGCCCGGTTGAGCAGGATCGGGATGGGCTGCAGCGGGTGCTTCTCGTCGCCGACGTAGACGGCGATGACCTGCTGGTCCTCGGACACCGAGACCACCGTGACGTCGATGGAGCGGGCGACCCGCTCGGCCGTGCGGTGGCGGGTGCCGGTCTCCGAGGTGGGGACGTTGGGGTTCGGCACCAGGTGGACGTTGGCCCGAGCGATGCGCGTGGCGTCGGGGGCCACGATGATGGCGCCGTCCATCTTCGCCAGCTCGGACAGGCGCTGGGGGCTGAACGCGGCGTCGAGCAGGAACCCGCCCGAGCAGATGTTGAGGACGTCGGGGCCGTCGCCGACCACGATGAGGGCGCCCATCTCGGCCTGCAGGATGCGGTCGAGTCCCTCCCGCAGCGGCGCTCCCGGTGCCACGAAGGCCAGGGCCTCGAGCATCGCGGGTGAGGTCTTGGGCGCCACCCCGACAGACTACCCGCGAGCTACCCGCCGGACCGGGGAGGTGCAGGTCAGAGGCCCCGTGCGTGCCATCTCCGGCGTGGTGCCGGGGGCCCGGTCGCGCTGGTCAGCGGTCGAGCCCGGCGGCGGCGATGGCCTCCCGGAGCCCCCGGGCCCGGATGGCCTGGCACCCGGCCGGCGGCTCCGGCGCCGACGTGGGCACGAGGACCCGCCGGAACCCGAGCCGGGCCGCCTCGGCCAGGCGGCGGTCGATCCGGCCGACCTGGCGCAGCTCTCCGGCCAGGCCGACCTCGCCGCAGACCACCAGGTCACCGGGGATGGGGACGTCGGTGATGGCCGACACCACGGCGAGGGCCACGCCGAGGTCGGCCGCCGGCTCCGTGGCCCGGACCCCGCCGGCCACGGTGACCCACACGTCCAGGTTCGCGGTGGAGACCCCGGCCCGCTGGGCCAGCACGGCGAGCAGCATGCCGAGGCGACCGCTCTCCACACCCTGGCCCTGCCGGCGGGGCGTCGGGATGGTGGTGGGCGCGAGCAGCGCCTGCACCTCCACGAGCAGCGGACGGCCCCCGTCGAGGACGGGCACCACGACGGACCCGGCCTCACCGGTGCGCCGGTCGGCCAGGAACAGGGCGCTCGGGTCGTCGACGCCGAGCAGGCCGGCGTCGGACATCTCGAAGACGCCGAGCTCGGCCGTGCCACCGAAGCGGTGCTTCACGGCCCGCAGCAGCCGCAGGGCGTGATGCCGGTCGCCCTCGAACGACAGCACCGTGTCGACCAGGTGCTCGAGGACCCGCGGCCCGGCCAGGCCGCCGTCCTTGGTGACGTGGCCGACCAGGACGACCGCCATGCCGCGGGCCCGCGCTTCGGTGACGACGCGCTGCGCGCACTCGCGCACCTGGCCCACCGCACCGGGGGCGGAGGCGAGCTCGGGATCGTGGATGGTCTGGATGGAGTCGACGACGAGCACGGCGGGCTGGACGGCGTCGAGGTGGGCCAGGACGTCGGGCAACGCGGTGTCGGCGGCCAGCCACAGGTGGTCGGCCAGGACACCGAGCCGCTGGGCCCGGCCCCGCACCTGCGGCGCCGACTCCTCGGCGGTGAGGTACAGCGCCGGCCGGCCCAGCTCGGCCATGGATGCCGCGGTCTGGAGCAGCAAGGTGGACTTCCCGATGCCGGGCTCGCCGCCGACGAGCGTGACCGATCCGGGGACCAGCCCGCCGCCGAGCACCCGGTCGAGCTCGGCGACACCGGTGGGCATCGGTGAGGCGTCCTGGTCGGCCACGTCGGCGATGGGCCGGGCCGGTGCGACGGGCGCCCCGATCGACCGGGCCACCGGCGCCGTGCGCTCCTCGACCAGCGTGTTCCACTCCTCGCAGCCGGTGCAGCGCCCCGCCCACACGGGCGCGGCGGCCCCGCACGACGAGCACCGGAACGTGGTGCGGCGGGGGCGGGAGGATCGAGGCCGGGTGGTGGTCACCGGCCCATCCTCCCCGGGCCCCCCGACAACAACGCGGACCGTCGGCGGCGCCGGCCGGCGAGGCGCACCAACAGGTACAGCACCAGGGCGAACCCGGCGGCGACGGCCACGCCGATCCACACCAGCCGTGCGGACCGGCTGACCGTGCCGGTGGCCTGCAGCTCGACGACCTCACGCTCGACGATGGACGGCTGCCAGACCGCCCCGTTGGAGGCCTGGGTCACGGCGTTGGACTCGACCGAACCCGGCAACCGCACCGCCACCTGGACCTCGACCATCTCGTCGATGGCCGCACCGAGGCGCTGCTCGATCAGCTCGACCGGCTCCGCCTCCAGCGCCTCGGCCAGCTCCGGGTCGGCGGCCAGCGCGCCGGCGCCGGCCGTGAAGTCGACGGTGCCCTCGAAGCGGTACCGGCTCTCGGTGAACTCGTCGTCCCGCGTGACGCGGAAGTCGCGGAAGGGACCGTCGGCCCCGGCGACGTCCTCGACCAGCGTGCCCAGCTCGCCCGGCGTCTCGAACCGGTGGGCGGCGCGCAGCCAGGTGATCCCGTCGGACTCCTCCGCCGGCCCGGTGACCTCCCAGCCGGTGTCGGTCAGGTCGGAGAGGTCGACCTCGTCGAGCACGTCGGGGCGACGGGAGCGGGCGTCCTCGTCGAGGCCGACGGCCAGCTCGAGCACCCCGGAACCGTCCTCCTCGACCGTCACGTTCAGCTCGGTGCGGACCTCGCAGCCGGCCAGGGCCAGCAGGACCAGGGCGGCCAGCCCCACGCGGCCCAGTCGGCGCCGCACCGCCGTGTCGGCGGCGGCCAGCACTCAGGTGGTCCGGACGACGAGGAGGCTGGTGGGCAGGTGGTGGGACAGCTTGTTGGGCACGGCGCCGACCTTGAAGAAGCGACTGACGCCGGTCATGCCCTTGTTGCCCACCACCACCAGGTCGTAGCCGTCCTCGGCCGTGTCGATGAGCGCGCCCACCGGGTCCCGGTCGACCACGAGGGTGTCGATCTCCACCCCGGAGGCGGCATGGGCGGCGGCGGCCTGATCGACCACGGCCCGCCCCTTCGACTCGCGGCCGGCCGTCATGATCGTCAGTCGGGCGCCGGAGGAGGCGGCGACCTCGACGGCGCGGGCCACGGCCTTGCTGGCGGTGGGGGAGCCGTCGGTGCCGACCAGGATGCGGGAGTACACGCCGGCAGCGTAGGCCGGACCGCCGCCGAGGGGAATCCCGTGGACCCGCCACCACGGGTGGTGCGGATCGACGACGTTTTCCTGTGAGGATGGGCGCCATGGCGCTCGACCCCGTCCAGGCGATCCGAGACATCGCCCTCGGCTTCCCCGAGGCGGTCGAGAAGGAGACGTGGGGGCACCCGACCTTCCGGGTCCGGGACAAGATCTTCGTCGGGTACGGCACCGACGACGACGGCCACGCCTCGCTCACCATGAAGGCGGCGCCGGGCGAGCAGGAGGCCCTGCTGGCCGAGGGCGACCCGTTCTTCCTGCCCAAGTACGTGGGGTCACGGGGCTGGATCGGCCTGCGGGTGGACGACGAGACCGACTGGCGGATGGTGGCCGAGCTGGTCATCGACTCGTACCGCGAGATCGCCCCCAGGTCGCTGTCGGTCAGCATCGGGATCCGCCCCGCCGAGCGCAGCAAGGCGACATCCGCGTTCGTGGCCGTGGGCGGCGTGATCGGCGAGCTGGTCGAGGGCAAGCCGCCCAAGGACCAGCAGGTGGCCGAGGACGTCCAGGACGACGCCGACGACGGTGGCGGGCCGAAGGTCGACTTCGACCCTGACGATCCGGGTTCCTCGACGGTCCACCTGTAGGAAACTGGCAGTGGCTGTGTAGCAGCACAGCCCGCTGCTACACCTCCACTGCCAGTTTCGTTGCGGTGTCGCTCCGCTCCCCCGCTACTCGGGGGTGGCGGCGGCCTCGAGCTCCTCGACCGGCGGCGGCGCGAAGCCCTCCTCCGAGCGGAACACGATGACGTCCTCGTTCGTCTCGGGATCGGCCTCGACGTCGACCGTGACGATCTCGCCGGCGCGGAACTGCTTGTAGAGCAGCTTCTCCGACAGCGGGTCCTCGACGAAGCGCTGGATGGCCCGGCGCAGGGGACGGGCGCCGAGCGTGGGGTCGTAGCCCTTGTCGGCGACGTAGAGCTTGGCCGCCTGGGTCAGCTCGATGCCCATGCCCTGGGCTGCCATCTGGACGGCGAGCTTGGCCACGAAGTTGTCGACGATCTGGATGACCTCGTCCTTGCTGAGCTCGTGGAACACGATCGTCTCGTCGATGCGGTTCAGGAACTCGGGCCGGAAGTGGGCCTTGAGGGCGTCGTTGACCTTCTCCTTCATCTTCTCGTAGGAGACGGCCTCGGTGTTCGTACCGAAACCCACCGACTGCTTGCGCAGGTCGGCGGTGCCGAGGTTCGAGGTCATGATCAGCACGGTGTTGCGGAAGTCGACCGAACGGCCCTGGGCGTCGGTGAGGCGACCCTCCTCGAGGATCTGCAGCAGCGTGTTGAAGACATCGGTGTGGGCCTTCTCGACCTCGTCGAACAGGACCACCGAGAACGGCTTGCGCCGCACGGCCTCGGTGAGCTGGCCGCCCTCTTCGTAGCCGACGTAGCCGGGAGGCGAGCCCACGAGCCGGGAGACCGTGTGCTTCTCCATGTACTCCGACATGTCGAGGCTGATCATGCTGGTCTCGTCGCCGAACAGGAACTCGGCCAGCGTCTTGGCCAGCTCGGTCTTGCCCACGCCCGAGGGGCCGAGGAAGATGAACGAGCCGCTCGGGCGCTTCGGGTCCTTGAGGCCGGCCCGGGTGCGGCGGATCGCCTGGGAGACCGCCTTGATGGCGTCCTCCTGGCCGATGACCCGGCGGTGGAGCTCGTCCTCCATGTTGAGGAGCTTCTGGGTCTCCTCCTCGGTGAGCTTGTACACGGGGATGCCGGTCCAGACCGAGAGCACCTCGGCCACGGCCTCCTCGTCGACCTCGTCGAACAGGTCGACGCCGGAGTCCTTGATCTCCTGCTCCTTGGCCTCCTTCTGGCCGAGCAGCTCCTTTTCCTTGTCGCGGAGGCGCCCGGCCTCCTCGAAGTCCTGGCGCTCGACCGCGGCCTTCTTGGCCTCGACCACGCCGGCGAGCTCGTTCTCGAGCTCCTTGTAGTCGGGCGGGGTCTGCATGCGCTTGATGCGCAGGCGCGAGCCGGCCTCGTCGATCAGGTCGATGGCCTTGTCGGGCAGGAACCGGCCGGTGAGGTAGCGGTCGGAGAGGGTGGCGGCGGCGACGAGGGCGGCGTCCTGGATGCGCACGCCGTGGTGCACCTCGTAGCGCTCCTTGAGGCCGCGCAGGATGGCGACGGAGTCCTCGACCGAGGGCTCGCCGACGAACACCTGCTGGAAGCGGCGCTCGAGGGCGGCGTCCTTCTCGAGGTGCTTGCGGTACTCGTCGAGCGTGGTGGCACCGATGGTCTGCAGCTCGCCGCGGGCCAGCATCGGCTTGAGGATGCTGGCGGCGTCGATCGCCCCCTCGGCGGCGCCGGCACCCACGAGGGTGTGGAGCTCGTCGATGAACAGGATGATGTCGCCCCGGGTGCGGATCTCCTTGAGCACCTTCTTCAGGCGCTCCTCGAAGTCGCCGCGGTAGCGGGAGCCGGCGACCAGGGCGCCGAGGTCCAGCGTGTAGAGCTGCTTGCCGTGCAGGGTCTCGGGCACGTCGTCAGCCACGATCTTCTGGGCCAGGCCCTCGACGATGGCGGTCTTGCCGACGCCGGGCTCGCCCACCAGCACCGGGTTGTTCTTGGTGCGCCGGGACAGGACCTGCATGACCCGCTCGATCTCGCGGGAGCGACCGATGACCGGGTCGACCTCCTTGTCGCGGGCGAGCTGGGTGAGGTTGCGACCGAACTGGTCGAGCACGAGCGAGCCCGACGGGGTCTCGCCGCTGGTGGAGCCGGCGGCGGCGCCGGCCTTCTCGCCGCTGCCGCTGGCACCCGAGCCGCCACCGCTGCCGCCCTGGTAGCCCGACAGCAGCTGGATGACCTGCTGGCGGACCCGGGACAGGTCGGCGCCCAGCTTCACGAGGACCTGGGCGGCGACGCCCTCGCCCTCGCGGATGAGGCCGAGGAGGATGTGCTCGGTGCCGATGTAGTTGTGGCCCAGCTGGAGCGCCTCGCGCAGGCTCAGCTCGAGCACCTTCTTGGCCCGCGGCGTGAAGGGGATGTGGCCCGACGGCGAGCTGCCGCCCTGGCCGATGATCTCCTCGACCTGGCTGCGCACGGCCTCGAGGGAGATGCCGAGGGACTCGAGGGCCTTGGCGGCCACGCCCTCGCCCTCGTGGATCAGCCCGAGCAGGATGTGCTCGGTGCCGATGTAGTTGTGGTTGAGGAGCCGTGCCTCTTCCTGCGCGAGCACGACGACTCGGCGGGCACGGTCGGTGAAACGTTCGAACAAGGCGCTGCCCTCCCTGGAGACCAGGAGCGATCGGGAGACTCGGACCGCCAGTGTACCCCTGGCCCGAGACGCTCCACCGGGGCGGAGCGCGTGGCGATGTGATCGAGGGCACCGGTAGCCTGGGCAGCTGCGCCGGACGGCCCGCCACGGCGCCGGGTCCCGTGCACCCACCACCATGCCCACCGATCTCCGCAGCATCCCGGGCGCAGGTGACGGCCGTCGCCGCGGTCGCCCCCGTGCGTCGAGCCGCCCGCCCCGGCAGTACGACCCTCCGCTGCTGGGCGACCCCCGGCGAACCGGTCGGCTGACGCCGCCGCCGACACGCTTCGGTCGACGGCCGAAGGCGCCGAAGGCGTGGACGCCCCGCGGGCCCCGCCGCTCGATCCCGTGGTCGACCCTGCTCATCGCGCTCGGCTTCGTGATCCTCGGCGCCTACATCTGGAGCCAGTTCTGGGGCGCGACGCGCGTGGACGTGGCCATCACCGGGATCGAGGACGGCATGCACCTGACCGTCGAGGAGGCCAGCGCGCTCGACGTCCGCATCGACATCGCGCAGCTCGACCTCGAGGCCGGTCTCGTCCCGACCCTGTTCTTCGACGGCCTGCCCGTGGCCAAGGACGTCTACGAGGTGTCAGACGACGGGGTGCGCTGGACCCCGCCGGCGCTCGATGAGGGGGTCCACGAGCTGTCCATGTCGGTCGGGCGGCCCCTGCTCGACGACGCCGAGTTCACCTGGCGCTTCGCCGTGGACGGCACGCCCCCCGTGATCGAGGTCGCGTCCCCCCAGCCCGCCGTGCCGATCTGCACGCGGGTGGAGGTGCGGGGGCGGGCCGAGACCGGCCTGGCCAGCCTCACCGTGGACGGCGAGGACCTCGACGTGGCCGAGGACGGCTCGTTCACGCTCGAGTACGACAACGCCCCGACCGGCCCGATCGTGCTCCGGGCCGAGGACGTCGCCGGCAACCGGTCGGCCGCCGAGGTGGTGGTCCCGGTGCAGTACCCCTCGACCCAGGCCATGCACGTCACCGCCGCGGCATGGGGGTACGCCCCGCTGCGCGAGCACATCATCGAGATGGTCGACGCCGGCAAGGTCTCCGCCGTGCAGCTCGACATCAAGGACGAGGGCGGCGTCGTCGGCTACGACAGCGACGTCGACCTGGCCCACGAGATCGGCGCCGTCCGCCAGGAGTACGTGCTGGAGGACGCCATCGAGCTCCTCAAGGGCAAGGGCATGCGCATCATCGGGCGCATCGTGGCCTTCCGCGACGGGCCCCTCGCCCGCTGGGCGGTGGAGAACGGCCGCATGGACTACGTCATCCAGACGCCCGAGGGCGAGATGCTCTCCAAGTACGGAGGCTTCACCAACGTCGCCAACGCCGACGTGCGCCAGTACAACATCGACCTGGCCATGGAGGCGGTCGAGCGGGGCGTGGACGAGATCCTCTGGGACTACGTGCGCCGGCCCGAGGGTGACATCGCCGGCATGGTGTTCCCCGGCATGCAACAGGACGAGGCCGGCGACGACCTCTCCGAGAAGCAGGCCGTGAACGACGCCGTCGTGTCCTTCCTGGCCGAGGCCGGTGACCCGCTCCGGGAGGCGTGCGTGTACCAGGGGGCGTCGCTGTTCGGCGTCGCCGCCCGCAACCCCGACGCCATCGGCCAGCCGGTGCCGGCCATCGCCCGCCACGTCGACTACATCGCGCCGATGCTGTACCCCTCGCACTGGGTCCGGGGCGAGTACCGGGTCGACCACCCCAACGCCCAGCCCTACGAGATCATCGCCAAGTCCCTGGCCGACTTCCAGACCAAGGCGGCCGGGTCCGGCGTGGCCTTCAACCTCTGGGTCCAGGACTTCTCCATCGGCATCCCGTACGGGCCGGCCGAGGTGCGGGCCCAGATCGACGCCGCGCGCGACCTCGGCGTCGACAACTGGCTGCTGTGGAACGCCACCGTGCGCTACACGCCCGAGGCCATCACGCCCGACATGGTCGACCTCCCCGGCGAGCAGTAGGCAGGCTGCCCGAGCCGGGGCGAATGTCGAGGCTCCCGGGGGCCCCAGTAGCCTCCATGCATGGGTTCCAACCCGCTGCTCGACTTCCCCGGCGCCGAGGGCCATCTGGCGCTGATCGACGAGCGCCTCCTGGCGGCGGTCACCACCGACGACCCCCAGCTCACCGAGATGACCTCGCACCTCATCCGGGCCGGCGGCAAGCGGTTGCGCCCCATGCTGGGCGTGCTGGCCGCCGCCACCGCCGCCGAGGTCACCGTCGAGGTCATCGATGGCGGCGTCGCCGTGGAGCTCGTGCAGGTGGGCTCGCTCTACCACGACGACGTCATCGACGAGGCCGATGTGCGCCGCGGCGTGGAGACCGTGAACGTCCGGTGGAACAACCTCACCGCCATCCTCGCCGGCGACTTCCTGCTGGCCAAGGCCTCCGAGATCGCCGCGTCGCTCGGCACCGAGGTCGCCGGCCTGCTGGCCCGCACCATCGGGCGGCTGTGCGAAGGCGAGATCCTCGAGCTGCGCCACGCCTACTCCACTGCCCGCACCGAGGACGCCTACTTCGCCGCCATCGAGGGCAAGACGGCGTCGCTCTACGCCACGGCGTGTCGCATCGGCGCCATCGTGGCCGACCTGCCCCGCGACCGGGTCGACGCCCTCACCGACTACGGGCTCTCCTTCGGCATGGCGTTCCAGCTGGTCGACGACGTGCTCGACCTCGTCGCCACCGAGGAGGAGCTGGGCAAGCCCGCCGCCCATGACCTGACCGAGGGCATCTACACCCTGCCGGTGCTGCGGGCACTGCAGACCGGTGCCGGCGAGGACCTGCGAGGCCTGCTCGGCTCGCCCATCGAGGGCGACGAGCGCGAGCGGGCCCGCTCGCTCGTGCTGCACTCCGGGGGGATCGAGTCCACGATCGCCGAAGCGGAGCGCCACGCCACGCGGGCCCAGGACGCCCTGGCCACACTGCCGGAGTCGCCGGCCAAGGCGTCGCTCCACGACGGGGTCGCCCACCTGCTCGCGACCGTCGCTGCGGCCGCCGCCGGCTGACCGACCGACAGCCTCGTGGCGAGCGCCGCGGACGCTAGAGCTGCTCGGGCTTGAGCGTCGGGAACAGCACGACGTCGCGGATCGACGTGGTGCCGGTGAGCAGCATCACGAGGCGGTCCATGCCGATGCCGAGGCCACCGGTCGGG